>CAIYWC010000188.1 GCA_903929795.1 uncultured Myxococcales bacterium | reverse complement strand
TAGAGCTGATCACGCGTGAACCGGGGATGCCGCGCAGCATTCGCCTGACTGTAGCCGCGTCCGAGCTGCCAATCCTGACGTGAACTCGGCGGACAACCGGTCGCCCGCCAACTGATCGAAACCCGTGTGACGAGGTACTAGCCGATCTTGCCCGCCAGCTTGGTGGCTTTGGCCGTCGCGGCGCGCGCGAGATTGGTCTTGTCAAACGCGGAGATGCGGTCGATCGTGCGGACCTGCAGCTCGAATTCCTCAACCATGGCGTTGTTGGAGTTCGCGTCCAACTGCCAGCCGGCCCAGCGCGAAGGCCAGCAATCGACCAGGTTGTAGCGCGCCAGCTCGGATCGGCCGGAGTCGTCCATCAGCACGATGCTCGCGTTTTCAAAACGGAATTTGCCGTCCATCGTCGCCTTGATCCAGTCCCACAAGATCGCGGTGTTGACGTAGCCTTTCTTCAGCACGACCGGTGTGATCTTGGGTCGGCCGGGAATTTGCCGAGGATAGAGGTCGCGGCCGGATTGGTACTCGATGACTTCGACCTGCGTGTGGATGCCTTCGACGGACTGGAAGCCGCCGGCGAGTTGGCTGTCAAACCAGAAGTCGATGCGAAAACGGAAGGCGGCCTGATGGTCGTGCCACCGCGCGCCACCGAACGCTGCGTCCATCGGGTCCATGTCGCCTCCGAAACTGCGCGGACGGCTGAGTCCGCGTCCACTGGATCGCCTATCGCCGCGGGCGCGTCAACCGAATCCGCCGGCGCTGGGGCATCCAGGCCCCGACTACCAGGCGGCTTCGATCGTCGCTTTGGACCGGACGATGTTCCAGAGCTGATCCGGTTCGCGCTCGCGATCCTGAAATTTGTGAATATATTCAAGATAGTAGCTGATCTTCACGCCTTGCCAATAGATCGACGTCAGAAACGCCGCGGTCTGCTTGTCCGTCACGTCGTTGCCGTAGCCCAGCTCCGGTGTGCCGGTGCGGTGCTGCTCGTCCCAGTGATCGATTTGTCCCAGCACGCCGACCTTGACGCCGTCCCACAGCGGCAGCGACAGCTTGGCCCGGGCGATAAAAATATTGCCGTAATAATCGTCATTTAGCGCGCCCGGACCGTTCAGCCGCCGGTAGTCCACGTCGCTGATGTACTTCAGCTTGGCCTCCAGCTCCAGGCCATGCGCGTCCGGCCAGCGCTGCCGCAGGTTGGTCATGGCGATCTGCGTGTGGCGATCCTGGTCGCGCTTGAAGACCGAGCGCGGGTCGCGGCCGCGGTCGAGCGTGTTCGCGTAGTCATAAACCGCGGTGTCGGTGAACCCTTCGCTGAACAGGAAGGTCGGGTAGACCTTGTCCACGTCGCGGCCCTGGGTGTTTTGGTTGTAGGTGATGAACGTGTACTCCGCCTGCAGCCGCGTCTCGTCCTTTTCCCACGTGGCAAGCCCCGTGCCGCCGTGCCAGCCGATGCAGCTCTCGACCCACGCGTCGTCAAAGTCAATGAATTCATTGGCGAGATTCATGGTCGGCAGCTGGCCGCCGTTGCCGACGAGGCCGTCGGTCAACAGCACGTCCGCCTCGCGCCGCGCACCGAAGATGGCGTTGTAGTCCTGGCCGATGTTGAAGTATTCGCCCTGCAGCGTCAGCCCGACGCCCCAGGGGTCATTGCCGGTAATGCGCAGCGTGCCGGCAAACGCGTCGGTGTCCTTGTAAACAATCGGGAAAACACCTTGGTTGAGCGCGACCCCGTTCGACGTCAGCGTCGGGTCAATGCGCTGGCCGCTCAGCGCGAGGAGCCCCTGGATGCGCCAGACGTCCAAAAACGTCTGGTCGATGTCGACCGTCGTGTTCCAGCTGGCGTACCGCGAGAGCATGCTCACGGCGTGGTCGATGACGCAGCCCGGGATCGGGTTGCCCAGCTGGTCCAGGCACGTCGGATTGGTCGAGCCGACGGCGTCCGGATCCGCCTTGTCTGTCTCCAAATCCTGTGTAAAATCAGCGACCCAACGCACAATTGTCTCGTCGGAAGGCTGCCAGCGCACGGACGCGGCGTAGGCCCAGTCGCGCGACCAGAACGCGTTGGCGCCGAGGTCCGGATCGCCCAAGCCCGTGGACCAGCCGGGGCCGACAAAGAGCTTGGGCATCGCGATGATGCCGACGTGGTATTGGAATTCGTCGTGCTTGCCGAAGTGGCCGGACGCGAAGTAGCCGCGGCCGTTGTCGCGGTCGATGTAGCGCACCTTGCCGACGGTCCAGGAGTTGAACATGCCAAAATCGGAGCTGCCGACGCGCACCCAGTCGACGCCCGGCAGCCGCACGTTCAGCTGGACGTAAGACCCGCGCAGCTGCATGTAGGCGGCGCGGTTCATGCCCGCGGAGTCGCCTGACGTGTTCTCCTGGCCGCCGAAATCGCTCGCGCCCGATTCCCACCAGTCCTGCCAGCGCATGCCGAAACGCGAGGCAACGCGCGCGCCGGCCTCGACGTAGTCGCTGACTTTGCCGCGAAAAGACAGCTCGAATTCCGTGCCGACGCCGTTGTGGCCGGAGACTTTGTCGGGCCAAAACGGGTTGCCGAGGGACAAGATCCCCTGGCTGTCGTCGTTTTGGTACATGTGCTTTGTGTAAATGCGGCCGTCGATCTCGAATTTCGCGATGTCCGCCCACGCCGCGGTGGCGAAGCCGCAAGACGCAAGGCAGAGCAGGGCCAGCAAGCGCCGGCTGTCGCGCATCGATTTGGCCATGCTACTGACCCGGGTAAATCATCGGCATGTGCGCGATTTGACTGCCACATTTGTACGCCAGAGCCCGGTGCTGGTCGCCAACTTCCGCCAGATCGCCTTTGGCCTTGCCGGCGAAAATGTCGATGACCTGCGGATCGCAGTCGCCGTCGGAGCCGCCGCCAAAACGGTGCTCGCCGCCGACCTCGTTGACCGGCCGCGTCAGCAGGTCGCTGGACAGCGGAAAGCCTTCGTTGGACTGCATCGCCACGTTCACGCCCCACTTGTTCAGCGGCGTATTGCCCAAGTCGGCCTTGCGGACCGTCGCGATGAGGGTCGAGCCCTGCGCACGCGTGACGGTCGGGATGATGATGTCCGGCTTCATCGCGCCGGCCTTGCGCAGCTCGCTCGACAGCTTGGCGCGGCCCTGCGGTGACACGAGCACGACTTTGTCCCAGGCCTCGTCGTCCGCCCATTTCAGCGAACCGAGACCCGGCAGTGGCCCCGTGAAGCCTTTGCCCGCCTCGTGGTCCAGGTCGATGTAGATCTGCGCGAACTGGATCGAGAAGCCGTTGCCGTCCCAATCCTTGGAATTCCAAGGATCTTCAATGCGCGCGCCGACCGTCACACGGAATTCGACCTTGTCGCCCTTGTCGATAATTTCCAGCTTGCGCAAGTCAAAGCTGCCCTTGGTGTAGACCGGCGCGGTCGGGTATTTGTACGTCCCGGGGCCGTTGTCGTCGCCGGCGGGATCGTTGAGCGTCAGCGTCGCGTCCCCGCCGGCCAGCGCGCTGAGCGGAATGGCGAGGCACGCGAAGGCGGCGATCAGGCGAAAGGGCGAAAAAAGGCGCATGGCGGTGGCTCCGGCGCGAAAAAACTGCGCACGGTGGTTGTCCGTCTGCGGGAGAATTGTGTCAAGGGCGCTACAGGCCCAGCTCGCGCAAATGCTCCACGGCCACGCGCTGTTCATCCGTCAGCGGAGCCTCGAATTGGACTTCCAGGCGCACGTACAGGTCGCCATGCGTCCCAGTCTTGCCCAGCACGGGCGCGCCCTGACCGCGCACGCGCACCTGCGTACCCGACGGCGCCCCGCCCGACACCTTGATGCGCTTGCGGCCGTGCAAGGTCTCCACGTCCGCCGAACCGCCGAGCAGCAGCGTCGAGGGCAGCACGTGTGCGGTCGTGTGCAAGTCATCGCCCTTGCGCTCGAAACGCGGATCTTCCTCGACGGTCACCAGCAGGTGCAGATCGCCGCGCCCGCCCGGCGCCTTGTGGCCCTCGCCTTTGACGCGCAGCTTCTTGCCGGTCACGATTCCAGCCGGGACGCGCACAGTCAGCCGGCGCTCTTCGCCGTCAATCTGCAGGGCAATCGGCCGTTCGCCGCCGAACATCGCGTCGTGAAACGGGATCGTCAGCGGCATTTCCGCGTCCTGACCCTTGCGCGGCACGCGATCGCGGGTCGCAGTTGCGCCACCGAACAGGTCGTCAAAGACCGATCCGCCACCGCCGCCACCGGGATTGCCGCCCGCGCCCCCGGCCGCGCGCCGGCCCTTGAAGTTGCCCCAGCCGTTGCTGCGCATGCCAAACTGCGACAGGATATCGTCAAGGTTGAAATCCTTGAAAATGTCGTCCGACGAGACATTTTGCGAGAACGCATCCGCAGAACCGTAGGTGTCGTATTTCTTGCGCTTCTCCGGATCGGAGAGGACCGCGTAGGCCTCCGACACTTGCTTGAACTTTTCTTCCGCGGTCTTGTCGCCCTGATTGCGGTCAGGGTGATGTTTCATCGCCAACTTGCGGTATGCCTTCTTGATTTCCTCGGGCGTTGCCTCTTTTGCAACCTCCAAGAGGGCGTAGTAGTCGCTTTTCGTCGCCACGCATCACCTGTCTGGGCCCGAACGAGCCGCCGGCTGGAGAGCTGTCATTCATCAGCCAAACCTCCGGCAAACCACGAAAAATCAAGGGTTTGCCGAAGGATTCGCCGCGCTATCTACTCGAACTCGGCATCCACGACGTCACTGCCGTCCTTCTTGGCCGGCCCACCCTCGGCGGCAGGCGCTTCCCCACCGGCGGGCGGCGTAGCGTTCGCATAGAGGGCTTCCGACAGCTTGAACGTCGCCTGCTTCAGCTCCTCCTGCGTCGCCTTGATCTGCTCCACGTCTTCGCTCTTGAGCGCTTCCTTGGCCTTGACCAGCACCGCCTCCACCGTGGCCTTGTCCGCCGCCGGCAGCTTGTCGCCGTTGTCCTTCAGCGTCTTTTCAACCTGGTAGATCGTCGCCTCCGCCTGATTCTTGGTCTCGACCTTCTCGCGCGCCTTCTTGTCCTCTTCGGCGTGCGCGGCAGCCTCCTTGACCAGCTTGTCGACGTCGTCCTTGGACAAGCCGGAGCCGCCCTGGACCGTGATCTTGTTCTCCTTGCCGGTCGCCTTGTCCTTGGCGTGGACGTTCAGGATACCGTTGGCGTCGATGTCCAGCGTCACCTCAATCTGCGGCACGCCGCGCGGCGACGGCGGAATCCCTTCCAGGTTGAACTGGCCGAGCAGCTTGTTGTCCCGCGCCATCTCGCGTTCGCCCTGATAAACCTTGACGGTCACGGCGGTCTGCATGTCGTCCGCGGTCGAGAACGTCTCGGTTTTGCGGTGCGGAATCGTGGTGTTGCGCTTGATCAGCGCCGTCATGATCCCACCCAGCGTCTCCACGCCCAAGGACAGCGGCGTCACGTCCAGCAGCAGCATGTCCTTGACGTCGCCCGCCAATACGCCGGCCTGCACCGCGGCGCCCAGCGCCACCACTTCATCCGGATTCACCGAACGATTCGGCTCCTTGCCAAAGAACGTCTTCACCATCTCCTGGATCTTCGGCACGCGCGTCGAACCGCCGACCAGAATCACCTCGTCGATGTCCTTCGCCGTCTTGCCCGCGTCCTTCAGGGCTTTCTTGCACGGCTCCAGAACGCGCGCGAACAGCGCCTCGCAGATCGACTCCAGCTTGGCACGCGTCAGCTTCACCTGCAGGTGCTTGGGACCCGTCGCGTCCATCGTGATGAACGGCAAGTTGATCTCGGTCTCCGTCGCCTGCGACAGCTCAATCTTGGCCTTTTCCGCGGACTCCTTCAGCCGCTGCTTGGCCATCACGTCGTTGCCCAGATCGATGCCCTGATCGCGCTTGAACTCGGCGATCAGGAAGTCGATGATCGCATTGTCGATGTCATCGCCGCCCAAGTGCGTGTCGCCGTTGGTCGCTTTCACTTCCACGACGTGATCGCTGATCTCCAGGATCGACACGTCAAACGTGCCGCCGCCGAGGTCAAAGACCACAACGAGTTCGTCGCCCTTTTTGTCCGTACCGTACGCAAGCGCCGCCGCCGTCGGCTCGTTCACGATGCGCAGCACTTCCAGACCGGCGATCTTGCCCGCGTCCTTGGTCGCGTTGCGCTGGCTGTCGTTGAAGTATGCCGGTACCGTAATCACGGCCTGCGTCACCGGCTCGCCGAGGTAGGCTTCCGCCGCGGCCTTCAGCTTCGCCAGCACTTTCGCGGACACTTCCGGCGGCGACATCTTGCGGCCGTTGACCACGATGTGCGCGTCGCCGTTGTCAGCCGGCTCCACCTTGTACGGCAGGCGCTTGATTTCTTCGCCCACCTCGTTGAATTTACGTCCAATCAGCCGCTTGGCCGAATACACCGTGTTGCGTGCATTGACAACCGCCTGACGCAGCGCAATCTGCCCCACAAGCGTCTCGCTCTTGTCATTCCACGCCACCACGGACGGCGTCGTGCGACCGCCTTCCTGATTGGCGATGACGACCGGCTGGCCGCCTTCCATGATCGCGACGACCGAGTTCGTTGTACCCAGGTCGATGCCGATGATCTTGCCCATTTTGTCCTGCTCCCTGGTAGTGTTGTGCCGACCAAAGACCCATGCTTTGGTGTTAATATGCTGTATTTACAGCCGTTTATTCTCGCCCGGCTGACTCCAAAGTAGGTGGCGCGTTTGCGCTGTCAAGGCATCCGGCGCTGCGGAAACGCGATTGCTGTGCGGTTGTCGGGGCAGCCTTCCTCTGCTACCTTCTACCGCGTCCTCGGCCCATGCCCGCCTTTTCGGCGTCATGGCTCCGCGACCATCAGGCAAGGCATTGATTTCTGGGAGGAAGCTGTGGCCGTAATCCGATATTTGGGCGACGCAGGCGAAGAACTCGAAATCGTCATCGGGCCGGAAAATCCCGATGTCATGGTCGGACGGCACCGGACCTGCTCGATCCGCACCGCCAATCCAAGCGTCTCACGCCAGCACGCGCGAATCTTCTTTGACGGCGAATCCTATTGGCTGCAGGACAACGGCTCGTCCAACGGCACGTTTTACGAAAACCAGCGCCTTGAAGCCCAGGTTCCGGTCCAGGTCCAGAGCGGCGAAACGCTGCTGTGCGGCAACTTCGAGATGGCTTTCACGTATGACGCCGAGGATCTGGCGCGCGGCACAGCCGGCGGTGGCTACGGCGGTGGTAACTACGGGTATCCGGACGGAGCGGGCGACGAGGCCACGCGCTTTGCTTCTGCCGATTGGGAGTATTCCCAGAGCGCGCCACCGCCGCCACCACCACCGCCACCACCGCCTCCGCCGCCTCCTCCTCCGCCACCCCCGCCGCCGCCCGCGGAGAGCCGTGGCGCGCCGCCACCGCCGCCGCCCGGCAACCGTCCGTCGGCGCCGTTGCCGCCCCCGCCGCCGCCGCCGACGTTGCGCAGGCGCTCGTCGCAGACCGGTGGCGAGAACACGGCCGATGCACCGCTGCTCGCCGAGCTGCGCAGCGCGGTGGCCGAACAGACGCGCATGATTGAGGATTTGAACCGTTCGGTCGGCGATCGCGACACGCGGATTCAGCAGCTGCAGATCGAGCTGGACTCCGTCTCGCGGCGGCTGGCCGATGTGGGAACGCCGACGGAGATGGTGCCGTCAGCGGAGGATACTGCCGAGCTGCATGAGGAGATCGCGCGGCTGGACGCGCAGCTCAACGAGCAGATCGAGGTCGCGAGCCAGTGGCAGGCGGAGGCGCAGCGCGTCGAAGTGGAGCGCGACGAAGCGCAAGCGAAACTCACGGAAACGCAAGCAGATCTGGCGGTTCTGCGCGCAGATCTCGAGCGTATGCAGGCGGCGCCGGTTGCCGCGGTGCCGTCCGCGGATCTGGCGGAGCTCACCGCGCTGCACGACCAGGTGGCCCAGGCCCAGCGCGCGGCGGAGACCGCGACGGCAAAACTGGAAGAAGCCCGCGAAAAGTTTGAGGAAGCGCGCGCTGGCCGACGCAACGCAGAGGAGTTGGCCGGATTCCTGCGCGGTCGGACCGATGCTGCGGAAGCGGCGTCTGCGGCGGCCCAGGCGCGTCTGGCGGCACTTGAAGCGGCTCCCGCTCCCGCACCGGCTGTGGACGACGAGGCGTTGGCGTTGGCCCAGGCGCAGCTCAAAGCGGAGAAAGCGCGCGCGGCGGAGACGTCTGAGCAGCTGCTCAAGGCGCGTCAGGACGCAGACACGGCCCGGGCGCAGATCGCCGCGCTGCAGGCCCAGGTGGCAGCGGTGGAGCCCGCGGCGCAGCCGGCGTTGGCGGCGGACCCGGCGGACGGCGACAAATTGCGTGCGCAAGTGGAGCGGCTGACCGCGACAAACCGCGAGCTGGAGGCCTCGGCAAGCGCGAATATGAAGCGCATCCAGAAGCTGCTGCGCGACGCCGAGGAGGCGCGGGCGGGCGCGGACACCGGCAAGGCGGATGCCGCCGAAGTTGCGAGTCTACACGCGCAAATCAAGGACTTGCAGGCGCAGATCGCCGCGCTGCAGGTGGCGCAGGCCGCAAGTCCGTCGCCGGAACTGGCGCGGCTGATTGAAGAGCTCAACGACGTGGCGTCGAGTTTCCGCAATGAATTCATGACGGTGACCGATGCGGTTGAGCAGCTGACCAGCGAAGACGAGAATGAGCGCGGCGAGGCGTATTCGACGCTCCAGGATGGCCTGGCTGCGTGCACCGCGCGCACGGCGGACCTGAAAAACCTCGTGCTTTCCCTGCGGAAATTCGCCGGTCACGCGTAGCTGAACCGCGCCCTGGAGGCTGCCCTTGACCGACACGCCCGTCCGCCCGAGTGAAGGCAGCCAGATCACGGTGCTCGTCAGCGTCGGTGGCCGTCCGGTCACGCACGTCGCCCGCGCCGGTCGCGTGACCCCGTCGACGCTGATTGTGCCGCGCAAGTCGGATGAACGGCGGTGGGGCGTGGAGCCGCAGGGCGAGGCGGACGTGCTGTTTTCCCAGCAGGGGCGCCTGTTTCGCTGGCCGATGCGCGTGGAAGAAGTCCTGCCGACCAGCTATTATCTGGTGTCGCTCCAGGACCCGCGTGACGGCGAGCGCCGCGAGTTCGTCCGGGCGACCTC
The DNA here is from genome assembly GCA_903929795.1 of uncultured Myxococcales bacterium. GTDB lineage: Bacteria > Myxococcota_A > UBA9042 > UBA9042 > UBA9042 > CAIYBN01. The sequence goes on along the minus strand of CAIYWC010000188.1, from coordinate 55,220 downwards.
GGAGCTGGAGGTCCGGATGACGCCACAGCGCCAGCCGCGCGGTGCGTTCCAGGTCATGTCGGTGGAGCTGTCCGCCTCGGGCATGCGCGTGGCGACGGATCTGCCGGCGACGCCGGGCGACTTGCTGGAGGTCATGCTGCGCACGGGCCAGCAGTCGGAGGGGCGCGCGGGCGCGATTACGGCGCTGGCGCGCGTCGTGCGCGTGCTGCAGCCGGATTCCGGGCGGGAACTGGCGCTCGAGTTCGTTGAGCTGAAGTCCGCCGACGAGGATCGCCTGCTGCAGCTGGTGTTTCGCCTGCGCGAAGCGGCGCTTTTTGCCCGCATTGGTCGGCGATCGTTCGCCTGACCCGGTTCTCAGCTTGCCGTCGCGCATGGATTTCGCACCGCATTCGGGGTGAACGCCTGCGAGAACCCGTCTTCACCGGTTTCCACCCCAAACGCGCTGCAGGCGACACGCGCCGACCGAAGTTGGCGATCGACCGTTCTCGAACCGCGGCGTGCCACCTGCGGAACACGCTCGCGGTCCCAGTCCACAATGCAAGAGGTCCACAGGCGTCGGCGGTTCAGGTCCCCGGCGCTTCCACGCGGACGATCGCGATCTCGTCCTGACCGCGGCGGCGAAGCACCTTGGCGGCCTTGGGCGCTTCCACCGGCGTCTTGTCGGCGCGACGGCGAAACCGCCCGTCCGGCATGCGCACGAACAGGTGGGGCGCGCGCGACACGTGGCGCTCCAGCAGCTCGGCGGCGTTGCCGCCTTCCACCCAACCCAGCTTCTCGGCCGCGGCCGTCAGCTCGGCCATCGCCTTGGGACCAGGATTCTCCGCCATCCAGGTATCGACGAGTTCAACCAGGCGCGGCGCGCCCACGGCCGTGCCATCCGTACGCGGCCGACCGGGACCGCGCTTGGCGGCGTCTGCCGGCGCAACAGCAGCCGCGGACTTGGCCTTGGCTGCCGGCACACCGGCGGCCTTGGGCGGGCGACCCCGGCGTTTGGGTCCAGCATCGGCGGCGACAACTGGCGCCGCAGCGGGTGCACCGGCGGCCTTGGGCGGGCGACCGCGCTTTTTCGGCGCACCCGAACCGGCGGCGGCAGCAGCTGCAACAGCCAAAATCGCAGCATTCTTGGGCGGACGACCGCGCTTTTTGGCCGCAGGCGCCCCGGCAATCGCGGGCGTCGCAGCGGCGGCGGGCGTTGCCGCGGGAGCACCTTTGGGCGGGCGTCCGCGTTTTTTCGCCGTCGTGATCGGTGCAGCGCTTGGCACCGCCGCGACCGGAGCGGCCGCCTCGGCCTTGGATGGACGACCGCGCCGCTTGGCGGCCGGGTCCGACGCGACCACAGCTTCCTCGGCGACAAGCGTCACGGCCGGTGGTTCGGCGCCGCTTGGCGTCCCTGTTGCCCTGCCCAGGATGTCCTGAATCGAGGCAAGCGCATGGGCCAGCGCGCTAAATTCCGCGCTACTGAAGCGCAGCGTCGTGCCGTTTACGACAAGCGTCACGCCCGTGGGCGTCGCGGAGACGGCAATTCCATATAATTGCAAATCCAATTTCATGTTGACCTCGTCTGTTCTCACTGTTTTCCGGAGCTTTTGCTGCCTGTCCCACACACGCACGCGGCAAGCTCCGCGCAAACCGAAAATTGTCTTGAGTCCCCGTGCGCCTTGGCGCATCGGTCGCACTCCCGCGCAGAAATCGCGCAGATTTCCTGGGCCAGGCGTCGCTCATTGAACTGGACGAGACAGGTCGTCCAACACACATGTGATCAAGGATTTACGCGGTTGGGGCCGCGTAAGTTCCCTGCTCCGGCGAATGAACCGCCGGACCTGCGCTGGGGGCGCTTGTTGCAACGGGTGCATCGGATTGAATGCGTCCGTCTCGAATGACAATCAGCCGACTGCCGACCCGCGCCGCGTTGGCGTCGTGGGTCACCATCACCACTGTCGTGCCATGCACTTCAGCCTGACGCCGCAGCAAGCGCAGCACTTCCGTGCCGGAATTGGAGTCCAGGTTGCCGGTCGGTTCATCCGCCAACAGAATCGGTGGTTCCGTCATAAACGCGCGGGCGACCGCAACGCGCTGCATTTCGCCGCCGCTCATCGCGCTTGGCTTGTGCGTTAGCCGGTGGCCCAGGCCGACCTGCTCCAGCAGTCGCACGGCCTTTTCCCGGTCCGCGTCCGCCGCGCGCCGCGCGAGCAGCACCGGCAGCAGCACGTTTTCCACCGCGGTCATGGTCGGCAACAGGTTGAAAAACTGGAAGATCAGCCCGATCTTCTCGCGCCGAAAAACCGTCACGGCGTCGTCCGACATCGTGCCAATATCCGCGCCAGCCAGCAGGATCCGCCCGGTTGAAGGCTTGTCGAGCGCGCTCAACAAGTTCAGCAACGTCGATTTGCCGCTGCCCGAGGGCCCCATGATAGCCACGAATTCGCCGCGCCCAATGGACAAATCAATCTCGTGCAGCGCGGTCACTGGCTGCTCAAGGTGGTTGTAATTCTTGCTGACGCGCTGCAACTCGATCATGCGGACCTACCTACCAAGACAAAGGTGCAATTGCAAGCGATTTGTCCATTCGGGATGTCCGCGATTGGGTTTGTTCCCGCATCCGCGCTTACGGCGCACGCACCGGTGGCGCGGGGGCAGGCGCGTGGTCGCTGTCGGCCGCCCCGGATGGCGATGAATGTGCCGCAAAATCAGAAGGTTGTTTCGCAAGCTGTTTGGCATTCCAGGCCGTCAGCTTGAAAAGCGCCGTCGCGCCGTCCGCGGTCGAGAGCTTGCCGTAAACGTTGCCCGCCACTTCCTTGCTGAGAATAACACGTTGAATTCCATCCAAAAATGTCCAACGGATCGACCATTGCGGGTTGTCCATCGCGGCTTCATCCGGCAATTGGGCGTTCAGGTCGACCTTGAGCGCCGCAACTGTCTCCAAATACGCGGTTATTTTGCTCGGATCGGCAGGCTCTTCCGCCGCCGTTGCCTGCCAGCCATGGGCGCCGTGGTCTGCCTTGAAATGGCCGTTTGGTCCGGAAATTGTGAACGATTGCAGGTCCTTGGCGGTGCGCCCGGCCCAAAGGTGCCGATCCTGAATTTGCGCCAGCGACAGCAGGACTTGGTCGCGCTGGTAGCTGCCGACGCGGTACACTTCGTCGCGTCCAACCACGCGAACCCACGTCTCTTTATTCGGGCGCGACTCATCGGATTTACCAAACACCACCACGATAGTTTCCCGATCATTGGCGATCGTCAGTTTTGCGGCGTCCGGAGTGTCCAGTCCGCTCGACCTGACGGCTTCTTCGCTTGTCGCGACGAATTCCGCCGCGCTCAGCCGTTCCAGCGCCTTCAACCAGTCGTCGATGTCCCCCGCGCGCACGCCCGCGGGCTCGGCAATCGTCCACGGGCGCTCGGCGTTCTTGTCGCTGCCCAGCGGCGGCCGCGTGACGACGATGCGCTGCGGCGTCTGGCCCGGACGCTCCAGCTCCAGCCGATCGACCGCCGGGACGTCCAACGTCAGCAACTGCCTGTCGCGCAAGTCATTCCAGCTGATGTCAAACGCCGTCCGCAGATCGCGTCCCGTCAGCTGGTAGGCCACGTCCGGGCGCGCCGGATCTGCGACCCACGTCGTCGCGTCGCCGTCTTTCTCGGCTTTTTGCAGCAGCCCGATCCGCAGCTTCACCGCCGGTTTGCCGCCACCGGTCAACTCGACGTCAATTGCGTGATCCGGGTCCAGGCCGTACTCGGCCGCGGTCTTTGCCTCGATTTTCACTGCGAAATTCGAGCGAATCGACCGCTGCAGCTGCTCCGCCATTGACGTCGCCCGGAAACCCTGCGCTTTCCACGTCGTCGTCTTGCCGTCCACCGTGCGCTTCGCCAGCCACACGGCCTCGGGCGGCGGCGTCTTGGCGTCCGGCTTGGCCTCGGGCAGCTTGGCTGTGTCCTGTTTGTCCAATTCAATCAGCTGCTTGCCTCCCTTGCCGTCGGTTCGCGTCAGTGCAATATGCGTGTACGGCGCCGGCTGCTTTTGCCCCAGCGTCCGCGCCTCCTCGATGCCGACGTTGCCGATGTAGCCGTCCACCGACAGCGGCGGCGGCGCATCGACCTTGTGCGGCCGGCTTTTCGCAAACCAGAGGCCCAGCAACAGCACAAAAGCCGCGAGCGTCAGCCACGTAGAGCGCTTCATGGTGAAAAATCTCCTGTGATAATCGTTGGTAGGGCGTTAGGCCTGCAGCGATCGGTTGCGCCGGAGCCGCACGCGCCAGCGCACAAGCCCCAACAAAATCAGCAGCAGCGGCGAGCCGATGAGCGCGCCCAGGCGCAGCTCCTTTTGCTTCTCCGGCTCCAGGTCGTCCATCGGCCGGCGCGTGTCGCCCTTGGACCGGATCGCCACCAGCGCCTCATGCGCGCTGGCCCAGTCGAGCACGTTCGACAGAAACTGCAGATTTTCATTGAGCAAGTGCGAAATTTGGCCGATGCGAATCTGCCAGTTCTGAAAATTTGCCTGCCATTGCGTAAACGCCTTGATGGAATCCGGGCTGAACTGCTGAAATTTGCTCAGGTCAAAGCCCGCCAACACGTCGGCGCGGCTCAGGCCTTCAATGCCGAGGTTCGACGCGATGACCAGCAGCTTGCCTTTGCCCTCGGCCTTGAACGCGCGCTTGGCCAGCTCGTACTCCGCATCCGTGGGTTTTTGTGCGGCTTTCTGCGGATCCTTGCTGTCCTCGGGAGCCGGCCGCTTCGGAATCTCCTTGCCGGTGAACGCCGACTTGAACGGCCCTTGGACCGCAAGCGCCAGCGTGTGCGGCCCGTTGGGCGGCGTGTCCAGGACCAGCTTTTTCAGCGTCTGCGGCAGCACCGGCACCGGACCCGGCTTGCGCAGCGACGACGCCGACGAACGCACAACCCGCGAGACGTCAAAGGCTTTATTCGCCAACAGCTCCTTGCTCGGCTCCACGCTCGTCGTGTACGGCAGCGACAGGCTGGCCAGCGAGCGCGTCAACGCGTGGCCGCGGTCAAAATCGTTGGCCACCGGAATCAGCGCGTAGGGAAAATCCTGCTGCGTCTGGAACTGCAGCCCGCCCTTGTTCACCAGCCCGGTCACCCGCACGGTCTCCACATGCTTGGAATCGAGGATTGGATCCTTGCTCAGCTCCACACCGTAGACCTTCAGCACCTCGTCCAGGTTGCTCGCGGTCGGCAGCATGGTCGACCAATCCATGCGCATCTCGTTGCCCAAATCCTCCGGCGCCTGCATGTTCAGCAGCGCCACCTGCCAGGACTGCGCCAGCACGACCACCGGCTTGCCCGCCAGCAGCGTCTGGTCCAGTTGGTAGCGCGCGTACTCGCCCAGCGGCTTGCGCGGCGCGTAGACAATCAGCGCCGCCACGTCGTCCGGCACCGCCTCGTCCGGGCCGATGCGGCGAATCGAGTAGCCGCGCTTGGTGAACAGGTTGTCGCCGATCTTGCCATTCGTTTCGTCCACCGCCTGGCTGATCTGCGTCGCCGCCTGCACGATCTGCTTCATCATCGGGTTGCTCTGGCCCAACATCGCGGCGACCTGCGGGTCCACCAGCGGGCTATTCTCGGCAAACGGGCAAAACTCGTCGTGGCCGCACAAAAAGCCGATCGACTTGCGCCCTGGGCTATCCGCCAGCGTCTGGTGCGCGCGGTCCACTTCGCGAAATAGCTGATCCAGGAGCAGCGTCAATTGCTGGACCATCAGCGCGGGCGGCAACTGGCCCTCCGCCGGTGCCTGACCGGACGCCGCGCGCTTCAGTTCCTGCCACGCCTTGTCAAATTCCGCAGCGTTGTCCACCAGATGGTCGCCAAACGGGTTCTTGCCCTTCAGCTTCGCGCCGTCGCCTGCCACCAAACCCGCCACCGGCGCGCACGCCTTGTCCAGGTCCGCCGTAGCCGCCTGCAGCGCCGCCACGCGCTTTTGGTTCGGATCGTTGCCGCCTTTCAGGGACAGCCCGGCGTCGTCGTCCTTTTTCTCCTCGACTTTCGCGGCCTTCTGCACCGCCTCGTTGCACGCCTTCACGCCGTCGAACACCGCCTTGCCTTGCGCCAGTGGCTCCTTCATCAGCTGGCTCTGCTCGTATTTCTCCTTGAGCCGCAGCAGGATCTGCGTCATCTCGAACTCATAGAAGCCCGGGTTCAGCGCCTTGGGCATCACCTCGCTGACCGTCTTGTAGTGGAATGTCGCGCCCAGCACATATTTCTGGAATTTCAGCGTGTTGCCGGTTACCTGCGCGTCAGTCGAGGAAAACGTCTCCAGCTTCGCCGCCTCGCCTTGCTCCTCGATTGTGCCCACGCTCGGGCTGCCGTCCTCGGCAAACACAAGCTTCAACTTGCCACCCGCCGCGCGCGCGTACTCCGCCAGCTTGTCGCGAAACGCGCGGTCGATGCCCTTCAGCGGCATTTTGCCCTGCGGCGTCGGCAGCGTCTCCGGCAGCTTCTTGGAGATGTACACCGTCACCGTCACATCCTCCAGCGCCTTGGCCGCGGCCACGCTCGCGTCCGACAGCGTGTGCACCTGCTGGTCCGTCAAATCCAGGCGGATCGCCGACTGCACGGCCAGCGCGTTGACCAGGATCGCCACGCCCACCGCGGCGCCCAGCAGGACAAGCGCGTCCGTGCGCCCGTTCGTCTTCTTGGTTGTCTCAGCCATGACACTCTCCCGTCTCAGAAAAAACCGCGTTTCAGGTCTGTCCGGTGGCCCGATCGCCTACTGCCAGTGGCGCGACCGCAGCGAATACGTCGACGCCAGCACCGCGATGGTCGTGACGCTCAGGAAATACAGGACATTGCGCAAATCGATGACGCCGCGCGCGAAGTCCGTGAACTGGCTCTGAAAGCTCAGCAGCGCCAGCTCCGGCGGCGGCTGGTCCAGAAAGAGCCGCAGCAGCGCGTCGGTCGCCGTCCAGAAAAACATGCACAGCATCATGCCGACGATGAACGCGACGATCTGGTTCTGCGTCCACGTCGACGCCATCAGCCCCAGCGCCAGGAACGCCGTCCCGATGAGCAGCAGCCCGACGTAGCCGCCGACGATCGCGCCGACATCCGGATGGCCGATCGCCAGGACAAGCCCTGGCAGAACGAGCGTCATCGCCAGCGCAACGACCAAAAAGCCGATGGCGCCCAGCAGCTTGCCCAGCACGATCTGCGTATCCGTCACCGGCAGCGTCACCAGCAGCTCCAGCGTGCCCTGGCGCTTCTCCTCTGCCACCAGCCGCATCGTCACCGCGGGCAGGATCACCGCCAGCACCCACGGCGCGTACTCAAAAAGCGGCCGAACCGTCGCCTCGCGCCCGGCGAAGAAGTCGTCCGTGCCGCCCAAACCGAAGAAAAACAGCAGCCCGGTCGCCACCAGGAACAGCGCGCCGGCGATGTAGGCGATGGGCGAGTCAAAAGTCGCCGCCATTTCCCGGCGGGCGAGAATCCAAACTGGCTTCATGGTCGTGAACCTCTTGTGACGCGAAATACCGTGGTGGGTCTAAACGCTGTGGGTAAGCGACTGGAAAATGCCTTCCAAATCCAAGGACTTGCGACGCAGTTCCAGCAGCGTCAAGTCCGCGCCGCGAATGCGCTCGTACAGCGCCGAACGGATGTCGGTGTCGGCTTCCACGTCGAAAAACGCGGTCGGAACAGGTGCTTGCGACGTATGGCTGAAAGTCACGCTCTTGGCACCCGGCGTCGCGGCCAGCAGGCTTTTCAGCCGGTCCGCGTCGTGCGTCGCGGTCGTCGCGATCCCGACAATCAGATGATGGCGGCTCGCCACGCGGCCTTCCAGCTCGTCCAGCGTGCCATCGGCCACGACCGCGCCCTGGTGGATGATGACCACGCGGTCGCAAATCTGCCGCACTTCCGCGAGGTTGTGGCTCGACAGGATCAGCGTGTGGTTCTGGCCCAGCGAGCGGATCAGGTTGCGGATCTCAATGATTTGATTGGGATCCAAGCCAGACGTCGGCTCGTCCAGAATCAGGATTTTCGGGTTGTGCAGCATCGCCTGCGCCAGGCCGACGCGCTGCTTGAAACCCTTCGACAGCGTGCCAATGACCTGGCCCATCACGTGTTCCAGACCGACCACGCGCGCCACGTCCGTCAGCCGCTTGTGCACGTCCGCGCGCGCCAGCCCGCGCATCTCGCCGCACCAGAGCAGGTAATCGTAGACCACCATGTCCGAGTAAAGCGGCGTCGATTCAGGCAGATAGCCCAGCATCGCCCGCACCGCCAGCGGGTTCACGGCGGCGTCGATCCCATCCACGGTGACCGAACCCGAGGTCGCGGACAGGTACGTCGTCAGGATCTTCATCGTCGTCGACTTGCCGGCGCCGTTGGGCCCCAGCAGCCCGAGAATTTCGCCCGCGCGCGCGTCAAAACTGACGCCGTTCAGCGCATTCTTGTCGCCGTAGGTCTTGACGAGGTTGCGCACTTGAATCATGGCCGATGCTGTCATTCAGTTCTCCTTTCCCGCAAAGCGTGCGCACGATAAGATACTGCGCCGGAGTGTCAAGCCGGCCGCGTACACAGGAAGTCGATGCACAAGTTTGCGATGATATTGATGATCTTTCTGCTCCCTCGGCTATTGCTGGCTCAGACGCCCGCGCGGCTCGATCCCGAGCTGATCGCCCGACTGCAGCCGCTGCGCGTGCACGCCGACAGCTTGGCGCCGGTCCTTTTGCCGCTCTCCAAACTCACGGCGCACAAGCGCTATTCCCAAGCGTGTACCGGCGTCGCAAAGTTGCGCGTGGAGCTGATTCGCAAGGCCGCGCCGCTGTTTTACGCGCCCACGCGCAAGGGCGGCGGCGATGTCGAAGGCATGTCGCATTTTTTGCGCACTCACGTCGAGGGTCCCAAGCCGACGCTGCAGATTATTCAGGAGACGTTCGTGCCGTCGCAGGCGATGCGCGCGCTGGCGGTGGACGCGTGCGTGCGCGCGGGGCAGCCGCAGGAAGCCATTGTTTTCGTGGCGGATTTGGCGCTGATGGCGCACGACGCGCAGGCGCGGCTCACGCTGGGGCTGCTCAAGGCGCAGATCGCCGGGCAGTGGCAGGCGGGGCTGGCGGCGATCGACGCCACAGTGTCGGGGCCGCGTGCCGCGCTCCTTCGGGCGTTGGCGGGTCATCCGACGGGCGCGCAGGCGCTGTGTGCGCAGGCGTGGCGCGAGGCGGCGTCGCACGAGGAAGTCGCGCTGACCCAGCAGGTGGCGAAGCTGCTCAATGTGGCGCTGCCGGCGACGCCCGCGGGGCAAATGCCGTGAGCCGACCGCTCTTTCAGCCGCAGCTCGTCGCCGCGGGCGAGACGGTTGCCGCGCTGAACGCGCAATTCCGCGCCGACGTCGCGGCCTTTCGCCTGCAGTTTAGTTGCCGCGATTGTGCGTACTTCTGGCCGTCGAAGCGCGCGTGCACGCTGGGCTGGACCGTCGACGCTCTGTGCGCGGAACCGATTGAAATTTTGGATGAAAAAGGCGAGCCGGCGTTCTGCAAAGCGTTCGAGCCGGCGGGCTCGTAGCCTTTAGGCGTCCGCCAGCTCGCGCCATAGGCGCTGCACCGCGGTGTTGTAGCCAGGGCCCGCAACTTCGCCAACGATTTCAACGTGGCTCAGCCAAGCCTTGACGCGAATCCGGCCATCGGTGGTGCGCACGGCCTCGCGCGGCGTCGCGCCGTCCAGCCAAGGCTGCGCGGTGTCCTGAAACGCCGTCAGGCACTCGCCCATCCACTCGCGCGCCACGGACTGCAGCTCGCTCGAGCTCCATTCGCTGCGCCGCCGCGCGTCAAAAAGCGGTTCCAAATCGCGGACAAGCGTCGCTTGCGGCTGCAGGCCGATGAGCGGCGGCAGGCCGGTGCGCAGGCGCGTCATCCCGCCCGGCGCGCTCGTCGCCGCGAAAAAACGCGTCCCGGAAAGCCGCAGTGTCGCGCCGATCGGCCCAATGGACGCATCCAACACCGCGAAACGATTGGGGGAAAGCCGCGCAATCTGACCGTCGAGCAGCGCGCGCCGCAGCGCTTCCTGGACGCGCGCAGTGTCGTCGACGGCGAAAACCATCGTCCAGCGCATCCGGCCGGCGGGACCGGCAAACCGCGCAGGCGTCGGCCGCACGCGGTTCAGGCTGCGGCTCGCCGCGGAGAGCAGCGTCGGCAGGCGCCGTTCATTGGGCAGCGATTCCAAGCGCTTAGCCACGCGCAGCATCGCCGGGCGGCACATCGCGGGCAGGCTCGCGTGCACGGCGTCCAGCAGGTGCAGCCCGCCGACGTCGACCACGCGCGCCACAAAGACTTCGCCCACCGCGGCCATCGCGCGCAGCACCGGCTCATGCACGACGACTTCGGCGCGATCGCGCAGCCGCTCCATCGTCGTCGTCTTGCCGTCGACCGCCGACACCGCGTAGACGTCCGGCCGCGTCGCGCACAGCGCCTTGAGCACCGTCTTTTCCGGCCCGGAACGGAACTGTCGGCGTAGCCGCTTGGCCAAATTGTGCTGTGGCTGCGCGCCGTTGTCCGTGTCGGAATCCCACAGCAGCCAAGGCAGAAACTGGGCGTGCGCGTCGTGTTCGTCCAGCCAGGTCTGCAGTGCGTCCGCGGAGGCAAACGCCTCGCGCCCAAAGAAACGGCCCGCCGCGACCAGCACTTCGCCATCGTCAAACGCCATCTGCGCCTGATCGACAGCGGCGACGAGCACGCGCAAGTGCGCGGCGCGAAGCAAGTGCGGCTGGAGTCGGACGACGTTGGCGGACATGGGCAAAAAATGCGCGAATCAGACGCGGTGGGCGGCTTATAGGTCCGTGTCCGCGGGCGTGTCAACGATTTCCTGTGGCGCTTCGGGCGGCCGCTCCGCCGGCTCCGCGGCTGGCGTCGGTGGCGCCTGCGGCATGCGAAAATCCGGCCGCCGCCACGGCCGCACGGCCAGCTCACCGGCTGAAGCAATCGCCTCGAGATCCAGCGGCCCCTGCTCTGCGCGAAGCCGCGGCCGCCGCCACGCGCGCCACAGCAGGCCCAGCGCGGCCAGCAGCGACGCGACCGGCCACAGCGTATTCTCGCTGAACAGCTTGAGCCATGAGGCGTCGGCGGTCGCCGTCAGCGCGCCGTACAGCTGGTACAACGCCTCGGGCTCCATGCCAAAAGTCGCCGTGAAGGCCGGGCCAAAGTCCAGCCCCGCGCGCATGCGCGCATGCAGGTCCAGCAGCGCGCGGGCGCCACCGCTACGCTTGAGCGCAAACCGCACAAAGCTCGCCGCCGTCGCGTACGCCGTCTGCACGGTCTTGTGGCTGTCCGAAAACCGCTTGTCCAGCTGCGCCAGCGTGCCGTGCGCGTCGAGCTCCGGCAGTCCCTCCTGCAGGCGCGCGGTCACGTCCTCGCCCGCCAGCCAGGTCGCCACCCCTTCGTGGTACCAGCGCGGCAAGGACGCCTTGCCAGCCGTCAGCGCGTGAATCGCGATGTGTGCCAGCTCATGCCGCACGGTCTCGCCGGTCAGCAGCGCACCCGGGCCGTTCACCTGGACGATGATGCGGTCCTGATCCAGCAGCGCCAGCCCGGAGATCCAGGACTCCGGCCAGCCAAACGCGCCATGCTCGGTCATCACATCCGCGAAAGTGCCCGGACTACCGACGAAATCCGCGTGCAGCTCGCCCACCAGCTGCGTCTGCAGGTCGGCCTGCACCGCGGCCAGCGCCTGGCGCGTCATCTTCTCCAGCGGCCGCCGCCGCGCCTCGTCGACGTCGTGCAGCACCACGTCCAGGCGCAGCTGGCGCGTCGCCACCGCCGCCGCCGGGTACTCGGGCAGCGGGGTCAGCGCGTGCGTCCCCAGCGGCAGCAGCAGCGCCAGCAGGGTGGCAAAGTTCAGGAAATACCGGGCGATTCGGGCCATGATCCTCAGCGGCGGGCGCATGCGCTGCGGGTCCGGCGTCCAACCACGAAAGGCCGACGGCGGCGGCGCGTCAAGCGGGGCTACATCCGCGGCGGCAGGAAGCGAAACTGGCGGTTGGAGATCTCGAACATGAAGCCGAAAGGCACGTCCACCTCACCGGCAGAATTCTGCAACCCCTTGGGCGGATTGGGAAATGGGCTGGCGGCCATAAACGCGCGCGACGCTTCCTCGTCGAGGAAATCCAGACCCGATTCGCGCATCACGCGCACTTTCTTGACCGCACCTTCGCGGTCCAGCGTCACGCGCAGCACGGTATAGCGGTCCTTGACGCCGTATTTTTGCCCGGTCGGATCGTGCTGGCGCCAGACTTCGTTGGGCTCCCACTCGTTGGCGATCTTGTCCTTGACGCGCTGGAAGAAGTCCCAATAGCGAAACTTCCGTGTATTCAAGATGTTCGTGTCGCCTTCGTCGTCCACGTCCGGCAGGTAGTCGTTGCCGCCCGGCGCGCCGGACAGCGCCTGGATGTTGTGCAGCACGTTGCGCGCGGAAGTCGACGGCAGCAGCAGCCCATCGTTCGCGCCGACAATCACCGGCGAGCTGGGGCGCGCCTTCGCCTCGCCCACTTCCGTCTCCGGCCGCACGCCCGGCGCCAGGACCGGCGACGGCTTGACCGCTTCCTGCCCCGTCGCGCCCGTGCTTCCCGCCACCGGCTTGTGCTCATGTTGCGGAATTTGCGTGGGATCCTTGCTCGTCGACTGCGGGCTCTGCAACGCCGACGGATCGTTCAGCGCCAGCCGCCCGGAATTCGCGCCGATGGTCTTTTGGCCCTTGCTCTTTTGCTCTTTCGCCGTCTTGACGTCGTACTTCCCGAGATACTTGGCGTTTTGCGGCGCCTCCTCCACCAGCGGCTTGGCCGTCTCCACCACTTGGCCGTTGAGCTTGTCCTCGGGCGGCTTCTCCTTGGGCTTGTCTTCTTTGGGCGGCGGCGGCGCGGCCATCGCGATGCGTACCCGCTGCTTGGGCGCGTTCCTGGCCGCCGGGCCTTTTTGCTTGTTCGCCTTGGCGTTCGCGAGCTTGGCTTGCATGGACGCCAGCCCGCGCTTGCCGTCCGGCGCGCCGTTGGTCAGCTCCGCCAGGCCCAGCATCAGGGCAAAAGTCAGCAGCGCCGCCATCAGCAGGGCGAAGATCTTGCGCAAAAATTCGTGGAGGCGGTCGCGACTCCTCATGCTGCCAAGCTAAGGCTCGCCGCCGCGGCGGTCAAGCCAATTCAACGGTGGGGTCTTGTAAAAAAGGTTGAAGTTCAGAGATGTTGCATCTGATCAGAACAGATCGCTCACGGAATCGCCGTCGTGGATCCGCCGGATGGCTTTGGCGAAGAGCGGTGCGACGGAGAGGACCTCCAACTTGCTGGATTTCTTCTCGCGAATCGGGATTGTGTCGGTGACGATGACGCTCAGGATGGTGCTGCCGTTGATGCGATCAATCGCCGGGCCGGAAAGCACGCCGTGGGTTGCGACCACGCGGACGCTCTTGGCGCCGCGCGCCATCAGGAAGTTGGCGGCTTCGATGATCGTGCCGCCGGTGGCGATTTCGTCGTCGACGATGATCGCGTGCATGCCGTCCACGTCGCCGATCAGGTTGGTCGCCACCGCGTGGTCGTCGTTTCCGTAGCGCCGCTTGTCCACAACCGCGACCGGCAAGTGCAGCACGTTGGCAAACCGCCCCAGCTCCTTGGCCTCGCCGACATCGCCCGCGACCAGCACCGTGTCGCGCAGATCGCCTTCCTTCAAGTGTTCGCAGAGGATCGGCGACGCCACCAGCTGGTCCACCGGAATGCGGAAAAAACCTTGAATTTGCGGAGAATGCAGGTCCATCGTCAGCACGCGGTCCGCGCCCGCGGTCTGCAGCAGGTCGGCCATCAGCCGGGCGGTAATCGAGATCCGCGGCTGGTCCTTCTTGTCGCTCCGGGCGTAAAACAGGTAGGGCAGCACCGCAGTCACCCGCGAGGCCGATGCCGACTTCAGCGCGTCGATCGCGATCAGCGTCTCGATGATCGCCTCGTTGACCGGCGGCGCAGACGTCTGGATATAGAACACGTCACACTCACGGACGTTTTCCTGAATGCGCACCATCAGGTTTTCATTGCTGAATTTGATGGTCTCCGACCGCGACAGCGGCAAGTCCAGATGCTGACAGATGGCTTGCGCCAGCTGCGGGTGACTCGATCCCGCGAAAATCTTGATGCGAGCGTTCATCTGGGGCTCCGTTCGTGGTGGTCGCTGCGGTTGGACTGCTGCGCCGGTCGGCGTTATTCGATGAATTCTCGGCGCATGTCACCAATATTTTCAGTGACATCCGGCGTCGGGTCGGCCAGCATGGCGCGATCGCGGTAGGTCGACAGCTTCAGGCGCAGCGCGTTCAACTTGATGAAGCCGTCGGCGTCCGCCTGGTTGTAGACCCGGTCGGCCTCGAACGTTGAATACTCTGGATTGTAAAGGGAATTTCGCGCGCGCCGGCCGGTGACGACGACGTTGCCCTTGTACAGCTGCAGCCGCGCGACACCGCTGACGCCCTTTTGCACGTTGCGCATGAAAGCGAGCAGCTGCGTCATCTCCGGGCTGAACCAATACCCGTTGTAAATCATGCGGGTAAACTGCGGCACCAAGCCGTCGCGCAGGCTCATCACCTCGCGATCCAGCACCAGTGACTCGACCGCGCGGTGGCCGTGCAGCAGCAGCGTGCCGCCTGGCGTCTCGTACACGCCGCGCGACTTGATGCCAACATAGCGATTCTCCACGATATCCACGCGACCGATGCCGTGCTTGCCGCCCAGCGCGTTCGCGGCTTCCAGCAACGCGACCGGCCCGAGCGTCACGCCGTTGATCGCCACAGGGATGCCGTCTTCATAGGTGATTTCAACATCTTCCGGCGTATTCGGCGCTTTGCGCGGATCCACCGTCAGCTTGTACATGTCATCCGGCGGCGCCGCCCACGGATCCTCCAGGATGCCGCCTTCAAACGAGATGTGCAGCAGGTTGCGGTCCGTCGAGTACGGCTTTTCCGCCGTCGCGGTAATGGCAATTTCGTGCTGGCGGCAGTACTCGATCAGGTCCGACCGCGAGCGGTACGGCCAAGTCCGCCACGGCGCAATGACCTGGATGTCGGGCTTGAGCGCGTACGCGCCCAGCTCAAACCGGACCTGATCGTTGCCTTTGCCGGTCGCACCGTGCGAAATCGCAAAAGCGCCTTCCGCAATCGCGACTTCCACCAGCGCCTTGGCGATGGGCGGCCGCGCGAGCGACGTGCCCAGCAAATAATAGCCCTCGTACACCGCGTTGGCCTGCAGCGCGGGAAACACGTAGTCGCGCACAAAAGTCTCGCGCAAATCCACGACGTGCAGGCCGACTGCCCCGGATTTCAAAGCTTTTTCATGCAAGCCATCGAGCTCTTCACCCTGGCCGACGTCAGCGGTCATGCACACGACATCGTAGCCCTGGTCGTATTTCAGCCAGTGCAACATCACCGAGGTGTCCAGACCGCCCGAGTAGGCCAGCACCACTTTCTTGCGTTCGCTCATCGTCCGATCCATCCAAGCTGCGCGATCGCCGCGCCGGGCCAAAAAACGGCCGAGCGGGAGTGTCGCCGTCGCGGATGCGCTGCGTCAAGGCGTGTTACCAGACTGCCACACCGGCGCGCGCCTTCAGGAAACTGCGACGCCGATAAGCACGCCAAACGACAGCAGGTTCCAGAGGCCGTGCAGCAAGATGGACGTCCACAGCGATCCCGTCCACTCGTAGGCCAGGCAAAAAGCGCCGCTCAGCACGAGATAGGGCCCGAGCGACGGATGCAGCGCCGAAAACGCCAGCGACGTGATGAGCAGAGCCGGCCAGACGCCGAGGCGCATGCGCAGTGCGCGGTAGAAAAATCCACGGAAAATCAGCTCTTCCCCAAGCGGCGCGACAAGCGTGACGGCGGCGCCGATGGACGCGAGCTGCAGCGGATCCACGTCGTTCAGCACCATCCCGGAGACCGGATGCTCGGCGGTCATGACGCCAAAGACCGCCAGCAGCAGCACCGTGACCGCCATGACCGGCAACAGCGCTGCCATCACGCGCAGCGCGGCCAGGAACGCGCGGGGCAGCGAGATCTGCGGCGGGTCGAGCGGCGAACGCGGCGTCGTCCCCAGGCGCGCGGCGTGCGGCAGCCCCGGTGGATGGCGCGCAAACGTTTGGACGACCGCGATCGCGGTGAGCGCGCCTACGCCGGCCTGGAACAGCACGCCCAGCCCGGACATGGACCGCTGGCCGGCCAGCGACGCGAGCGCCAGGCTCGCCATCAAGTAGCCCGACAGCCAGCCGCCAAAACCGAGCCACGGCAGCAGCGGATCCGTGATGTACGGCAGGTCCCGCGGCAGCCCAGGATAGCGCGAGCGCACCCAGCCGCGCGCGCCCGCCGGACCCGTCGGCAGCGCCCGAAACGCCCGCATCGCCGCGCCCGCCCAGAACGTCCCGCCGACAAACAGCGCCGCCAGGAACAGCAGCGCGGCGGTGGACCACGCCGGCACCACGCGGTTGTCGCGCGCGCGCAGCGACTTGTTCATGGCGCGCGCCCCGTCCAGGTCATCCAGCCGCTCATACGCCAGCTGCCTGGCGCGATCGCGCTGGTAGGTGCTCCAGCCGTGGCCAAATGCGCGCGCACGCAGTTGCGCCAGCGCGCGCGGCTTGTCCATCGCCGTTGCCGTCGGTATGCCCGGCAGTCCGGTCAGCACGGCGCGGGTATCGTCCGACAGCAGCGTCACTTCGCGGGCCAGTGCCACCGCGCGCTCGGGATGCTCGACCGCCAGCGCGTGCACGACCAGCTGTTCGCGCGCATCCGTGGGCTTGTCCGCGTGAACCGCGTCCATCTGCCGCGCGCGCCCGACGAGCTCTTGCCAGTCCTTGTCCTCCGCCGCTTTCACCCGCGCGTCTGCGACTGGCGCCGCCGCCGGCTGCTGCGGCTGCGTGTTCGTCAGCAGCCGCCAGATGAACGTCCGCCCGCGCAGCTCCGCGGTCATCGCGTCCGGCTGCTCGGCGGTGATCGGCTCGGCACCGCCCAGCAGCTGTGCCGCCAATGGCACCGACACGCTCAACACCGCCAGCACCCACCACAGCGCCCGCGGACCGGGCAGCATCAAGCGCTCCCGCGGCAGGCCGACGGGCGGTTGGCGATCGCTGGTCGGTGGCAGCTCGTTCATCGGGTCCGGTCGCGTTTCCAGGTGCGCAAGGCGAGCTCGCACGTCTGGGTGGGGACGCGGCCGGCGCGCGCGCGCCAAGCGTCGCAGGTCGCTTCGTCGGTGCCCGGTTGGCTGCAGAGCGTGTCGGCGAGCTCGCGGCACGGCCGGTCGCAGCCCGCGAGCAGACCGAGCAACAGCAACGCCCGCCGCGCGCTACACAGGCTGACCCAAAACGAATACCGCGTTTCATCGGGCAGAACGGTTGCATTTCGGACGGGGACCGCGCGCGTGCGCCGAGGGAGGCACGCCGCGGATGATGGAGGCCGTGACGCTGGAATTCGGTCAGCGTGCATCGTTTCGAGCCGAACGCCCACGTTTCACTCCGTCTGCCGCGCCAGCCAAATCCGCGCGGATTCGCGCACCCACAGCAGCATCTGCGGGTGCGCCAACTGCGACGCCACGACGACGCCATCATACAGCGGCTTGCGCTGATTGAAACGCAGCCCCCGGCCATGCGCGTCCGTCGCGATCCCGCCGGCTTCTTCCAGCAGCAGCAAGCCCGCCGCCGCGTCCCATTCCGACCGTGGCGCCGGCGTCGCGTGGCCGTCGTACCGCCCCTGCGCCACCAGCGCCATCTTGTACGCCAGGCTGCCCAGCGGCTGCAGGTGCTGTTCGTCGTGCAGACCTTTCCACAGCCCGCGGGCCAAATCGCTCCGGGAAACCAGGACTTTCGCCGTCTCCGGGTGCCACTCGCGCTTGACGCGCAGCCGCGCGCCCTCGCGATCAAACGCGCCGCGGCCTTTGACGCCGTAAAACAGCTCGCCGGTCGACGGGTTCGCGATGATGCCCAGCAGCGGCCCCACGCCGGTCTCCACCAGCCCGACGCTCACGCAGAATTCTGGTTGGCCGGCGATCAGCGCACGGGTGCCGTCAATCGGGTCCACGACCCACAAGTAGCGGTAATTCAAGCGCTCCATGTTGTCGGCGGTCTCTTCGCTCAGCCAGCCGGCGGCGGGAAACAGCGGCCGCAGCTGCTTGAACAAGAAGCGGTCCACCGCGATGTCGATGCTCGTCACCGGCGATGCATCGCCCTTGGCCCAGTCGCGAATCGGGTCGCGCAGCAGCTCCAGCACCAGCCGCGACGCGCCCTCGACCACTTCCACCACCGCGCGCAAATCCGGCAGCGCGTGCGGAGCCTGGGTGTCGATCGGCGGCTTGCGCGGGTCATGCGACATGGGCGGAATCTGCCTCCGGGGTTGCCGTCGCGACTTCAGCGCGAATCCTGCGGGCGGCAACAAAGGCCGCCAGCTCGGCGATCCATTCCGTCTGCCGTGCGGGCGGCGCATCGCACCAACCCGCCAGCCGCGCCGCCAGCTGATCCGCCACCGTCAGGATGCGCTCGCCAGCCAGATAGTAAAGCTGCGTCCGCCGCACGCACAGGTCCGTCAGCGTCAGCACCATCTCCTCGCGCGTCAGCCACGCCAGCTCGCCCCACAAGTATGGCAGGTCGGCGAAGATCGGCGTGCGTCCGTCCGGCTCCGCATCGCAGGCCGCCAGCACGTCCTCGGCATCGCTGCCATAGCTGCGGGTCAGGTGCCACGCCACGTCCTCGGACAGCTGGTGCTGGCTCTGCAGCTTGCGCGACAGCGTCTCCAGCGGCCGAATCACGCCGACGAGCTTGTCCGCGCCCGGCAGCGGCAACGTCGCGGTCGGGCTCGGCTTCAGCTCCGCCACCAGCGCGGCCGGCAGCAGCTTCAGCGCGGCGTCCACGGTCTGTTCCGCCATCACGCGGTAGGTCGTCAGCTTGCCGCCTGCGACGGTCACCAGCCCGCGCGGATCCGTGGAAACCACATGTTCCCGCGAGGTTTTGTAGCTCGACTCCGACGAATTCGCCACCAGCGGCCGGATGCCCGCCCAGGAGCTGACGACGTCAGGCAGCGCCAGCGGCCGATCCGGCAGGTCAAAATGCGCGTTCGCCGTGTCCAGCAGGTACTGCGCATCGGCAAAGGTGGCTTCTGGCTCGCGAATGTCGCCGTGGTACAGCGTGTCGGTCGTACCCAGCACCGTCGCGTGCGGCCACGGCAGCGCAAACACCACCCGGCCATCGGCCGCCGTCATCATCACCGCCTGACTCAGCGGCAGCCGGGCGCGCGGCACCACGATATGCACGCCCTTGGACGGCCGCAGCGTCGGCGCGGTCGGCGCGTGGCGCCACTTGCCGTGCAGTTCGTCGGTCCACGGCCCCGTCGCGGAAACGACGGTCTGCGTCGCGACAAGGAACGTGTGGCCGGTCAGCTCGTCGCGCAAGCGCACGGAAAGCAAGCGGTTATTCTTCCAGACCGGCTCGACAAACGCCACGCGGGACAGCGGCACCGCGCCCGCCTGCACCGCGCCGCGCAGGTTGGCCATGACCAGCCGGCCGTCGTCGGTCATCGCGTCCCAGAACCGCACGCCGCCGTCCAGCCCAGCCGATTTCAGCAGTGGTTCCATGCGCTTCATCGGCTTGGTGCGCAGCGCGCGGTGGTGCATCACGCCGGAGAACGACGCCAGCAGGTCATACAGCGTCAGGCCAACATCCAGAATAAAGACACTGTGTTTCTTGCGGGCCTCGTACACCGGCAGCAGAAACGACTGTGGGCGCGCGAGGTGCGGCGCCAGGCGCATCAGCCGCTGGCGCTCGCGCACGGCCTCGAAAACCAGCGCCACATCGCCCATTTCCAGGTAGCGCACGCCGCCGTGGATCAGCTTGGACGAGCGCGAACTCGTGCCGATCGCGAAGTCGCCGCGCTCCACCAGCGCGACTTTGAGGCCGCGCAACGCCGCATCGCGCGCCACGCCCGCGCCCGTGATCCCACCGCCGATCACGACCATGTCAAAAATCTCCGACTGGAGTCGGAGCAGCATGGCGGGGCGTTGGTGAATCGAAAAAGCCATGACGGTGCGGTGTTCCAGCCCGGAGCGCGGGCGGCGGGGGATTGTAGGCGATCTGGCCGTATTGAGCCAGTCATGCACGCCGACCGACGTTCCAGATCAAGCCTTTTCCAGCCGCGGCGTGCCACCGGGCGTGAACGCGCGCGGGCTCCAGTCCGAAACGCAACAGGTCTGACCGGAAGCGTTCAGCATGTTCAGATCGTTTGTTGCGCAAGTGCGTCGAAGGGTTCAGGCGGCCACACCCATCGGTCGCGAGGAGGTCTCCGTGAACCCCAGGCTCTTCACCGCAACGTTTGTCGCTCTGTCGCTGGCTGCCGCGCCCGTGTTCGCCCATCCGCCGCCGCTGCCGGAACTGCCACAGGCCAGCGCGCGGCGCCCGGTCGTGCAAATCGCGATCTTGCTCGACACGAGCAACTCGATGGATGGCCTGATTGCCCAGGCCAAAGCCGAGCTGTGGCGCATCGTCGAGGAAATTGGCACGTACCAAAAGCACGGCGAGGCGCCGCTGGTGCAGGTCGCGCTGTACGAATACGGCAAGCAGTCGCTGGCGGCGAGCGACGGCTTCATCCGGCAAGTCAGCCCGTTCACAACGGATTTGGACGTGATCAGCGAGGCACTATTTGCGCTCACGACAAACGGCGGCGATGAATTTTGCGGTCAGGTCATCGACCGCGCTGTCGGCGAGCTGAATTGGAGCGACGACCCGGAGGATTTCCGCGCCATTTTCATCGCCGGCAACGAGCCTTTCACCCAAGGACCGGTCGATTTTCACGCGTCGGTCGCCAAAGCCGCCGCGCGCCACGTCGCCGTCAACACCATCCATTGCGGCACGTTTGTGGAAGGCGCGCAGACCGGGTGGCAGGAGGGTGCAAAACGCGGCGGCGGCGTCTACCTGAGCATCGATCCCAACGTGGCGCAGCTGCACGTCGCGACGCCGTTTGACGACGAAATTGTCAAGAAGAGCGATAAGTTGAGCGCAACCTACGTCGGCTACGGCAAGGCCGGCGCGGCGAAGAAAGCGCGGCAGATGGCGCAGGACAGCAACGCCAAGGCTGCGGGCTCAGCGGTCGGTCGGGCGTCCGTCAAGGCATCCGCCAAGCTGTATGCCAACGCGGATTGGGACGCCGTCGACGCCGTGCAGCTCAACGGCGCGAGCTTTCGCGCGGCGAAGGCGGAAGATTTGCCGCCGGAGATGGCCGCGCTGGCGCCCGAGGAGCGCGACGCGTTCGTGCGCGAGAAGGCAGCGGAACGCGCGCGGCTGCAAAAGGAAATGGCGGAACTGGAGCAAAAACGCCAAGCATTCGAGATGAGCGAACGCGCCAAACACGCGCTCAGGGACCGCAACACGTTCGACTCGGCGGTGCGCAAGGCGCTGGCGACGCAGCTGGAGACTCGCAAGTTCAAGCGCGCCGCGGAAAAGCCGGGAAGGTAACCGGGCGGGCTGGAGCTGGGCACGCGCGGTGGTGGGTGCCATGCGCGTCGACAGGGGCGATCGCTCGCAAGCGGTTGCCCCTGTTGACGTTTTGACCAGAAGTTCCTGCGTGGCTGAGGCTTCCCGCCGGTGAAGTTCGTCGTCGCCGGCTCCTCCAACGCGCGGGCTGCCGCTGGCGCGTGTGTTGAGGTGTGAAGAAATGCCGTTACCCCAAGAACCCGCGTCGCCACGCTTGCAACCCACACACAGTCCGTCCATCGTGGCGCGCAGGACAGCGCATTTTTTGAGGGAGGCCAACATGAATCGACCGGCATTCAGTGCGCTTTTGCGCCGCGGGGTCCTTGGCATCGCGACGTGCAGCGCCGCGCTCTCAGCGACGGGCTACTCCGCGCCCTTGGACTTGTTTTGGCCGCAATTTCGCCATGATGCGGCGCGCTCGAATTTTTCGCCGGGAACTGCACAACTCAACCTGCCGGCCGTGAAATGGCGATTTCCGCTGGGTGGCGAGACGGTCTCCGCGCACCTGTTCGACGCGGACCTGGACGGCGTGGACGACGTCATTTCGATTGAGGGCGGTCGTGTGACCGCGCGCAGGACGTCAGGGCAGGTGCTTTGGTCGTCGCCGCAGCTGGCGGCCCTGTCCATTGCGGGCTTGGGCGACGTGGATGGCGACGGCACGCTGGATATCGCTGTGGCGGCTTTGAACCGCGCCCATATCGTGCGCTCCAGCGACGGCGTGGTGCTCTGGTCGTCGGCGGTGCAGACGCCGCGACTCGACTTCTTGGCGTTGGACGACTTCGATGGCGACGGCGCGCCCGACATCGCCGTCGGTGCGAGCCAGGGCGGGTCGGTTCCGCAGCCCACCACGCAAATCGTCGGGTTCGCCCCGGCGCAAAAGGCCATCGCGACGACCGCGCAGGCGCCGACCGCGGATGACAAAGGTTCCATCAGCGGGCAGTGGCCGGTGGACGTGGACGGCGACGGGGTCCTGGACCTCTTGCTGCCGGGCTACACGCATTTCTACGCCTATTCCGGCAAGACTGGCGCGCCACTGGGGCAGTCGTCGGCATTTGCGACAATCGGCGGGCAGGCGCAGGCGTGCGGCACGTTCCGGCCGGATCCGGCGCAGCCGCCGATCGTGCTGTACGCGACCGACGTTTCAGCGGTGACCTACCTCTGGCATGGCATCGCGGCGATGCAGCTGCACAACGGCGCGCTCCAGGTGCTGTGGTCGCACCTGCTGCCCGAAGCGACGACGCAGCACTACGTGACGGTGCGCGGCAGCATCGCGGACATCGACGGCGATGGCGTGGGCGAGGTGATCGCGGCGCAGTTCGACCAGGGCGTATGGTCGCTGGAGGCGCGCGATGCGCAGACCGGGACGGTGCTCCACACGCTGGCGGCCGCGCAGATGCCGGGCAACGGCGCGGGTGGGCCCTTTCTCCGCGGGATCGTGCGCATGGGCGGGGCGCAACGCGCGACGCTGGTGATTCAACGCACCGATGTCGCTGCCGTGCCCAGCCTGGGACCCTTGACGCTCTGGCAGTGGTCGCGCGAGACCGGCTTCGTGCAGTACGCGGATTTCGGCACCGGAGCGCTGTCCACGGCGAACCTGCGCGCCGCGGGCAGCGATCCGATCCCGCAGCCGCAGACCTGGGGCACCGCCCAGCCAACGCAGGGCGATTTGCTGGTGTTTCGCGACACCGATGGCGACAACGCGATTGACCAGTTGGACCAGCTGCGCGTGAACAACGATGGCCAGTTTACGACCGTGACCAAGCTGCCGTTGCCGATTGGCGCCCAGGTCCTCGGAATCGCCGCGACCGGGCCCGGACTGTCCAGCGCGCTGGTGCGCGGCCTACGCGACGGAACTGTGGGTCTGCTGGCCAGCGAGACGGGCGCGCTCGGGAATGACGCCAACAAGGACGGGCTTGCCGACCTGCGCTTTGGCGGCGTGGTCGACGCGTACGTTGCCGTTGCGCCGATTCACGATGCGGACAAGCTCGGGCGCATTCTGGTTTCCGGCGCAGACAGTGTGAACCTGCTGGACACTTCGGCCGCCGGGCCGATGACGCCGCCCGTGGTTGCGCTCGCGTTGCCGGCGCCGACGCTTGGCACGCGCGGCAACTTTGCCGACGTCAACGGGGATGGTCAGCGCGATATCGTCGTGCGGTCGACGAGCAAGACCCAGGTCGTCTCGCTCGCCGCTTTCGGCATGGACGGCGCGGCGCTCTGGTCCTACCACCATCCCAACGGACCATGGGCGTGGGGCGGGGCGTACGGGGATCCGTTTGCGATCGCCGACTTGAATGGCGACGGCGCCGACGATTTCGTCTGCGAGTGGGACTTGGCGGGCGCGGCTGGCCAGAACCAGCTGATGACGGTGATTTCCGGCAAGACTGGCACCGACTTGTGGCCCGCGGCGGCGGACTGTCGTCTCGGCGCGACCGCCTTCAGCCTGGACCTGTTGTCGACGCCCAAGCGCATCCTCAGCGCGGCCTACAACTATCGCTACAGCTGCGACTCCGTCAGCGGCAAGGTCCTGGAGCAACTGACGAACAAGGAGCCGCGCTACGGCGTCGCGATGCTGATCGACCTGGACGGCGACGGCGTGCAGGAACAGGTGCTCTGCGGGTCGACCGGTGGGCTGGCGGCTGAGAAAACCGTTGGATTTCAGACGCTGTGGACGGTCGCCGTGCCGGGAGCGTATCAAGCACCGGGGGCGCTGGTGCTGGCGGGCGGGACGCCGCTGGCGGCACAGGGGAGCGCGTCCCAGCCGACGATTCAGGTCGTGACGGCGCAGGCGGGCCAGCCGGTCTGGGCGTTTGGCTACGTCGGCGGCAAGCAGGTGGCCGTTGCCGACGCAGCGTTGACCGGCTTTGCCGCGGTTGGCTTGCTGGCGGCCGCGGATTTGACCGGCGCCGGCCATCCAGCTCTGTTGTTTCGCACCACGGAAGGCTATTTGTACTGCGTGAACGCGTTGACGGGCGCCGTGGATTGGGCGCTGAATTGGGGCGGCGCCTTTGGCGATCCGCTCGTCGCAGACATCGACGGCGATGGGCAACTCGATATTTTGGTTAGCTATTCTGACGGCGCGCTTTACGCGCTCGACCACGGAAATCTGCAGCCGGTGGCGTGGGTGCGGGAGAACGCGGGCAATGGCCCGGCGCTGGACGATGCGTCAGATATCGACCAGCAGGAGGACACGCAGACGCTGCACGTGAACTGGGCTGCGGTCGCGGGCGCGCAGGGCTACGCGGTCTCGGTGCTGGATCAAAATGGCGCGACCGTGCTGCCGGCGCAGGCTTTTGGTGCGGTCACAGCGGCGACGCTGACCGGACTGACGATGCACCTGAACCAGCACTACACGACGGCGGTGCAGGCGTACTCGAGTTCGGGGCCGGACCAGGCGTTCGCGCCGACGACGCTGTCCGATGGCGTGACGATCGTCGACCTGTCGCCGCCTTGGATTGATGGGCAGCAGCTCCTGCCGTCGGCCGTGCTGGCTGGAAATTCGATCCAAATTATCGCGGACTTGCACGACAAGACCGCGATCCATGACTGGGCCGTGCAGATCGCGCCGACCGGTGGGGCGCCGGCGGTGTGGCAGCAGAAGTTCAATGTCAGCCAGCCGAATATCCACGTGGCGCTGACCTGGCCGACGACCGTAGCGGGCCAGCCGCTGCCCGCGGGCGATTACGTCGTGCATCTGGAAGTCCATGATGGCGCTCAGCATTCGGCCGCGGTGGATCTCGTCCTGCACCTCTGCGGCGCGACGCCGGTTAGCGCAACGGCATGCACCCCCGGCTACGTCACGGCCGACGGCGGCGGCAGCGGCAGCGACGTCAGCAGCGCGCCGCAAACGGTGCCAGAAGGCTGCGGCTGTCGGATCGCCACCGCCGGCGCCACGGTCCCGCCCGGCGCTGCGCTCCTTGTCCTCGCGTGCCTGTGGGCGCTCTGGCGCGCGCGCGGGCCGGGCCGCATGCGCTGACCGAAATCGGCGTTCAAGCCGCGCCGCACATGATGTGTCCGCGCGGCGCCGTTCCGAAAAGCCTGCCGGCAGGCTCGGTTCGGGGCCAAGCCGTCTACAGCCCGGGCGCCGTCAGCCCTCGGCTTCTACACTCTGACCGAAGTTCACGATCAAACCGCTTTCATCCGAGGCGTGCCACCGGCGGTGCACGCTCGCGGATCCAGTCCGAAAAGCAACCGGTCTGGCTGGAAGAATTGGGTGTTGGAGATCGGTCAGCATGTTGAATCCGGCGTCAGGTCAAGCACCGCCTCACTTCCCGACCAGATGAATGGAATCCCCGGGTTGCGATACAAATTTCCGGGAATTCCATCTGCGATTTCAGCATGATACGCCGGCAACCGCGACCAGTGCATCCCGTGGCGGCTGTGGTGCGCCGTGTGGTAGCCCAGGTTGCCGGTCGCCAGGTTGTAGCCGCGGTGCAGGATGTTGTAGGAGGCGCGCAAGTGGTCGTTCGTCCGCAGCCCCGCGTGGTGAAAATACGTTGCCCAAACCGTGACATACAAGGATGTCGCCATCGGCAGGACCAGCACGAACAGCGCGTTGTACGGCCGCAGCGCGATCGCGCCCGCGAGCAGGAGCAGCTGGAGCACGGCCATCGCCACGAAAATCCGCTGCTGCGCCGGGTGGTTTTTGCCCACAGCATAGCAGCGCGGGTAGGCCGTCAGCGCCGTGATGACGCTGTACTCGGCCTCCGCCATGCGCGAACCGTCGGCGCGGGCCCAGCGGGATTCGTCCAGCTGCTGGTCCAGGTAGTTGCGGTGGTGGCCGACGACGTGGTGCAGGAACCACGCATGCGAAGTCACGCCGGTCTGAAAGCCGAACATGATCTCCAGCAGCCGATTGGCCCACGCGACGCGAAAGAACGTCAGGTGCTGATGGTGGTGATTCCACGAGCAAATCCAGCCTTTGGGAATGATGCCCAGACCGAACCACAGCACTGGAAACCACCAGGTTTGCGCCGTGAACAGGACGCAGACATCGGCGGCGAAGTAGCTGGCAAAAAGCAGGACCGGCAGGCGGTCCTCGGGAAAGCGGAAAAAGCGCATGCGACTGGCATCCACCCGCAGTTCGCGCGGGTCCAAAGCGATACCAAGCCGGGCGCGCAGTCTCAACGGTGGCGGCGTCTTGCCGGCATTCCGTGACGCAACGGTGAAGATGCGGCCGCGCGCGGACCGCTGGCGTTCGCCGGGCGTATTGGGCAAGCTCTGCTTGATCGCCGTAATGCGCGACCAAACCGCCCGGGGTTAGACCGGTCGCGTTTCGGACGGGACCGCCAGCGATCTCGAACCTCGGCGCGTGTGTGTCCTCGCGGACGAGGTGGCGATGGCGAGTCTGGACCGACGCGCGGACAAGCAGCAGCGCAAGCCCGCGCACGCGCAGGAGCGGACGCAGGCGCGCGAGGTCGTGCCCGCGACGCCGCAGCCGCCGCCGGACGCCAAGGCGCCTGAGCCGGAGAGCCAGACGCCGCAGGACAAGCTCGGTGCCGTGCTCATGGCGCTCGCGGGCCGGACGCCCGACGCGATGCCGCAAGCGCTGGCGTGGACGCGGGCGGGCGCGGTGACGGTGCTGCCGCAGCGTGAACATGCGGTGTTGCCGCAGGCTGAGGTGCGCGCGCGCTGGCTCGACCAGCCGCCGGGGCGCGCAGACGCGGTGCTGCAGGCCTTGACGGGCGCGATTGGTCACGCGGTGCCGACCCGCGATCCCGCGGCGCTTTGGATGGCGCTGCGGGCGGCGATCGCGGCGGGTCAAACGGTGCTGGCGGGGGGTGACGATGACGCGCCGGCCCGGCCACACGCGCGCGGGCGCGTCGCGCTGGTCACGGCCGCGGCGCTGGTGGAGGGTCAGCCGATCGCCACGATCCTCGCGCCCGACGGTGCCGAGCAGGATCTGTCGTTGGCTGAATTCTGTAGCGAGTTCAGCGAGATCGCAATCGCCGTGGCGGAGTGAACGGCGGCGTCGCTCCCGCGCCCGGGAACAAGTCGTCCGGGTTGTGTGTTGCCATCGCGGGAAGCTGCCATCGGCGCTCCCGCCGAGGTCGTTCCTGATGCACCGTCCGTTGTCGATGATCATTGTTTTTATTGCGGTTATCGCGCTGGTCTGCGGCGGTTCGCACTATTTTCTCTGGACCCGGCTCGTGCGGGCGACGGCGCTCCAGCCGCCGTGGCGCGCGCTGGTCACCACGCTCCTTGTGGTCGGCGCGCTCGCGGTGCCGGTGAGCATCGTGGTGCACCAGTTTGTCGACGCGCCGTGGTCGCGCGCCCTGTCGTTTGTCGGCTATGTCTGGATGGGGCTTGCGTTTTTTCTGCTCCTGGGTCTGGGCGCCACGGACCTGCTGCGCTTGGTCGACCACGGCGTTTCCGCCGTGCGCCAGCTGGGCCCGGACCCGGAGCGGCGGCTTTTCCTGGCCCGCGCGTTTGGCGGTGGCGCGGCAGCTTTCACTGCGATTGCCGGTACTTCGGCGCTGCGCTCGGCGTTGCGCACGCCGGCGCTTGTCGACGTGGCCGTTTCGCTCAAGCGCTTACCCAAGTCCATGCAGGGCCTGACGATTTTGCAAATCAGCGACCTGCATGTCGGCCCGACCATCCGCAGCGACGTGGTCGAGGCGCTGGTGGACCGCGTCAACGCGCTCCAGCCGGACCTGATTGTGCTCACTGGCGATCTGGTGGACGGCTCCGTGGCGGCGCTGGGCCCGGAGATGACGGCGTTCAAGCGGCTGCGCAGCCGGTACGGGACGTTCTTTGTTACCGGAAATCATGAATATTATTCAGGTGTTGATGAGTGGCTGGCCTGGTGGCGCGCCCAAGGCGTGACTGTCTTGCGCAACGAGCGTGTGACCATCGGCTCCGGCGCGGACGTTTTCGACCTCGCCGGCGTGGACGACTGGCAAGCCGGGCGCTTTGGTAATGGCCACGGCCACGACCTGCCCAAGGCGATGGCCAACCGGGACCCGGATCGCGCGGTGATTCTGCTGGCGCACCAGCCGAAAAGCATTGAGGAAGCGGCCGCACACGGCGTCGATTTGCAGCTCTCCGGGCATACGCACGGCGGGCAACTGTGGCCGTTTTCGTTCCTGGTTGGCCTGCAGCAGCCCTACGTGGCGGGGCTCGCGCGGCATCGGGACACGTGGATTTACGTCAGCCGCGGCGCCGGTTATTGGGGCCCCCCGATGCGGTTCGGCGCGCCTTCCGAGCTCACGCGCATCACGCTGCAGGCGGCCTGACGTCGCAGCCGGCCCGACTTCCCGGCCGGCCTGACTTTCCCGGGCGCGGCGCTTCGTGCTATACACGCTGACCGAGTTCCAACGTCAAAGCCTCCGGCATCCGCGGCGTGCCACCGGAGGTGCGCGCTCGCGGTCCCCGTCCGAAATGCAACAGGTCCAACCGTCCGAGCTTAATATTCACTTTGGGTCAGCACGCTGGCGTGCGCGGCCAGCGCAAACCCTCGCCCGCAAGGACACTGACATGCCCACGCTCCCGTCTGGCCTCCGCTTTGAAGACATCACGGTCGGCACCGGCGCCACGCCGACCACCGGCAAACGCGTCACGGTCCACTATACCGGCACGCTGACGACCGGCAGCAAGTTCGACAGTTCGCGCGACCGCGGTCAACCGTTCACGTTCGTCATCGGCGTCGGCCAGGTCATCCGCGGCTGGGACGAGGGCGTCGCCAGCATGCAGGTCGGCGGCCGCCGCACGCTGTACATCCCGGCCGCGCTCGGCTACGGCGTCCGCGGCTATCCACCGATTATTCCTGGCAATTCAGAGCTCGTCTTCGACGTCGAACTCCTCGCCGTCGGCTGATGCGCCATCGCCTGTCGCTGCTGCTGCTGGGCGCGCTCCCGGCCTGCGCGCTGCACCTGGTCGCGCCTGAGCCAGACGTGCGCACGCTGCAACCCGTTGAACCAGCTGCGGAAACGTCGTTCATTGCCGCCGTCGCGCGCCTGCCGCTGATGCAGCTGGCCGGCATTGTCGAACACTACGCGCTGGCGCCGGTGCAGCGGACCGGCGACGCTGGGCCGGTGCACTGGGCGCTGGACATCGCGCGCGGCGGAATCGTGACGCCGCGGGCGGACAGCGGCGCGCTCTGCCTGCTGGTGCCGTTTCGCGTGGCGGCGCGCGCGCAGGCCATGGGCGCGAGCCTGGACAAGACGCTGGGCGCGGACATCGACCTGTGCGCGCGGCCGACGCTGACGCCGACCGGCGATCTGCGGCTGGAAAACGTGGTGGCGCGCGTCAACCTGCACAACCTGAACCTGCCGGGGCCGCTGGCGATGCTCTCGGGCGTGGCGATCGACGCGCTGCAGAACCTGGTGGCGCGGCAGCTCGCGGAATTGTTGGGGAAACTTAGCCTGCCGGTGGCGACCGCGGTGGCGCCCATGACCGCCGCGCTCAACCGGCCGATGGTGCTGCAGCAGCAGGCGTGCCTCAAGCTGCGCGCGCAAGGCATCACGGCGTCCCAGCCGGAGGTCGACCCGAGCGCGCTGCGGCTCGCGATCGTCGTCGCGGCGCTGCCGACCGTGGAGCAGCCGTGCGCGCTCGCGCCAGACCTCGGACTGGCGCAACGCTCGGTCAGCATCGCCGTGCAGCGTGAGCTGGCGGTGCCGGAAACGCGCTTGCTGCTGCCGATCGGCGTGTCGCTGGACGCCGTCCAGGCGCAGTCGTCGGCGCAGCTTGTCACGGGCAAGCCGCTGCCGCTGGGTGAGCCGGGCAGCGATCGCGGCTGGATCCAGCTGGACGGGATTCGCCTGGATTCCGCCAAAGGTGCGCTGCTGATCCACGTGCGCGTCCATGGCGAGATCGCCGACACGTTTCTGTGGCTGCCAATTCATCGCAAAATCGAAGGGGAATTCATGATCTGGGGTCTGCCGGAGGTGACCGAGACCGAGATTCACCTGACCGACGTGCACCTCGACATGCAGACCGACGACCGGTTGGTGGAACTGGCCGTGGCGCTGAAAAAAGCCGATCTGACCGCGCAGATCGCCCGGCAGGTGCGGATCCCGCGCGAGAGCGTGGAGGCGCAGGCGCGCGCGGCCGTCTTGGCGCTGGCGCAGCCGCTGGACGTCGACGGTCAGAGATTGCCGGTTCGCATTGAAATCAAGCAGTTGTCGGTCGAGCGCGTGCGTGCGGCGGGCCAGCGGCTGGAGGTGCTTGTGCGGTTTGTCGGCCAGATCCTGGTGGGCGCGACGGACCGGATTTGACGGCGCGCGGCGATTCGTGCCACTTGCCAGCTGGAGGGAGAGTCCGCGATGCCTGCCCAGGACGAAAGCACAGCCCGCCGCCAGATTGCTGAAGTCGCGCGGGAAATCTATGGCCGTAAGCTATCCGGCGCGTCTGACGGCAACCTGAGCGTGCGCTTGACCGATGGCCATTTTGCCACGACGCCGACCGGCGTGCACAAGGGCCGGATGCGTCCGGAAGACGTGGTGATTGTCGACGCGGCGGGCCGGACGCTCGGGCCAGGCAAGCCGTCGAGCGAACTGGCGCTGCACTTGGCGGCGTATCAGGCGCGCCCGGACGTGCACGCGGTGATTCATGGCCATCCGCCGATGGCGATTGCCTACGAACTGGCGGGCGGGCACCTGTCGGAAGTCCTGGTCAGCGAAGTAGTTTTCGCGTGCGGCATCATCGCGACCGCGCCGTATTCGCGGCCGACGACGCAGCAGGTCCCCGACGTGCTGGCGCCATTTCTGCGCTGCTACGACGTGATCCTGATGGAGCGCCACGGCTCCGTGACGCTGGGCCCGGATCTGGACACCGCGCTTGTGCGGCTGGACGCGCTGGAGCATACGGCGCTGATTTACTGCACCGTCAAGATGATGGGCGGCGCGCAGCCGATCGCGCCCCACGAGGTCGACCAGCTGTTCGCGATCGCCAAGCCGCAGCCGCCGCCGTATCGCCAGCCCGGCGCGCCGTGTCCGTCGCCGGAGCCGCAGCCGCCGGTCGATGAGCGGCTGATCCAGGCGGTGCTCGCCGCTTTGGGCAACCGATGACCGGGACGCCTGACGCCGCGCAGCCCGCCGCTCAGAACGGCCAAGTCCGCGATCGCTCAGTACAAAAGCTGCTGCGGGTCGCGACCTGGGGCCAGACGCTTGTGCAGGAGTCGGGCGACGGGCAGGGCGCGCGGTTGGTGCATGAGCTGGCCGTCCGGCCGGGCGAAATCGACGGCGCGCGCACGCTTGCCCAGGCGTGGTACGGGTTTGCGCACCCGAGCTTTCACGCGCTGCAACACGCGACGCTCGCGCAGCCGGCGGGCAGTCCGGGGCAGGTCCTGCGGCTGGAGCGTCCTTTGCCGCGCGGGACGCCGCTGGCGCAAGTGCTGCCTCGCGTGGCGCTGGATGAACTCGCCGTGGCGGCGCTGTTTGGCGATTTGGCCAAGGGTCTCGCGGAGCTGCACGCCGCCGGGCTCGTGGCCGGCAATCTGAGTGCGGAGGCGCTGTTGCTCTGTCCGCCGGGGCACGACGAGGCCGCGCCGTTGCTGCTGGTGGACGCCGGGCTGCCGGGGCTGGTGATTGCGGCAAGCGGCCCGCTGGGCGACGCGTTCCACCCGCGCTTTGGCCAGCTGCTGCCCGTGCCGGAGGTCGTGGCGCCGGAAGTGCTGGCGGGACAGGCGCCCAACGCAGCGGCGGACGTGTTCGCGCTCTCGGCGGTGCTGGCGTCGACGCTGCTGGGCCGGCCGGTGTTTTCGGGGACCAGCGCGACGGCGATCCGCGCGGCGATGGCGCACGGGCTGGCTGCCGCGGATTTGGAAGGATTATCGCAGGTTGCGCCGCAGATCGCGCCGATCCTACAGCGTGGGCTGGCGCCGCACCCGTGGGCGCGCGCGGGCGTGTTGGCGGAGCTCGTGGCCGCGCTCACGGCGCTGTGCGCGGAGCTGCCGACGACGCTGGCGGAGGGCCGGACCGTGCTGGCGCCCTGGGCGCCCGGGTCGCCGCTGATCGCGCTGGCGGCGTACGCGTCCTCGGTGCCGTGGTCGGCGCAGTTTCCGGAGAGCACGGTCGTGGCGGCGTCGCACGGCGCGACGGCGGGTCCGGAAGGCCAGGCCAAGCTGCGCGCCGCGCTGGACCAGCTGGAGCTGGAGCGGATGCGCGCCCAGAGCCACGCGGAGACCCACGGGCGCAACGTCCTGTCGCGGCTCATCGTCGTGGCGCTGTTTGCGCTGCTGGCCGCGGCGATCGCGGCAACGGCGGTCCGTCAGGCCCACCACGCCCAGCTGGCGCTGCACCCGCAGCGGCCCAACGACACGATGGCGCCGCCGCCGGTTCAGCCGCTGCCCAAGGCGCGCGTGCTGTTCGAGACGCCGCCGCCGTGAGCGATTGTGACCGAACCACTCAGCGATTTTCGCTTTCTGCTGGATCGTCAGGCGCGCCGCGACACAAAGCGATCCCGCTGTTTTCGGCCGAGTCCTGACTCCGCTCGTCCAAGCCTGCTATGCTCTCGCCGCTGATTTGGGAGCCGCGCATGTCGACCCGTCTTGAACACGATTCCCTCGGGCCGGTGGAAGTGCCGGCCGATCGCTTCTGGGGCGCGCAAACCCAGCGCAGCCTCGCGCACTTTCACATTGGCCACGAGCGCTGGCCGCGGTCGTTCATCCGCGCGCTGGGCGTCGTCAAGCGGAGCGCGGCGATCGTGAACGCCAAGGACGGGCTGCTGCGCGCGGCGGTGCGGGACGCGATTGTCGCGGCGGCCGATCAGGTCATCGACGGCAGCCTGGACAGCCACTTTCCGCTGGTGATTTGGCAGACCGGATCCGGCACGCAGACGCATATGAATGCCAATGAAGTCATCGCGTTCGTCGCCGCGCAGCGGTTGGGCGCGCCCGTGCACCCCAACGATGACGTGAACCGCAGCCAGTCGTCCAATGACGTGATGCCGACCGCGATGCACATCGCGGCGGTGGAGGACGTGCGGCTCAAGCTGTTGCCGTCGGTGCTGGCGCTGCGCAATCGCTTGGCAGGCAAGTCGTTGGAATTCAAGAATATTGTTAAGCTGGGCCGCACGCATGGCATGGACGCCGTGCCGCTGACGGTCGGCCAGGAGCTGTCGGCGTGGGTCAGCCAACTGGATCACGGGCTGCAGGCGATCCGCAACGCGCTCGCGCACGTTCAGGAGCTGGCGATCGGCGGGACGGCGGTGGGTACCGGGCTGAACGCGCCGGCGAAATTCGGCGACGACGTGACCTGGGAAATCGCGGGTTACACGCAAATTCGCTTTGTGCCGGCGCAAAATCGCTTCGAGGCGCTGGCGAGCCACGACGCGCTCGTGGAACTGCACGGCGCGCTCAAGCGGCTGGCGGTGAGCCTGCTGAAAATCGCCAACGATGTCAGATTCTTGGCGAGCGGTCCGCGCGGCGGACTGGCCGAGCTCGTGCTGCCGACCAATGAGCCGGGCAGCTCCATCATGCCGGGCAAAGTGAACCCGACGCAGGCCGAAGCGCTCGCGATGGTGGCGATGCGGGTGATGGGCAACGACGTGACGGTCGCGCTGGCGGGTAGCCAGGGGATGTTGCAGCTCAACGCGTGCAAACCGCTCATTTTGTTTACGGTTTGCGAATCGATCGGCCTGCTGGCGGACGTGTGCGCGAGCTTTGACGCGAACTGCATCGCCGGGCTGGAGGTCAACCGCGTCGCGATCGCCGCGCATCTGGAGCGCAGCCTGATGCTCGTGACGGCGCTGACGCCGCGTATCGGCTATGAGCGGGCGGCGCAGGTCGCGGAGCTTGCGCAGGCGCAGGATCTGACGATTCGCGAGGCCGCGCTGCAGCTGCACGTGCTGGACGCAGCGACGCTGGATGAGTTGCTGGACCCCGCGCACATGGTCGCGCCCGCGACGGAGCCGTAGCCCATGGCGCCTGTTCGCTGGCAGTGGCCGTTGTACACACTGGTCGTCGGCGTTTGCGCGCTGGTCGTGCTGCCGATTTGGCTCGTCCACCAGCTGCCGGCGGCGGGCTGGACGCAGAGCATGCACATCGCGCGGGTGCTGTCGGACGTGCTTGCGCATGGCCCGGATGGGCTGCACGGCCGGCTGGGCGTGCCGACACCGATCGCGGTTGTGCCGTATTTCCTGGCGTTGCTTGGGCCGAGCCTCGGCTTTGCCCTGGCCGCGCGCATTCTGGCGACGCTCGCGCTCCTGGCGCTGCCGTGGACCTGGCTGGCGTGGCTGCGCGCGTCGGGGCGGAGCCCGTGGCTTGTCGTGGCGGCGCTGCCGTGGCTGCTGGGGCCGGCGTACCTACAGGGCGAGCTGCCACTGCTTGTGGCGTGGCCGCTGTGGTTTGGCGCGCTGGCGGCGCAGCTCGCGGCGATCCGGCACCGCGGAGCGGCGCGCTGGGTGCTGGTGGCGCTGCTGGCGGCGGCGCTGGCCGTGACGCACCCGGTGCCCTGGCTGCTGGCGCTCGGCGGGCTGCCGATTCTGGCGGCGCTGCGGACAGGGCGCGCCGGGCTGCGCGTCGCGCTGGGCCAGCTCGGTGCGACGCTCCTGGCGCTGCTGCCGTCGGTGCTGCTGTGGGTGCCGTGGGCGGCGAAGATCCTGCAGTCTCTCGGTGGAATGCCCAGTTTTTTCCGGGCGTGGCGCACCGAGTGGTGGCTGCCGGGCGACAACCTCCGCCAGCTCGCGGACCTGTCGCTGGACGGGTTTGGCAACCACGGGCCGCGCATCGATTCGCTGCGGGAGTTCAGCGAGCGCTCCGGTGAGCTGCTGGCGTTTGTCTGGCTGCTGGCGCTCACGGTCTGGCTCGCGGCGGCGATCCGCCAGGCGCGCGAACAGGCGCCGGCGCCCGCGCCGCTGGACCCGCACCCGGTGCACGCGCTGGCGGCGCTGATGGTCGGCTATTTCCTGCTGCCGGCGCGGTTGCTCGCGCCGCTGCCGCTGCTGCAGTTTTCCGGCCTGCTGCCGCCGATTCTCGCGGTCCTGGCGGTGCTCGCGCTGCCGCTGGATCCGCTGGCGCCGCCGCCGTCGATGCGGATTCGCACGTGGTGCGCGTCCGGGCTGCTGCTGGTCGTTGTCGTCGCGCTGCCGGCGTTCGCGCTGCGGTCGCTGCTGCTGGACAGTGTGGGCTTTGGCGCGCTGGATCGGGCGCTCGCGGCGTTGCCGGCCGACCAGCGCGTGTGCACGGTCTCCGCGCGCAGCGACGTGCGGCACGTGCGCGCGGGCGTGCACGACGACCTGGGCGCGTGGCCGTTGATCGCCCGCGGTGGCCTGGTCAACGAGCCGGTGCCGGAGGTGCTGTGGACCCCTGTCGTCGAATTTCCCAACGGCCATCTGCCCTGGCTGCCGCGCGCCCAGGACGTGCGGCTCGACGACGCGCGGGCGTGCCAATATTTCCTGATCTTTCGCGATCCCGGCGTCGCCGTTGAGAATATCGCCAAGCAGTTCAAGGTGTTGCCGCGCATTTACAGCCGCGACATGTGGGAGATTTACGTGAACTTGCGCGCTGCGCCGTGGCCGCCCCCGGCGTGGCTGACGCCGCAGACCGAGCGGATGGTGGCGTGCGGGACCGCGCTCATCGGCTTGCCGCCGGTGCAGATGCCGCCGGAGCAGGCCGAGACGCTGCAACTTCGCACGCGCCTGGGCTGGAGCATCCGCTGCATCGAGCCGTCGACGCCGCTCAAGCCGCCGTTGCCGCCGGCCCTGCCAACCGTGCTACATTAGCCCGAGCGCCGCGCGACGCCGGCCAACAAGGTTCCCGTGGGTCAACCGCAATTTTCGGTCTTTGGCATCCCGGTGCATGTGTCGATGTGGCACTTCATCACGCTCATGATTTTTTTTCGCGGCGCGTTTCAGGCCGATAACCTGATGTTCGGCGTGGCGATTTTGCTCGTGGCGAGCGCTTCCGTGTTCCTGCACGAGATGGGCCACGCGCTGACGAGCCGGCATTTCGGCCTCCAGCCGACCGTGGTGCTGACGGGCTTTGGCGGCTTCACGGCGCACCAGCCGGCCCGCACGCTGCGCGATGATTTCCTCGTCGTGGCGGCCGGTCCGACGATGAATTTTGCCATCGCCGCGGTCCTGTATGGCCTGCTTCTGGCTGGCGCGGTCGGGGTCGAGACGCCAGTCGGCCGGCTGATGCAATTCGCGTCGGGCCTGAACATTTACTGGGGCGTGTACAACCTGCTGCCGATTTTACCTTTGGATGGCGGGCACTTGCTGCGCGTGCTGCTCCGGCGGTTCATCCGG
The DNA here is from genome assembly GCA_903929795.1 of uncultured Myxococcales bacterium. Taxonomy (GTDB): domain Bacteria; phylum Myxococcota_A; class UBA9042; order UBA9042; family UBA9042; genus CAIYBN01. The sequence goes on along the minus strand of CAIYWC010000188.1, from coordinate 18,588 downwards.
AAGTCGCTCAAGGCGGACCGTTGGACGCACCGCATCGGGCTGGGGCTGGGCGGGCTGCTGGCGGCGTATTTCGCCTCGGAGGGGCAAATTATCTGGGCGGTGCTGCTCGGGCTCGCGGCGTTTGAGAACTACCGCGCGCTGCAGGACGTCAACCGCATGGACGCGGACTTCCGCGCCGATCGGCCGCACCCGCGCGTGGGCGAGCTGCTCAAGCAGGCGCGCGCGGCGTTTGAGGCCGGCAATTTTGAAGCCGCCATGCGCTTTTGCCACCAGGCACGCGCAGAGCCGGAACTGTCCCCGGCGGAGATGCGCCACACGTGGCACATCCTCGCGATTGCCGCGGCGCGCGTCGGCGATCTGGACGACGCGATCCGCTTTGCCGAGCGGGTGCCGAACTCCACCGAGATGGCGCAGGTCCAGGCGACGTGCCTGCTGAGCCTGGGCGACGCCGGGCGGATTCGCCAGTTCCTGCGCGCGCCGGCCGCCACGCTGCTGGCGCCGGAGCGGTTGGACGAGCTCAAAGCCGTGGTGCGCAGCGCGGAAGCCCCGTGACCGTTTCGCCGGGCGTCTGACGTGTTGACACTCCCAGCGCGGAAAACGATCATGCCCGCGCCCGCGCGAATGCGGACCAGGATTGCCATGCGCCTCTCTCGCTTTGCCGTTCGTTTCTCCCTCGCGCTGACCTTGCCCGCCCTCGCTTTGCCCGCGCTGGCCGCCCCCAAGGTGGTGCTCAAGCCCAAGGATCAGGCGCTGTCGATCCTGCACAACGCCTTGAAATCCGCGGATTTTACCGCGCGCGGCATGGCGTATCGCGGCGCGGCGTTCGACAAGACAAACAAGGATCTGCAAAAACAGTTGGAAGACGGCATGTTGGACCCGCAATGGGTCGTGCGGCGCGGCGTGGCAGAAGCGATGTACACGACGAAAAATGCCAAGTGGGCGCAAATCATCAAGGAAGCGCTGGGCCTCGCGGTGCTGTCGCCGTATGAGACGCTGCCGGCGCTGGACGACATCGCCGACAAGGACGCGATTCCGCTGCTGCTGACGGTCCTGGCGGATCGCGACAACCCGCTGCAGGACAAGATCATGGCCGCGCTGGTCACGCGTAACCGGCCGAACCTCGCTGCGCTGCTGGTGGCGGCGCTGGCGTCCAAGGACTCGCTGGCGCAGGCGACGGCGGTCAAAGGCGTGGCGCAGCTGGACCCGGTGCTGCAGCCCAAGGTGCTGGACGCGGTGGCGAAGGCGCAGGGCGGCAATGACGAGGTGGTCAAGTCGCTGCTGATCGTCGCGGACAAGACGGACGAGCGCGTGCCGGTGGCATTCCTGACGCCGCTCAAGCCGCACGACCCGGTGCTGCTGGCCCGGGCGCTGGCGATCCGCGCGCAGCACGCCGATCGCTCGGTCGCCAAGGCGCTGCTGGCGGTCTGTCAGAAGGCGACGGGCAAGGAACAGGTGTCGCTGCTCAACGCGTTTCGCCGGGTCGCGGGCAAGGACGATATCCCGGGGCTGAAGTCGATCCTGAACGGCGCGCCGTCTCCGGATTTGCTGTTCGCGGTCTACGAAATCCTGGCGCGGCTGGGCGATCGCTCGATGTCGCAGGAGGCCGCCAAGCTGGCGGAGTCGACCGACACGGACGTGCGCGCGACGGGCGTGTTCTACCTCGGCTGGGTCAGCGGTCCGGGGCGGCTGAAGGAAATGCACCAGTACCTGGACGACGGCATCCCGGCGGTGCGGCTCGCGGCGGCGCGGGTGCTGGGCTACATCCAGTCGCCGGTGTCGGTGGCGCCGATCAAGGAGGCCATCGAGCGCGAGCAAAATGAGAGCGTGCGGCTGGAGCTGATCAAGGCGCTGGCGTCGATCAAATCCAAGACGGCGTATGAGGCGCTGATGTTCTTCACGCGCGAAAAAGACCCGCTGGTGCGGCGGACGGTGGTGCGCGCGCTGGCGGAGTCGGGCGAGGCGGCGGTGCGCCCGGGGCTGCAGAACGCGCTGAACGACAACGACCCGCAGATCCGCGCCGAGGCCGTGCGCGGCTTCTTGCTGAGCGACATCGCGCAGGCGGTGAAGATCTGGGAGCGTTCGCTGAAGTGGCTGCCGCGCGGCGTGATGCTGGAGCTGACTCACGAGCTGACCAAGACGATGGAAGGTTTCTTGGAGATCGCGCTGAACCAGTCGGCCAAGGACGACAACGGCGCGGCGCTGCGGGAAGAGGCGCTGATCGGGCTGCACCTGCTGCCGGAGTCGGAGGCCAAGGTGCTGCACAAAGTGCTGCAGAATTCCGACGATGAGGACCTGCGGATTCGCATGCTGGCCGCGCTGTTTGCACTGGAAGGCAAGAAGGTGGCGCCGGAGATCAAGTCACTCGCGCTGTCGTCAGGTCCGAGGTCGCGCGTGGCGGCGATCCGCATGCTGGGCAAGCTGAAAGGCGACAAGGAGGCGGCCGAGCTGTTGGCGAAATTCCTGGATGACACCGACGAGCGCGTGCGGGTGGCCGCCGCGCTGACGCTGCTGGGCGGCTGAGTGCCCCGCCGTCACCGAATGCTGCTCCTGTTGCCGGCGTTGCTGGCCGGGTGTGCGCAAGGGCCAATACCGGCCGCGCATCGCGATTTCGCCTTGGAAGCGGATACGCTGCTGCATGGCTTGGGGCCGGGCAAGACCTGCCGCAACGATCGCGACTGCCAGGAGGGCCAAGCGCGCGCAGTCTGCACGTTGGGGACGTGCTTTGGCCTGCTGACGACCGATGAGCGGGTGACTCGCGCGCTGCTGGTCGAGCGGCTCGGGCTGGCGGAGCGTCAGGTGCAAACGGCCGCGATCAAGCCGCTGCTCGCGGTGCTGGGCAACGACATGGCGACGACGGGCCAGAGAATCGCGGCGATCGACGGATTGGCGGCGGTGCAGGGTAAGTCGGGGAATGCGGAAGTGTTGGATGCGCTTCGGCTTTTGGCTGCTGCCAAAGAAGAGTCGCTGGCGGTGACTGCGCGGCTGGCGCTGGGGCGGCTGAGCGACCCGGCAGTGCGGCGAGAGCTGCTGGAAGATTTGACCCGGGGAACGGAGTTGTTGCGGGCAGAAGCGGCACGGGCGCTCGCGCCGGCGGTGCAGGACGCGACAGTGCGTGCGGCGCTGATGGCTGCGCTGGCGGACGGCTCGCCCGTTGTGCAACTGGCGGCGCTGCGGGCGCTGTCGCCGCTGGCACAGGACCGCGCGGTTTCTGGCAAGCTGGGTGAGCTGGCGGCGCGGACGCCGGCGTTCCGATACGAAGTCGAGCAGTTGCTGCCAGGAGGTGCAAAATGAGGTGCTGGCTGGCCGTGTGCGTGTGTCTTATCGCCGTTGGCTGTGGCAAACCGCCTGAAGCTGTTGAAGAACAGGCTGCCCCCGTCGCTTTGCCCAAGCCGCCGGTCGTCGCGGATTCCGGTGGGCCCTACGTGCTGCGGTATTTCTCCGCGGCGGCCGGCGAGTTCGTCGCCGCCAAGACGCCGGCGGAAGTGCCCGAAGGCGCCCGAAGCCAAGTTCTGGTCGCTCCGGAGGATCCGAGCCTGCAGGGACCATGGCTGTTTGTCGCTGATTTGACAAAGAAAATGCCGGATGGCTATGAAGTCCGCGTCGTGGATCGCGCAGAGATCGACAAGCAGATCGCGGCCGCCAAGCCGGCGCCGGAAGCTCCACCGGCTGTCGCGCCCGACGTACCGGCGGCGACCGCCGCAGCGCCAGCGGCCACTGGTCAGCCGGCAGCCGCGCCAGGTGCAGCCGCCGCCGGTCGCGACAACGACGTCATCATTTATCGCACGTCCTGGTGTGGCTACTGCAAAAAAGCCGCGGCGTATTTGACAGCGAAGGGCGTGAAATTTGTCGAAAAGGATATTGAGAAGGACCCCAATGCGCGCAAGGACATGCTGGCGCGGGCGCAGCGCGCCGGTGTGCCGCAGTCGTCCCTGCAAGGCGTGCCGATCCTCGCGGTGAGGGGCAAGATCATTACGGGTTTTGACCGAAATGCCATCGACCGCGCGCTTGGCGGCTAGCGAAATAGTTGACCCTAGCGCGGACCGCGCCATCCTTGCCCAGCGCGGCCCGATGCCGCTTCGGACCCTGCGGATGGCCACGGATAATGTTATCACTTTGCATCACCACCGCGTCGCACTGCACCGCGGGGCTGTGCGCCAGTCGCCGGATTTGGAAGCCGAAGCGGAGTCCATTGACGCGGACGGCGTCCACCTGAGCGATGTTGGTCAGGTCGATCTCGGGCGCTACGTGTGGATGGACCTCAACGTCGACGAAGGCGAGCCCGTCCGCGCGCTCGGTGAGGTGCAGCCCCGTGACCCATTGACGCTGGCGCTCGATATCAAGTTCAAGCACTTGTTTCCTGACCAAAAACGCCGGCTCATGCGGGCCCTCGGAAAGTAGACCTGGCAGTGCCTTCGCGCTGGGCCTCCACGGCGCCCAGCAAAAAGCCTCCCCCGCCGGCGCCCGGCTCGCGCCGGACGCACCACCACCCTGGGCACCCTCGACGCGATTTGCGCCGCTGGTACCCGCGGTCCCGCGGCGTTGCCGCCGCGCCCGCCCCTCCATGATTCGCAAGGGCCTCGCGCCCTTGCGTCCCAGAAGTCAGGTTGTGGGTTGGCAAGTTCCCCGCCCGTACGCGCGCTTGGCTTGCCAACAAGGACCCAGCCCGGCCCTTACTTTGGTATTCGATGACCGCGAACTTTTGCCGCGCGTCGCTTCCAAAAAAACAGCTCGCCGTGGCCCAAGAACGCCAAAAGCGCCGACCCTTCGCAGAATCGACGCTTCCAGCCTGTCTGACTTCCGAACCGTTTGGCTCAGCCGCGCTCGATTTTTTCGACCGCCAGTTCCAGCTCTTCGACGTTCACGTCGGTGCCTTTGCCGTCGAGCGTAAAGCCCTTCCACTTGGTCGGCCAGCCTTCAAAGAAGTTGTACCGCATGATCTCGCTGCCGTCGTCGGCGCAGAGGATGATCGACCCCGATTTGCGCTGCACTTTGCCCTCGACGACGTTCTTGCGCCATTCCCAGAGCTCGGTGTTGTTGATGTAGCCGCGCTTGAGCGTCACGTTCGTGTACTTGGTGCGGCCCGGGCGCTTGCGGAGGATCAGGTCGTCGCCGTCCTGATACTCGATCACTTCCGTTTCGGAATCCAAGCCTTCCACGTTGCGGAACGCGCCCGTGGTGACGCCCTCGACTTCGACTTTGAAGTTGAAGTTACCAATGTGGTCAAATTGCCGACGATTTGGCATGACGGTTGTCCTCCATTCCCTTCAGGAATCAGCACTTTTTGAGCGCAACGCCAACAACCTGCTGGCGCCGAACGTCCCGCCGATTCACCCGCGACGCCACTTTGAGCCCCGCGGCGCAGTCCGTCGGTCGCACGGTAGATCGCCCTGACGGCGAACGCAACTCACGGCTCTCGCGCCCATCCGTCGTTTGGGGCGCGGCGCGCCTCGCCCTGACGGCAGACCAGACGTCGAGATCAGACCTTCTCGATCCGCGACGTGCCACCGCGGGCGCACCCGCGACGCTGTGAACCACGCTACAGGCTCGATCCGGTTGACATCGTCACGAGGCCAATGGCGTCCGAGCAGATCGCAAGCGCCCACGCAGCGACCGACTGAGCTGTGCTTGAGGTACAGCAACCGACGGAGCGAGGAGGCAAGCCGCAAGATGCCGTAACGCGTTGGCCGCAGTCAGCGGCACGATGGGTCGGGTTTTTAGGACGCCAGCTGTCGCCGAATGCGATCGACGACCATCTCGATCGCCACGCGCTGGTTGCCCCCTTCGGGGATGATGAGATCGGCAAACCGCCGCGATGGCTCGACAAACGCCTCGTGCATCGGCCGCACCGTGCGCGCGTACTGGCGCCGCACGTCGTCAAAAGTCCGCCCGCGCCGCTCCATGTCGCGGCGAATCCGCCGCAAGAGCCGGATGTCCGCCGGCGTGTCGACAAAGATCTTGATGTCAAACCGCTCGCGCAGCGCCGCGTCGGCAAAGATCAGGATGCCCTCGACGACCACGACCCTCGTCGGATTCACGTGTGTTGTTTCAGGCTTGCGCGTGTGGTGCACGAAATCGTAGTTCGGTCGGTCAATGGCCCGGCCGTCGCGCAGCGCGTCCAAGTGGGCGATCAGCAGCGCGTTGTCCAGGGAATCCGGATGGTCGTAATTCACCTGGGCGCGGGCGTCCTCGGGCAGGGCGCTGTGGTCCAGGTAGTACATGTCGTGTTCGATGAGCGCGACCGACGTGGCGGGCAGGTCGCCCACAATCGAGCGCGCGATCGTGGTCTTGCCCGCGCCTGTGCCGCCTGCGATGCCGATGATGAGCCGCTGCATGCTGAAGTTCATCCAAGCGACGAAGCGCCGCGGGGCGCGAACTGTACGCTTTTGCCTGGAGACTGTACAAGGCCGGGTAAATCGCGACAATCAGCGGGCGCGCGGTTTCCAGGATCGTCGCGCGGAGGTGCAATGTCCCAGCGATCCACCGGTTCCATTCCTCCCCTCGCCGCGGCCGTGCCAGCCGAGTGGTTGGCGGGCATGCAGCCGGGCTTGAAGAATCGGATCCTTGCACCCGATCAGGCAATTTCCGCCGAGGCGATGTTGGACGTCGTCGATCGCTTGCCGGCATTTTCCTCGTATGTCGCCCAGGCATCGGGCTGGCTGGGTGCGACGCGGGCCGCCGTCGGACGTCTGGGCGAGGACTGTCCGCAGCGGACGGAAGTCCGGCTTCTGGCGGCGATCGCGCGCATGGCTTTTGCCGCCCGTGAGACTTCGCCCGGTCTGGCGGCTTCGGAAGCGGCGCTGACCGGCGCCGGGGAGGCCGGCGATCTCGAGCTGCAGGTCGCGATCCTCGCCCAGCGCATCCCATTCATGGCCCACAACGCCCCGGTGCCCACTTCGCGCGACGTGCGGATGCTCGACGGGCTGCTCGCGCAGCTGCCGCCGTCGCTGACGCCGACACACCGCGATGGCGACGTCGCATTGGCGCGAATCGCCTGGGCGGGCGCAACCGGTGACCAGACTCGGCTGCGGCAGGAGCTGGCAAATTTTGGTCGGCTCCGGCTGCCCGAAGACGATCGCCTGGCGTTTTGCGCATTCGCGACTACGCTCGCGCTCGCGCAGCTGCACCTGCGGGCAGGGCAGCGCGCGCAGGCGGCGACGGCGCTCATCCACGCGGCGAATCTCGCCGACGCGCACGAGGCTGTCTCTGAGCTGGCCAACGTCCAAGCTTGCATCGCCGCGCTGGCGGCCCAGGCCGGCGATTTTCACGCTGCCGTCGCTCACGCCCGCTCAGCCGTCGCGACGCCGGGTGCCTGCCGGCACGTGCACCCCGATCCGTGGCTCGGGTTGCCGATTGACATCTGCCAAGCGCGAACGGCAGGTCAGGCTGTCCAGCAACTGGCGGAGTCGGTGCTGCGGGCGCAGGACGTCGGCGACGCGACCGGCTTTCAGATTGCGGCGACGGCGATGGCGGCGTTCTATCTGGCCGACCAGCGCGCGATGGAGGCGCTGGACGGACTGAACGAAGCCGCCGAGGTTGCCAAGGGGCTGAGTGACCCGCAGATCGCTCCGGCGATTCGCCAGGTGGCGGAGTCCCTGCTGCGGCATCTGGGAATTCTCAAGGCCTAGCGGTCCCCACCGAACTCACTCGCCATTTCGAGCCTTGCCGATCGGGTTGTTCGCTGTCGCTTGAACGCGAAACGCGCGCACCGACGTTTGGCCAAGCGGTGGCGTGCGGCCTACTGGAACTCGATCTTGTCGATCAGCACCGCCGTGTCGTACACGCCGTCGCCCGCGTCGGTCGCGAAAAACCGCAGCGTAATGGCCACGCCACCCGCGAGCGGCGTGATGTCCGAAACCTGGTGCACCCACGGCGTATTCCACACGTCGCCGACGTCAAAGCCCACGTCCGACTTGATGAGGCCCTTGGCTTGGTCGCCACCGTCGCACAGGTCGTCGACGCGCACATCCAGAATCGTCTTCTCTTTACCAGCGACGTCGATCTTGGTGTAGAACTCGTCCTGGAACTGGGAGCCGCAGTATTCCTTGAATTCTTCGCTGTAGTATTTCCACCAGTAGGAAAATGTCGTCTTGCCCGCCGGAATACAAAACGCCTGCTTGAGTTCGCCGCTCTCGGTCGTGTAGCCCAAGCCGGTCGAGATGATCGCCATGTACTTGCCCGCGACCGCGCCCGTCCCGCCCAGCTGCGAGATCACGCGGCCGTCGCCGGTCTTGATCCAGCCCTCGATGTTGCCGGATTCAAACGACGCATTGATGATGTCCGCATACGACGCGTCCAGGTTCTGCGCGCCGATCAGCACGAACGACGTGCCGGGGTGGGTCGTGTCCTCGATCTGCACGTGCGCGACGCCTGAGAGCTGCTTTTGCGAAATCAGGTTGTCAAAGAACGTGCTGCCCCACTTCGTCGCGAAGTCGTTGGCCACGTAGCCGTTGTAGCCCGCAACGGCGGCCGCGCCGAGCGCAAGGAATTCGCCCGCCAAGGTGCCGTTCCACACGCTGCGGCACGCGCCCAGATAGGCGAGCGAGCGTGGAAAGTCCTGATCGGCGTGGTGGCTGAAGTACCGGCCGGTGACGCCGTAGTTGCCGTTGGAGCCGAGGATGACGCGGCCGCGGCGCAGGTCGGCCGTCAGGTGATCGACGCAAACGCCGTTACCGCCCGCCGAGTTGACGAAGCATTCGCTCTCGGGGCCGCACGCCTTGGTGTCGTTGCACGTGGTCGCCGGCGCACCCTTGGTGCCAAAGTAGTTCGGGTTGACGACGTGGCCGGTCCAGAGCACTTCCTGCGAGCCGGGGTGGTTCATGTCGTAGCCGGTCTTGTCCATCGTCTTGAAGTACGCGTCGCCGTGCGTCGCGACGGCGAAGATGCCGTATTGATAGGCGTGGCGGAACGCGGCCAGGTTGGAATCGGTCGGCTTGGGCTGCTCGGTGGTGAACGCGGGGCAGCCGTTTGTGGCGCAGAGCTTGCCGCTGCTGGCGACTTCGTCGGGACCGAAATCCGCGGAGAACGGGTCCAGCATCATCACCTGACGGGATTGCAACTGCACGGTCGCGAGCGCGGCATCCGTCTGCGCGCCCGGGCCACCGCTGCCAGCGCCGTCGCCGCCGCGGGTCGTGCCGTCGCCGATCGAGACGCCGCCGAGGACGCCGGACTTGAACTTGACCCACGCGCCGAGGCCGTCGGCGCCGCCCGGGAGCGGGCTCGCGGGGCCAGCGGAATCGACAACCGGGCTGGCCTTCAAGCTGTTGATGGCCGCCGTGGTTCCGGCAGCGCCACCGCCGGCAGCGTCGGACGCGGCTTTGGCGGCTTTGAGGGTCGACATCGCGTCCGCGCATTCCTGCGAATTCCAGTCCGCGACCACTTCCACGTGGAAGATGTCCGAGTATGCGGTGTACGTGCCGGTCGCGCCCTGCACCTGCACGGTCGCGCGCAACAGCACTTCGCCGACTGCGCTCTCGTTGAGCGGCACCAGTCGCGTGTACAGGCCGTCGAGCGCAATCTGGTCGCCGGAGCCGGACGTCGCGCTGCCCAGCGGACCGTCGTCCAACATGGTGCCATAGGTCGTCACGGCGTTGCCGGTCGCATCGACCCGCAGCAGCTTGACGCTGCCCTTGACGATGTTGCCCGCCTTGCCGACCGCCATCACCGCCGTGACCGTTGTCGCCTTGCCGACCTTGATCAAGCTCGGGTCGACCCGCAGGCGATCCTGAAAGGAAAACGTGGGGTTGTATGTCACGACGATCGAGTCGGTGACCGATTCGTTGGTTGGCGCGTACTTGGCGGTCACCGTGATCACGTTGTCGCCCGGGACCAGCTTGATGCCGTCGGTCTGGAAGAACGGGAAGCCGGTCGCGCTGCCGGAGTCGCCATTGGCTGTCGACCAGGTGACGCTGTCGGCCTTGCCGAAGATCACGCCGGCAATTTCGACGATTTGGCCCGAGACCACGGCCTGACCGCGACCGCTTGGCCCGACGATGCGGACGTGCAACTCCGAGGCCGGATACCCTTCGAAGTTGGCCGGCGGGCCATTGTCGGTCTGGCCGCTGCCGGTCGTGTCATCCGGGGTGTCGATCGCGTCGCCGTCCGTGCCCGTCGTGTCGCCCGTGCCGATCTTGACGTCCTTGCAGTTCGGAAAGCACGCGCCGGCGTCAATGCCAGACGAGTTCCCGCCCGTGGTCGACGAGCAGCCGGCGGCCGCGAGGACCGAAAGCGCAAAGGCGAGAAGCGTCGACGTGGTGGTGACGCTGGCGAAGGGACGTGCAAACATATCGAGGCCTCTTGGGGCGGGAATTCCGGTGAACCGCGGCAGAGCACCCGCGCGGTCAAGAACACGCTACTTTATCGGTACGGACCCGCGATCGTCAAACCTACTTTTGCATCCGCACCTTGGGCTACAAACAACTTTACATGATTTCCGAACCTGCTGACCCGCAATCCGCCCGCTGTTTTGTCGCCGCGTCCCCCGGGCTAGAGCCGGACGTCGTCGCGGAGCTTGCCGTGCTGGGCCTCCTGGCGGAGCCGGTGCCGGGTGGCGCGGAGGTCGATGTGCCTTGGGCGGACCTGGCGCGGATGACACAAACCCTGCGCTGTGCCTCGCGCGTTTACGTGCGGATCGCGCGCGCGGACGTGCGCGACGGCCAGGAATTGCGGCGGCTCCTGGCGTCCCTGCCCTGGTCGCTGTGGCCCCTGCCGCAGTCGGTTGCCGTGCGCTGGGCGGTGCGCAAGGCGACGTCGGCACGCGCGGGCTGGCTGGCGCACGAGACCGATCGCATCCTGGCGCTGCGGCCCGTGGGCGAACACCCGCCGCTGACGCTGCTGATGCGCGTGACGGGTCCGGAAGTGGAGGTGTCGGTGGACGCGGCGGGCCGGCCGATGCACCAGCGCGGCTGGCGAACGGAGCAGGGCGAGGCTCCGCTGCGGGAAACCGTGGCGGCAGCGATGTTGCGCGCAGTCGGCTATGACGGCACGCAGCGGCTCTGGGATCCGATGTGCGGCAGCGGGACGCTGGCGATCGAGGCCGCGACCTGGCGTCAGCCGGCGCAGTGGCGCGCGTGGGACGTCGATGCCTGGCAGGTCCCACAGCCGGCGTCTGTTGCCAAACTGTTGCCGCGCGGCTTGATCGTCGCGGGCGACGTGGACCCGGAAGTGCTGGCCGTGGCGCGGCGCAACGCCGAGCGCGCAGGTGTGGCGGACGCCATCGACTTTCGGCCGGCGGAACTCGCGGGGCAGCTGCGCGACGGCTTTGTGCCGCAGTGCGTCGTTGTCAATCCGCCCTGGGGGCGCCGGCTGGGTGGCCGCAACGAGGCCCGGCGGCTGTTGCAGCGCTTGGCCGCCGTGCTCGTGCGCGACGCCCTGGGGGCCCGCGTCGCGATCCTGACGCCGGAGCCGCAGGCGATGCGCGATCTGCCGGTCGCCCACGCGACCTCGCGGCAAGTGGATTGCGGCGGTACGTCGCTGTTTCTCGTCGCCGGCACGATCGCCGCCGGTCCGGCGCGGAGGTCCCGATGATGCTGCCCCAGTCGCTGCAAACGCCGCACGGGTGTCCGCCGGGCGCGGAGCCGCGTGCGGTCGTCGGCGGTCGCACAGGCGTGCTCGTGCTGCACGGTTTCACCGGTTCGCCGTGGGAGGTGGCGCCCGTGGCCGATGCGCTGCAGGCCCGCGGCTACACGGTGGCGATGCCGGTCCTGGCCGGCCATGCAACGACCGTCGCGGCGCTGAACGAGACGACGTGGCTGGACTGGCTCAAGTCCGCCGAGGATGCGCTGGCCTGGCTCGACGCGCGTTGCGATCGCGTCCACCACGTCGGGTTGTCGATGGGCGCGCTGCTGACGCTGCTGCTGGTCCGGCACCGGCCCGCTGAACGGCTGGGCCGCGTTGTGCTGCTGGCGCCGGCGCTGTACTTGCCGCCGTGGCAGCGCGTGGCGGCGAACGTCTGCGCCCGGCTGGGCTGGCCGCAGGTGTTGGGCAAGGCCGATCCGCGGCTGGCCAACGGTCAGAAACCGCCGGGCTATCAAGCGGTTCCGCTGCGAGCGATGCTGTCGTTCTTGGCGCTGCAGGATCTTGTCGTTGCCCAGAAGCGGCCCCTGGGCGCGCTGGTGCTGCACGGTTCGGCCGACTTGACGATCCCGTGCCAACCCGCGTGCGCGATCGCGCGGCGGCTGCTGGGCGAGGCTGCGCTGGTCGAAATCGTGCCGAATGTCGGGCACTTGCTGCCGCGAACCGACGCCGGGCCGCAGGTCGAAGCCCGGGTTGTGGCTTGGCTGGCCGGCGGCTAGGAGTCCTTGCCGCCCATGTCCCGCGCCGTGATGAACCGCACGTGGAAGTGGTCGCGGTGACCCGACGCATAGCGGATCAGCGTGTCGCCGTGGCTGCCCTTGGGGCCGTACTGGAACAGGTGCTCCAGCCGCGCCTCGGACTCGCCGTGCGCTGCGGCGTATTGGTACAGCTTCTTTTGCAGCTGCGGCGCCATGAAGATCGCCGCGAGCTGGCCCGAGCGCTCCAGCGTGTCGACGACAAACCACATGCGCTGCCAGTCAATTTCGTCCACCGTGGGCTTGCCCCAGCGATCGCGGTTGGCGCTGTTGGTCAAATAGCCGATGTCCGCGTCCTGGCCCGACCGATGCGACTTGTGGTGCCCCAGCCGACCGCCGCCGGGCTTGGACAGCGAGCCAATCAACACCGGGTGCTTCTGCGGCCAGCGCTTGTTCATTTCGCGAAACGTCGTGCGCAGCAGCTGCACCATTTCGGGCCGGCCCCAGTTCGACTCGTCGGTCTTCATCGCCAGGATGCCGGGGCCGCTGGTCAGCTGCTCGCCTTCCTTGAAGCCAATTGGCGCGCCGGACAGGATCGGCAGCGTCAGGACCTGGCCGGGCTTGAGCGGCGGATCGCGCTGGCCGTCGAACGGCAGGCTGTTCACGACCGCAACCGCGGCCGGCGACATCAGGTAGCGATAGGCGATGGCGCGGAGCGTGTCGCCATCCTTGACCGCGTACGTCGCCTCGCGCACGGCGTTGCGCATCGTGTGGCTGGGCATTTCCTGCGGCGTCGCCGCGGCGGCCGCGTGCGGCCCCAACTCCTGAGCGATCCACGGCTGCCCATTGCGCTGCTTCAGCGCGGCGGCCGCGGTCGCGTCAAACAGCGCGCCATCGTCCTCTTCACCGGTTCCGACCGCTTCGCTCGCAGCTTCACGGCTGGCGGAAGGCGTGGGAATCCCAGCGCGCGCCGAGGCCGAAGCCGCCGGCAAAAGCGCCATCAGCGCGCCCGTCAGTCCAGCAATTTTTTTGAAAAAAGTCATCAAACTCCGCGTCTTTGTTCGGGTTCCTTGCGAAAACCGCAAGTTCACCGGTCACCAGACGGTTTGAACCTTAACCCGGGGAATCGTCCGGTGGCAATTGACTTCGCGTTCCCCGTCAAATTTTTTGCCACATCCGCGACAAAATTCAACAAAAACAATAGACTGTGGCGCATGGTGTCGAGACGTTTCGCGGTCCGTGGAGTGTCGTCGCGCGTTCGAGAAAAATGGCGTATTTCCATGATCTTGCAATCCGAGTTGACAGATTACCGCCGAATCGCGGTCCACACGATCACCGACCGCCGCCACGCGGCGATCCGCTCCCGTCTGCCGATTTGCCGTCGCGCGACCGGCGAACTCGCGCCGGCGACGGGGCTTTGGCGGCAGACTGCGGGCCTTGCGGGCTGGAGCAGGGCGTGTCCGTCAGGTGTTTCGTGGTCATTTTGGAAACAAAGCTAAAAAATTACAATGACTTCAGGCGTCGTGTCCGCGCGCAATCGCTGCCACCGTCAGCCCCGCGGTCTCCGCGCGCAGCACCAGCGGCCCCAGCGAGATGGCGGTCGCCGCGAAATGGTGCAACAGCGCGCGTTCATTGGCCGACCAGCCGCCTTCCGGGCCCACCGCCACCCGCCACGGCACTGTCGTATGTTTGCCGGTCACCGCCCGCCACGAAGCGCCGCCGGTCTCATCGGCAAAAAAGCTCGGCGCCCCGGGCAGCCACTGCGTCAGCGTCATCGGCAGCGTCACGTGCATCCGCCATGTCCGGCCGCATTGCTCCAGCGCGCCGTCCGCAATCGCCTGCCAGCGCGCCTGTTTTTCCGCGCGATCGTGTACGCGCACGACCCCGTGATCCAGCAGCAGCGGCACAAACTGATCCACGCCCAGCTCCGCGGCCTTCTCGACCAGCCAGTCCTGGCGCTCGCCCTTCAGCACGCCCGCGGCCAGGTACAGCTCCGGCCGCACCGGCTCATGCAGCTGCACCGGACCGGCCGCGGCAAAGCGATCGCCGTGCCAGGTCACCGGTTGCGTCCGGTGCGCGCCATCGCAGAGCACAAGTGGCGCGCCGTCGTCCAGCCGGAGCACGCGCCTCAAGCGGTGTCGGACCGAGGAATCTGCGGTGATTTCTGTGAGTTCGTCCGGAAGCGCGTGCAGCAGGTGGCGCATGATTGTCCCTCATGGCCGCTGAAGCGTCAGCGCGGCCCAGCCATTTTCCGTCACGTGTTCAAGCGGTTCCAGGCCGTGGCGCTGGTAGGCCGCGGTAACCAACGGCAGCTCGCGCGCCAGCAGCCCGGACAGGACCAGCGTCCCGCGCGGCGCGACCTTGCGCGCCAGGTTTGGCGCCATTGGCAGCAGCACCGACGACAAGATGTTCGCCACAACGAGCTGGAATTTACCAGGAATATCGCGGGGATCACCGGTGTGGTGCAGCGTCAGCCTGTCCGCGACGCCGTTCAGCTCCACGTTGCGCTGCGCGCTCGCCACCGCGTCGCGCTCGATCTCCGTGCCCACCGCACGTCCCACGCCCAGCCGCACCGCCAGGATCGCCAACACGCCGGAGCCCGTGCCCACGTCCAGCATTTCGATTTCGCTGAGATTTCCCGGCCGCTTCGCCGCCCATTTCTCCACCGCTTGCAGGCACAGCCGGGTGGTCTCGTGCGTGCCGGTGCCAAAAGCCAGCCCCGGATCGACGATCAGCCGAATCTGCCCCGGCTGCTCCGGCGCCACCAGCCACGCGGGCTCAATCCGCAGGCGTTGTCCGAGGTTGAACGGCTTGTAGTGCAGCTTCCACACGCGGTTCCAGTCCTCGTGGGGCAGCGGCGTCTGTTTCAGGGTCGCGGGAATCGCCGCCGCCGCGCATTCCCCCGTCAGCAGCGCCTGCGCGGACTCGGCTTCCGCCGGCGGCACGTACAGCGTGATGCGCGTCTGGCCCACCGGCAGCGTGTCGCTGCCCAGCGTGAACGCGTCCTCCAGGAGCACGCCGCGCGGCGACAGCAACCAGCACAGCCCGGAGAGCTGATCCACCGCGGTCTCGGGCACGGTCAGCTGCAGCGCGACGCTCTCGACGCCATCACTCGTGGACGGGCTCCGCGGCTCACTCATGGACCGGTTCCAGGCGCACAAGCAGCGCACCAGCTTCGACGTCCGCGCCTTCCTTCACGGCGATTTCAACGACTTTTCCGCCACCCGGCGCGCGCACGTCGTTCTCCATCTTCATGGCTTCCAGCACGGCGACAATCCCGCCCGGCGCCACGATCTCGTCCAGCACCACCGGCACGCGCACCACGCGCCCCGGCATCGAAGCCGTCACGCGCCCGCCCGCCGCGCCTTTGCCCGCGCCCGCACCCGCGAGCCAGCTCACGCGCGCGTCCTCGACCTCGAACCGCCGCTGCACGTGCCGATCCACGACGAGCAAGCCCTGCTTGGTCGCCAGCGCCCGCAGCGCCACGCGCCGATCCGCCGACGTCACCGCGGTCCGCCCGTCCGGCAGCGCGTGCACGGCCAGCTCCAGCCGCTGACCGTCAATGGCAACCAGCACCGTCTCGCCGCGGTCCTCCAGGACCGTCACACTCTGCACCGTCTCGCCGCGCTTGACGCGGTATTCCGTCGCCATATTCCGTCCTTACCGCGCCCTCAGGCCGCCTGTTCGCGCCGTCCGCTGCCACTGACTCTCGCTGTCCGCCGCGGGCGCCGGCCGCTGCGCCTGCCGCTGCCGGTGGGTCCAAATCGCCGCGAAAGCACTGGCCAAATCGTCGTCGTCCGGCGTCGTCCGCAGCGGCGGCAGCGTGCCCACCAGCCCAGTGTCGTAGGGACCAACCTGGAACGACTCGCTTGCCAGCACCTGCTGCAAGTGTTCAATGTTGTGGGCAAAACCGCCAATCTCAAAGCGATCAAGCGCCGCCTGCATCCGCCCGATGGCCCGGAGCCGATCCGGCGCCCAGGCCGAAAGCTTGGCGATCATCGAGTCGTAAAACCGCGGAATTTCATCACCTTCGCCGAAACCGTCGTCGATGCGCAGCCCCGGGCCCAGCGGTGGCCGGTAGACAAGCAGCGGCCCCGGCGCCGGCGTGAAGCCGCGCGACGGATCCTCCGCGTAAATGCGGCACTCGATCGCGTGGCCGCGCTGCACGATGTCGGCTTGCGTCACCGACAGCTTTTCGCCCAGCGCCACGCGCAGCTGCTCGTAGACCAGATCCACGCCGGTCGCCAGCTCGGTCACCGGATGTTCGACCTGCAGCCGCGTGTTCATCTCCATGAAATAGAAGTTCTCGTGCGCATCGACCAGGCACTCGATCGTGCCCGCGCCGACATACTGCACCGCTTGAGCCGCCTTGACGGCCATGGCGCCCATCTTCAGCCGCGTCGCCTGGCTCAGGTGCGCCGCCGGCGATTCTTCAATGATTTTCTGGTTACGCCGCTGCACGGAGCACTCGCGCTCAAACAGGTGAATGGTGTTGCCGTGCGCGTCCGCCAGCACCTGAATCTCGATGTGCCGCGGGTTGAGGATCGCCTTTTCGATGTACACGGTCGCGTCGCCAAAATACGCCGCGGCTTCGCGCTGCGCGCCTTCAAAGCCCGCGGGTAGCTCGCTCGCGTCGTGGAGGATCCGGATGCCGCGACCGCCGCCGCCGGACGCCGCCTTGAGCATTACCGGATAGCCGATCTCGTCGCACAGCTGCTGCGCCTCTGCCAGCGTCGCAATCGGCTCCAGCGAGCCCGGCACCACTGGCACGCCCGCCGCGTGCATCGTCTGGCGCGCCGTCGTTTTGACGCCCATCTGCTTCATCGCATACGCGCCGGGGCCGATGAACGTCAAA
Source organism: uncultured Myxococcales bacterium (assembly GCA_903929795.1). GTDB lineage: Bacteria > Myxococcota_A > UBA9042 > UBA9042 > UBA9042 > CAIYBN01. The sequence continues at coordinate 1,467 of CAIYWC010000188.1, read as the reverse complement.
CCGGCCGCGTCGCACTCTTCGCGAAACACGTGATTTTCAGACAGGAAACCGTAGCCTGGGTGAATCAGCGTCGCACCCGTTTGCCGCGCCGCCGCAATCACGAGATCGCCGCGCAGGTAGGAATCCTTGGATGGCGGCGGGCCCAGGCGCACGGCTTCGTCGGCCAGCCACACGTGGCGCGCGTCGCGATCGGCGTCGGAGTAGACAGCGATGGAGCCCAGGCCGAGCTCCCGGCACGCGCGGATGACGCGGCACGCGATCTCGCCGCGGTTGGCGATGAGGACTTTGGGCATCAGCGGCTCCTGTGGGCGCGGCCAAGCGCGGGCGCGCGCGTCGGGTCGGCATGGTGCCCTGTTCTGACGCGCCGACGCAACCCGATGCCGATCCTTGACGCCCGCGCGCAACGTCCGTAGCCTCAGCCCAAGGTCAACCGACTGTCGATCGACCTTGGGAGGAAGTCCGGTGCAAATCCGGCGCTGACCCGCAACCGTAAGCGCTTCTGGCCGCCAGGTCCAGGGCGCAAGTCGGGAACTCCCCTGAGCTTTTCGCGCCCTCGTGGTGGCAGAGTCGGTCCCGCCGTCGGGCCCGCGTTCTGCCAAGGGGAGCGGCTCACAAGTCCGCGCTCGCGTGCGGTTTGTGTCCCGACAGGTGGCCCACAGCCGTGGTCCGCCTCGCGTTCTGCCGATGGGGCCGCCGACGCTGCACCGATCCTGGCGCGAGGTTCCCCATGGCCGTGTTTCGTACTTTCTTGATTTCAATTGGTTTGTGCGCCATCGCCGCTTGTGGCAGCACGACTGCCGCCAGCAGCCCGGAAGACGCAACGAGCGCGGACGGGGGCGCCGACGGCAGCAGCGACGCGTCCGGCGGGCTCGCCATCGGCGGCGTCTGGTCCAGCAGCTTTGGCGGCTACTCGGAGATTTCTGCGAGCAGCTGGGACGACGCGGCCATCGTCAAGCTGGACGCCAGCGCGCGGGTCGCCATCACGCAGAACCCCGCGACTGACAAGTACAATCCGTCGCAGTTCAGCAAGCTCGTCTGGACCGCGCCGGCCGGCGGCAGCTTCTACTTCTGCACCGTGGATTACGGCCTCGCCACGGCCGATCTCGCCAGCGCCACGACAAAGACCGCCAACGACAGCGCGCCCGACAAGTCCGGCTGCGGCGGCTTCGCGTGGACCAAGCTGACAAGCGCCACGCCCATTGAAATCGCCGGGAAATACAATGACAACTTCGGCGGCAAGTCCGTGATCTCCAGCCGGTACTGGGACACGTCTTGGCTGTACCAGTTCGATAACACCAAGCGTTTCGCGATCATGCAGGCCGCGGCCGACGCGACCTACAACCCGTCCAAGTTCAGCAAGGTCGTCTGGACCGCGCCCGTCAGCGGCAGCTTCTACACCTGCACCGTCGACTACGGCTTGGATTCCGCGGCCTTGGCGCTTGCCACTACGCTCACCGCCGACGGCAG
>CAIYWC010000187.1 GCA_903929795.1 uncultured Myxococcales bacterium | reverse complement strand
TCCAAGGGTCGCGGCGGGTGGATTTACGCAGGGTGAAGTTTTCGGTCAACAGGGTCGTGGATTGCATGGGACACCTCCGGGTCGGAGTGTGTCGGCGGGCGCGCGCTGGCGGAAGATGGGGTTGGTGGGGCCGTTACCTTGCGACGAGCCGGCTCCTGAAGCTGCGCGCGACTGGAATGGAGGCGGTTTCGATTTCTGCGCTGTTTCTCTTGAACCCCTGGTTTATCGGCGCTTTCAACCACGAGTCGGTGCTCTCCTATGATCTCGCGCTGGCGCCGATCGCCTACATGTTCTACGTCCGGGCGCAGTACCGATGGTGGATGTTTTGGGTTTTGCTATTCAACTTTTCCCATCCCATCGCCGGTCATCTGGCCGCACTCAGCTGGTTTGCCGTGGAGTTACGGGCATCGAATTCGACATTGAGGCGGTCGGCTCGCATCGGTACCGCCATTTCGGTGGCACTCATGATTCTGCCATTGGTGGGCATGGCGATCGAGTTCAGCTACTTTCGGGATACGAGTTTTGTCGTCAATTTGCTCCACAAATGGCAGGGCTCTTCCGGCGAGTTTTCGCCGGTTTCGGTGCTGAATAGTCTTGGCTTGACGGCATTGCGGGAGGCGCCCAAAGTCCTGATGTTCTTGTTGTCCTTGGGTGGATTGCTGTGCATGAGTCCCAGGTTCTTGGTGGTCATTTCGCTGAATTTCTCTTACATTCTGTTCCGAGGACTCCGCTCGGGGAGTGTGATTCCGCTCTTGGGGTTGATTCTGGCCGGCATGATGGATGGTTACCGCCACGAACCGCTCTACCGGAGGCTGGGGCTTCCCGAGGTGAGTAGAAAGTGGTCTCTGCGGCTTGGAATGATCTCGGTTGCCGCCATCTACGGCTTCGATGGAACCCAGGAACGTCACCACAGTTTGACCGAAATGGTCTATCCATGGCTGATGCCCGTCGATGACAGCATGGTGGCGGCCAGCGCTTTGGCCCCTCAGACGCAAGGCCGAGGCGCATGCCTGACCGCCGCTGGATTCGGTCCGATCCTCACCGAATACTGCCCGAACACCTATCCTTTGGCCGCGCTCTTTCCGACCAACCTGCAGACCGGCAAGAAGGAACTGCGGGTGTTCCCCGTGCCGATCGAGTGGCTGATGATCAGAGAGGACTACCTCGTCGCCAATGCCAGTGAGTTTGTAGAGGATCCCGACCTCCATTTGTCCAGAGATTACGTTTTCTTGCAGCGCAGCTTGCGTGGCTTTATTCAACAGCGTCACGGCAAGAAAGTGGCTGAGGATCGCGGGATAAGCCTCTACCACTTTCCACCCGAATCGGTGCGCTGACCGTCGATCCTCGCAAATCCGTTCACTCTCTCGCGACGCAAGTCGACGAAATTACGAGCTTCGCGCCCCAGCCAGCGGCCAAGCGCGGCGCGCAGTGGGCGAGACGCACCGGGCGTCCGACCACCGAGCGCGGTCGGAACGAGGTCCATTTCATTCCGGTCGGTTCCCCGCGCAGATTCCGCCAGCGGCGTGGCGGCGGCGGCTGCGCGCCATTGCCGATGAGGCACCGGAATCGACGTGGAAAAGAACTGCTGACACGACCGCGTTTCCACCTCAACGTCCCGCTTACGGGCCCGGTTTCCGAACGAGCCAGTAGAAGCCGATAGTCATCTTCGACTTGCGGTCCGCCGCCATGCGCATGGCCACCCGCGGATCCTGAGCCGTTGCGACGTCTGCTGTCAGGACTGGCTGGAAGAGAAACCGACGACGCAGCTCTTGCAGCATCGGTTGTTCCAAGGACGCGGGGACAACGCCCCGCCGTATTTCGCACTGAAGGAACGCCTGCAACGAACCGCCAACGTAGACCAATGTCTTGGACTGCTGAGGCGAATTCAGGTCCAACCGATCAATCGGCACTGGATCGCGGTACAGCCGGCTGAGACGCGCTTGCGCCGCCGCATATTCGCCAACCGGAAACATGACTTCCACCGGGTCGGAATCCTGACAGGAGGGGTCCAACCGCGGCAATATGTCCGGCGCGACGAGGAGCACATTGTGAAAGGGTAGCTTCGGCAGCCAGTCGTCGAGCAGATCCGCCTCTTCCGACCGCGCCGTGCGCAAGTGCAGCAACTGGCGACCTTCCGCTGCCCACAGCCACGTTGGCCAAATCGCAAGCCAAATCGCCACGCCGCGCCAGAGCGCCGGGATGCGTTCCGGCAGCCGACACACCAGCCAACCCGCGCCGACCGCCGCTGCCAAGAGCGAGAACAGGAGGGAAGCGTGTCCGTGCAAGAACCGCGTCGGGTAGCCGACGTCCAGGCTGACTTGGTTGGCTAGCGGCCCTTCCACAAGGAGGAAGGCGAGCACCAGTGGGACGGACCAACGCCCCGCGCGCCAGATCGGAATGACAGCCAGCAGAGCGAGAATCCCCAGCCCGGCAGGGGTGATGGACGGATCGGCAAACAGTTGCCGCGTGGCAGACCGCAGGACGAGCGCGACAGGCGACTGGCCGCCGGCGACGTGTAGCAATCGCGGAAGTTCGAGGAAGACGGGCTTCATCACGCGGACCATGGCCGCGGCCGTCGCCAAGAGCACCACCCATTGCGCACGCTGCAGGCGCATCATCCCGGTCGGCCTCCAGCACCAGGGCGCGACAACGACCAGTGCCAATAGTCCAAGACCCGCCAGGTTGGCCGTGGCAGCGAAGACGAGCAGGCAAAGAGCGACGGGCCAACCCCACAGCCCCGGATTGAGGCGCGCGTCCAAGGCGGCCCAAGCCGCGGCGACCAGCAACAGGAGCATGTACGGCCACATGGACTCGGAGACAGCGAGCCGCAGCCACACCGGATGCTGGATCGCGAGCCATGGCAGTAACGCGGCGGCCATTCGGCCCGTGCGTGAAGAACCTGCGAGGGTGGCCAGTCGCTCCAGGACCGACATCGCCAATGCCAGCGTCAACACCGTCAAGGCGAGGTTGAGCCCGACGACCGTGTGCAAATGATAGGGGATCAACCGAAAAAACAGGCCATACCCGACCAACGCAGGAACACTCCATGCCGCCCCCCGCGGGTCGCCTTCGCATGCGGGCAGACTGGCGCATCCCGTGCGGCCAGCAAACGAGTTGTGATCGTGTAGAACCCCGTGCGCAGGCCAGAACCAAGCGGCAACGGCGAAGGCCAACAGACCGACCGCGCGCAACTGCCAGGTCGCACGCAGCATCTGGTGCCGATTGTGCCAAAGCCGCTGCAGAGCCCACGCGGCAATCGCGAGGAGCATGGGAATGGCCGCCTCGTCAGTGACGGGACGCTGCCGCGGAGGTTCCACGGGCGGTGCCTGCCAAACGCGGTCGGCAAATGCAGGGCGTTGTCGCGCCAGCGCCGCGACCAAAGCTGCTGCCCGTTGGGAGGCGACGGCGCTGCAGGGAGACGGATCACACGCCAACACGATGTCATTCGCCGAGGTTGCGGACGCGCCGGAATCTGAGATCTGAATGTGCGCTGGCGTGCCGAGCAGCTCCGACACGTCAACGCGCAGGGAGCTCTTGTCAACGACGATATCGAAATCGCGGCCCGCACAGCAGGAAGCACTGGCCGCCGAGACGAACGCGCTGACCTGCGCCTCGCGGCCGGGAGGGATGACTCGCGGAGTCGGCTGGTTGGCGAACGCACCGGATCCGGGCCAGCCGAGCGCTGCCAGAAGGGCCACGCCTGGAAGCCATCGACTCCACGTGTATCCGCCCCGGGTCTGGCGGGCCGGCAACTTGCGCTCCGACATGCCAACCCTGTGGCAGCGCATCACCGCTCCAAGCGAGCGCCCCGTTGAACTTCCCGTCCACATTCGACATTCCTCATGGCTGACCCCGCCACTCTGCGCCGCCACGGCCCAGTCGACGCCGCCCGACCGGCGCATCGCCACCGAGGAATTCCACGTTGGCGCGGGTCGTGTCAAGTTGTTCGGTCGCCGGCACCACGTTGCGGGTGCCGGTCAGCTCGCGCACCGCGCGTTCCAGCCGGTAGAACGACCGCGAGCCGGCGTACGACTCGTCGCCGACCATCAGCGCCGCCGACGCCGCGTCCGTGGCGGAATCGGTCAGCACCTCGTCGGCGTGCAGCACAAACGGGTTTAAATCCGAGCGCTTGGGCCCCACCGCGCGCTCAGCGGCCGTCGTGATGCCCAGCGGCTCCACGGCGCGGAAGTGCAACGGCGCGATGATCGTGCGGTGCGCGTGTTCCACAAGCGATTTTCCGGCCAAGGACGGGGACGCGTGTAGCGATTCTGCCGTCACAAGAACTGCCGTCGCCGCGCGCTTGGCATGACGTTGTCGCCGCCGTCAGCCCGCCCAGCGCCGCCAGGCCATGTCCTGCATCTCAGCATGAAAGCCCAGCGTGTCCAAAAGCTCGCGATACGGTGACCGCGAGGCCGCTTCGTCGCCGATCTTGGCAATCACCCAGCCGTGGCTGCCGCTTTGCGCCCGCATCGTCCGCGCCAGGAACGCGCTGAGGCACGCGCCGAGCCGGCTGTCGTCCGCCGGGACCAGCGGCTCCAACAGCGCACCGCCGCGCCGCACGATCGCGACAAGCACCTCGCCGTGCCACAGCAGGTGCGTCCCCGCCACGCGCGCCGGCAGCCAGCCGCGCAGCCCCGCCACGTCCAGCCCGCACGCCGATGCCGGATCCTGCGCCGCGTGCCACATCGGCCGCGGTTCCAGCGCGACGCGCAGCCGCTCCAGCGCGCGCGGCGCCGCCAGCTGCAGGCCGTTCACGCCGTCGACAAAGTGCCCCGCCACCAACTCGCCGCCCAGCTCCAGCGCGCGCATCGTCGGCAGCAGCCGCTGCCAGCCCAGCGGCGCCACCTCGTGCACCAGCGCCTCGCGAAACAGGATGCCATGGCGGTCCGCCAGCTGCCGCACGCGCTCCTTGTCGCGCTCCGCCTGCTCCAGCGCGTCCGCCGCCGGGGTCACCACCAGCGCCTGCCACGCCCCCGGGTGCAGCCGCGCCTGGCTCATCGACCGTCCGAGCCGCCGGGGCTGCGGCGGATCCGCCGGCGGGGCAAAATCCGTGCGCAGCCCTTGGCGCAGCGCCTGCACGCTGTCATTGGTCACCGCGCCCTCGAACGCCAGGTGCCACAGCTGGGTCGCAACGTCCGCCAGTTGCCGGCCCTGCCGTTGCGCCAGCGCCTCCACGGTGTAGCGCGCGAACGGATCCGGCAGCAGCGTCTGCGGCGCCAACGGCCCGTCGTGAAACAGCTCGAGCGCCTGCCGCGGCAGGAACGCGACCTTGTGCGCCGCGCTACCCAGCCACAGCAGATCGGTCTGGTCCGTCAGCGCATCCAGCCACGCCGGCTGGTAATCGACGACGCGCGCCGGCAGCACGTCCGATTCCCACAGCGCCGCCGCCACCGGCAGGCCAAAAAGCGGCCGCAGCGCGTGCTCCAGCTGCTCCGGTCCCGGCGACAGCGCCTCGCCGGCATCGCCCAGCCCCTGCCAATGCGCCCGCCACGCCGGCCAACGCGCCAGAGGCATCGGATCCAGGCGGGGTCGCTGCGCCGCGCGCGCCAGCCGCAGCAGCCGCTCCATGTGCTCGGGCAGCAGCCACAGCACCGCGTCAGCGCCCGCGCACACCGGCCGCAGCAGCGCCTGCAGCTGCGCGCGCGCCGGCTCCAGCGCCGCGGCGATCTGCGCCACTGGAAGGCCAAACAGGGCCGCCAGATCCTGCGGCGCCAGCGGTCCATGCTGGCCGAGCACTTCCAGCAGCAAGGGCGCCAGCGCGTCCGGCTCCGCCAACGCGCGCACGAGCCCCGGCCCGCGATCCCGCCGCGCCACGCCGCCCGCCACCGTCACCATTTCGCCCGCCAAATCCAGCGGCCAATCCGCGCCTTCCGCCAGCGCCGCGCGATGCAGCGCTCGCCACGTCTCCGGCGCCGCGAGGACGTGGTCGTACAGCCACGCGCGCGCATCCGCGAGATCCGTCGGCAGCCAGCCGGGCAGCGTCCGCAGCAGCCGCCCGCGCAGCGCATCCAGCACCGTCCGCGGGACCCGAAACGCGTCGTCGCGCGCCGCCGCCTGGACCGCAAGTTCGCCCAGCGGCACCTGCTGCCCCGGCACATCGTCCGCGTACATCGCGTCGTTCACCGCGCTCCAAATCAGCCCGTGCGCCAGCGGCGACGGCTCGGCCGTGCGCACCATGTCCAGCGCGATCGCGCCGTCCGCCAGCGCGTTCAGTTGCAGCGTCAGCGCCGGCAGGTCCATCCACTCGGTCAGGCACGTGCGCCAAACCTCGGCAATCAAGGGAAAATCCGCCAGCGGACCGACCAGCTGCAGCAGCTGCTTGGCGCGCTGGCGCGTCACCCACAGCGGAATCCGCTTGTCCGGCCGTCGCGGCAGCAGCAGCGATCGCCCCGCCGCCTCGCGAAAGCGCGCGCCAAACAGCCCGGTCTTTCCCAAGGATTGCCGCAGCAGCGGCTCCACGCGATCGCTCGTCACGCGCCGCAGCAGGTCCACCACGTCGTCCAGCGGACACGGCGCGGCGATGCCCAGGCAGAAGTCCGTCGCCGTCACCACCCACAGCTCGCCGCGGTCCAGCTCCGCCGCCGCCTGCAGCGCCAGCGCCCACGGCCGCAGCGCCATCCCGCCCCACGGCGCGTGCACGATAATCTGCAGGTTTTGCCCCGCCGGGCCATCGCCCTGCGCCACCGGCGACGGACACGCCTCCACCACCACGCGCGTCGCGTGCGGCAGCCCGCGCGTCGCCCGCGCCTGGCGCGTCACCAGATCGCGCAGCCGCGCTTGCGCCGCCACGTCGAGCTGCGGCAGATCCACGGGTTTGTGCCGCTCGCGATCCAGCTGCTGTAGCAGCGCCGCGACCTCCCGCGCCAGCGCCGCCGGCATCGCCTCGTCCTCGGAACGCCAGAACGGCGCCATCGGCCGGCTGCCGCGACCCGGGGACACTTCCACGGCGTCGTCCAGGATGTGCTCGATGCGCCAGGACTGCGCGCCGATGGAGAATTCGTCGCCCACGCGGCGTTCCCACACGAACTCTTCGTCCAGCTCGCCCAGCCGCGCGCCGCTGCCGGCGATGCGTGCCGTGAAGTAGCCGCGGTCCGGAATGACGCCGCCGGATTGCGCCAGCAGCCGCCGCATCCCCGCGCGCGCCAGCACGTTGCCGTACGCGTCCACGTCGAGCCGCGGCAGCAGCGCGGGCATGCGGGCGTCGCCGTAAGCGCCGCGCAAAAGCGCGAGAACACCATCGAAATCCGTCCGGGCCAGCGCGTGGTAGGCGTCGATGCGCCGCACGAAATCGTACAGCGCGTCGGGCTGGCGCGGCTGGGTCAGGCACAGGGCGATCAGCAGCTGCGGCAGCACGTCCAGCGGCGCGACAATCGGCTGAATCTCCTCGGTTTTTCCGGATCGGACCAGCGGCACAAGCGCCGCGGCGACAAGCGCGTCGACCGCGTGCAGCGGCAGCAGCGTGCCGTGACTCGTGGCGCCCACGTGGTGTCCCGCGCGGCCAACCCGTTGAATCGTCGAGGCGATCGACCGCGGCGCGCCCAGCAGCACGACTTCATCCAGCTCGCCGATGTCGATGCCCAGCTCCAGCGAGGACGTCGCCACCACCGCCCGCAGCTCCCCGCGCGCGAGCCGATGCTCCACGCTGCGGCGAATTTCCTTCGACAGCGAGCCGTGATGCGCCGCGACCCACGGCTCGGCATCGTCCGCCGCCAGCAGCCGCGCCAGCCGTTCCGCGCTGCGCCGACTGCCGGTAAAAAACAGCGTGCTCGTGTGCTGCCACGCGATCTCCCGGCACGTCCGCACGATCGCCGGCCACGCGCCGTCCTCGCCCTCCGCATGCGGCGCCTGCCACGCCGGATCGCGCACCTGCAGCGCCAGCGTCTTTTGCCCCGGCGGCGCGACAACCGCCACCGGCCGCGGCCGGCCATCGGGCTGCCAGCCGCCGACAAACCGCGCGATGCGCTCCAGCGGCCGCACGGTCGCCGACAGCGCCACGCGCTGCGGTTCTTCCGCCAAATCAGCCAGTTGCTCCACGCCGGCCATCAGCAGCGTGCCGCGGCGGCTCTGCGCCACGTCGTGCACTTCGTCCAGCACCACCAGGCGCACGCTCGCCAGCATCGCCCGGCCGCGCTCGGACAGCAGCAGCAGCTGCAGGCTCTCGGGCGTCGTCGCCAGGATCTCGGGCGGCCGCCGCAGCATCCGCTGGCGCTCCAGCTGGGTCGTGTCGCCCGTGCGCAGCTGGACGCGGATGTCCACCACCGGTCGGCCCGCCGCCCGCAGCTGCGCAGTCAGCGCGTCCAGCGGCGCCTGCAGGTTGCGCTGGATGTCCGCGGCCAGCGCCTTGAGCGGCGAGATGTACAGCACCGTGAGCGCGCCCGTCGGCCACGCGCCGGTCAGCAGCTGGTGCATCGGCCAGAAGAACGCCGCAAGCGTCTTGCCGCTGCCGGTCGGCGCCGTCGCGAGCACATGTTGGCCTTGCGCGATCGCCGCCCAGGTCTGCGCCTGCACCGCGGTAGGCTGGCCATAGCGCGTCTGGAACCACGCGGCGATGTCGGGGTCAAACTGCGCCAGCACGGTCAGCTCCTCCAGCGTTCAGCCCATCGCCTGCAGCACGGCGGCCTCGAAACGCCGAGCATCACCTTGAAAATCAAGCAGTTGCGCCGCGTCCAGATCCAGCGCCCACTGGCCCTTGGCCAACACCAGCGCGCGATCCGCCACCGCCAGCGTGGCTTCCGCCAGGTGGCTCGCGAGGACGAAAGCTGTTCCAGAATCGCGACTTTGCTGGATCAGCCGCCGCAGCGCCAGCGCTGAGCGCACGTCCAGACCGGCGTGCGGCTCATCCAGCAGAATCAGCGGCGTCTGGGCGAGAAACGCCAGCACCAGCGCGACCTTGTGCGCCGTGCCGCCCGACAGCGCGCGCACCGGCCGGTCCAGTACGCCGTCGATCCGCAGCGTCGGCGCGATGTCGCGCAGCCGCGCCTGGGTCGCCAGCGGGTCCAGTCCGCGAAAGGCCACGAGCGCCGCCACGTGCTCGTTTGGCGTGAGCAGCGGCGCGAGCGGCGGGTGCTGCGCGACGTGGATGAGCTGCCGCGACGCCATCTCCGGCTGCTGCACCGCGTCGACCTCGCCGATGTGCAGCGTGCCCGCCGCCAGCGCCAGCTCGCACGCCAGCGCGCGCAGCAGCGTGGACTTGCCCGCGCCGTTTTCGCCCAACACGACGGTCACTTGGCCCGGCAGGAGCGTCAGGTCCAAACCCGCCAGGACGGCCTGTTCGCCATAGCGCTGCACGAGGCCGCAAGCTTGCAAAATCGCGGTCACAGTCCCCCCGTTGCCGCCGCGGCGAGGCCGACGGCGAAGATGAGCCACGCGCCGCGCGCCCAGCTGGCCGAGCTCCGGCCCGCGCGAACCAGCGCGGTTGCGACGCCCGCGCCCAGGCACTGTCCGAGCGCCGCTGCCGCGCCAAGTCCGCGCCATGCCAGCAGAATCGTCAAAGACGCCGACGGGAGCGCCAGCCCCAGCGCCAGCCGCAGCAGCACAGCGCGCTGGCGCTCCGCCGTCTCCCCCAGCCACTGACCCGCCTGCCACGCCGGCTCTGCGCGCAGCGCCAGCACGCGCAACTGCGCCGCCCCGGTCAACCCCGCGGCCGTCAGCACGACGCTCCAACGCGGCGGATCGGTTCGCACGAGCAGCAGCGCGACCACGGCCAGCGCGACCGTCGCGATGCCCGCCAGCGGCCACCGTCGGTGCCACGAGCGTGCGAGAAACTTCTGCGATTCAGTGGGCTTGCCGAGCGTCAGCCAGATCGGCGGCTCCGCCAGACCATCGGCCTGGGCGAATCGCGTCGCGTGCGCCTGCTCGACCGCGCGCAGCCCCGCGTGCAGGTGCGCCCGCGTGTGGCGCCAGCCCGTGACCGCCGCGCGCAGGCCCAGCAGCAGCCCGACGACCGGCAGCAGCGACCAGACCGTCGGCGTCAGCCACTCTGGCCGCGCGTTCCAGACCGCCGCCAGGAACGCCACCGGCACCAGCGCGCCGACCAGCGCGAACGCCGGCAAGTACAGCAGCGGCGCGCTCTCCGCCGGACCGAACGCACCGCCGCCCGACACCGCCGTCCAAGCCGCGTGCCGCCCGCGCGCCATCAACCGCAGTCCGTGCAGCATCGCCGCCACCGCCAGCCCTGCCGTCAGCGGCACCACGCCCGCCAGCACCGCCGCGACGTGCATCAGCACCGGCGCCTGCCGCGCCAGCCCGACCAGCGCCAGCGCCAGCGGGGCCGTCAGCAGCAGGCCGGTCCACAGCGCCACTTCGCGCAGGCTCGACCGCATGACCTGCGTCGCCGGCTCACCCAGCAGCCGGCGCGTCCCCAGAAGCGGAGGCGTCGTCAGCAGTTGCAGCACCAGCAGCGGCAGCGGCAGGGTCAACAACACCGCAAGCCGCAGCGCCAGGTCCGGAATTTGCGCGGGCGCGAGCTGCCGCAGCGCGGGCGCCAGGAACAGCGCCGTCAGCAGCGGCAGCAGCACCGCGAGCACCGGCAGGCCGCGCGGCAGGTTCGGGAGCAGCAATGGGGTCGCGTTGCTCGCCATCGGCCGCAGTGTCGCCGAGTCGTCGCGAAACGGCTACTCATCCTGACTCAAATCGAACACCAGATTTGGCCGGTTGGACCGTTGCATCTGGGACTGGACCGCGAGCCTGCGCCTGTGGTGGCGCGCCGCGGCGCGGGAGACGGTGACGTCGGGATTCGGTCAGCGCGGATGGCCGTGCGAACCTCATTTGGATACCCAAACGCACCGCGGCGCGGTCAACCGGCAAACGGGCTGACATTGCGCGGGATTCGCACTGTGAATTCCGTGCCTTTGCCGACTTCGCTCTGCACGGCGATCGTCCCGCCGAGGCTCTGCACCACGCGCCGCGTCATCGTCAGGCCCATGCCCATGCCTTTGCCGGGGCCCTTGGTCGAGAAAAACGGATTGAAGATCTTGTTCTTGACGGCGTCCGGCATGCCGGGGCCGTTGTCCTTGACGTGCAACTCGACAAAATCCGCCGTCACGCTGCCGAACAGCTGCACCTCGCCCGTCCCTTCCTGCACCGCCTCGATGGCGTTTTGCAGCAGGTTGCTGAGCACCTGGTTGAATTCCTCCGGCACGCAGTGAATCAGGCCACTTTCTGGCATGTTTTCAATGACTTTTACGTCGCGCCCGGTCGCCGGCAGCACGACTTGCACCACGTCGTGCGCGGCGCGGAATACGTCGTGCTCGCGCAGATCGCGGCTGTAGCCCTCGCGGCTGTAGCGGCCCATCAGCTCCACGGTCCCGGCGATGCGTTTGACGCCCGACTCCGCCGTGTCGATCATCTTCTGGAACCGCGCCGCCAGCTTGTCGATCTTGACCGCCTGCGCGTCCTGCAGCGGCGCGACTTTGGCGTCCTGCACCAGCGTCAGCGTCTCGGCGAAGTCCAGCTTGATGCGCGCCACGGAATTCTTGATGTAATTCAGTGGGTTATTGATCTCGTGCGCCAGGCCGCCGGCGATCGTCTCCAGTGAGTCCATGCGCTGGTTCATCAGCAGATCCGCCTGTGATTCCTGAACGTTGAGCAGGCTGCGCGCGGTCGAGAGCAGCTCCTTGGCGGAAAACGGCTTGGACAGGTACGCGCTGACGCCTTGTTCGATGCCGGCGATGCGGTCGTCCGTGCCGCCGCGCGCGGTCAGCATGATGATCGGCGTGTACTTGGTCAGCGGCTCCGCGCGCAGGCGCTTGGTCAACTCCAGGCCGTCGATGCCGGGCATCATCAGGTCCGTGATGATGAGGTTGGGCTGCTCTTTCACCGCCAGCTCAAAACCCTTCAAGCCGTCCGGCGCGGCCATGACCTTGAATTCACGGCGCAAAGACAGATGGATCACGCGGATGACGTCCGGATTGTCCTCGACGATCAGCACCGTCCATTGCCGGTCATTCTCGTCAAAATCCCGTTCCACGACGCGGCGTTCGCTCGCCTCGGCGATGTCCAACAGCCGGTAGTCCTTGCGCGTCGACATCTCGACCGACGTGTCCATCAGGTCGGAATCGCGCTGCTTGCTGTCCACGCGCGTCGTCGTTTCCTCCTGACGCGCCAGCTGGTCGGCCTTCAAGTGCCCTTGGCCGCTGCGCAAAAACACCGTGAACGTCGCGCCCTCGCCGATCTCGCTCGTCGCCCAGATGCGGCCGCCGTGCAGCTCGACGAGCTCCTTGGCCAGCGCGAGACCGATGCCGGTGCCGCCATAGCGCCGCGTGCCGGACTGGTCGACCTGGAAGAAGCGCTCGAAGACCTGCTCGGCTTTATCGCTGGGAAACCCCGGACCGTCGTCGCTCACTTCCACCGTCGCGCCGCCGTCCACGAGCTTGAGTGCCACGGCGATGTGGCCTTCTTGCGGCGTGAATTTGGCGGCGTTGGACAAGAGGTTGATGAAGACGCGCTCCAGCCGCTCCAGGTCGCAATACAGCAGGACCGGCGCGTCCGGCGCCGTGAACGCCAACGAGATGCCCTTGCGCTGCGTCAGCGGTTGGACCTGGTCGACCAAGCCGTGCAGGTATTCGGTCAGGTTCTGCTCGCTCGCGCGCAGGCGGATGCGCGACTCTTCCAGCTTGGTCAGATCCAGCAAATCATTGATAAGTTTCAACAATTTCATGCCGGACCGCAGCATCGTCTGCAGCGTCGCCTTCTGCGAGTCCGTCACCTTGCCCAGCTCGCCGTCGATCATCAGCTCCAGCGGCGACAGGATCATCGCGAGCGGCGTCTTCAACTCGTGCGTGATGTTGGCGAAGAAGGTGGACTTGAATTCGTCGAGCTGCTTGAGTTTGGCGTGGGCTTCTTCCAGGTTGGCTTTAGTCGCTTCAAGCACCATCTGGTCGATGAGTTGCGCGCGCTGGCCGCTGTACGAATAGTGGTGCGCAGTGGTCACGACGGTCGCCGTAGAGAGCACGAAGAAGAGGTTGGGGGCGCCGTTGGTCCAGTCCTCCGTGCCGGCGTTGACGGCATTGGGAATCACGTAGGACAGCACGATCGCCAGATACGTCCACGCCGCTTGCTGCGGGCGCCAGACAAACAACATGCCGACGCCCATGACAGAGAGGTTGATCCCGGCGTAATACGGGGTCGCAAGTCCGCCCATCACGTAGGTCATCGCGGAGATGCCAAAACCCAACATCAGGGCATGCGTGGACGTCAGGCCGCGCCAGTGGCGGGCGAAGAAGTCCCGGTTGAGCGTGCCCAGGAGGAAGAGGCTCCATACGCAGACGACGGCGCGCGTCGTCCACAAGAAGTGGAGCCAAGTGCGCGGGGCCGTGAGCCAGTCAAGCAGGCCGAACGCAGGATATATCGTGATGGTCAGCCAGAACGCGATCCGCGCGCCCTGGCGGTTGCGGTTGATCAGCCAAGCCTGCCACCGGGACTCAATCTCCTCTTCAGAGACCGTTGGATGGGCATTTGACGCCGCTGCACCGCCGGTGACCATGGTTACTCCTTGTGCAGGACCACGAACGGATTGACGCCCGTTGATTCCGGGACGATCTCGACCCGCGCGTGCGGCACCCCGGTCTGGGCAAAGTCCCGCATTTCGTCGTGCGTGCGGTAGATCAGGTTCCACTCCAGATGGTGCTCAAAGACCCAGCGCGACGGATTCCACGGCATCATGTTGCCGACGTACGCGGAGCCATTGGCGGTGAGATTGGCGTAGAAGTTGCTGCACAGCGTCGCTGCGGTGCTTGGCTTGAGGTAGTCGAACAATCCGGTGCTGAACAGCAGGTCGAACGGCCCGAGCGAGCCGAACACGCCGGGATCGGTCAGCAGTCGCTTGATCGAGTCGTGCAAGAACACCAAGCGGACGTTTTGCAGGCCGCGGCGCCGCACGATCTCCAGCGTCCGCCGCTGGGCGAACGACAGCGCCATGCGGTCTTGATCGAAGAGCACGATCTCGACTTGCGGGCCATCAACGGGGATCTCATGCAACAGTTCGTAGGTCTCCTGCGCGGGCCCCGAGGCGACCGAAGCAATGCGAATCGGCCTGCCAATCGGCGGATTGGCCATCGCCGCGTGGATGCGTTCCTTGACGAGGTCCTTGCGCGCCCGCACGCCCTTGGCGGGCATGGATGCGCACGAAGCCAAGTGCAAAGCCTTGCCGAATAGCGTCTGGCCCTCAAACGGCCGATAGTACATGTAGTTCATGCACTCAAAGTCGCCGGGGTAGCCGAGCGGCTTACTGCGCGCGCGGTGCAACAGCGGCGCCTTCAGCATCAACTCGTCAAGATGACGCTGCGAGTACGTCTTGAGCGCGGGCATTTCTGCGGGCGACGCCCACCGCATCGCATCGTCGATGCGCCCGTAGTACTCCAACACCGCCGGCACGAATTCGGCCTGAATGCGCTCGATCATCGTCGCGCGCGCTGGATGCTCTTCCCGCACCCAACCCGGTCCGGGCTCAACCGCCACCGCGAGTTCGTCGCGCCCAGCGTTGCCGTCGCCATGCACGAGGTACCACGGGGATGCCGCTGCCAGCTCGTCAAAATGCCGTTGCGCGTCTTCAAGGAACAGCCGAAATGACCCAACCAGCGCGCGGAAGTCGGCGTGCTGGGACATCTCCCACGGCGCGTTCTCCATCGCGAACGACCGCTCCGCCGTTCCTCGCCACTGACGAATATCGCGGAGTTGCACCAGCGGTTCGACGTCGAGGTAGCCCCGGGTGAACGCGAGGCCGGTCACGGGCCCGACCGCCGTTTCGCGCACGGACGTGACGCGGACTTCACCGCTGTGCATCAGCCTGCCTTCGACGTGCAGCTCCAAATCGACCGTGTCGCCGATATCGGGCGCAACGCTGTCGTGCCACTGCACGCCGACGCCGCCACTCGCGAGATCGAGGATCTCGCCCGATAGGCGCCGCCCCCGATGTTCCAACGAGAGCTTCAGCTCCAGAGGAGCGAGTTCATCTGACCGAAACCGGTCGGCTCGAAAGAACACTTCCCGACCCTGGCCGCCGTCCAGTTCGTCGTAGTTTCTGACCGTGTGCGCGGTGGTCGCCCGCACTTGTTCAGTTGGCCCCGTCGCCGCCGTCGAGGGCCCCATTCCCACACTGCTGCCGCTGTCGTCGGTCATTTGTCCCCACTTGTGCAACCGCAGTCCACTTCTGCGGTTTTTTTGCCGTCTCTAGGACTCCAATTCCGCTGGCGGAATCGCAATCGCAAACCGTGCCCCGCCGCCCACGCGTTCTGTGCACTGCAGGTCGCCCTCGTGGTTTTCCACAATCAAACGCGACATGTACAAACCCATGCCGACGCCTTGGTCGTTCTTTGTCGACGCAAAGGCCTCAAACAGCCGGTCGCGGACTTCTGGAGAAATGCCTGGGCCTTCGTCCTCGACGGCAAAGCAGACGTGCCCACGCGCGTCCGTTGCCGCCGTCACCCAGATGCGATCATCCACCTTGGTCGCCTGCGCGGCGTTCCGCAGCAGATTCACCAGCACTTGCACAAGCTTCTGCCGATCGCCCAACAGCAGCGGCAGGGTCTCGCGCGGCGCGTCGATCACGAGGTTGCGGGCGCGGAAGTTCAGATCCATGCGCATCACGGTAATCGCATCGCGCACGACCCGCGACGGATCGAAGTACTCCATCGTCATCGCCAGGCGCTTCTGCTTGGCGTACTGGTTCATCGTTTCCAGCGACTCCAGCAGGTTGCGCAGGCCCGCGAGGCCCACCGCGATAGTCTCCACAAGCTCCGGGTCCGCCAGCTTTGCCGTCACTTCGTACTCGACCATCACCAGGCTCGACATCGCGTTGCGCAGGTCGTGCGTGATGCCAGCCGCCAGCCGCCCCGTCGTCACAAGGCGATCCAACTGCAGCAGACTCTGCTGGGCCGACTTCAGTTCGGTCAACGTGCGCTGCAGTTCGGTCGTGCGGTCGCTGAGCAGCTCAAGGAGCCGCCGCGCCGCGCGCTGGTACATGACCGAGTTGCTCGCGGCAGAGACCGCCGTCAGCACGTCTTCGGGCTGCCACGGCTTGCGCAAAAAGCGAAAGACATGCGCGTCGTTGATGGCCGCGATGAGCGCCGGCGTGTCCGTGTACCCCGTCAGGATGATGCCCGTCGCGTCGATGCCCGACTCGCGCAGGTTGTGCAGCAGTTCCACGCCGGTCATGCCCGGCATCCGCTGATCGCAGACCACGACGTCGATGGGCGTCAGCTTGGCGATCGCCAGCGCCTCTTCACCCGAGCCCGCTTCGTGGACCGTATAGTCGCCGTCCAGGAACGAGCCGAGCACGGCCAGGTTGGGCAGCTCGTCGTCGACGATGAGTACTGACCCAGTCAGCAGCCCTTGGACCGCGTACTCTTTCAGCAGGTTGTTCAGCGTGGCGCCTTCCATCCTGCCGGCGAGTGTAGTCGACGGTGGCCGCTTGTGAAGAACATTGTGGTGACCGACAAGTTCCGCTTGACGCTGCGCAGGAAAGCGGATCGTGCCACGAGGCCTTGCTCCGGGCGCGCGAAGCCGCGAGACTAGGCCGCGGCCGCGCCGGATTGCGCTGCTGTCAGCCACGCGGGGCCCCATGAGCGCGAAGTCCAAGACTGCCAAAAATCAACAGAAATTGCCCGTGCCCGGCGCGCCGGCGGCGGCCGCAAGTCCGGCGGTGCTGGATTTTGCCCAGCGCGACTCCGCGCCGTTTCCGCAGCTGACGCGCGACGACGAGCCGGCGATGCGCAGTATCTTTCGCGTGCTGTCGCCCGAAGGTTTGCCGATCGTCAATAACGCCGACTTATTGAACGGCACGGGCGTCGCAGATGACGACGCGCTGGCGATGCTGCGGTCGATGATCCGCCTGCGCTGTATTGACGAGCGCATGCTCGCGCTGCAACGTCAGGGACGCATTGGCTTTTACGGCGCGGCGACGGGTCAGGAGGCGGCGACGATTGCCGCAGGCCACGCGCTGGAACTGCGCGACTGGATTCATCCGGCGCTGCGGGAAGGCGGGATGGCGCTGCACCGCGGCTATCCGCTGTGGACGTATCTCAGCCAAATCTTTGGCAATGCTGACGACACGTCGACCAAGGGCCGGCAAATGCCGTGCCACTACGGCTCGCGCGCGCTGGGCTACGTGACGCTGTCCAGCGTGATGGCGACGCAGATGCCGCAGGCGGTGGGCACCGCGTACGCGATGGCGATGCTGCATGAGGCGCCGGACCGGCCGCTGTGCCTGGGCGCGATCGGCGACGGCGCGACCAGCGAGGGCGATTTCCACGTGGCGCTGACTTTTGCCGGCGTGATGCGGCCCAAGGGTCTGGGGCTGCCGCTGATTTTGTACGTGCAAAACAACCAGTGGGCGATCTCGACGCCGGTGGAAAAGCAGACGGCCGCGCCATCCATCGCTGTGAAAGCGCTGGGTTATGGCATCGCCGGCTGTCGCGTGGACGGCAATGACGCGCTGGCGGTCTTGCGCGTGATGCGGGCGGCGGCGGCGCGTGTGCGCGCGGGCGGCGAGCCGATCCTGGTGGAGGCGGTCACGTACCGCGTCGGTGCGCACTCGACCTCGGACGATCCCAGCCGCTACCGCGACGAAGGAATCACCAAGCAGTGGGCGGCGTTGGACCCGATCGACCGGCTCGCCAAGTACCTGATTCACCGCGACGTGCTGACGCCCGACGACGTGCAGCGGCTGCGGGCGGAGTACGACGACGAAGTGCGGGCGACGCTTGCGGAAGTGGAAAAAGTGCCGCCGCCGGCCACCGCGACGCTGTTTGAGGACGTCTACGCGGAGATGCCGGCGCACCTGGCGCGGCAGCTGGCAGAAGTCGAAGCGGGGCTGGCCGGCGCCTGACCGGCGAGAGGGCGCGACGTGGCGAAAGTGCAGCGCGGGCTTGGAATTCTCCTGGCGCTGGCCGTAGTTGTCAGTCGGCCCGCGCACGCCGGTGATGGCGCGATCGACTGGCGGACACTGCGCGCGCCCGGCATCGAGCTGACCTTCCCGCGGACCCACGAAGCGTTTGCCCGGCGCGTGCTGGCGACTTGGCAGGACGCGCGACAGGCGCTCGGCGAGATCCTGCCGGCCCGCGACGTGACGCTGCAGCTGACCTTGGACGATTTCGTCGACACGGCCAATGGTTACGCGTCGGTGCTGCCGTTTGACCTGGTGCACCTCTACGCGTATCCGCCGGGCCCGGACAGCGAGCTGGGCGACCACGGCGACTGGCTGCGCGCGCTGGTTTTCCATGAGTATTCGCACATTTTGCACATGGGCGACGTCGAAGGCCCGCCGACCTGGATCAACGCCGTGCTGGGCCGTACGCTGATGCCGAACTCCGGGCTGCCGCGGTTTTTCACCGAAGGCCTGGCGACCTGGGCCGAGACCCGGCTGACGGGCGGTGACCACGCGGTGGAAGGCCACGGCGGTCGCGTGGATAGTCCGGCTTTCATGGGTGAATTGCGTGCGCAAGTGCTGGACGGCCACCTGCCGGAACTGAGCGAACTGACCGGCGTGCCGCTGCGCTGGCCGCGCGGGCAGGGCTGGTACCTGTTTGGCAGCCTGCTGCTGGACGATCTGGCGCAGACGCACGGGCACGCGTCGATCCGCCGGTTCATCGACGGCATCGCGCCGCGGCTCTTTGGCTTGGGAATTCAAGGGACTGCGCGCTACACCTGGGACAAGAGCTTGACGCGCGCCTGGCACGACGCCGTGGCGCGGCTGCAGCTGCGCGTGCGGGCGAAGTGGCGCGCGCGCGGGGGCGTGGACCTGCCGGACCCGGCGACGGCCGCGTTCGAGGCGTACGTCCGCCAGCACGACGGCACGCAGCTGACCCGGGACGGCGAATTCCGCGGACGGATGCGCAGCTGGCCCGATGGGCAGTCGGCGGTGGTGGCGCATCAGGCGAGCGACGCACAACTCTTTACGATTGAACGGATTTCTGTCGATGGCCGGGTGACCAAGCTGCACACCTGCCGCGGCGATTGCGACGAGGTGATGGTCACGCCGGACGCGCGCTGGCTGCTGTACACCGAGACGCGGCCATTCCGGCGGCTGTACCAGTTCCGCGAGCTTGTCGCCGTGCCGCTGAGCGCCGACGGCCAGGTCGCTGGTTCGGAGCTCCAGCTGACCCACGGCGCACGGCTGCGCGCGCCGGCGGTGAGCCCGGACGGCCAGACACTGGTGGCGGTGCGCGTGGCGCAAGGTCGCACGGACATTGAGACTTTGCCGCTGCTGGCTGCGCTTGCCGCGGCCCAGACAGGTCGCGAGCCGCCCGCGTGGGTGCTGCGCGTGCCAGCGCCGCCGCTGGGCCAGACGCTGGACAGCCCGCTGCCGCTGCCGGACGGCCACCTGCTCTGGACGGCGTGGCTGGGTGCACACCGCGGGCTGGAGTCGGATGGGTCGGCGCTGGTCCCATCGGCGCTGGAGCCGGAGTGGGTGGGCGATCTGGCGCGCCAGCCCGATGGCACGGTCACCGCGGTCGTGGAGGTCGATGGCTTTCGCGAGGCCGCGGAGCTGGGGCCCGACGGCTGGCTCCTGGCGACGCGGACGCTGACGGGCGTGACTTCGACGGCGCAAATCGGCGCCTCGCCGCGGCAGCTGGCAACCGTGCGCCGGGGCGCGCGTGGGCTGGACGTGTTTCTGGTCGGGGATGCGCGGTCGCCGATGCCCGCCGAAGGTGCGCCGCACCACGCCGATTTGCCCTACGTCGCGACGCCAACGGCCGCCACCGAGGGCTGGTACAACCCGCTGCGCTCGATTTGGCCGCGCGCGTGGCGGCCGCTCTTGACCGCGACCGGCGACCGCGACACCAGCGCGCCGGGCGGCATCTGGCTGGGCGCACAGCTCGCCGGCAGCGACGCGCTGGGCTACTGGAACTGGCTCGCCACCGGGCAAATCCGCGACGACGGCACGGACCCCATCGGCGCGTTTTCCTTGGCGATCACGCGCTGGGAGCCGACCTGGACGCTCGACACCGGCTACCAGCAGGGCCTGTCCTACCTCCGCCGCGGCTTCTCCTGGGCGGCCACGCCGACCGACCGCTGGGGCTTGGGCGTCGACGGCTCCTGGACCTTGCCCGGCGTGCGCAGCGGGTGGACCTTCGACGGCGGCTGGCGGATGGTACACTCCTCCTTGCGCGACGACCGGTACGCGATCCGCTACCCGTACGACCCCGGCGGCCCGCCGCCCATCGAGCCGTGGACCGGCATCGACTCCTTCCTGGACGGCGGCGTCGCCTGGGCGTGGGGCGCCAACAGCCCGGACGCCTCGACGACCGAGCGCCTGCACGCGTTCGCCGTCCGCGGCAGCGTGAGCGACAGCTACACCGGCGGCGCGCGGCGGCGGATCATCTTGCAAGCGCTCGCCGCCAACCGCTGGCCGCTCGGCGGTCACTTCATCGCGGAAATCACCAGCAATATCGCAGCAATTCCCGTCAGTGGCGACACCAGTCCCAGCTTCGCCGTCCGCGGCATCCAGCCGTTGCCCACCAGCGTCCTCGCCGGCAGCGGCACGTCCGCCATCACCGTCCGCGGCACACCGTTTGCCAGCATCCTCCGCGCGGGCGACGGCATGGCCTGGGGCACGGCGCAGGTGCATATCCCGCTGTTCGACATCGGTCGCGGCTTTGACACCTTGCCGATCTTCGTTGGCCGGGTGCGCGTCACGCCGTTTGTCGACGGCGCCTGGGCGTTTCTACCGCCGAAATACATGGAGCGCTACGCCGGCGGAACGTGGTCCACAGGAGCGGAATTGCTGGTGAATTGGGAGGCTGGCTATGGCCTGCCCGGCACGCTCCGCCTGGGCGCGGGCCACGAATTCCTGATGCAGAGCACCGCCTGGTGGCTGCTGCTCGGCATTTGACGGCGGAATAACCCGCCCCGCCCGCGGGTTTGTCCGCGGAAGTTCTTGAACCCAAGGAAAGTCATGTTGAATCGTCCAATCCTCGACAACGCCCACCTGACGCCGGCCGTGCAGGCGACGCTGGAGCAGTTTCACCCCGACATCGTCCGCGAGGTCCAGGAGGCGATCGCCCGCGACCGCGTGGTCATCGTCGGCATGCGCCTGAACGACGCGTGCTCACGTGCGCGCAAGCTCATGGAAGTCAACGGGATTGCCCACACGTACCTGGAATACGGCGGCTATTTCTCAGAGTGGCGCCGCCGGCTCGCGCTCAAGATGTGGACCGGCTGGCCGACGTTTCCGATGGTCTTTGTGCGCGGTACGCTGGTCGGCGGCGCTTCGGATGCGAAAAAAGCATTTGAAGACGGCAGCTTGAAAGCGTTGCTGGAAGCGCCGTAGCGTTGGCGTCCCGCGCGAGTCTGCCCGCTAGAAACGCAGCGAGACCGTCGCGCCGCCGCCGCCACGGCCGTCAATGGTCGGGTACGCGCGCAGTTCCTGCCACCAAGGGTTTTGCTGCAATGTCATGCTCTTATCGAGCGCCGGCGCCTTGACGGCCGCGATGACGGTTGCCGCCGTCAAGGCCGCGCCAACGCCAAACGAGATGAACATCGCGTTGCGGCGGAATTCGATTTGGCTCACGAAATTCTGGCCTTCGGCGATCGCCTGCGGGCAGCCGCCGGATTGGCCCAGCTTGCAGCCGTAGTCGTCCAGCGTGGACTGGTAGGCGTAGCCCTGCGAGTCAAAGCGCTTGGAATACGCGTCTGTGCGCTCCAGGGCCAGGATGCCGAAAATGCCGCCGGTCAGCACCGTCGCCGCCGCCGCGCTGCCGAGAACCCACGTCAGCGTGTAGTCGTGCGGCAGCGTCGACGGGTCGACTGGCGCCATCAGCACCACGTCGATGACCTTGGTCTCACCCGCCGCCACCGCCACCGCCGGGCGCACGAACGGCTCGCGCTTGTCCATCGCGACGCGCACAGCGTGCGTCCCCGCGGTGACCTTGATCTCGCCGTTGGTGTCCGGATCCGCCGGCTGGTCGTCCAGCGTCAAGCGCGCGCCCGTCGGCAACCCCTGGAATTTCAGCACGCCCGGCCGCGACGCCAGGAGCTCTCTGACCTCGGCCAGCCGCTTGACCGTCTGCTCGCGATCCTTCGCAAAATCCTTTTCCGGCGGCGCGAGGCGCAAAAACGCCTCGTAGTAGATCTGCGCTTTGTCGAGGTTCGCCGCGCGGTCATACGCCTTGGCCAGCGCCAGCGCGATCAGCGGCTCGCGGTCAAACTTGCCCCACGCCTTCAAGAAAAGCTGCTGCGCGGCGTCGTAGTCGCCGGCCTTGAACGCCGCCCTGCCCTGGTTGAAGATCTCGATCGCCTCGTCGCGCGCGTGCGCCTGCTCGGTCGTCAGCCCGCTCGGCTGCGCGTGCGCGGGCGCGGCGGTCGCCACGAGGAGCACCAGCAGACCCAGCTGCAGGGAAGTTCTTGAAAGGACGCGTACAATCGACATGACCCAGCCTGTCCGGCGCCGCGTGCGAGGCGCCGAGTGGTTCAGCGGGTTTCGCGCAGGCTGACGGGTCCGTCAAACTTTTTGCCCGCAAAAAGCCGACGGCGGGTCGCGCTATTTCTTGGGCGGGTCCGGCCGGTCGTCGTCCAGGCGGAAGGCTTCATGGTTGTGGCCGTGATCGGTCGGGCGATCGTGGCTGTGGTCGTGCACCACCGGCTCGGCCTTGGGCTCGACCTTGGGCTCCGTCTTGGGCTCGATCTTCGGTTCCGCGACGCGCGGCTCCGGCTTGGCTTCCATCCGCCGCGGCTCGGCCTCGCGGTGGCGCGGTTCCGGCTCCGGCTTGGCGATGGGCTCCGGCTTGGCGACGGGCTCCGGCTTGGCGATGGGCTCCGGCTTGGCGATGGGCTCCGGCTTGGCCACGGGCTCCGGCTTGGCGATGGGCTCCGGCTTGGCGATGGGCTCCGGCTTGGCCACGGGCTCCGGCTGGACCGCGGGCTTCGCGACCGGCGCCGGGACCGCGACCACCGGCGGCGCGCGAACGGGCTCCGGCACGACGACCGGTGGCGGCAAGGCGGCTGGAACTGCGATCGGCGGCGTCGGCTTGGGCTCGCCCGGGGCCAGCATCGCCACGGCAGCCGTCCCCGCCAGCACGGCGACAAACGCGCTCGCCGCGATCCACAGCGGCTTGCGGCTCCGCGGCATCGGCACCACCGGCTGCGGCGTCGCCAACGTCGGGCTCGGCTCCGGCTCGGGCGGGTTCACTGTGCGCGTCACGCGCTCGTCCGCGGCCGGCAGCGGCTTGGCGGGCGTCGGACGCCGCGCGGTCTCCGCGATGTGCACGAGCTTCTCCGCCAGCTCGCCGGTGGTCTGCGGTCGCTGCCGCGGGTCTTTCGCCAGGCACTGCAGCACCAGCTGCTCCAGCTCCCGCGGCACTTCGCGCAGCGCCCCTTCGCGGATGAACACCGGCGGCGGATCCTTGATGTGCTTGACCAGCACCGTCATCGGCGTGTCGCCCAGGAACGGCGGCCGGCCGACCAGCGCCTCGTACGCCAGCACGCCCAGCGCGTAAACGTCGCTGCGGCCGTCGATCGGCTCGCCCTTGGCTTGCTCCGGCGACATGTACGTGGGCGTGCCCATGATCATGCCGGTTTCCGTCAGGTTGCTCGCGCCGGCCGCGTTTTGCTGCTTGGCGATGCCGAAATCCAGCACTTTGACGAAGTCCGGGTCGCCCGCGACCGGCAGCAACATCACGTTTTCCGGCTTCAGATCGCGGTGGACCAGCCCGGCGGCGTGCGCCTCGGTCAGCGAGTGGCAAATTTGCGTCAGGATTCGCACCATCTGCGGCCAAGGCAGCGCGCCCTTGGTGTCAAAACGGTGGCCCAGCGTCTCGCCCTCGATGTACTCCATCGCCAGGTACAGCGCGCCGTCCTGGTGGGTGCCAAAGTCAAAAACCCGAATCGTATTCGGATGTCGCAGCCGACTGACGGCTTGCGCCTCGCCGCTGAACCGCTTGACGTGCTCGACCGAGCTCAGGTGATCCGCGCGCAACACCTTGACCGCGACGGTCTGGTCCATGTTGAGCTGCGTGCACCGGTAGACGGCGCCAAAACCGCCGATGCCCAGCACCGCGTCAATGCGATAGCGGTCCGCCACCAGCGTGCCGAGCGGATACGTTTGCTGCGACGGCGCCGCGACAGGGACCGTGCGCGCGCCGTCCTTGGGGCAGACAGTGTCCGGCATCTCCTGAGAGCATTTGGGGCAAACACGCATGGGCATTCCACAAACTGCGCCCACCTGGCGGCTGGGCTGTCGACTCAAGTTACCACGCAGGGCGAGCCGGGACAAATTGCGCGGCGATCTTGGCGCGAACGCGGCGCTTGACGCCCGGCGCGCAAATCCTAACCTACAGGCAGAACTGCCGCGCTTTCGCGGCCAGCGACACGAGGACTTATGCCCGCGTACGACTACCGTTGCCAGAACTGCCAGAAAGTGTTCGAGAAAACCCAGCGCATCAGCGAGCCCGCCGGCGCGACCTGCCCGGAGTGCGGCAGCGTCGACTGCATGCGGCTCATCACCGGCGGGACGTTTCACTTGAAAGGCAGCGGCTGGTACGCAAGCGACTACGGCGGCAAGGGCGCGCCGCCGGTGGAAACCGCGCCCCACGGCGGCTGCGGCAAGCCGGAATGCGGCACCGCGGCGTGCCCGGCGATGGCGGGCGACGTCAGCTAATTCTGCGGCGTGCTTGGGTTTTCCCGCCGTGACCGCGCCTTGCGTTCCTCGACGGCTTTGAGGATCTTCTGCCACGGCTTGTTGCCGTCGCGTTCCTCCGCGTCGGGGCCCAGCAGGTTGGACGCCTGCGCACGCGCGACCTGCACAACCCGCCCCGGATGCGGCACGGCCGCGATCAGCGCCAGCATCCACAGCACTGTCGTCCCCAGCGCGACGGTCCAGACCGCCAGCCGCTGCACCACGGTCTCGCGGGCGTCGCCCAGCGCGTGCGGCAGCCGCAGCGTGAGCAGCCATGGCACCACGCACAGCCCCAGGAACACGCCCGCGGACGTCCAATCGCTCCAGCCCAGCGCCCGGCCGATGCTCGGCGAGAAGTTGCCCAGCAGCCACAGCGGCCAACCGAGCTCCAGGACCGGCCGCTCCAGCTTTGTGAAATGATAGGGAAAAGTCGCGATCGTCGGCATGGTCAGGATCAGCCCAACCGCGACCGTCGTCAGGATCACGGCACGAGCTGGCCGCGCCAGCTTGGGGGGGCGCAGCGCGTAGCCGAGGCCCGGCGCCAGCAGCGGCAGGATCGGCACGAGGTGGCGCGCGTAGGCCGCATCGCCCGCCTTCCAATCGGCAAAACCGCTGATGGCGATCGCATAGGTCAGCGCCAACAGCACGAGCGCGATCGCGTCCAGCCGCCGCGCCTCGGACAGCTGGTGGTCACGCGCCGCGAACAGCAGCCCAGCCAGCGCCGGCAGCAGCCAGGGCGAGTGGTACAGCAGCCCGCGGCTCGGACCGACCAGCAGCAGCGCCAGAACGTCCAACTGCGGCATATGAAAGCCGAAAATCCCGCTTCCGTGCATCGCGGCAAACGCCTTGTCGCCCTTGAAGTGGTAGGCGAACCGCAGCGGATGGCCGAGCATCCACCCGTTGTAGCCCAGCTGCACCAGCACCGCGAGGGCCAGCAGCAACACGATCGGCGTCACCGCGCGCATGCGCCGTGCCAGCGCGAGCCCGTCCGCGTGCGGGACCGCGCGCGCCGCCGCCCAGGGCACGACAAGCGCGCTCAGCGCGAACACCGGCATGTCGACAAGCCCGGCGAAACCCAGCAGTGCGCCCAGTACCAGCCGCCGCCGCAGCGTGCCCACGCCCTCCTCCGGCATCGCCAGCAGGTACACGGCTGCGCCAATGCATGCCGCTGCCAAGCCGTGGCCAAAATACAGCGTCGCGTAGGCGAAAAGCGGACTCGCCAGCGCCAGCGCCAAGGTGGCAATCGCCGCCACGCGCGGCGTCATCCCCAGCGTCGTCAGGTACCGCGCAAGCAGCCACAGCATCAGCCAGGACGGCAGCGTGATCGTCAGCAGGCAAACCAGGATGCCGAACATCCACAAATGGTCGTCCACGTGGGCGGGGTCGATCGCGCGGTAAGCCGCGTAGAGAGGCATCGCGAGGGCGGGCAGCCCGGGCGCTTTGTCCATGTACACGTGCCCGCCGTACTCGCTGCGGTCGACGGGCACGTGGCCGTGGCGCGCGCAGACGGCATCCAACTCTGGGCGGCCGGATTCCACGACGGCTTGGACAAAATACAGGCGAATGGACTCGTTGGCGGTCTGTAGCTCGGGCCAGAAATGGCTGTACCAAGTCCAGGCAAGCAGGACCGCGACCAGCACCGGCGCAAACTGTCGCTTCAAACTGCCCGTGTCGTTTGCCAAGCATCCCCCGCGGCAACGGTAGCGTTTGACGGGCAAAAATGCGAGCGCTCTGCCAAACGCGCGGCAGGTTCTTGCACCGATTCTGACGCTGGACTATGCTGCCGACTGTCCGCAAGCGCGACGCAAGCGTGGGCACAAGTGCCCTGCCGCCGTTGGTGTGCGGACATCGCGTGATTACACGGGTTTGGTAACGACAGTGTGATCATGCGGACTTGGTGGCGGCGACGTCCCCAAGGATCGAGTGCCGGTAGCGGTGGGCTCACCGGCCGCGGGAACGAACGGGTACGGAGCATTTGGAGCACATCATGACGTTCTACATTCAGCGCGACGGTCAGCCCAAGGAATTCGCCATCACGGCGCTGATCGAGATGGTCAAGAATGGCACCTTGCGCTCGGACGAATACGTGTTCGACGGGCGGACGCAAAAGTGGGTGGGCGCGACGCAAGTGGCGGAACTGGCGAACGCGTGGCGCGACAAGCAGACCTCCGGCGTGGCGGCGGCGGCTCCGGCAAATCCGGCGATTTCGGCGGCTCCGGCTGCGGCTGGCGACAAGAAGCGTTCCAAGAAATTCAGCGAGACGTCCTGGTTCATGTCCGCGGTGACGTACGAGGAAGGCGGTCTGACGCCGTCTGAGCTGCCGCCGATGGAAGCGGGCGACAAGTTTGAGAACCTGCCGCCGGTGCCCGATGAGCTGCGCAAGAAGTTCTCCTTGACGATCGGCGACTTGGACGACGCCAAGAAGAAGAAATAGGCCGCCGGCCATGCGGACCCGGCGCTTGCCCAACACCGACCTGGAAGCTGCTCGCTGGGTCGCCCGGCGCGCCCGCTTGCAGCGATACGCGCGGCGACACTTCGGCGGGGACAACAACCGAGGGGCATTGCCGGGCAAAGGGCGTTTGCCATGCTGACCCGGCGCTTGCCCAACACCGACCTGGACCTCTCCGTCATCGGCATGGGCTGCTGGGCGATGGGCGGCCTGTGGTGGGGCGATGACGTGACCGACGCGCGCTCGGCGGCGGCGGTCGACAAGGCCTTGGAATCCGGCATCAATTGGTTTGACACCGCGCCGCTGTACGGCCACGGCCGCGCCGACGAAGTGCTGGTCAAAGCGCTCGGTGCGCGCAAGCACGACGTCCTCATCGCGACCAAAGTGGGCGTCCGCTGGGACGGCGAGGGCCAGCACGCCCGCAGCGAACTGACCCGCACTTGGATCCGCCACGACGTCGAGGCGAGCCTGACGCGGCTCGGGCTGGAGCGCATCGACCTGCTGCAGGTGCACTGGCCCTGCGAGCTGCAGACGCCGCTGGCGGAGTCCATGGGCGAGCTGGCCGCGCTGCGCGACGAGGGCAAAATCCGCCATGTCGGCCTGTGCAATTACGACGTGGCGGGGCTGACCGAGGCGCGCAGGTACGTGCCAATCGTCTCGCTGCAGTCGCCCTATTCCATGCTGCGCCGCGAGTTGGAGCGGGAGCTGCTGCCCTATTGCCAGCGGGAGCACCTGGGCGTGCTGGCCTACGAGCCGCTGTGCCGCGGGCTGCTGACCGGCAAGTTCGCGGCCAACAAGCGTTTTCCGGAGAGCGACCTGCGAGCGCGCGACGACCGGTTTCAGGGGTCGCGGTTTCTGCGGGCGCTGACGATTGTCTCGCGGCTGGAGCTGATCGCCAAACGCAAGAAAGTGCCGATCGCGGCGCTGGCGCTCGGCTGGGCGATTCGCCAGCCCGGGATGACGGCGGTGATCGCCGGCGCCAAGGGCCCGGAGCAGGTCGCGGAGCACGTCCGGACGCTGGAAATCCTGGACGACGAGCCGCTGTGGCAGGAAGTTGACCGGGTGGTCGCAGCGTATCGGGGATAGCCGGTTGGCGTGCGTCAGGGCCCGGAGATGCAGCGCACGAAAGCCTCGCCGTCAGGGTCCATCGCGGCGATCGCGCCCGACGTGAAATCCACGGTCCAATGTTTGGAAATGTCTGCAGCGGTCGCGGAAATGCTGTGGATCGCAACGCCGCCCATCGTGAACGCGACGTAGTCGATCGCCGGATCGTGGGCACGGTCGATCAGGCTTGCGGCTTCATTCACCGTTGGCAACCGCCACGTCCGGCCGGCGAGCTCCAGCTTGACACACCAGCCGATGGCGTCCATGAGCGGCCGCGGACTCGCCGGCCCGTTGCCCATCCACACCGCGCCGGTCCAGGCGTCCGTCACCACGCCGTACGCGTCCCGGGTGAACCGCGGCACCGGCGGTGTCTGGAGCGGGTGGGCGCTGCGCACACACGCCGCGCCTGCCTGGGTCGCCAGCCCGGCGAGCTGTACCGCGCCGGTGCCCAGATCGATCGTCCAGCCCACCGCCTGACGGGTCGCCAATGTCCAGCGCACCGGCGTCGGCGGCGCCAGCAGCGGAAGTCCCAGCGCCGGACCATGCCGGGCAAAATCGATGGCCGTCAGCGCCTCGGCGACCGTCGGCAGCCGCCAATCCTGCAAGCCCGCCAGCGTCAGCTTGTCGCATGCGTCCTGAGCCGCCGCCTGCGTGTCCAGCCCCGGCAAGGGCGCCAGCTGCCACTGCAGCCCGGTGCGCGCGTCCAGCAGCGTGCCGTCGCCCCGCACCTCGGCCGTCTCAGACGCCGCGTCCGCCAGTCCCCACGCCGGGCCATCCGCGGCGCACACCGTCCGCGTGACGCCGGCGTCCTCCAGTGCGACTGCGACAAAGCCGGGCAAGCCGCAGTTGGGATCGGTCGCCAGACCGGCTGCGCTAGCGTCACCAGCGTCTCCGACATCGGCGGCCGCGGGCGTCTGGCAGCCGGCACAGAGCATGGCCAGCCAGAGCGCCGCGGCGCGCTTCCCGGCGATCGACAGATGCGCCGATCCGCACAGCGCCGAAACCGGCTTCGCGCTGTCTGCTGTGCCTGCCCTGCGCATCCGGTGCCCCATGCCGCGCAGGTTGGCACGGTCCGCTCGACGGCGCAAGCAGAAAAAACCTTGACATTTCAGGGATCTGCCGCGCAAGTTGACGGCGCCGGACGGCAGCCGCACAGTAGGCCGATGCACGTGCGGCGCCTTTTTCATCTCCTGGCTTGCGCGCTGTGGGTGGCTGCGTGCCGCCCGTTGCCGACATCGGACCAGTTTGGCCTCGCTGCTGCCGCCGATGCGTCCGGCGATGCGGTGACGCTCCCCGGCTGCGGCACCGGCACCTGCGATGGCGCTGAGACGCTCGCCACCTGTCCCAGCGACTGCGCACCGCTCGCGGTCCACCTTGGCGCGGCGTGCACGGCCACCGGCAGCCAGGACGCGTGCGGCCGCGGCTGGTTCTGCGTGGACCGCGCACCCAGCGCGGGTGGTGCAGTCTGCGTCGCGGATTTTGCCACCTGGCCGCCACTCGGCGACCAGCGCGCCACGGCGGATTTCGTGCAGCAGGGCGCCGTCGTCATCGATACCGCCACGGGCTTGAGCTGGGCCAAGGCCTCGTTGCGCAACCTGAGCTGGCCCGACGCGATGGCCGGCTGTGCGCACCAGACCATCGGCGGTTTCGCGGACTGGCGGGCGCCAACGCGCGCAGAGCTGCGCTCGCTCATCGACTACACCGAGGTCAATCCGGCGGCGCCGCTCACGCAGTTCGATTGGCTCGCGCCGAACCTGGTCTATTGGACCGCGGATCCCGTGCTTCCGGCTACGGCGGACAGCCTCGGCGTGACCGTCGATTTCGCCGACGCCAAGGTGGGCACCGATCGGTTCGACACGCCTGAGTCCGTGCGCTGCGTGCGCGGTGGCGTCCAAGGGCCCAGCGGTGTCGTCGCGCGATTTGCGCTCCAGGACGGTGGCCAGACGGTCTTCGATCGCGTGACCGGACTGACCTGGCAGCGCGCCGCGGCGCCGCAAGCGCTGAACTGGGCCGACGGCCAAAAGGCCTGTGTCCAGAATACGCTGCAGCTGCCCGGCACGGGATGGCGGCTGCCGACGCTGCGCGAGCTCGAAAGCCTGATCTGGATCGGGCCAAGCCCGCCGAACCTGGACCCGGTCTTTGCGACGACTGCCGAGCAGTGGACCTGGACCGCGACGGTGCCGGTTGGCGTCGCCGGCGCGATGTGGATGCAGAGCTGGCAGTTGGGGCCGGACGCGGAAGCGGTGGGCGACGCGCGGCAGGTTCGCTGCGTGCGGTGATCGCGGTCAGGGCCCACGGCAAAATCGGGAGATCGCTTGCCCACTCGTGTCGCGGCGCGTATCGCCACCGGCGGGCGCGCTCTTCGACCCAGCCAAAAAGCAGGATCAAGTGCGTCGGTCCGTCACCGGCGCTCAGTGGCCCAGCGCCGCGTGCATCCGCCCTGCTTCGTGCGCCGCCGCGTCCGTGCCGTCCTCCATCACGCCGTCGTGAATCCGCACCACCCGCCGGGCGTGCTCCATCACCCGCGGATCGTGGGTCGAAAACAGGAACGTCACGCCGTGCTCGCGGTTGAGCTTGAGCATCAGGTCGATGATCTGGTCCGCCGTCGTTGAATCGAGGTTCGCCGTCGGCTCGTCCGCCAGCACAAGCTGCGGCTCCGTCACCAGCGCGCGCGCGATCGCCACCCGCTGCCGCTGGCCGCCCGACAGCTCATCGGGCTTCTGCTTCAGGTACGGCGTCAGCCCGACCTCGGCAGCGATCTTCAGCGTCCGCGCGCGGAGAGCCTTGCGGTCCTCGCCGCGGATCACGCAGGGAAATTCAATATTTTCGACCACATCCAGCACGGGGATCAGGTTGAAATTCTGGAAGATGAAGCCGATCTTGCGGTTGCGCACCTCCGCCAGATCGTTGAAGTCGCGGTGGCCGATCTCCTCGCCGTCCAGCTTGTAGGAGCCGGCGCTCGCGCGGTCCAGACAGCCGATGATGTTGAGCAGCGTCGTCTTTCCAGAGCCCGACGGCCCCATGACGACGGTGAATTCGCCTTTGTCAATCGTCAGATCCACGCCCTTGAGCGCGACGACCTCGGTCTTGCCGAGCTGGTACGATTTCTTGATGCCGCTGAGTTGTACGAGTGCCATCTGGTTCTCCTTGAAACTGCTTCTGCCGGCGCCCGGAAGGGCGCAACGCGCGCCCCTGGCCGTTTGGCCCCGCACCGTCGTTTTTCTTGGCCAGCGCCGCAAGGGACGCGAGCGTTCCGAAACCTGATCCCTCCCGCGAGGTTCAATAAAACACCCGCGCGCTCAAGAACACCCGCCACACGGTCGGTTGCATGGCGTTTTCAGTGTACCGGGCGTCCGCCACCTGCGCGCCCAGCGACTTGACGCCGGGAATCGTGTACAGCCCACCCAGCGTCAGGTTCAGCCACTCGCGGGTCAGCCACGTCAGCTGCGGCGCGATCTGGCCGCTCAAGTCTTCCAGGCCCAGCAGCACGACGGCGTTGATGTTCCAATCGTCGGCGATCATCGTGTGCAGGTAAGTGAAAAACGCGTAGTGGCGCCGCAGCGGCTCGAACGTGTATTTTTGCGGCGAACCGGTGTCGGCGGACGTCGTCGGGCTGAGCAGGCTCAGCGCGTTCCCAGGCAGCGAGACGTGCGCGCTCGCGAGCGTGTCCATCAAGCTCAGCAGCTGCGGCCGCAGGCTCATGACCTGGGCGAAGTTGTTGAATTCCGTGGAATTGTAGCCCTCGCCGTTGTAGAAATACTCAAACGTGAAGGACGCGTTGTCGCCGAACTGCCAGCGGCCGCCGGCCAGCGCCTTGACGCGCACGCCCGGGTCGTCGATTTGCGTGTAGCCACCGGGCGTTTTGCCGGCCATGCCGCACGTCTGGAACGCCGACGCGCTGCCGATGCACGCCGGGTCGAAATACGCCTTGGACGAGCCCTGGAAGCCGATCGCCTCCAGGTGCAGCTCCAGCGCGTTGAAGAACACGTGCGACGCAGAAAAGCCCAGGCGATTCTTGTAGTTGAACGCGTCGTTGTACTGCTGCGTCTGGAACCAGTACAGGTCAAGGTCTGTCTCCTGCCACAGCGCGTAAGCCCGCGCCGCCAAAGCGTAATGCGGGCGGTTGTCATAGCCGTCGGGCTGGACGTTGCCGTACTGGTCGTACGTCGGCGCCGGGTGCGCGTCAGGGTAGTAAACCAGCCCGCTCGGAACGCCGCCAAATTGCCGCGTCACCTTGCCCGCCGCGACGAAACTCAGCGTAAACAGGTCAAAAGGCGCTTCCAACCGCGCCATCCAGGAGCCGGCGCGCTGCATCGTCGGATCGGTGGGATCCTTGGGCGGATTGAGCAGATCCGTCGGGTTGATCGCCAGCCCAGGCCCCCAGACGATGCGCTTTTTGCCCAGCGTCACGTTGAAATGGTCGGCGAAATTGTAGGTGCCATAGAACTCGCTGAGCACCGCCGACGGCCGATACGCCACCACGTCGTGATCCGCCAGTTGCAGCCGCTGGCCCGTGCCGTCGTTGCCAAAATACAGCCCGGCTTTTTGGTAGATGAACGACGCGTCGGCCAGCGCCGTCGCCCGCGTGCCCCAGTCCAGCTTGAGCTGCACGTTGCCTTCGGTCAGGTTGGCCAGATGCGCCACGTCGTCCGACGGCAGCAGGTGCGCCACCGACGCGTACGCGCCCGTCACGCGCGAGTCCAGAAAACCGGTCACGTGCACCTTCACCAGCGGCTCCGGCGGGGCCTCTTCAGCCGGGGCCGCCACGTCTGGTGCCGCACTGTCTGGCGTCGCTGAATCTGCCGGCGCCACCGCTTCCTGAGCCAGCGCGGGCGCAGCGAGCGAGAGACAGGCGAGGGTGAGCGCAAAAAACCGCATGGAGGCTCCGCAATTCGTGGGCATCGGGCGTGGGTCCAGCACGCGCTACTTGCCCAAATCGTCAAGGACGAACTTGCCACTCGGCGGATCGACGTGCGTGTCCATCGAATCCCAACTCATCGTGCTGTAGCGCTGCGTCGCGAGCATGTTCTTCATGCTGATTTTGCCCGGACGCATCAAGCCGCTGTACACCTTGAATTCGGTGAATTCCGCCATGCGCAGCATCTTGCCCGACGCGGTGTAGTACTCGCCCTTGACCGGCTGGGAGTCGGACTTGCGCATCCACAGCTTGATCATGTCGTACGCCGCGTCCTTGGTTTTTGCGTGCAATTCCAATTGCCACGCATCCGCGCGCGTCGGATCCACCACGACCTTGGCCGTGTAGTCCGCCTGGTAGTTCACGCGCAGCACGTCCGCGTTGTTGAAGTCGCCGCCCTGGAAGGAATCTCGGTTCGCCAGCCGCACCGCGCGCTTCAGGTTGGGCATGTATACCCACAAGTTGTCGCCCTGCCTCAGCATTTCCTGACCGCGCACGGCGGCGGGCTCGGCAAAGCCCAGGCGGAACTTCTCAGAGCCTTTCTTCAGCACGGTCATTTTGTAGGTCCGCGTCGTGCCGTCGTCGCGGTGCGCGGTCATCTGGATGGTCGCCAGGAAATTCTCCGGCCCCATGACCGCGTCGTATTTCTTGAGCAATTCGTCAGCGGTCGGGTCAGCAAACGCCGGCGAAGGCAGCAGCAGGACAGTGGTCAGGGCCAGCAAAGTGGTGCGAAACAGCATGAAAACCTCCAGGAAAATCAGGACACGAAAGTTCAGGTCGCGCGCAAGGCGTCCACCGGGTTGAGCCGCGCCGCGCGCCACGAGGGATACACGCCCGCGAGAATGGTGCCCAGCCCCGCGGCGAGAAGGGTCGGAAGCAGCAGGTCCAGCGGCACCGCCGGCACGATGTGGTAGACCGCCGTGCTACCCGGCGCGTTGGCCGGCACGCCGCCCCGGCTGGCGATCGTCAGGATAATCGTCAAGGAAATCGCGAGGCCAGACGTGGTGCCCAGCACCGCCAGCGCCACCGCTTCCCACAGGAACAGCTCGGTGATCCGCCCGCGGCGCATCCCGACCGCCATCATCGTGCCGATCTCGCGCGTGCGCTCCATCACCGCCATCAGCATCGTGTTGATGACGCCGATGATGGCAATCACCAGGAAAATCGAGCAGATCGCACCCAAGACCATGCGCTGGAAGTTCACGACGTCATCCACATTCGGCCGCAGCTGCTTCCACGTCTGCACCTCGTAGTCGGGACCCAGCGCCGCGCGCACCCGATCCGCCACGTCGGCAATGTCCGCGCGGTTGCGCGTCGCCACCGCCAGCTCCGTCACGCGGCCCTCCATGCCCAGCAGGTTCTGCGCCCATTTCAGCGGCACGGTGACCGAGCGCTTGGACTCGAACGCGTTGCCGTTGTTCAGCGTGCCACGCAGCTCGAAATCCAGGGCGTTTTGCTGACCCGACTTGGCCGCAGCCTGGATCGTCCCGCCGCCCGAGCCAGCTTTCAAGCCCAGCGCGTCGGCCAGCTCCGTGCCAAAAATCGCGCCGTTCGGCACCGCGCTGTCCAAGCGTTTGCCCAGCAGGAACTCGTTGGACCGCGGCAGCGCTTTGTATTCCAGCTCCGGCACCACGCCTGTGACCACGATCATCGTCGACTGCGCGCCGTTGGCCGCCAGCCCGGAGAACACAAGCCGCGGCGACACCGCCGTTACGCCCGGCACTTTGCGCACCTTGTCCATCGCGCCGCCCACCTCGGCAAAGTCCAGATCCAGCGGCTGGTTTTCGCGCACGTCGTCGTAGCCCTTGCGGTGCACCTGCAGCGCGCCGACCTTGCCTTCCACGATATCGTCCACCATCGCGTTGCCCAGCCCGACCACAAATGAGCCCAGCAGCAGCGTCATCATCACGCCAAAGCCAATGGCGCCGGTGGTGAAGACGGCGCGGCCCTTGTTGCGAAGCACGTTGCGAAAAGCCAGACGAATCAGCGTAAACATGTGAACCTCAAGCGAAACGGCGACGAAAATACCCCGCGATCAGCCGCCAGCCAGCGCTTCTACCGGCCGCAGCCGACTGGCGCGCCACGCCGGATACGCGGCAAACACGAGCGCGCCCAGCCCGGCGATGGCGACGATGCTCGCAAGGTAAGTCGGCGTCACGTAAGGCTGAATCGTGAACGGCACGTTGGATCCCGGAAACGTGATCGAAATGCCGCGCGCGTGCAGCACCAGCACAATCAGCGCGCCCACGCCGCCGCCGATGACACCGCCCAGCGCGCCGATCGTCGCCGCTTCCATCAGGAACAGCCCGAGAATCTTGGAGCGCCGCACGCCGACCGCCATCATGGTGCCGATCTCGCGCGTGCGGTCGAGCACGCTCATCAGCATCGTGTTGGCCACGCCCAGCAACATCAGGATCAAAAAGACCGTTGCCACCAGCGACAGGATGAAATTCTGCCGCGTCATCGCCTGCTTGATGAACGTCGCGATCTCGTCCCACATGCTCACCTCGTAGTCCGGCCCCAGCGCCGCCTTCAGGTCCGCGGCGACCTGCGCGATGTTGTCGATGTCGTCCACCGCCACGATGTACTCCGTCGCCCGGCCCTCCATCTTCAGCAGCCGCTGCGCCACGTCCAGGCGCAGCATCCCGACTTTTTTCTCTCCCGGCATGTTCAGCTTCATCACGCCGGTCAGCGTCACGTTTTCGCCCGAGAGCGCGCCGTCCTTATCCGGTGCCAGGATCGCCGCGGGCGCGTCCTTGGGCACGTTCGAGCCCTTGAGCGCGGTCTGCAGTTGCTCGGTCACGACCATCGCGTCCACGACCTTGCCGGTCTCAAAAAGCTCCTTGTCTTCCATGGTCTTGGCCCGCAACGGCACGACCTTGAACTCGCGGATCGGATCCACCGCCTGCACGCCCAGAAAGATCGTCTGGTCAGCGACGTTCACCATGCCGGCAAACAGGATCCGCGGCGAGATCGCCCGGACGTGCTTGACCGCGAGCAGCTTGGCCTCGAACGCCGCGTCCTGCGGCATGTCCAGCGACAGCGGCGACGACAGCACGTTTTTGAGAAAGCCCACCCGGTGGATCTGCAGCGCGCCGGTCTGGCCTTGCACGACGTTTTGCACCAGCGAGCGCTGTAGGCCGTTGAGCAAGCCGCGGATGCTGACCATCACGCTGACGCCGATCAGCAGCGCGGCCAGCGTGATCGCGGTGCGGCGCTTGTTGCGCAGCACGTTGCGGACGGCGATTTGCAGCAGACTGAACATCGGGACCTCGGAGGCGGGCGGAGTGAGGGCAAATCGAACGTTTGATCTATTCGCGGCTATTTTGCGCGCCGATCAGAAACTGGGTGACGCAATGGCGGGCAAAATCCCGCGGTTTTTCGACCCACGTGTGCTCGGGGGAAATGCTCATCAGCTGCCGCCACATCATCAGCGGCGCAATGAAGCCCAGCGCGGTCAGCTCCGGATCGGCACGGCGCAGCAGGCCTTTGTCCATCAGGCGCGCCATCAAATCGATGATCGGCTGCCGGGCGATCAACATTTTTTCCCACAGGTTGATCTTGCCCTCCAGCGCCAGCCGCGGCCCGTCCGACAAGAAGATGCGAAACCGCTTGCGCTCGCGCAACACGGCAAATTTGTCCATTGCGTGCAGCATCATTTTTTCCAAATAGGGCGGAAGTTCGAGTGCATCACCGTTGAACGGCGGCGGCGTTCCGGGACCAAGGGTCGGGCGCCCTTCCGCGCGCAGGTCGCCGATGACGACGGCCTCGAACAGCTCTTCCTTGCTGGCAAAATGGTGGTACATCGCGGAGACGCCCACACCGGTCGCGCGTGCCACATCGCGGATGCTGACGCCATAAAAGCCTTTATCAGCAAAGAGTTCCAGCGCCGCGTCGAGAATCTCGGAGCGGGTGTCGCGGGCTTCACTGGCTTTGGGTCGTGCTGCCATGAACCTTGGATGCCGTCCGCATCCATCGGATGCGCAGGTTGCTAATGTAACGAACGTTCGATTTCTGTCAAGGCAGCC
The DNA here is from genome assembly GCA_903929795.1 of uncultured Myxococcales bacterium. Lineage (GTDB taxonomy): Bacteria > Myxococcota_A > UBA9042 > UBA9042 > UBA9042 > CAIYBN01. The sequence continues at coordinate 12,578 of CAIYWC010000187.1, read as the reverse complement.
ACGCGGAAGTTGCGGTTGCTACGCGGATGTCGCTTGACGCGGTCCGCAACTTGCGCCCAACTTGGGGCATTGGCGCAGTGCCATTTTGTCCAAGGTCAGTTTCATGCTGTGGTTTCGCTGGGCATTGCTGTCGCTCTTGACGCTCGCTGCTTGCAGCACGGCGGCGCCGATGGTCGGCCATCTGGTCGAGGACACCGCGGGGCAGTTTGACGACGTCAAGCTGAGTTTCGGCAAGCCGGACGTCAAGGCCGCGGGCGACGCGCTGGGTGCCGAGACTGCCGCCGACAGCGGCGCGGATGCGGATACACACGGCGATGTCGCGCACGTGGAGATCGTGAGTCCAGACGCGGAGTTGCCGGATGCACCGGTTGCCCCCGATGCGAATTTCGACGCCAGCACCGATGCCGCAACGCCGGACGTCCCCGCGGACACCGGACCACTGCCCGACGTCCCGGTGGACACCGGACCGCTGCCCGACATTCCAGGCTGCGTGCCCCAGCCGGAGACCTGCAACGGCGTTGACGACAACTGCAACGGCCTGACCGACGAGAGCTGCGACGACGGGGAGCCATGCACCGTCAATGATGCCTGCCTCGGCCTTGGCAACTGCTCAGGAACCTTGATGAATTGCGGCGATGGCAACGCGTGTACGGCGGACACCTGCGCGGCCGGAACGTGCCAGCACGTCGCCTACACCTGCAACGACAACAACGCCTGCACCGCCGACACTTGCGACCCCGCCAGCGGCTGCACGCATCCGCCCTTGACCACCGCGTGCGACGACGGCAACCCGTGTACCACCGGTGACAGCTGCGCCACGGGCGTCTGCGCCGGTACGCCGGACACATGCGACGACAGCAACGCCTGCACCACCGACGCGTGCAGCGCCACGGGCGGATGCACGCACGTGAACAACACCGCCACCTGCGACGACGGCAACCCCTGCACGGCCACGGACGTGTGCGCGGGCGGCACGTGCGTGGGCTCGGGCGGTTTGTGCAACGACGGCAACGCGTGCACCGACGACACGTGCACCGGCGGCGTCTGCGGCCACGCCAACAACACCGCGACGTGCGACGACGGCAACGGCTGTACGGTGGGCGACGTCTGCACGGCGGGCACCTGCGTCGCCGGGACGCCCAACACGTGCGACGACGGCCTCAGCTGCACGACCGACGCGTGCAGCGCGGGCACATGCAGCCATACGGACACGTGCCCCGCCGGCAACAAGTGCGACGAGGCGACCAACGCGTGCATCTTCGCGGGCTGCGCGCTCCCCGCCAACGCCTGCGCCGACGGCAGCCAGAACCGCCACGACTGCGGCAACGCGCGGATCATCGGCCGCAGCTCAGCCAAGGGCAGCAAGGGCTACAAGAAGTCCGACACGACGTGCGACAGCCTGAACTATTTCGACGGCGGCGGCGGCCAGTGCTACGACACCGGTTACGACCACACCTATCGGATTTTCTTGCGCAAGGGCGAGTCGATTGCCATCAGCTACTCCGGCAGCACGGACGACTGCTGGAATGGCGGCAGCAGCGACTCCACCGCCAATTTCGAGGTCATCCAGTCCGACGCCGGCTGCGGCGACCCGGGCGGCGGTTCGTGCATCACCTACGTCGTGTGCAGCAGCAACAGCAGCGCGTCCTACACTGCGCCCGCCGAGGGCTGGTACGTCATCGTCGCGGATTCGGAGAGCTGGGGCGGTGACGGCTTCTTCTACGCGCTCACCGTCAAGCTCAACGTCGCGACCTGCCAGGTCGCCGGCTGCGAGTGCCCGTGAACGTGCGCGGGGCCTGTCTGGGCGGCTTGGCGGTCGTCCTGCTGGCGTGTTCCACTCCACCGATGGCCGCGGATGCTGCCGACGACGCTGCTGCAGATGTCGCGTTTGGCTTTGGCGACGCACCCAGCGCTGGCGACGCGGCGGCTGGCACCGATGCGGCGGCTGTCGACGCGCTGGCCGACAGCGTTTCTGAGCCGGACGCGCCCCGGGACATGGCTGCCGACGCGACAGTGGCGCAGGATTCCGCCGACGCCGTGCCGAGCCCGTGCGCGGTAACCGCTGATTGCGACGCGGGTTTGGCCTGCATCAGCGGCAAATGCGCGGCCTGTTCGCCCGTGAACGGCGGCTGGTCCACGTGGGTCGCCGGCAGTTGTTCCGCACCGTGCGGCGGCGGCACGGCGATCGCCACGCGCACCTGCGACGCGCCCGCGCCCGCGTGCGGCGGCGAGACGTGCACCGGCGACGCGCAACAGTCCGCACCGTGCAACACCCAGGCCTGCACCGGCACTGCGTTGCCCGGCGGCACCACGACGTACAGCGCGCCCGGGCAAGTCGTCACGGGCTGGATTCCCGCGGGCAAGACCTCGATGACGCTCTTTGTCTGGGGCGGCGGCGGCGGTGGCGGCTATCCCGGCGACGGCGGCGGCGCGGCGTTTGGTCAGGTCACCGTGCCGGTCACCGGGGGCGACGCGATCGAGCTGCGCGTCGCGCAAGGCGGCGCCATGAACGGCGGCGGCGGCGCGAGCTACGCAATGCGCAACGGCCAGCCGATCCTCGTCATCGGCGGCGGCGGCGGCGCGGGCTATGATGGCTGCTCCGGCTGCGTTGGCGGGCCCACAGTCGGCGCGGGCGGCGGCGGCGGGGCGATCGGCGCAAGCGGCGGCGATGGCACGGCGAACACCTACGTCGCGACCAACAGCGGCGGCGGCGGTGGCGGCACACCGAGCAGCGGCGGCGCGGGTGGCAAGCAGGCCAACGCATCCAGCTACACGGGCTGCACGCAGGACGGCATCGCCGGCAGCGCCAACGCGGGCGGCGCGGGCATCGGCGGCAACCTCTGCGCGGCGCCCAGCGGCGCTTGCACGGCGAGCTTCCAGATCGGCGGCGTCGCCTGTCCCGGCAACGGCGGCAGCGGCGGCGGCGGCGCGGGCTGGTTCGGCGGCGGCAGCGGCGCGGCGATGTACACGTACACCGGCGGCGGCGGTGGCGGCGGCAGTTCGTGGGCGGCGGGCGACGTCGCCGTGTTGGGCAGCAAGCCCGGCGTCGGCAGCAGCCCGGGCGGCGTGTTCATGGCCAGCTGGTTCAACCAGGCCGGCCAAGGCGGCGCGGGTTCGCAATCGCCGTCCGCCGTCATGCCGTTGCCGGGTCGTCCGGGGCAGATCACGCTGACGCTGTGACTGGATTCGGCGACAATCGCGGCGCAACTTACTGAAACGATTAGCAAGCTATCGCCTTGACGCCCTGCGGCGCTCGGTCCAGACTGGCAGCGACCGGCGGCGCGGGCCGCGGCGAGGCGCATCGTGGACGAGACGATTCTGCACGCGGTGGCGGACCAAGCGCTGGGCGCGACGCGCAAGCTGGACCTGAAGGTCGGTTTTCGCTGCAACAACCACTGCACGTTCTGCGTGCAGGGCGACAAACGCGATCACACGGCGGATTTGACCACCGACGAAGTGAAGGAACGGCTGGAAAAAGCCCGCAGCCAGTGCGACCGCCTGGTGCTGACCGGTGGCGAGGCGACGATTCGCGACGACATCCCGGAGATCGCCAAGCACGCGCGATCACTGGGTTATCACACGATTCAGCTGCAGACCAACGGCCGGCGGCTGGCCTACCGCAACTACTGCGAGACGCTGATTGCGGCCGGCGTCAACCGCTTCAACCCGTCGATCCACGGCCACATCGCGAGCCTGCACGACAAGCTGACCGGCTCGCGCGGCGCCTTTGACCAGGCGATTCGCGGCATCCAGAACCTCGTGGCATTGCGGCAAATCGTGCTGACGCAGACGGTGATTGTACGCGACAACGTGCCACATCTGCCTGAAATTGCCCAGCTTTTGGTACAGCTGGGCGTGGTGCAGGTCCAGTTCGCCTTTGTGCACGCGATCGGCACGGCAGCGGCGACCTGGGACGAGACGGTGCCGCGCTATCGCGACGTCGCGCCTCAGGTAGCGATTGCGGTAGATCGCGTGCGCGCGGCGCGGCGGACGGCGGTGACGGAGGCGATTCCGTTTTGTTTTCTGCACGGCCGCGAGACGGCGGCGTGTGAGCTGCGGACGCCGTCGACCATGGTCTACGACGGCCAAATCACCATCGGCGACTATGGCAAATACCGCTTCGAGGAAGGCAAAATCCGCGGCCCGGTCTGCGAAACGTGCACCTGGAACGTGCGCTGCGAAGGCCCGTGGCGCGAGTACCCGGCGCGCTTTGGCTGGGAAGAATTTGTCGCCCGCACCGATCCGCCGCTGCCGGTAACCTGACGGCCCTGCAGATTGGCGGCCAGAGCGCCTTACGGCGTGACGACGCAAGCGCCGCCGGTGCACGTGAACACGGCGCCGTTGGGCAGCTTGACGGTTGGGCAGTCGGCGTCGGTTGCGCACGCAGGGTGGCAGGTCAAGGCGCCCGTCGCGTTCGCCGCGCACGTGCAGCCCGCGGTCGCGTTGGCGCCGCATTTGCCGGTGCAGTCCGCCGCCGACGTGCATGGCGTTTGCGCGGGCCCCGTCGCGTCGCCGCCAAAGCCCTTGCCGTCGAAGCCGCCAAAGCCGTCGCCCTTGCCGCCCTTGCCGTCAAAGCCCGCGAATCCATCGGGGAATCCCTTGCCGTCAAAGCCGCCGAAGCCGTCGTACTTGCCGCCCTTGCCGTCCTTGTGGCCAAGCGGCGCGTCGCCGGGCGCGGCATCGTCAGTCGCGTCGTCGGTCGAATCCTCAAGCGCCACGCTATCTTCCAAGACCGACGCGTCGGTCAGCTCGCCATCCGCCGCGTTCTGACCATCCGCTGTCGCCGCGCCCGTGTCCGCGGAGACGCTCGCATCGGTGTTCGTGCCCTCCGAAACCGCGCCGCCGACGGCGGTATCCGCGTTGTCACAGCCGGCCAGACCGGTTGCCGCACAAGCCAAAAGCATCAGGCCCATCTGAATCGAAACGCGCATGGTCTATCCCCTCGTCGATCGTGGCGAAGCTGAAAATCGCAACCGCAGGCCGGCAAAAGCACCGTTCGGTAGCGGATAGTTTGGCAAAATCTGCCGGGTTGTCCAGTGCAAAAGTGCCCGTTTTGCGGTTGTTCACACTCCGTCACGCGCCCCGACCGTGGGGTCTCTCGCCGCCGCGCGGGCGCGCCGCATGGTCCTTGACGAGGCTGGCGATCTGGCGCAACTTCCCGAACCGCGCCTTGGCGGGTGGGCAATCGGACGCTTGGTCACGGGAGTCAGTCGGCATGCCACTGAAGATCAATGACTTTCGCTTCAGGGCGTTGAACACGGCTTTTCGGGCGACCCGCAAGGCGCAGCGACTGCTTCCGGCGCCGCTGCAGCCGCTCGCCACCGCGGCGGGTCTGCCGGAGGCGCGCGACTGGCTGGAGCGGCAGGCGACGGCGACGCGGCAGCGCGACCTGGCGACGGCGCGGCCCGCGGTCAACCGGGAGTCGCTGGTGGCCGGTCTGCGCAGCCTGGGTCTGCCCAGCGGGCGGATCGTGTTTGTGCACAGTTCACTGAAATCACTTGGTTTTGTCGATGGCGGCCCGGAAGCGGTGCTGGACGCGCTCGTGCAGGTTATCGTCGCGGAGCTGGGCGGTACGCTGGCGTTTCCGACGTTTTCGCTGCAAGGCTCGATGGAAGACACCGTGCGCGGTGGCGCGGTTTTTGACGCGCGGACGACGCCGTCGGCGGTCGGTGCGGTCACCGAGCGCTTTCGCCAGCGGCCAGGTGTGTTGCGTAGTCTGCATCCGACGCATTCCATCGCGGCGCTGGGGCCCGACGCGCGCTGGCTCTGCGAGGCGCACCACACGTGCGGAACGACGTTTGGCACCGGCAGCCCGCTGGCCCGGCTATTGGAGCGCAACGGCGTGCTGATGGGCCTGGGAACCACGCTCGGGCCGGTGACATTTTACCATGTTCTCGAGGACTTGCGCGCGGATTTTCCGCTTTCGGTCTACAGCGCCGACTCGCCGCTGCCGGCGATTGTCCGCGACATCGACGGGACGGAACACGCGATGCAGGTCTGGGCGCACGACTCGGCCATCGGACGCACGCGCATCGACCGCGACGCGGGCGAAGGGATCCGGCGGTACGTGACGCGCTATCTGGAGCAGACCGACCGGCTGCGCTGGGGCACCGTGGGCGTGGCGCCGACCTGGTGGCTGCCGGCTGGCGAAATGTACGCTGCGCTGGAGGAACTGCTGGCGCGCGGCGTCACGATCTACACCGTCGTGCCGGCGGAGACCGAGCCTGTGGCGGCGGTGACGCCAGAGCCGCCGCTCCGCCAAGCGCGGCAGCTGCTGGCGGGGCGCGTGCGCGGCGTGCAGCAAGAGCTGATGCTGCCGCGGGCGGCGCGGGCGCGGCGGCGGCGGGATCAGGTGCTCCCGGAGCTGGACATGGGGCCGCAGCAGGCGATCGACGCCGTGGTGGACTGGCTGGCCCAGGCGCAGCGCCACGCGCGCCCGCAGGACGGCGGTTTTGCCCGCGATTGGTCGTACACGCACGGGTGGGCGCCGTCCTATCCGGAGACCAGCGGTTACATCGTGCCGACGCTGCTGGAGCCCGAGATCCGCCGGCGGCGCGCGGACGCCGAGGACATTGCCCTGCGGGCTGCGCGCTGGCTGGTGAAAATCCAGTTGGATTCCGGTGGCTTTCGCGGCGGCGTGGTCACCGGAAAGGCGACGGCGCCGGTCACGTTCAACACCGGGCAGATCCTGATGGGTCTGTGCGCGGCGCAGCGCGAGCTGCCCGAGTCGCTGGCCGAGGAATTCGCCATACCCGTCCGCAAGGCCGCGGATTGGCTGGTGTCAGTGCAGGACGACGATGGCGCGTGGCGCAAGTCCCTGACCAGCTTTGCCATGGCCGGTCCCAAGGCGTACGAGACGCACACCGCTTGGGGCTTGCTGGAAGCCGCGCGCGTAACCGGTGAAGAACGCTACGCAAATGCCGCGCTGCGCCAAGTCGATTGGGCCCTGAGCCTGCAGCAACACAACGGCTGGTTTGACCGCTGCTGCCTGTCCGACCGCGACAACCCGCTGACCCACACGCTCGCGTACACCGTCCGCGGCGTCCTGGAAGCTTGGCGCTACAGCGGCGACGCGCGCTACCTGACCGCCGCGCTCCGCACCGCCGAGGTCATGGCCGCATGCATGGACGCCAACGGCCTGCTCGCCGGTCGTTTCGCCCGCGATTGGAGCCGTGCCGTGCCGTGGTCCTGCCTGACCGGCACGAGCCAAATGGCGATTTGCTGGGGCATTTTGGCCGAGGCCACCGGCGACCCCAAGCTCGCCGACGCCATGCGCCGCGCCAACCGGTTTGTCCGCCGCACCGTCGCGCAGACCGGCAGCGCGGGCGAGGTCGGCGGGGTCGCCGGGTCGTTTCCCATTGACGGCGCGTACGGCAGGTGGCAATTCCTCAACTGGGCCGCCAAGTTTACCGTGGACGCGCAGCTGCAGGAGCTCGGCTTGCTCAGCGAGCCGCGCGCCCGCCGATAGCACGCGGTCGAGGCGACAACATGGCCTTTTCCTTGGCAGATCTGCACGTTGGCCAGTCAGCGACGCTGGCGCGGACCGTCACCGCTGCGGACATCGCGCAGTTTGCCGCGGTCACGGGCGACGCGAACCCGGTGCACCTGGACGAGGCGTATGCCCGCACGACGCCGTTTGGCGGGCGGATCGCCCACGGGATGCTGTCGGCGGCCTTCATCTCGGCGGTGCTGGGGATGCAGCTGCCGGGGCCTGGGACGATCTACCTCAGCCAGACGCTAAAATTTCGCGCGCCGGTGCGGCCCGGCGACACCGTGCAAACGACTGTGACAGTGCGCGAACTGATTGCCGACAAAAATCGGGTGGTTCTGGACGCGGTCTGCGCGGTCGGCGAGCTGGTGGTGCTGCAAGGCGAAGCGGTGGTGCTGGCGCCGGTGCGCGCCTGACCGTCAGGCCTGCGCCGCGCGCGCCCGCTCGAGCAGTTCTGCCGTCACCGTGCGGAAATCGCCCGCCGCGCGCAGCAGCCGCAAATCGCCCGCGATGCCGACCAGCGCCCGATAGAACATCAAGCTGTTGTCCGGCGGCCGCGACTGCAGCGTCACGCTCGGGTACTGCTGGCTCAGCTTGCGCACGTTCACGGCGATCTGGCACGCGCCAAAATCGTAGTGCTGCGCCCGCACGGGCTCCTCGACAATCGCCGACAGCGCCTGCAGCCACTGCTCGGTCTGCAGCGGATCGGCGCGCAGCTCAAAGCCCGCGTCGGCCAGCACGTCGCGCAGCGGCAGGTGGCTGTGCGCCATCCCGGCGGTCAAAATACGCCAATACAGCGCGACAAAATGCGGCTCCAGCTGGCGGGTCGCGCCAAAATCCAGCACGCCCAAGCGGCCGTCGTCGCACACGATGTAGTTGCCCGGATGCGGATCCGCGTGGATCAGGCCGGTCGCCAGGAACGGCCCCCAGGACGAAATCACCAGCTGCTTGGCCACGCGAAAGCGCGCGTCGGCGTCGGCCTCGGGATCGTTGGCGAATTCCAGCAGCGTCGGCCCGCGCAGGCGCGTCAGCGTGATCACGCGCCCCGACGACAGCTCGGGCACGTGCTCCGGCAGCGCAAGCTCCGGCCACGGCGCGGCGACCTCGCGGAACGCCGCGAGCTGCTTGGCTTCCTCGCGGTAGTCCAGCTCGCGCCGCAGCGTCATCGCAATCTCGTCGTAGTACCGCCGGGCGTCGAACATGCCGCCTGCCAGCGACAGCGCCGCGGTCATCGCGCCGGCGTTGCGCAAATCGGCCTCGATCGCCTTGTCCACGCCGGGAAACTGCACTTTCACAACGACGTCGCGTCCGTCGCGCAGCGTCGCGCCGTGCACCTGGCCCATGGACGCCGCCGCGAACGGCTCCGCGTCAAATTGCGCGAACAGCTCCGCGGGTGGCGCGCCCAGCTCTTGGGTAATCACTTCAATGGCTTGCGCTGGACTGAGCCGCTGTGGCGCTTGGCTTAGCAGCCGCTGCAGCGCCTGGCGCGCCTCCGCCGGAAACACTTCCTGATCGACCAAGCTGATAAACTGGCCCATCTTCGTCGCGGCGCCTTTCATGCCGCCCAGGACTTCGACCATCCGCTCCGCCGTCGGCCGCAGCGCCTCGCCGACCTGCAGCGCATCGCCTTGCGTCAGCACCTGCTTGGCACGCGCTTTGGCCAGATCGCGACCCGTCCGCGCCGCGAGCCCCGCAAGACGCGCCATCCGCTGCAACCGCCCGCCTTCAACCTCATGTGCCATGCGCCCGCCGTCGTTCGTCCACTTGTGCACAGGATAGCTGACCGGCGCGGTTTCGCCTAACGCCAATGCAAGCGTTTGCCGCACAATCCAGCGCGGCGATCGCCACAATCTTGCGGAATCGCGCGCGGCACGCAACATCCGTGCAAAATACCGCGGACCTCGTTGGCGAGGCACCTTGCGCAGCAGCGGCGACGGGCGCGCGCGCTTCGGGTTGGCCGGCCGGGAAGGCGCAGAACCGCCGCGCGAACTTTGATTGACCGGTTGCGGCGGGATGTGCAGACTCAAAGTGGCAGTTTGCGTGCAAATGACGGCGAAACCCGCGCGGACCAGGAGCAAGGTGGGCACAAGATTCGATTTCACGGCGGCGCGCGTTCTGGGCTTGGTCGCCGTTGTGATCAGCGCGTGTGGCTCGCCCAGCAGCACGGGCAACGGCAGCGACGCGTTCGTTTGGTCCCTGGACATCGCGGGCGGCAACGTGGCCGACACCGTCAAGGACAACGGCAGCGCGCCCACCGACGCGCTTGCCGACAACGGCAGCGACAGCGTTTTCGACAGCGACGGCACCGCGGGCGAGATCCTGGTGCTTGGCACCGACGTGGTCAGCGAGACGACGACCGGCGGCTGCGACTTTCCGCTCGCACCAGCCAAGGGCGAGCCCGGCGCCAGCTGCGTCGCCGCCGCGGATTGCGACAGCGGCGTCTGCGTCGATAGCCCGACCGGCAAGATCTGCACCATCACCTGCACCGATTGCTGCCCCAACGGCTTCAAGTGCGCCACCTACAAGTCGGGCGTCGATCCCGTGCTCGCGTGCCTGCCCGCGTGGACCGAATTGTGCCGGCCGTGCCAAGCCGACGCCGAATGCGCCGGCGACCAAGGCGCGCTCTGCGTCACGTACGGCGGCAGCGGCAGTTTTTGCGCGGCAGCGTGCGCCACCAACAGCGACTGCCCGGAAGGATTCGCCTGCCAGGCGTCGCAGGGCTCCGTGGGCGCCGGCAACCAGTGCGTCAAACAGGGCGGCGAGTGCGCATGCTCGCCCGCCGCGACCGCCGTGGGCGCCAAGACGACCTGCAGCGTCAGCAACGACTCCGGAACGTGCAGCGGGGTCCGCAAATGCACGCTGAGCGGCCTGACGCCCTGCCCCGCGACAACGCCCGCGGCGGAAGTCTGCGACGGCGCCGACAACAACTGCAACGGCCAAACGGACGAGCCGGGCGCGATCGGCTGCGTGACGTACTACCCGGATGCGGACGGCGATGGCACGGGCAAGGTCGGCTCGGTGGGCCAATGCCTGTGCGCGGCCGTCGGCACGGCCACCGCGACGACCGCGACCGATTGTGACGACGCGAATGCGGCTGTTCATCCCGGCGCGCCGGAGCTCTGCGATAATATTGACAACAATTGCAATGGCTTAACCGACGAAGGCTGCGACGGCGACGGCGACGGCTGGTGCAATGCCGCGAAGATCGTGGTCGGCACGCCGGCCATCTGTCCCAAAGGCGCGGGCGATTGCGACGACGCGAACGCCGCCGTGCATCCCAACGAGCCCGAAATCTGCGGCAATGGCATCGACGACAACTGCGACGGCTTGACCGACAGCGGCGTCGACCCGAGCGGCTGCGTGGCGTTCTACATGGACGGCGACGGCGACGGCTACGGCACCGGCACGCCCGTGTGCGCGTGCAGCGCGTCGGGCTTGTACACGACGACCAAGACCGGCGACTGCAACGACGTGATCCCCACCATCAACCCGGGCGAGCCGGAGCTGTGCGGCAACGGCGTCGACGACAACTGCAACGGCCAGATCGACGAAGCGGGCGCGGTCGGCTGCACGTCCTATTTCACCGACGACGACGGCGACGGCTACGGCACCGGCAGCGCACTTTGCCTCTGCGCGTCAGACGCGACACACACGGCGACCAAGGGCGGCGACTGCAACGACACGGCCAGCGCGATTCACCCCGGCGCGGCGGAAATTTGCAACGGCCTGGACGACGATTGCGACGGCGTGACGGACCCGGCGGGCTCGGGCAACTGCACGCAGGTCTACCCGGACGCGGACGGCGATGGCTACGGCACGGCGCTGGGCGGCGCGTGCCTGTGCGCGATCCCGGCGACCGGATATGCGACGCAAGCCGGTGATTGCAATGACCAATCTGCGGCGGCTCATCCAGGTGCGCCGGAAATCTGCGACGGCTTGGACAACAACTGCAACGGCCAGATCGATGAAGCCGGCGCGCAGGGTTGCAGCGTCTTCTACCTGGACGCTGACGGCGATGGCTACGGCGACGGCGAACAGTCGCAATGCCTGTGCGCCGCCACCGGCAGCTTCACCGCGACCAAGTCCGGCGACTGCAACGACCAAGCCGCCGGCATCAACCCCGCCGCCATTGAGACCTGCGACGGCGTGGACAACAACTGCAACGGCCAAACCGACGAAGCCGGGGCCGCGGGCTGCACAGTCTACGCCGCCGACAACGACGGCGACGGCTACGGCGCGATCGGCGACACGCAATGCCTGTGCGCGCCGAACGGCGTGTACACAAGCCTGAAGGCGACCGACTGCAACGACCAAAACAAGGCCATTCACCCCGGCGCGGACGAGATCTGCGACGGTTTGGACAACAACTGCGACGGCGTGACGGATCCGGTCGGCAGCGAGGGCTGCAAGAACGAGTTCCTGGACCAGGATGGCGACGGCTACGGCAGCAACACCTCTGCACCTGTCTGCGCGTGCGGCAACATGCCCGGCTACGCGGCGTTGGGCGGCGACTGCAACGACGGCAACGCGGCGATCCACCCCCGGCGCCACCGAGGTCTGCAACGGCGTGGACGACGACTGCGACGGCGTCGTCGATCCGCCCAACTCCGCGAATTGTGTGATATATTTTGTCGATCAGGACCAGGACGGCTACGGCGTAGGCACCGGATTTTGCATGTGCGCCGCAGTCGGCGCGATCTCGGCCACCACGCCGGGCGATTGCAACGATGCCAGCGCCGGAGTTCATCCCGGTGCCACCGAGATCTGCAATGGAATCGACGACAACTGCAACGGCCAAACGGACGAGGGCGCCACCACCGCGTACTACACCGACGGCGACGGCGACGGCTACGGCGTCGGCACCCCGGTCATCGCGTGCGCGCCCGGCGGCGGCCACACGGCCACGCAAAATGGTGACTGCAACGATTCCAATGCGGCGATCCACCCCGGCGCCACGGAAATCTGCAATGGAATCGATGACAACTGCAACGGCCAGACCGACGAAGGCCTGACCGCCACGTACTACCTGGACGCCGATCAGGACGGCTACGGCACCGGCGGCGCCATCATCGCGTGCGCGCCCGCCGGC
>CAIYWC010000186.1 GCA_903929795.1 uncultured Myxococcales bacterium | reverse complement strand
GGCGACCAGCACCTCGGCAGTCGTCGCATTGGGTTTCGCCCGCGGCTTGCCCGCCCTGCCGTGGCCATGGCCCACGTGATGCGCCGCCGGCTTGGGCGCCTTGCGCGCGCTCCACGCCAGCGCGGGCGCGGGAACCGCCAGAACCGCCAGAACCGCCAACATCCAGTTCATCCATCGACCGCGCATCGTGACCTTTCGCCCCCGGTGACAAGGGTAGGGGCGACAGGCACAGCACACAAGTCGGGGCAAAAAATCCTCACGGCCACGCGCACTTGCTCAGGACGGCTTGCCGCGGCCGCACGTGCACACGATACTGACCGGGCCGCGCTGGCCTGATTTGCAGGTCGCGCCGCGTGTGCAAGCTCCAGCGCCCGAGGCACCTGTGGCCACTGTCCTGTTGATCCAACCGCCCCTGCTGCTGCACGCGGCGTACATCGACTATCCGACTTTTGCCAGCTTGGGGCTTTGGCAGGCGGCGGCGCAGCTGCGTCAGGACGGTCACACCGTCGCGATCCTCGACGCGTTTTGCCTGCCGACCTCCAATTTGATCCACGAAAACAAGGAGTTCCTGCGTCTGGGCGTGCCGGTTTCGACGCTGCTCGGGCGGCTGCCCAAGGACGCGCCCGATGTCGTGGTCTTTGGCAACTCGCCGTGGCTGCGCGCGCGCGCGGCGAGCGCAGAGCTCAAGCGGCTGGCAGCGAACGTCCAGGAGCGCTGGCCGCAAATTCCTGTTATACTTGCGGATTGCGACGTGGGCGGCATGCATTTCATCGAGTGGGACGCGGCGGACCTCGACGAGGTCGGCATCCCGTGGGGCCAGCAGTACGAGGCAGAAGGCCAGCTGACGCGGCTGATCGAGACGCTGGCGGCGGGCCAGCAGCCGCACGAGCGCATCACGCGTGGTGCGCCGCAGGTCGAGGACCTGGACGCGCTGCCGCTGCCGGCGTACGACCTCATCGACATGGCGGCGTTCCAGAAATTCATGGGGCGTGTGTCGCAAAGCCGCCATAAGAATGAGATTTTTTCGTCCGCGCCGCCGGTGATCGCCGTCAAGACATCGCGCGGTTGCGTGTACCGCTGCAATTTCTGCACGTCGAATCCATGGCAGCGCGCCGGGCTCGACGGCAAGCCGTATCGCCGTCACGGCAAGGAGTGGCTGCGCAAGCATGCGGAACTGCTGAAAAATACTTATGGCATCGACCGCTGGGTGGTGCTGGATGAGCTGGTGAATGTGACGACCAGCCATTTTGACGCGCTGTTGGATGTCGCGGAAGAGTTTGATCTCGGTTTGGATTTTCCCAACGGCATGCGCGCTGATCGCGTGACGGAGAGCCAGGTCATCCGCATGGCGCAGCGCGTGCCGGTGCTGTCGATTTCGGCGGAATCGGCCAATGATCGGATCGCCAACGACGTGATTGGCAAGAAGTTTGACCTCGCGGCGACGCAGCGCGTGGCGCATTGGTGCCAGAATCACGGGCTGCGGCTGGTGGTTCATTGGATGATTGGCCAGCCCACGGAAACGCGCGCAGAAATCCTGAATACACTCAAGACCGCGTGGCAGTTGTGCGAAGATTTTGACGCCCAGCCATTGGTACAGTTTGCGACGCCGATCAAGGGCACCGAACTGCACAAAACCGCGACCGCCGACAAGCTGTGGACGACGCGCGAAGACCGCGATATTGGTCCACTTTTTCAGGGAAAGCCGGTCCTGACTGGCCCGGACTGGACGCCGGGCGAGCTATGGGCGGCCAAGCGCGTGCTGGAGACCAAGGCGTCGGCATGGAAGCCGCGCAAAGTCATCATGAACACGACCTATGTCTGTAATAATCAATGCGTTTTTTGCGCAACCGGCAACCGCAGCGACTGGCACGGCGAGCTGGACCAGCAGATCGAATTCCTCAAGAATCGCCGGGAAAAAGGCTACGATCTGTGTGATTTCGACGGCGGCGAGCCGACCACGAACCCCAACCTGCAAAAGTTGATCACTGCGGCGAAAGATCTGGAATTTCAGGCGATTAACCTGACCAGCAACGGCCGAATGATGAGTCTGCCGCGCAATGCCGAGAAGATCGTCAAATCTGGCATTACCAGCTTGCTGATTTCCCTGCACGGACCGAACGAGCAAGTGCACGAGGAGAACGTGCAGGCCAAGGGCGCATTTCGCCAGACGATCGAAGGCATTCGCAACTGCCGGCCACTGTGCGAGAAGCTGGGCATCGATTTTGGCGTGAACGTGACGCTGACCAAGGTTAATTCGCCCGTATTGCTGGAATACGGCGAATTGCTTGTGAAATTGGGCGTCAAATTGTGCAACGTGCAATTTTTGACGCCGTTCGGCAAGGCGAGCGCGGAGTGTCAGCCAGACCCCGCGGTGGTCGCGCCGCTGGTTATGAAATTGATTGATGATTTTGGCGATCGCATCAAGTTTCAGGTCATCAACCTGCCGCTGTGCTACATGCCGGGCTATGAGGAATATTGCCTCAGCGACATCGGCAAGATGGAGCGCGACATGGTGTTCGTGTCGATGGCAGACGTCAATCTTTTTGACTACCTGCAGTCGCGGCGGCGCCATGAAAAGGCCTGCGAGACCTGCTTTTTCTCGATCGCTTGCGAGGGATTCTATTATTGGCCCGATGAGTGGAAAGACGAAGCGCGGGCGAAGTACGGCGATTAGCTACCGCGCGGTTGCCGCCACCCGCCACTCCGCCCCGCCCACAAGCTTGTGCAGCACCGTCCACGCCATCGCCGGCGTCGGCGCGTTCGCGAGATCGATGCCGTCCAGCAGCTGCCCCAGGTGCCGCGTCACCGCGATCGTCGCCGGACCGTCCGCCAGTTCCAGCCCCGGGACAGCTTGCAGCTTGGCATCCGGCATCCACGTTTCCAGAGTGATTTCACCGGTTTGCCCTGCCTTTTGCCAGGTCGCGTGCAAGCGCAGGCTCACGCGCGGACTTTCGCCTGCCTGCGCGGGCGGCGGCGCCGACGCCAGCCAAAAACCCTGACAGTACTTCGTCCGCGGCACGCTGCGGGTCAGCGTGGCAGTCGCAGGCTGCGCGAGATTCTCAGCCAGGTGCGGCAGAATGCTTGTCGGATCAGGTGGTTCCACGTGATTGGCATAAGCCGGCGAGATCAGGCTCCAAGCGACCGGCGGTGGACAAGGCGTCAGCCCGAGCCGCCACGTCATCAGCACGCCTTCGGTCACGTGCACGTCGTAGCCGGCGTCGGTCGTCACGCGCCAGCCGGTGCCTTGCGGGGTCGTGCGCGCCGTGTCAAAGCCGAGCTGCCACGTCACCGCGGAAATACCGGTCATTTTAGGCGGTTCGCGGTGGCAGGCACCACAAAGCAGCGCGATGACGCATAGCCGGCGCATCATGGATTGCCCCGCACGATCGCGATCTTGCGCGCCAGGGCCGGCCCGACCACGCCCGCCAGGGCCGCCTCGTCGGCCTCTTTCACCGCCGTCAGCGAGCCCAACGCCAGCAGCAGCGCCTTCTTGCGCGCCGGCCCCAGCCCGATCACCTTGTCCAGCCAACTCTTGAGCACCCGCTTGTCGCGCCGCTCGCGGTGGAACGTGATCGCAAACCGGTGCGCCTCGTCGCGCAGCCGCGTCAGCAGATAGACCTCGTTGGAGTTCTGCGGCATCACGATCGCGTTTTTCACGCCCGGCCGGAACACGCGCTCCGGGCTGGACGCGCTCGGCCCCGCATCGTCGCTGTCCTGGGTCCGCGCCTTGGCAAGTCCACACAGCTCCACGCCTTCCACGCCCAGATCGCCCAGCGCCGCCTGCGCCATGCCCAACTGGCCTTTGCCGCCGTCGATGACGATCAAATCCGGCCACGGGCTCCGGCCATCTTGCGCGCGCGCGATCCGCCGCGACAGCACCTCGTACATCATCGCGAAATCATTGGGTGTTTCCTGCGTGCGGATCTTGTAGCGCCGGTACTCCTGGTTGGCCGGCTCGCCGTCGATGAAGACGACCATCGAACCCACTGGATCCGTTCCGGAAATATTGGAAATGTCGTAGCACTCGATGCGCCGCGGCAGCCGCGTCAAGTGCAGCTTTTTTTGCAGACCCAGTAAGGTGTTTTCGGCCTTGGCCGAGGCGCGCACGCGATCCTCAAACGTCTGCCGCGCGTTGTCGGTCGCCATCTCAATCAGCTTGGACAGCAGCCCGCGCTGCGGATCCTTGATCTCCACCTGCGCGCGCCCCACCGGCTCGCCCGCCAGCGCCGCCTGCAGCTTGCGCTGGTCCGTCAGCCACTCCGCCAGCGCGTCTTCACCGTCAATGGCCAGCGGCAGCAGCAGCTCGTCCGGCACCGGCTGGCCGCGCTGGTACAGCTGCAGCAGGAAGCCCTCGAGCACCTCGGCGTCGGGGAATTCCTGGTCGCGCAGCACGTAGCCCTGGCTGCCGAGCAGCACGCCTTCGCGAAAAGTCAGCACCGTCACAGCGATTTTCGCGCCTTCGCGGTACAGCCCCACGGCGTCGATCGACTTGCGCCGCCCCAGCAGGCTCACGTGCTGCTGCTCCAGGCTCGTCTCGATCGCCTGGATCTGGTCGCGATATCGCCCGGCGCGCTCGAACTCTTCGCCCTCGGCGGCGTCAGCCATGCGCTTTTTCAGCCGTCCCAGCAACTCGCTGCGCCGACCCGACAAAAACAGCGCCACATCGCGGACATGCTGGTGGTACACGCCCACGTCCACCGGCAGCACGCACGGCCCCAGGCAGCGGTGGATTTGGTACTCCAGGCACGGCCGCGTGCGGTTCTTGAAGGCGCTGTCCGGACACGTGCGCAGCTGGAAATAGCGGTTGATCTGCGCCAGCGCCGACCGCGCCGAGCTCGCCGACGCGTACGGGCCAAAATACTGCGCTTTGTCGTCCGCCGGACGTCGCACGACCTGCAGCCGCGGGTAATTCTGGCCGGAATCCAGCCGCAAGTGCAGGAAACGCTTGTCATCTTTCAACCGCACGTTGAAGCGCGGCTGATGCTTCTTGATGAGCTCGTTTTCCAGCAGCAGCGCGTCTTTTTCGGTCGGCGTGATGACGAATTCGATGTCGCCCAGCACGCGGTCGAGCAGGTGCACAAAGAAGCGCTCGTCCTGGCCGCTGGCGTATTGCCGCAGGCGGTTGCGCAGGCTGGTCGCCTTGCCGACGTAGCAGATGACGCCGTGGCGGTCGATCATCAGGTAGCAGCCGGGGCGATCGGGCGCGGCTTTCACGCGCTCGTCAAAATCGAAAGCCCGCGCCACGTGCTCAGCCACCGCGCCGGGCGCGACGGAGTCTTCAGCAATTTCGTATGGTTCTGGCGTGTCCTGCAGCGCGTCAAACTCGGCGTCCAGCCACGTTTCGGCAGACTCCGCGCTTGGCGCCGGGATCGGCTTACTTGGCGGGCGCGGTCTCGACATGCACCGGCTTGCCGCCGACTTCCAGGTTCAGACCGCCCGCGGCCGGCGCTTCATCGCCGGCTTTCTCCGCCGCGCGCTTGGCCGCCGTCTCCTGACGCGCCTTTTCCTGATCCACGGCGGTCTTGAATTCCGGCGTGAATTTGACGGACTTGGCCGCTTCCGCCGCCAGCTGCAGCTTCTTGACGTAGCCGTGCCACGCCTCCACGCGCCGCATCTGCGTCAGCACGCGGCCCAGCGAATCCTTGACCTTGGCGTCCGTCTCCGGCGTCTGCTTGACCGAATCATTGCCGCGCCGCACCACATAGCGGGTCTTGCCGTCCTCGGACCTGAAGATCGCCTTGGCGATCGGCGCGTCCGACTTCAGCTTCGCCGCCGCCGCCGCGATCTCCGCGTTCTTGCCAATCCCCGGGATATCATTGGGATCATCCGATTTCGGCGGCAGGCCCAGCATCGCCTCCATCCCGCCGTTCAACGCTTCCAGCGGCGACTTGCCCAGCGGCGGCGTCTCGGACGCGTGCAGCGGGCCGTCCTCCTTGCCGCCGTGCGCCAGGTTCCACTGCTTGACGATGTCCGCCAGCGGCGTCGTCGGCGTCGCCTCAGCCGCCGCCTGCACGCTCTGCGCCACCTTGTCCAGTTCCGCCGCCGCGCGCTCCGTGCGCACGAGATCCAGCGCCAATGCGCGCTTCACGGTGGCGTCCAGCGGCGTCGTCTTGCCCGGCAGCTTCTTGTCCACCGAGAGCAGCCACCAGCCATTGGGCGCCTCCACCGGGCCGACCAGCTTGCCGGCGTCCGTCGCGGCGACCGCCTTGGCGACTTCCGGGCCAAAGGGCGAGCGCGTCAACGCCTCGGCGCTCAAGTCGTCGACAAACAGCCCACCGCTGTCCTTGGTCATGCTGTGGTCGCTCTTTTCGCTCGCGAGCTTGGCGAAAAACCCGGCTAGCCGCTTGGCTTTTTCCTCGCCCTTCAACTCGCTCGCCTTCTTGGCCTCGCCTTTTTCCTCGCCTTCCGCGACGACGGCGTCCAGCGGCGTCTCGCCGTCCCACGCCTTGTCCAGGTCCGCTTTCAGCGCAGCGGCGGCGGTCTTCTTCTCGGCCCACTGGCCGTCCACGTCCGCCTTCTTGTCGTCCGGCACGCCTTCCTTGGAAGGCGCAGCCACGAGAATTCCGTGCACATTCCAGCGATCCGGCACCTTGTACAGATCCGCCTTGGCCTCATACGCCGCCTGAATTTCTTTCTCGTGCGCCGCCGCCCAGGCATCCGCGTCCGCGTCCGTGACCGTGAGCGCGCTGGCGATCGTCTCGGCATCCAGCGCCACGAATTCCAGGTGCGTCCGCTTCGCGTCGCTCGTCACCAGGGCGTCCAGCTCCTGCGGCGTCAGCTGAATGCCGCCCACAACGATCTGTGCCACCTTGTCGCGCAGGATTTCCCGACGCAGCAGGCTCTCCAGCTGCGACTTGGTCGAACCCAGGGAAAACCGCACGAATGTGTCGTATTTCTTGGGATCGAACTGGTTGTTCTCGTCGCGAAAACTGATGCCGAACACGCGCTCCAGCTGCATCACGCGGCGGCTCAGCTCTGCGTCGCTGACGCCCAGGCCCAGCTTGGCGGCCTGCTGCGCGACAAGCACGGCCTCGATCAGCTCATTGGCGACTTTTTGGCGCTGGATCGTCGGGATTGGATCCTGCGGCGTCGTCAGCTGCGCCATCTCGGTGCCGCCGCCGGAGTACGGCAGCCGCAGCTTCTCGTAGCGCTGCTGCAGCTGCAGCTTCTCAAAGCCGTTCGCCGCCGCGCTCGGCGCATCGGGAGACAGCCGCATCGCCAAGTCCAGCTCCGCGCTGTCGATCGTCACACCGGCGACTTCCAGCATCGGCTCCGGCGCTTGGCCCGCCAAGCTCGCGGCGAGGCGCGACCCGGAATAGAACGTCAGCACAAAGGCCGCGATCAGCGTGACGAAAATGAGTTGAATCCACGGCGAACGGCTGTGGCGGCGCATCGTTTCGAGCATCTCAGTCGCTCCGGCCGATTAACGGCGGCAGGCAGACGGACCCTCTACGGGCCCGGCGCAAGGGGCGGCATTCCACTACGAAACTGCTGAGAGGTCAATGCTGCCCCGGCCCTTGGGCCGTCAGGAAAAGCCCAGCGACTCGCCGTGCTGCGCGATGTGCGTCCGCCAGCCCAGCCCGGCGTCGATGTGGTTGGCCAGCGCCGTCGCGGCCTGCGGCTCGCCGTGGACGATCACAACCTGCTGCGGCGCGCTGCGAAAACCGCGCAGCCATTGGAGAATCTCCGACCAGTCGGCGTGCGCGCTCAGGCTCTCCAGCTGCGCCACTTCCGCGCGGATCGGCACGTCCTCGCCATGGATGCGCACGGTCGTCTTGCCGGCGACCATGTCCGCGCCGCGTGTGCCGATGGACTGGTAGCCCGCAAAAAGAATGGTGTTTCGGTGATCCGGCGCAAACGCCTTGATGTGGTGCAGCACCCGCCCGCCGGTCGCCATGCCGCTTCCAGCAATCACGATCATCGGGCCCTGCCACGCCGTGACCTGCTTGGACTCCTCGACGGTGTGAATCACGTGCGCCGTCGTGCACATCTGCTCGACCTCAGTGGCGTTTAAACGCAGCAATTCCGCGTGCTTTTGGTACAGCGACGTCGCCGTCGCGGCCATCGGGCTGTCCAGATAGATGGGCAGGTCCGGGATCGCGCCGCGATCGCGCAGCTTGCGAAAGTGCCACAGCAGTTGCTGCGCGCGACCGACCGTGAACGACGGAATGATGACCGCGCCGCCGCGCCGCGACGTCCGGTGCACGATTTCCACAAGCTCCGGCTCCGGATCGCTGGGCCCATGCCGGCGATCGCCATAGGTCGACTCGCAGACAATCAGGTCCGCCTGGTCGAGCCGCTCCGGTTCCGGCAGCAGCAGGTCGTCAGGCCGGCCGAGGTCACCGGTGAACACGACCGCGGTCTTGCCGTCGGTCACGCGCGCCAGCGACGCACCCAGCATGTGCCCCGCGCGGTACAGCGTCGCAGACATGCCGCCGCCGAGATCAAACGGCTCATGCCACGCAACCACTTGAAATTGCGCCATGACCGCCCGGGCATCCGCCTCGCCAAACAACGGCAGCGCCGGCTGGTGGCGGGAAAAGCCGTGGCGGTTGGCGAAGTGCGCGTCCTCTTCTTGCAGGTGGCCGGAGTCGATGAGCAGCACCTCGGCCAGATCGCGCGTCGCCGCTGTCGTGTAAATCGGCCCCTTGAAACCGGATTTTGCCAGCAGCGGCAGCCAGCCGGAATGGTCCAGGTGCGCGTGCGTCAGGATGACGGCGTCGACCTCCGCGGGGATGAAGCCCGGCGGCTGCCAGTTGCGCTCCCGCAGCGCCTTGAGCCCTTGGAACATCCCGCAATCAATCAGGATTTTTCGACCATGTGCCGCGAGCAGATGCCGCGAACCTGTAACCGTTCCCGCTGCGCCCCAAAAACTCAATTGCATGTTGCCCTCGCGCTCGGCGACCAGACCCTAGCGCCGCGCCACGCGACGCAACGCGGCGCTCGCCAGCGCGTCGACGTATTCGTTCCACCGCGTGCCGTCATGTGCGCGAATCCACTGTATTTTTACGTGCGGATGGGCGTGCAGCAGGTCATAGGCTTCCATCACCAGATCGAGGTTTTTTACCTCGCCGGTCTTCTTGCGCCAGCCGTTGGCCTTCCAGCTCTTGGCCCAAATCGTCAGTGTTTTCACGCACAAATCGCTGTCGCTGAAGATCGTCAGCTGCGCCTGTTTGGGCAGCGACTTCAGCGCTTCGATGATGGCGGTCATTTCCATGCGGTTGTTGGTCGTCAGCCGCTCGCAGTCTGAGCCTTGACCAACGATTTCGCCGCCTTCCACGTGGACGAATGCCCAGCCGCCGGCGCCCGGATTCGGATCGCAGCCGCCGTCCGTGAAGATGCCGTCCTGCGGGCCGGTCTTGTAGCGTTCCAGTACTTCCTCAGGTGACAAGCGCAGTTCCGATGGACTGCCCACGGCGCTGCCGCGAAACGTCTTGGAGCCATACGCCGCGGCGGGTGGCAACCGCGTCACCGTTGGCTCGGCGTTGGGATCGCGCGGCGGCTTGGGCGCGGGAGCGGGCTTGGCAAAGCGCGACGTGCTACCGCTGCGCTGCTGGCGATGCGCGGCGCAAAAGCGCGGCGTCCAGCCCGGGTATTTCGCCAAGGTGGCTTCCGGCACGTCAAAGCTTGTGTTGCAGGTGGAGCAGGTGAAACTGGGCATGCAGGTCCAAAGGCAGAGGTCAGCTCTTGATTTCTTTCATCCGCGCCTTGAGCGCGCCCAACGTCTTCAGCGTCGCGCCGAGGCCGCCGGTCTGCTGGCGGCTCACCAGAATTCGCATCAAGTCCAGGAACTTGGGCCCATACGGATACCACCACGGCTCCAAGTCCTTGTTGGTGTCCACCACGTAGAGCCGCGGCCGCGTCAGCAGGTGCAGCACGTCCGGGCTGTTGGTCATGCCCGTGCCGGAATCGCCGATCCCCACCCACGGCAGGTCAGCCAGCGCGGCGCTAAAGCTGTGGTTGTTCACCCACACCATGCCCGACCGCACCTGGCGGGCGACTTCCAGCGCGTGCGCCGTGTCGTGACCCCAGACCGAGTTGCCCAAGCCATAGCGCGTGTCATTGGCCGCGCCGATCAGTTCCGCGTCCGAACCGTGGATTTCAAGCACGGCGATTGGACCAAACGACTCGTCTTTCCAAGCAGGTGCGCCGCGCGGCACCTTGGTCAGCAAAGTCGGCGGAATCGGCGCATCGCCCTCGGGCAGCCCGCCGGTCAGGATTTGCGCGCCCTGGGCGATCGCGTCGGTGATCTGCTCGATGACGATGCGCCGCTGCATCGGCGT
This sequence comes from uncultured Myxococcales bacterium, assembly GCA_903929795.1. Classification (GTDB taxonomy): domain Bacteria; phylum Myxococcota_A; class UBA9042; order UBA9042; family UBA9042; genus CAIYBN01. The sequence continues at coordinate 46,890 of CAIYWC010000186.1, read as the reverse complement.
CACCAGCTCAGGCACGTCCTTGGCGGTCTGCTGCAGCTTGGCGACCAGCTGCGGCACGAACTGCGGCGCGATCTGCGCAGACACGGCGACGCGCTCGATGCCCGAGCAATTCTGCCCCGCGTTGCTGACGATGCCCCAGGCCACGCCCGTCGCCGTGCGCTCGATGTCCGCATCCGCCAGGACGATCGCGCAGTCCTTGCCGCCCAATTCCAGCTCGCACGGGATGCCGCGCTCGGCGCACATCATGTTGACCTTGCGGCCCGTGCGCGTGGAGCCAGTGAACACGACCGCGTCCGGCATGGCCTCGATCAGCGCCGCGCCCGCCGCGCCATCGCCTTCCAGCACGTCGATCACCGGGCCGATGACCTCGCGGATCCGCGCGACCAGCCACGCGCCGCTCCGAGGCGTGACTTCCGAGGGCTTGAGGATCAAGCCGTTGCCCGCCAGCAGCGTCGGCGCCACGGTCCGCATCGGCAACTGCACCGGAAAATTCCACGGCGAGATGCACAGCACGACGCCGCGCGGCTCGCGCTCCACCCAAGCCTTCTTGCCCGGCATCTCGAGGCTCGGCACGTCGCCCTTGCGCGGCTTGAGCAGGTCCGGGCCTTTCTTGAGCCAGTAGCCGAAAATATCGCCCACCGCCAGCACTTCGGCCGAGTACGCTTCCGCCAGCGGCTTGCGCGTTTCGTCGGCAATCAGCTGGGCCAGCTCCTCGCCGCGCGCCAGGATCGCCAGCTTGGCCGCGTGCAGCTTGGCCACGCGCGTTTGGATCGGCAGCGCCGCCCATTCAACCTGCGCCGCCCGCACCGCAGCGATCTTCTGCTCCGCCAATTTCGACCAATCGGGATGGGACATGGTGTGCCTCGATTCGGGATTCGCGCCCGCCAGCGTCTGGTGCTTGTGTCCGTCGCGCCGGAGGTCCTCCGCCGCTTGCCAGGCGCTGGTTGTAAGCCAAACGCTGACGTTGCGCCACCCCCGCGGCGCGCTTCCCAACGTCCGGCGCGACCGGCATAATCGCGGCGCATGCCGACGCACGTTTGCGCGCATCCCCTGCCCCGAGGCCAGCTTGTGACCGACGCGACCTCCACGCCGCCTGCGTTGCTGCTCCATTGGCCCGCGCCGCGGCCGCGGTCCTGGCTGGGCGCGCTGGCCGTGGTCGCCAGCGGTCTGGCGGGGCTGTTCTGGTTTCACTTGGCCGATTTCACCAGCCATTTCAAGGATATTTCCGGCGACGCTGGCGACACGCGGCTGATCGCCTTCCTGCTCGAGCACCAATGGCAGGCGCTGCTGGGGCATGCGCCGTGGGCCAGCCCACCGATGTTCTACCCGGTCCCGGGGACGCTGGGCTACGCGGACGCGTTCGTGTTGCAGGGGCTGGTCTACTGGCCGCTGCGCGCGCTGGGCGCCGGCGTGCTGACCGCGCTGCAGGGATCCACACTGCTGCTGAATGCGCTCAACTACGCGGCGATGGCCTGGCTGCTGCGCCGCGTGCTCGGGCTGGGGCCGCTGGCGACGATTGCGGGGTCGCTGCTGTTCGCGTTCAACAGCGCAAAGTTCAACCAGTTCGTGCACTTGCAGCTCCAGCCGCTGGTGCTTCTGCCGCTGATGGTGGCGTTGCTCATCGGCGTGGGGCGGGGTGCCGAGACGCTGCGGCCGCGCGGCGTCTTCCTGCGGCTGGCAGCGGTAGCGCTCCTGCTGGATCTACAGCTGCTGAGCGGCGTCTATGTCGCGTGGTTCTTTGGCTTTTTTGTCCTGTTCTGCCTGGTTTTTGCCCTGATTTTTGCCATCACGCGCGCCTGGCTGCTGCGCGCGGCGCGCGTCCATGCGCGGGCGATCCTCGCGGCGGGCGGCGTCTTCGTCGTCGGCGCCATCCCGTTTGCGCTGCTGTACGTGCCGGTGCTGCGGCAAGCCGGGTGGCGCTCGTACGGTGATGCGCGGGGCATGATTCCGCACTGGTTTTCATTGGTTGTGATGGGCGACGGCAATTGGCTGTGGGCTTGGCTGGAAGACGTCATCCCGCCATTTCGCGACCAGCCGTTCTACTGGGAGCACCGCATCGGCCTGGGCGGCGCGGTGACCGTCGGTTGGCTGCTGCTGGCGGTCGCGGTGCTGCGCGCAGTGCGCCGCTGGCCGGTGCGGGCGCGCGACGGGCTGGGTACGCCAAACTCCGCGCATTTTGTGGCGATTCTGGTGCTGGCTGCGACTGCGTTCTACGCGCTGGGCATGAGCTATTTCGGCCATTCCCCGTGGTGGTTCGCATTTCATACGGTGCCCGGCATCAAGAGCATCCGCGCCGTCAGCCGGTACCCGATCGTGCTCGCGCTGCCGATCGGCCTCGCGCTCGCGTGGACGTTGGACGCGCTGGTCGCGCGCGCGTCGCGGGCGAGCCGGCTGGCGCTGGTGCTGCTGGTGGCGTTCGGCGCGCTGGAGCAGGTTGGCACGCGGCAGGGCTTCGACAAGGCGGCCGAGACGGCGCGACTCCAAGCGCTTGCGGTGCAGTTACCCAAGGATTGCAGGGCATTCTACGTCACGTCGCCGGTCAATGCGCGCTCCACGCTGGTCAGCGTCCACATCGACGCCATGTTCGTCGCGCAGCTGACCGGGGTGCCGACGCTCAACGGCTACTCGGGCCAGGAACCGCCCAACTGGCGCGGCCTGTTCTTTCTGCGCGATCCGGCCTACCTCGGTTTCGTCGCGCATTGGGTGCGGATGCATGGCCTGCGCGGCAAACTGTGCGCGCTGGCCGATCCGGATTGACGCGCGCAAACCGGGTATTTCGGGCTGACGACCGCGGAGGGTCGCGATTCGGAGCCACTCTGGAGGGTCGGTCGAATAGGCAAACGCGCGCGGTCCCCGTCCGAAATGCCGCTGGCCTGACCGAAGCAGTTTTGCGTCCGACCTGGGTCAGCATGTTTCGTGTTTTCAAGGCGCTTGGTTGGACACCATCGGCCCTGCATGGTACGTTTCCGCAGGCTGCACCGGTGCGCCGCACGACCGCCTGTGCCCTGCCGGAGCGTGCGTGCATCGGCCGGCGGTGCGATCCGAGGGTGCCAAGCATGGCTGAAACCGGCAGTGATCTTGCGACGGCATACGTGGACGGCCCGCCCGCGCCATTCGCGCTCCCGGTCCTGAATGCACCATCCGCCGCGGTGTGCACGCAGGCCTGGGCGCGCTGGGGCGGCTTCTTGCTGCACAGCGTCGTGCCGCCGGACGTGTGCGATCAGCTGGTGCAAGCCCTGAACACGCGCATCGTCGCGGCCGACGCGGCGGATCGCAGCGCGCCTTGGCCCACGGGCTTTGCAGACCGACTCATCGCATCTGGTTCGGCCGTTGTGCCTTTCTGGGATCCCACCGTGGCCGCGGCGCTGCCGCCCACCGAGCGCCTGATGCGCCTGGGCCATCAGCTCCAGCAGCTCCCGGAAGTGGCGCAACTGCTGCGGCGGCCTGAGATTCTCGGCAGCCTGGGCACGGTGATGCAGGCGCCGGAGCTGGTGGATTGCGTGCTCATCGACAAGGTGCCGGGCGGCACCGTGCAGTTTGGCACCCACCAGGACGCGTGGTACCTGCTCTCGGAGCCGGACACCTTGGTTTCCTTGCAGATTGCCCTGGATGACGCCGACGAGGCGAATGGCTGCCTGCGCGTGCAGGGCAAGCCGGAGCGCGAACCGCTGACGTGCCGCGCGGTCCTGGGCGCCCAGGGCTGGAAGACGACGCAAGAGAGCCAACCGCCGCCGCCGGACGCAGAGGTGCCGCCGCTGGTCATGCCGCGCGGCAGTGTGCTGCTGTACCACGGCCGCGCGTGGCACGGCTCGCGGGTCAACAAGTCCGGCCGGCACCGCCGCGTCATCGTCGCGCAGTTCAAAGAGGCGTCGAGCCGGTGGTTACCGGAAAACTGGCTCGCGGCGCCTCCCGATGGCTTCCCGTCATGGCGTTGAACGGGCTTCAGCTCCACGCCAGCCCGCGCGAGCCCCGGTTGACGCCGTGGCCGCAGCCGCCCGCAGGTCCGCGGGGCGAGTCGGCGCATTACGACTATTGCCTGCTGCCGTACACGCCCAAGGCGACGACGGCGCGCGATCTGGCGTCAGTCAACCTGCTGCGTTGGAGCTGGCAAGCCCACGGTGTCCTGGCGCAAGGCGAAGCGCTCCTGCAGCGTTTGCACGCCGGGCTGGGTCCCGGGCAGGTCGTCTGGGGCATCAAGCAGCGCGTACAGCAGCCTGACGCCGCCAGCTGGGAGCTGTACTTCTACCGGCGGCCGCACAATCCGCAGCCGTACACGCTGGCGCGCGTCGCGGAGCTGTTCGCGCCGCTGGTCGTGGAGGGCGCCGTGCCGGATCACTGGCGCTGGCTGATGTTCTCGGTGGAGTTCGACGTGGCGCAGCTGCGCGGCGAGCGGCCGTGCGCATCGAGCGTCTACATCGCGTCGAGCGGCCTGTCCTACAAGCTGCGCGACAACCACCCGCCAGAGCTGGAAAATCACTATGTTTTTCGCGACCCGCTGACCGGAATCGACGACATCCTGGCGCGCCTGCAGGTCTCCGTCCACGCCCAGCCGCACCCGCTCGGCCTGGCGCGCCTGCTGCCGCCGCAGCTGATGCGGTGTTTTCACGTCTGCGTCGCCAACAAGCGCCAAGCGGACGCGGTGTACTGGTCGCGCGTGGACCTGGCCCAGCTGCAGTTCTTCCTCGATCGCCACGGCTGGCCGCAGCCGCTGCGCGCGCAAATCGCCGACCACGCGCCGCAGCTGGCGCACCTCTGCTGGGATCTGGGCGCCGATTTTCAGCGCGCGCCGGACGAGGCAACCGGCGTCGGCTTTTCGTTCATCAAGAGTGGCATTTATGGCGCGTACTAGCATGCAGCGCGCCACCGCGGCGCCGTCTCCGCTCGTGCCCGTGGAGCGCACCGCGCCGCACAGCGTGCTTGTGGCTTTTGGCTTTCGCTGCAACTTGGCCTGCACATTTTGCATGGTGGAAGACGTGCTGGGCCAGCGCCCGGGCACGGACCTCGCGACGTTTCGCGCTTTTGCCCAGGATCCGCAGCAGACGCGCGGCATTCGGCAAATCGTGCTCTCGGGCGGCGAGGCGACGCTCGAGCCGGAGCTGCTGGAATACATCGCGGTCGCGCGCAGCATTGCGTCGGTGGAGCACGTGCGGATTCAGACCAACGCGACCCGCCTGGGCGCCGGCTCGCTGCTGAACGAGCTGATCGCCGCCGGCGCCGACGAATTCTTTGTCTCCGTCCACGGCGCGGATGAGCCGACCATCGCGGAAATTTCCCAGCGACCAGGCTCGTTTGCGGCAATCCGTGCCGGTCTGGAGACGATCGCGGCGTCGCCCGCGCGGCTGTTCACCAACACGTGCACGGTCCGCGCGAACTTCCAGCAGCTGACCGAAATCGTCCGGCTGATTGCACCGCTGCAGCCGGCGGGCATGGATTTCTGGAACCTGTGGCCGCGGGTCGATCACGTGGCCATGCGCGCGCAAATCGTGCCGGTCAAGACGCTGCAGCCGCACTTGCTGGCCGCGCTGGACGCGTGCACGGCGGCGCACATCCCGGCGACGGTCAAGTGGTTTCCGCGCTGCCTGCTCGGCCGCCACGCCGCTTGTCAGGACGACAGCCAGCCGACCACGCTCATCGACCGCGATTACTGGGAAGCGGTGCCAGCCTACGCGTGCATTTGGGAAGGCGTCTGCGCCCACGCGCGAACCGGCTGCAGCGGGTTGTCGCAGGCGTACATCGAGACCTACGGCTGGGAGCATACGGAGTTGACGCCGGCGCGGATCGGCGCGGCGGGCGGTGAAGTGCGGCAAGAAGCGGTGGCGCCGGCCAGCGGTTCGGTGCGCGCCTGGGCGGCGGCGCTGGGGTTGGATGTCGGCGCGGATCTGGCCGGATGGCGCGTCGAGAGCGTCGCCGGTCATCAGGCAGGGCTGCGCTGGCTGCTGGCGCGGGAGGGCGTGCAGCTGCCCGTTGACGTCCGCCTGCGCGACGAGCGGCTGCCGGCCTGGCAGCGCACCGCCCACCTGGACGTGATGCATGGTCGCGTGGCGGATGGGCTGCGCGCTGAGGTGGCCAAAGTGCTACCGGTGTTCTTGCAGCGGCTGCAGCCGGCGCAAGACTTGCCAGTGTGAGGGCGGCACATGGATTCGCAGCCGCTGGCCAAGCCGCCTGACCACGCGAACAGCGACGCGTCCGCGCTGCGCGACACCGTCGGCCAGCACTACGCCGCGCTGCGCCGGTGGCTGGGCGCCGTGGCGGGCATCGACGGCGGGCTGCCCGTCGCGCAACTGCGGGCGCACCAGACTTGGCTCCTGAACGCGCTGCTCACGCCCGGCAAAAGCTGGTACCGCCCCTTGCCGGTGGCCGTCGAGGCCTCCGCGCGCTGGCGCCCGGACGGCGTGGAATCGGCGCGTTTCATCCTCGGCGCGTCCCTTGAGGCGTTGCCAGGCAACCCATTGAATTTGCTGGAAACATTTGGCCTCGACCTGCGCCTGCCAGCCGCCGCGCGCGCGCGCGTGGCCGCGATGCTGGCGGCCAACCAGGTGCCGTCGGCCGTGCAAATTGGCCTCGCGGCGACGCCGAACGGCTGGTCGCGTCGGCTCTATCTGGAGCGCGGCTCGTTGCCGATGCACATGCACGCAATCGAATGGCGCAAGGGCGAGCTGCGCGAACGCACTTACGCGGTGCACGAACCGCTGGCGATGGATGCGCTCGGCGACGTGCCGCCGGCGGTGCGCAGGGCTTGGGAGGCGCTCATCGCGGACGGCGCCCGGCACCCAGGGCTGCTGCGCCAGGATGTCGATGGCCGGTCCGTCGCGCTGCACGTCCAGATGCGGCGGACCGACGTCGCCGCCCGAATTCCGGGATTGCTGCGCCTGGGCGATGCGCTCCGGGTGCCGCGGGCGCCTGTGGAGCGCTGGCTGGAAAAAATGCCTGAAAACAATCAGTTGACCGTGGTTTCCCTGGGCCGCGATGGGCCGTTACAGATGAACGTGTACGTCGCGCCGCGTCAGGACGACCTGCCGCAGCCGGGGCCGCAGCCGGGCGACATTCGCCGCACGCCGGGCACGATCTGCTGGAATCTGGGCTTGCGCGGCCAGGACGAGACGCGGGGCTGGTTGTTGTTTGCGCTGCCGGAAACCCAAGTGCCGCTGCGGCCGGCCGCTGCGACGTCGGCGGTGCAGATTTGGACCGGCTCGTCGGTGCCGGATGCGACGCCGCTGGCGACGCACCTCGCGCGGCTGGTCCCCCAAGTGCCGGGCACGCTCGCCGATCGGCTGGCAGCCGCGCACGCGCCACTGCTGCAGGCCCTGGAGGACGCCGGTCTGGAGGTCCGCGGGCGACATGCGCCACGCGCTGCATGAAGGCAAAACCGTGACGATTCAGTGATTGACTTCGCCCGCCCATGCCCGGACGATGCCGCGGCATGCGAGGCTGGCTTGCCGCCAGACCTCCGCCTGCGGCAGCGCCACCGGCTGCAAGGACTGCTCATGCTGCACCTGACCGCTTGGACGCTCGCCCGGGTCTTTCCGTCCACCGCTGCGCTGCCCGGCTTGGACGCAATCGACACCAAACCGTTCATTCGCCAGCTCGCACGCGAGGCACCGTTCACGATCCGCGCGACGATGTGGGCCTCCGTTCTGCTCTTCAATCTGACGCCGCTGCTGACGCTGGGCATTCCGCTGCCGGCCTTCTTGCTGTCGCCGGCGCGCGTGGACCTGCACGCCCAGCGCCTGTCGGGGAGCCCCATCTACCTACTGCGGCAGATCGTGCTGATGTTGAAGACGATCGGTGGACTGGCCTGGGGCGCGATGCCGGAAGTGCGCGGGCGGCTGACGATGCCGATTTACCCAGAAGATTCAGGCCGTTGGAGGAAGTCATGAGCGGCCAACATGTGGCATTTCAAGACGGTGCGCCGCAGGACTTCGAGGCCGATTACGTCGTCGCCGGTTCCGGTGCGGGTGGTGCTGCCGCTGCGATCACGCTGGCGCGAGCGGGCTTCAAAGTCGCGCTTGTGGAAGCCGGTCCGTGGCGCGATCCGGAAGACTATCCGTCCTCGATGTACGGCACGATGCGCGACATGTTCGCCGATTGGGGCCAGATGGTCGCGATGGGCAATCCGCTGGGCAAGGACGCGATCATCCCGATTGTCCAAGCGAAATTGGTCGGTGGCACGCCTGTCATCAACAGCGCGATTGTGGTGCGCACGCCCGGCGACGTGCTGGACGACTGGCGCGAGCGCTTCGGTCTGGGCGACGTGTTTACCGAGCAGTCGATCGGCGCCAAGCAGGACCAGATTGAGCGCGAGCTGGACGTGACGGAGACGGCGGGCGTCGGGATGGCGCGCAGCGCGGCGACCATGCTGCAAGCGCTGCACCAGCGTGGCGCCGAAGGCCATGCGATTCACCGCAACGTCCGCGCCGAATGCGAAGGCGTGATGCAGTGCCTGCAGGGCTGCAAGCGTCGCAACAAACGCACCGCGAATTTCCTGTGGATTCCGGAGATGCAAGAGCAGCATGGCGGCTTGGTGCTGTCCTGCGCGCCGGTGGACCGCGTGCTGATGGAAAATGGCCAGGCCGTCGGCGTGACCGGCCGCTGGCTGCACCCGGAGACCCGCAAAAAGGGCGCGACGTTCACGGTCCGGGCCAAGCGAGCCGTGCTGGTGGCGGCGTCGGCGACCGGCTCGGCGCCGATCCTGCAGCGCTCCGGCATCAAGCTGCCGGCGTTGGGCGAGGGCTGGCGCGCGCACCCGGGCGCGGGCGTCGTCGGCGTCTATCCGGACCCGATGGACATGCACAAGGGCGCGAGCCAAGCGGTCGCGTCGCTGCAGTACCGCAAGGACATCGGCATCAAGCTGGAACACCTGAGCCTGCCGATGGAGCTGTTCGCGGCGCGCGTCGGCGGGGCCGGCCAGACGCTGATGCACAAGCTGGAGGAATACCGGCGCTGCGCGATGTGGGTCAGCGCCGTGCGCGCCGACGCGGTGGGCACGGTGAAGCAGAACTGGCTGGGCGGCGTCAGCGTGAAATACCAGCCGACCAAGGCCGACATCGCGCGGTTGCGGGCGGGCTCCAAGATCATCGCGGAGATGCACTTCGCGTCCGGGGCGCAAAAAGTCTGGCCGGGCGTGTACGGCATGAAGCCGGAATTGGGCCCGGATGAAGTGCACCTGTTTGACGATGCGCCGCTGGACAATCGCAGCTATACTTGGGTTTTGTCTCACCTTTTTGGCGGCTGCACGCTGGGCAAGGATCCGCAGACATCGGTTGTCGGGCCGGATTTGCACGTGCGCGGCGTCCGGAACCTGCACATCGTGGACGCCGCGGCGATTCCGACAACGGTGGGTGTGAACCCACAGCACACGATCATGGCGCTGGCGATGGTGACGGCAGAGCGGCTGGTCGGCGGGTAAGAGATCTGGCAAGAAATACTTGATATTTCAAGCGCTTAAGGTCGACGCCGGCGGCTCGTGCTGGGTCGCCAAGCGCGCCCGCCTGAGGCGACTCGCGCGGCGACGCAACCTGTCCGGCAACCGACTTCGACGAACCGGGCCCTGATGCGGCCGGTTCAGGCCAAGGCTCAGGGGCAGCCGGCGGCCGGGGTGCATGCCGCGCCATCGCTGATCCACTTCAAGACCAAGGCTTTGTCGGCGGAATTCGAGAAGCCGCCCGGAGGCATGCTGCCGCCGCTCACCTTGGACTTGATCGACGTCTTTGAGCCGGTCGCGTAGCTGCAGCCGGAGCCGAACTGGTGGCCGTGGCAGCCGTTGCAGTTCTGGGTCAGGATGGTTTGAACTTGCGTGTAGTCGGTCTTGCAAACCGTGGCGGTGTCGGCAGGGCCGGTGTCGGCGGGGCCCGTATCCGCGGGGCCGGTGTCCTTCGGGCCAGAATCGGCAGGACCGCTGTCGGCGATGGCCGTGTCCTTGGGGCCGGCGTCCGGCACGATGACATCCGCGGCGGCATCCGCCAGTGCCGTGTCGCTGCCGGGCGTGGCGTCGTCCGCGGCTGCGTCGCCGATCGCACCGCCGTCACCGCTGGCATCCGGGTTGACGAACACGCCACCGCCGTCGAGGTTGGTCGTGGTGCCGCAGCCCGGCAGGGCGAACGCGACCACGGCGAGAATCGCCGACGTGCGGCACAAAATCTTGAAAATACTGGGCAAAGTTCGGCTGTTCATCGGTGAGCAATTCCTTTGGGCAGGTGCGGTTGGAGGGGAACGGGCGGGCGGGGCTTGGCTCTGGCGAGCCCGGCACCCAACGGGAGAATACGGATCACCCCAGCTTTGTCACGCGGGAGTGCCACTTTTTGTAAAGAAATGCGCCCGCGGACGCGTCGATATGCAAAAACGTCACACAGGACGCCGGCAAAGGCGGGATCGCGGCGCGGGTGGACGCGTGCCTTGACGGCGCGCTGTCGCCCGCCCAAGCTCGTTCGCGGTCCCCACCGGAGCCTGCCATGCCTGCTGTTGCGGTTCTTGTCCTCGGCCTGCTCGTTGGCGGCGCGCTCGTCGGATTGCTGCTGCGATCGCATTTTTCCCGTGAAATCGTGCTGTTGCAGGCCAATCTCCAGCGCGCCGAGCTGCGCGTGGCGGACGAGCGCGTGCGCGCGGCGCAGGCCGAGTCGCAGGCGGCGCAGGTGCCCAAACTGGACGCGCGGATCGCCGACCGCGAGCAGCAGATCCTGGAGCTGAATCAGGAGCGGCAAGACCAAGCCGTCGCACTGCAACGGCTGGAAACCACGCTGGAACAGGAGCGGCTGCAGGCGCACGAGAAAGTCGGGCTGCTGCGCGAGGCCAAGGACGTGCTGGCCAACCAGTTCAAGGCGCTGGCGAACGACATTTTGGAGGAGAAGTCCAAGCGATTTACCGCGCAGAATCAGGAGAATTTGACCGGGCTCCTCAGCCCGCTCCACGAGAAGATCCAGGTGTTTGGCAAGCTGGTCCAGGACACGTACGACAAGGATTCCAAGGAGCGGCTGACGCTGGAAAACGAGCTCAAGCGCCTGGGCGACCTGAACGTCCGGCTGGGCCAGGAGGCGCTGGCGCTGACCAATGCGCTGACCGGCGCCAACCACAAGGCGCAAGGCACCTGGGGCGAGATGGTCTTGGAAAAAGTCCTGGAGGCGTCAGGGCTGACCAAGGATCGCGAGTACCGGGTGCAGGTGTCCGACCACGTGGAGACGGACGACGGCGCCAAGCGTTACCAGCCGGACGTCATCATCGACCTGCCGGATCACAAGCAGCTTGTCGTCGACTCGAAAGTGTCGCTGAACGCCTACTTGCGGTTCACCCAGGCCGACGACGAGGCGACCCGCGCGCTGGCGCTCAAGAGCCACATCGCGGCGTTGCGCGCGCACATCCGCGCGTTGGCCGAGAAGCGCTACCAGGACCTGTACAAGCTGAACACCTTGGATTTCGTCTTTCTTTTCGTGCCTGTGGAGCCGGCGTACCTGCTGGCGGTGCAGCACGACATGACGCTGTTTGACGAGGCGTTTGAGCGTCGCATCATGATTGTCGGCCCGAGCACGCTGCTGGCGACGCTGCGCACTGTCGAGAGCATCTGGCGCTACGAACGGCAGAACGTGAACGCGCAGGAGATCGCGCGGCAAGGCGGCGCGCTGCACGACAAGTTTGTGGCGTTTGCCGAGACGCTGGAGAAAGTCGGCAAACAGCTGGACGCGACGCGCGGCAGCTACGGCGAGGCGATGAAGCAGCTGACGCAGGGCCGCGGCAACCTGGCGGGGCGGGCTGACGCGTTGCGCAAGCTGGGCGTCAAGGCGACCCGGCAGCTCCCCGGGCACCTGCAGCTGCCCGGCGAGGAAGACGAGCCGGACGCGTGACCTTCACGTCGGCAGATCGGGCGAAAAGACAATGAGCCGTGGAAAATCAGGGTGTTGCCCGCCATCCGGCCACAGCAACGGCAGCAGGCCGCCCGCGCCGTCGCGCACGTGCACACCGCCGGGTCCCGGCAAATCGTGCGCCGCCACGAGCGCTTGGGCCTGGCTGATAAGCGGCTGCAGCGCCCGCGCCGCCCGCCGAGTCTTCTCCGCGCGCTGGCTGGCATCCTGCGGCACCAGCGGCTGGGGATCCCGCAGCTCCGCGTCGCTGACCCGCACCCCGCGCAGCGGTAGCGCCGTGCCGTCCGCCCAGAGCAGCGTCGCGTCCGGCCGTTCCGCCAGCGCCTGCAGCGCCCGCCGCGGCTGGTGCTCCGCCAGCTTACCCACCAGCGCCAAGCTGTCCGCACAATCCCAACGGCACGGATAATGGCGAATCCACACGGTATCTTGCAACGGCGTGGTCGGATCGAGGCGCCAATCCCAGCGCGGGCTCGCGCGCGCCGCGGTCAGCGCGAACCAGGCCGTCTCGGCGACCGATGCCTGCTGCCCTTCGCGCCACTGGCGATGGCCCTGCACGACCGACTCGATGCAGCACGCCGGGTAGCCAAATAGCGCGCCCAGCTGCCGATCGAGCGCCTCGCTCGTCGCCGAATCGTCCCCGGCTTGCGGTGCGCGCGCGGCTGCCGCCTGGCGCTCGGCCATCGCGCGTTCCAGGCAGTCGGCACGCACGGCATCCCGCACATCGCGCGCAAAATACACCAGTTGCCGATCCGGATCGCTTGCCGTGCAATCAAACCAGCCCGAACTGTGTTCGCGAAACCGCATGCCCAGATACGCTGCCATGCCTTGGCCGCCAAAGGGAAACCAGCGCGCCGCCTCGGCCGCCAGCTCCTCGGCCAGGGCAATCGGCTGATCCAGGCGCCAGGCGGGGCGCAGACCGAGCCGAAGTGCCGCAGCTTCAACCGACTCAGCAGCTGCGGCGATCGGCGAGGCAAAAGCGCCGTCAGCGCTGCAGCATCCCGCCGATGCCGGGCCAAAAGGCGCGGCGCATTGGGCCAGCAGGTCGGCGGCGATGCCCGGGCAATGGCCGCGCGCGGCGTGCACACAGGCGGCGCACCCGGGCGCATACGCGACGGCGGCGGCGTTTGCTTCACTGGCGAACACCGGCTCGATCTCCAGCCCGCGCGGCACGGCACAGCTCGGCACGAGCCGCGTTACTTTCAGCTCGTGGGGCTCCAGCGCCAGCGCCGCCAGACGCCCCGCCAATTCCCGCAGTGGCGGCGCGTCCGGACCCAGCCGCGGCTGCACCGTCGCCACCACGCCGTGCAGGTTCGCTGCCTCCGCGAGCGCTTGCCAACGCACACCGTCCAGATCGTCCAGGTTGCCTCGGCCAATCGCCACTTGCAGGCGCCATGGCAGGCCCATGGCCGCCAGCCGCGGGACGAGCGTCATCAGCAGCGGCCAGTCAAGCTCCGTCGGCTGCTGGAGGACGAGCAGGTCCGGCCGCAGGGCCTGACGCCACGTCGGCAAATTCAGCCGGATGACATGCGCCGGGTGAACGATCGCGTGCAGGCGCGCACCGCTTTGCGTGCACAGCTGCGCGAGCGTCCGCGCGTCGCCCGGCTTGATGTGCGCGGCGTTGTGGAGCCACAACTCCAGGTCCGGTTGCAACAAACCCGCCAGGTTTGCCGGCAAGGCGCGCCCGTCGCACTGCACCCGTTGGGTCTTGGCATTCACGCGCAATACCGGCTTCCTCTGCGGAAAACTTCGTCCATGGCGCACGGTGCGCTTTCACGCTGCACGCCGTCGCGCTTGCGTCCGGTCCCTCGCCGCGCGCGCAGTCAGTGTCGGACGCGCACCGGGGGGCGTCAAGCGCGCTTTCCCGGACCGAAAGTGCGCTTGACCGAGCCCGGTGAACGCTGTACCGTCCCGCAGGTCGCGGTCGGGGCGCGCCAACATCTCCAACACACAGGGCAAAAGGAGGGAAACGCGATGCGATGGACAGGGATGCCGCTGACCGTTTTGCTGCAGTGCCTGGCACTGCCGCTGTTGGCCGCCGAAAATCACGTGATTCCGCCAGGTCAGGAAGCCGTGGTGCAGGCGATGCTGGCACTGCCGCTGCCGGATGCGTGCGTGCTGAAGAATGTGCAGATTTCCGCGGCCGTGATTCACGCCGAGATTCAATGCGGTGAGGCGACGGCGAACGTGGACCTGACGCATCCGCTCGACACACCCCAAGCACCGTTCCACACTGAGAATTTCGCCGTTTCGGCGACCGGCAATCCGCCCGCGTCCCTGCTGCCGGCGTTGGCGGCACACATCAAGTCGCACGAGGCGGATTTTCACTGGCAAGTCATCGCCGAGCAGCCCAAGAGGCCGCCGCTGCGCACGGAACAGCCGGCCGACATGACGGCCAGCCAATGGGCGGCGATGCAAAAAGGCGAAGCCTTGTATGTCGCGCAGAAAATGCCCGAGGCGTATGAAGTCTTCGTCAATTTGGCGCGCGAGACGACCGCGACCGGCGTGCTCGGCATGGTGGTTGCGACGTTAGCGCCTGCGGCAGCGTCGTTTGACCGCGTCGAGGAATTGCGCAAGCAAGCGGATGCGGCGCCAGACGACCCGCTCAAGCAGTTTCTCGCGGGCGTCGCGCTGCACTATTTTGGCCACCGCGGCGCGCAAACGCGCGAAGAAAAAAAGCAGTATTACCGTGCAGCAATTCCCTATCTGGAAAAAGCCAAGAAAGCCTTTCCCAAAGAAGCGCGGGTTTATATTTATTTGGCGGTGAGCCATTTTCGCCTGGGTGAGCAAAAGCAAGCCGAGGAAGCTATCGAAACTGCGGTACAATTTGGCGAACGGGACGCGGATGCGTTCTACTGTCACGCCGAAGTATTCCAGCGCGTGGACCTGCCACAGGCCATCAATGACGTCAAAAAATACCTCGCGCTAACGGAAAAAGTCGCGAAAGAAACGCCCGGGTTCGTCAGTGCCAGCAAACAGCGACGTGTCGAGGAGATGCTCAAACATCTCGAGGCCTTTCAGGCGGGGACCGAGAAACCGGAGGACCTGTTTGATCCGCTGCCGGAAGCGGTCCGGCACGAGGCACCGTCGGGCAATCCGTTGCTGACGTGGCTGTTGCCGGCCGGCGCGCTGGTGCTGATCGGCGTCGGTGCGTGGCTGTGGCGAAGGAAGCGCGGGACGCCAACGTGAGTCCACTGCGCGGCCTTGTGCTCGCGTTCGGCGCGGCGCTGTCGCTGGCGCCGGCTCCAGTTCACGCCGCCCATCGCGAGGCCCAGTGGGCGGAATTGGCCGCAGCGGTTGGCTCCTGGCAGCCACCGACCGCGGATGTGCGCCGCGCAGATCTAACGATTTCTGAAGGTGAATTGATCCTGACGCTCCAGAGCGGTCCCACTGAAAAAGTGCGCGTGCTGCTGTCGGAGTTCCCAGCATCGCGAGCGGAACAGCGCGGAGAACGGCTCCGGTCGCTCATGTGGCTCACCGATCCCCACGATCCCATGCCGTCCTGGCGCCCGGCCTTGCAGGACCTGCGGCGTTTCGTGGCGTCGCTGGACCACGGGCAGTTCGCCTCGGCCCCGTCGTCGCAGCGCGCGCCGCCCCGGCCGCCGCCGCCGGTGCTGATTCCGCTGACTTGGGTGCTGCTGCTGCTGTCGGTCATCGCGCTTGCAGCGGCGCTGCGTCTGGCCTTGCGCAACCTGCAGGCGCCGCGGTTCTGGCTGCCACTCGTCCTGCTGGCGTGGCTGGTCCGCGCGTTGATGCCGCACCGGATGGTGATGGTCTATTTTGGTTTTCTCCATACACAACAAGCGATTACGCTTGATCAACTACCGCGCTATGGCCCGGCGACAACGCTGCTGGACCATGCGGTTTTTGCGTTCCTGCCGCCGCACCACGCCACGGTCCAGCAGCTGCACGCGCTCCTGGGCGCGCTGACGATCCTGCCGTTGGCGGCGCTGACCCAGCGCCTGGCGGGCCAGACGGCGGCGCGCGCGCTCGCGGTGACGCTGCTGGTCCTGCCGGTGGCGCTGCTGGACCACGGTTCCGAGTCGATGCTCGTCCCGGCGATGCTGTGGTGGAGCGCCGGGACGCTGCTGCTGCTCGACGCGCTGCAGCACCGCCGGCTGACGCTGCTGCCCGGCGCGGTGGTGCTGCTGGCGCTGTGCGGCCTGGCGCGGCCGGACTGCATGCTGATGGCCGCGCCGACCGCGCTTTGCCTGGTCGCGGCGCAGGAAAAATCCCTGTCGCGTTGGCTGGTTGGCGCTCTCTTGGCGGCGCTGGCCGCGCTGGCGCTGCTGTGGCTGCCGGGGGCGCTGTTTCTGCGGGACCGCGCGCTCGACGACCTGGCCGCCGGCAACCTGCCGCGGCTGAATTGGGGGTTCTTTCGGCAACTTCCGGCGCAGCTGTGGCAGGGTTGGCTGGTGCTGGATTGGCGCTATTGGCCGGCGCCGCTGACGCTGCTCGCGCTGGTCGGGCTGCTGTCGCCGCAGACGCGGCGGCCGGTAGCGCTGCTGTGGCTGGCGAGCACGCTGTGGGCGGTGCCGATGCTGCTGGACTTCAATGAAACCTCAGAGTTGCGCTTGCACATGCCGTCCGGGCTTTTGGTGCTGATGGCGGCGGCGCTGACGGTTGGCGCGGTGTGGCAGCGGCGCGGCGCGCGGTGGGTGTGGCCGCTGGGCGTCGTGACGGCGATGGCGCTGGTGCAGACGGCACCCCAAACGCTGGCGCCGCAGCTGTCGGATCAGTCGGAACGCGTGATCGCGGCGGCGAGTGCGCTTGCGCGCGATGGTAAGAAAACAGCTTTGATAGTGCGCAGTTACGACGACGAAGACTCCGTCAGCGTGCACCTCTTCTGGCCGCAGTACACGCTGGAGCCGGGCGATCGCTGGCTGTCGGTCCGCGACTGGCAGGCCGGCAAACTGCGGCCGGGCGAGCGCGCGCTGGGCGTAATCGACGTGCGCTGCCACGCGCGCGTGCCGCTGGCCGCCAATACCGACGCCCGCGTGCCGGAGCACACAGCGCCGCACCCGACTTGCGCGGCGCTGTGGCAAGCTGCCAAGGGTCCGCCGCTTTGGCAGGAAACCATTGAAAATAGGGGCGAACGCGGCTTTGACTGGTACCCTCCCAAGGTGGATTTGCCCAGCTTGCCGCAGGCCGTTCTGGCGCTGTGACCGCGGCTTGACACGCTGACCCAAAACGAATACCAGAATTCAACGGCCAGAGCTGTCGCATTCCGGACGAGGACCGCGCGCGTTCACCTTCGGTGGTACGCCGCTTCGGTGGAGGCCGTGGCGGTCGCATTCAGTCAGCGGGCAGGTTTCGGATGTGCCAGCCACGCCTGCAGCTGCGGTGCCAGCCAGCGGCCCAGCCGCTCCAAACCCGCGGGATTCAGGTGCGGATCGCCCGGCGGCACCTCGCCAAAGACCGCGCTTTCGCCCTGGGTCTGCGTCGCGGCGTCAAAAAGCGGTTGACTGTCAAACACCGGCACCGCCGCGTCGCGCAAGATCCCACGCAGGGTCCGGCCGTCCTGAACGTTGCCGCTCGCACACGCGCTCGCCCGCGCCGGCATCATGACCGCCGCCACCGGCACGCCATGCGCCGCACTCTCCGCGAGCAGCAACTGCAGCGCGTAGCGGTACGACTGCGCGGATGTCAGCGTCGTCATTTCCGTGGCCGGCCGCAGCGCGCGCGCCAGCCACGCGAACACCCGCACACCCGAGCGCGCGAGCCGGACCTCCGTCGCGGCCCACTGCAGCGGAAACGACGGCGGGCTGTAGCGCAGCAGCGTCGTCAGGCGATCTTGCCCGGCCAGCGGCTGCGGACAGCGCCAGCGCGGCGTGCCGCGATCCAGCACCAGCACCGGCGCATCGCCGCAATAGAGCCGCGGTTCATCGATCTCGCCGAGGTCATTGCACGGGTAGACGTGGAACACCAGCGCGTCAAAGCGCGCGCGTGCCAGCCAGCGCTCGGCGATGACGGCCTGCAAGTCCAGGCTCGTCGCGCCCACCCCGGTGTTGATGTGCTGCGTGCCGGGCATCAGGCGTTCCAGCCATGCCGTGACCGTCTGGCTGCGCGGCAGCCCCGGTGCCTGCAGCAGCGAATCGCCGATGTGCAGGATCGCGGGG
Organism: uncultured Myxococcales bacterium; assembly: GCA_903929795.1. Taxonomy (GTDB): domain Bacteria; phylum Myxococcota_A; class UBA9042; order UBA9042; family UBA9042; genus CAIYBN01. The sequence goes on along the minus strand of CAIYWC010000186.1, from coordinate 28,925 downwards.
TGCTGCGTCGGCGGCTGCGGCCCGGGCGGACATTCGGCGACATCGCCCAGCGGCGGGCCCCACAGCGCACAAAAGCCCGGTTCCGCGACGCGCAGCTTGGCCAGCACGTCGCCCTCCCGGCGGAACGGAAACTGATCGGGCGGCGTGACCGGCGCCTGGTGCGGCGCCAGCAGGGCCACAGCGCCCTCCAGCGCCGCCAGGCCCAACGCCAAGACCACGGCGGAAAGCAGCAGCCCGCGCGGCGCCGGCCGGGTCGGGAGCGTCTGGAGCAGCCACGCCAGCGCGGCCAGCAGGCCCATGCCCAGGCCGTCCCACAGCGGCCACCACGCGCCCAGCACGCTGCCGAGCGCAAACAGCACCAGCCACGCCAGCGCGCCCAGCACGCTGGTCAGCAGCCGCGGTCTTGCAAGCCGGTTCAGCAGGTGCGCGGCGATGGATGCCAGCGCTAGCGGAGCGAAAAACCACACGAGCAGCCACGGCCAGAGTGGCGCCGGCGGCGCAGCGGGTGGATCGTGGGTCTGCTGCCACGGGCTCGACAGGCCCGCGAGCAGGGCGGTCAGGCCGGGCGTCGGCGGGGTCACCGTCAGGCAGCCCGCGGCAATCACGGTACCCGCGCAGGCCGCAGACGGCGGATTCAGCTGAAAATCCGCACAGCTACCATTCGTCGCGCACGCGTGGCCAACGATTCCGTGTGGGCGAATCTGCGCGTCAGGCAGCGTCCAGGCGCCGTGGCTCGCGGCAAAAAGCTGCTCCAGCGCCGGACCGGAGGACGGCAGCAGGATCGGCTCAGCCGCCAGTGCCTGCGCTGCGCCGAGGGCGACCAGGAGAGACGCGACGTGGTGCGGGCGAAGTGTCATGGTCAAAGGATACACTTCAGCCAGAGGTTGCGGCAACGGCGATGGCTACGGCTGCCCGGTGACGCGGGCGAAAACGGCGCGCGTCGCCTGCGCGGTCTTGTCCCAGGAGAGCTCCGCCGCCCGCGCCCGCCCACGCGCACGGAGCGCGTCGCGCAGGCCGCTGTCGTCGATCAGCCGCGTCATGCCGTCGCCGATTTCGGTCACGCTCAGCGGATCCACAGCCACCGCCGCACCCGCCGCCACTTCATCCAGCGAGCTGCCGCGCGACGTCAGCACCGGCGCACCCGCCGCCATCGCCTCCACGACCGGCAGGCCAAAGCCCTCGTACAGCGACGGATAGCACAGCGCGATCGCCTCGCCGTACAGCACTTTGAGGGCGTCCTGGCTCACGTAACCGACTGGATGAATGCGGTTTTTCAGCGGACTCGCGTTCAGCGTGCGCGCGATGCCTTCGTCCTTCCAGCCGCGCCCGCCGGCCAGCACCAGATGAACGTCCGGGTGCGCCGGGGCGATGTGCTCGAACGCCTCGATCAGCCGCACCAGGTTCTTGCGCGGCTCCAGCGTGCCGACAGCCAGCAGAAAGTGCTTGGGAAGCTTGAGGTTTTTTCGCTCCCGGGCGACCGTCAGGGGGTCCGGCGGCGTCAGGAACCGCGCATCCGCCGCCAGCGGCACCGCCACCACGTCTTCCGGCTTGACCGGCAGGATCCGCAGCACATCGCGCCGCGTCGCCTCGGAAGGCGTCAGGATGGCCGCCGCGCCGCGCGCCAGGGTCGGCAGCAGCAGGCGCTGCAACACGCGTTTTTTGAAGGTGAAAGTCTCCGGATACAGGAAGATCGCCAGATCGTGCACGGTCACGACGTAGGGGATCTTCGGCAGGCCGGCCGCCAGCGCCAGCGGCGCCATGTAGTTGGGAAAAAACGCCGCGTCGGGGCGCAGTTTTGCCGCCTGCACCGCCAAAGCGGTCTGCATCCAAGCGGCGCGAATCGGCATGCGCGGGCCGATTTTCTGCACCGGCAAACCGGCGAACTCACTGAAATCCTTGTTGGTCGCGAACACCAGTTCGTCCCGGCCCAGCCCCAGCCAGGACCGCAGCACGTGCTCGGTGTACAGCCCGACGCCGGTCCGTCCCGGGCACCACGTCGTCACGTCCACGAGGATTTTCACGTGGGCTCCGCGAAGAACGCGATGATGGGCGCAAAGACCTCCGCAGGCGCCTGCGGGCCGGTGACCATGTCCATGTGGCCGTAATCGGCTGAAAAACCTGAGGATTCAGCCAAGAGTACGAATTGTTTCGGCCCGCCCCAAGCCTCGTAGGCAGCGGTCAGCGACTTGGGCGTGCCCAGCCGATCCGCGCCGCCGACCATGAAAAGCACTGGCAAATTCACATCTTTCAGCCGCGGCAGCACCGGCTCGTGGTCCATGCGCACCTTGCCGTCGTGCGCCGCCCACTGCACCATGTTCATGCCCAGCGGGCCGGGAATATCGGCGACCGCGTCGATCATGAACGTGTGCAGCAGCCCCGGTCGGTTGTTGCGCGGGTTGAGGAACAGGTGCTGCATTGGCGTCGTGATGATCTCCGCGACAAACGCGAACAGGCCGCTGAACAGCCGCGCCGGCACCGTCGGCCGCCAGAAATTGCCGATCCTCGCCGCCAGTTGGGTGCCCGGCAGCACGGCGCCGACAAAGCCCGGCGAGCCCATGATCACGACGCGGCGGATGGACTCGAGCGGCACCGTGTGGCCAAACGCCGCGTAGGCGAGCATACCGCCCATGGAAAAACCAAGGTAATCCAAGTGCTTGGCGCCGGTCTTGGCGAGCACCATCGCGATGGCGTCGGGAATGTCGTGGCGCGCCAGGTTGGCAAAATCCAGGCGATGGCGCTCCCGCCACGTCAGGTCCCAGCGGCCAGAGCGCAGCGTCAGCAGCCACACGTCGCGGCCGGTATCGCGCACCGCGCGGGCCAGCGACACGTCCGGCCGCGGATCGAGGTTGCGGTGGTTGATCGCGATGCCGTGCACCATCAGCACGGGCGGCAGGCTGGACGGCGTCGGTGGCCGGAGCCGCCGCAGCTCGCACCAGCTGCCATCGGCCAACGGCACGCGGTGCGTCTCGTCGTAGCTGATCGGCGTCGTCAGCTTGCGGCGCCAGAACGCGATGTGCGCCCAAGTCGCCAGCAGCAGGCCGGCCAAGGCGCCCAGCGAGATCAGCCAAGGCGTGCAGGAACACGATGCCGCGTCAGTCACCCGATCCCCCACGCGCCGGAGCGCGGCCGCTTGCCGATGGCGAGTACCTCGTCGTAAAGTTCCTCGTACTGCGCGGCGATGAGCTTGATATCATGTCGGGTTTGCACGTGGCGCCGTCCCGCCTCGCCCAGCTGCAGCCGCCGTTCGTCGCGCAGCAGCAACTCGCCTACCGCCACGGCCAGCGACACCGGCTCCATCGGCGGCACGCCCAGGACCACGCCCGCCTGCACCAGTTCGGTCAGCGGCGGCTTCTGCGCGACGACGGTCGCCAGCCCCTCCGCCATGCCTTCCAGCAGCACCATGGGCAGGTCCATCTTCTCGTGGTGGCTGTCGGCCGGAAAGACCTGGACGGCCGAGATCGCGAACAGCTCGCGTAAGCTCGAAACTTCATTCAAGAAAGTCACGTGATGCGCGATCCCATCGGCCGTGACGGCCGCCTTGATCCGCGCCTCTTCCTCGCGGTCCGCGTCGTTGCGAATGCGGCACGCGAGCACGAAATGGCAGTCCGTCTGGCGCAGGATCCGCGGCATCGCAGCGGCAAACGTCCGCGCAGCGTTGGAGTGGCGGTAGTCCCCGGCGTACATCACCACCGGTTCATCCAGTGGAATCCGATACTTGCGGCGGATTCCCGCCTTGTCGCCCTCGGGAATCGGCGCAACCAGCGCGATGCCGGGCGGCACCCACAGGGTATTTTGCACGCCTTCCGCGATCAGCCGGTGCTGCGTCTCCTGCGTCAGGCAGACCACGGGCGAGCCCGCCAGCGCGCGCTTGATGCCCACGGTCGTCCGCGGCGCGCGCACCAGCGTGTGGATCACCGGCAGCCCGCGCATGCGCCCGGCCGTGCGCACGACGTTCGCCACGACGAAATCCGCCGGCCAGAACAGGTGCACCAGGGCCGTCTCGCGCTGGCCGATCAGCTGGCCAAATAGGCCCAGGCGCTTGCCCAGCGGCGTCTCGGCCGCCCCGCGCGGGCCCCACGCGCTCTCGGTCTCGATGTTTGGCTCGGCCAGCGTCACGCCCTGGTGGGTCAGCACGCAGCCGCGGTACCGCCGCAAGTTGGCCGCGACGCCGCGCACGAGGTTCTTGTCGGACCGCGTCCACGGCGGCTCGACCGGCGCCGACAAATACAGGATGCGACGGCCCGGCAGCGTCATCGGTTCACCCGCTTGAACGCTGGCGCGCGTTCCAGGCCCGCGAGATCCAGCTCGAGAAACACAGCTTGTGCCGGCTGGTCCAAGGCGATGCGCACGCGCGGATGCAGCGCGGCGACGTAGCCGACGGTCTCGCCGTCCGCCGTAACAAGATCAAAGCCCAGCTGGCTGCGCCACGACGGCTGCGCGTCCGGTGCGCCCGCGCTCGCCGCCGGCCCCGCCGTCTCCAGCGCCAGCGGCACCTTGCCCAGCCACTTCAGCAGGTGCTGCAGGGTTGCGATGGCCTGTTGCAAGAGCCGGTGCGTCACTTCCGGCGCCGGGAACACCAGCTTGGCGCCCTCCGCGCCGCCGCCCAGCCGCTCCGCAAACACGAGACCGAGGCGAACCGGCTGCAGCGGCAGCGGTTGCGTGCCCAGCCGCGCGTCCAGCACGCCGCGCAGCATCTCGCCCTCCATGCCGGCGGTGTACGCCGCGACGTCCGCCTCCGTGCCGTTGCCCAGCACCGGTGGCAGCCCGCGGTCGTCACTGCGCTCCGGCACGAACACACGGCCGATCTCGAACACGCCGATATTCAAGCCTTTTCGTGCCGGCTGGCCGTCGTCGCCCTGGACCAGGCCGGCCTCCGCCACGGCGAGCAGGTTCGGCAATAGGTTGCGGCGCATATGCGTGTGCGCGGACGCGATCGGGTTGCGCACCGCCACACGCGTCAGCTCCGCCGGCTCGTGCAGGCCCAGCCGCGCGCGCGCGTCCTCGTTGTCAAAGCCGTACAGCACCTGCTCGGTCAGCCCGGCGTGCACCAGCGTGTTGCGCACCTGGCGCTCCAGCAACTTGAGCGGCGGCGTGTGCGGCGGCCGGGCGGCGACCTGGGGCGCCTCGCTGCGAATGTTGTCGTAGCCGTAGTGGCGGCCCAGCTCTTCGATCAAATCCTCAGCGATTTTAACGTCTTTGGTGGCGCGAAAGCTCGGAATCGTCACCGCCAGCGCGTCGCCGGCGCGCGCCACCTGGAATTCCAGCCGCGTCAGGCACGCGTCCAGCCAGGCATCGGACAGCTCCGCCGCGGTGACGCCCAGCCGCTCGCGCAGGTAGCTGGCCGTCGTCCGGATCACCGACAGCGGCTTGGCCTCGGGCGTGAATGGCCCGATGTCTGCCAAATGACTAACGATTTTCGCCTGCGGATTCCACGTTTGGCACAGCTTCAGAAAGCGCCGCGCGGCCACGTCCGCCAGCACGGGATCCAACGACTTCTCAAACCGCGCCGAACTCTCCGAGCGCAGCCCCAGCCGCATCGCCGTCCGGCGGATCGTCGGCGCGTCAAAATTCGCAGCCTCCAGAACCACTTCCGTCGTGTCCGGGCGAATCTCGGAGTTGGCACCGCCCATGATGCCGGCCAGCGCGACCGGACCCTCAGCGTCGCAGATGACGCAATCGTGTGCCTGCAGGTGCCGCAGTTGGCCGTCCAGCGTCGTCAGCGTCTCGTGCGGCTGCGCACGGCGGACGGTGATCGCGTTGCCGCGGAGAAAGCGCGCGTCAAACGCGTGCAGCGGGTTGCCCGTCTCCAGCATGACCAGGTTCGTCGCATCCACCAGGTTGGAGATCGGCCGCGTGCCCAGCCGCCGCAGCAGCAGCCGCGCGTTGACCGGCGCAGGCTGCACCACGACGTTCGCCACGCGCGCGCAGACGTAGCGCGGGCACGCGTCGGGCGCGTCCACGCGAATCGCCAGCGGCAGCTGGGCGCCCAATGTCAGCGACAAATCAAACAATTTCAGAGGCTTATCCAGCATCGCCGCGACTTCGCGCGCCACGCCGTACAGGCCCCAGAGGTCCGGCCGGTGGGTGATCGCCTTGTTGTCGACGTCGTACAGCACGTCTTCCAGCTCAATCGCCTCGTGCAGCGGCGTGCCCGCCGGCGCGTCGCAGCCGTCAAGCGCCAGCAACCCCGCGTTTTCATCGGACAAACCGAGGTCTTTCTCCGACGCCAGCATGCCCGGGCTCGCCACGCCGCGCACTTCGCCATCGCGCACCGTGATGCCTGACGGCAGCGTCACACCCGGCGGCACGAACGGCACGCGCAGGCCGACGCGCAGGTCGGGCGCGCCGCAGACGACCTGCACCGTCCGGCCACCCAAATCCACTGTCGCCAGGCGCAGTTTGTCGGCGTTCGGATGCGGCGTCACGGCGAGGACATCTGCCACCAGCACGTCGCGCAGGCCAAAGCCCCACTGCACCACGTCGTCGATCTCCGCCACCGTCGTGGTGAATTTCCCGGCGAATTGCAGCGGATCCACGCCCCGCGTATCGACGAACTGCGACAACCACCGCCAACTGACGAGCACGGGCAACCTCTAGAATTGACTCAAGAACCGTAGATCGCCGCCCATGAGCAGCCGCACGTCCGGCACGCCATAGCGCATCATGACCAGCCGCGACAGGCCGAGGCCAAACGCCCAGCCTTGCCATTGCGTAGGATCCAGCCCACCCGCGCGCAGCACATTCGGGTGCACAAGCCCGCACGGCAGCAGCTCCAGCCAGCCGCGCCGTTTGCACGCCGAACAGCCTTCGCCGGCGCATACCTGGCAGCGGATATCCAGCTCAAAGCCCGGCTCCACGAACGGGAAGTACCCGGGACGCAAGCGAATCTCGACTTGCCGCTGCAAAATCGCGCTCAGCAGCGTGCGCATCGAGTCCAGCAGGTGGCCGACGCTGACCTTGCGGTCGATCATCAGGCCTTCGACCTGATGAAACGTGTGCTCGTGGCTGGCGTCGGTCGCCTCGTAGCGGAAGACCTTGCCGGGGAAAATCGCCCGAAATGGCGCGGGAAATTCGTGCATCGCGCGGACCTGGCCCGCCGACGTGTGCGTGCGGAGCAGGTGGCCGCTGTCCAGCCAGAACGTGTCCTGCATTTCGCGCGCCGGGTGCCAGCCGGGAATGTTCAGCGCTTCGAAGTTATCGAATTCGCTCTCGATTTCTGGATAGTCCAGCACGTGAAAGCCCATCGACGAGAAGATCGCCTCGATGTCCGCCTGCACCGTGCTCAGCGGGTGCGGATGGCCCAGCTTGAGCGGCAGCGCGCCGACCGTCGGGTCAAACGTCGCGTCGGTCAGCTCGGCGGCGATCAGCCCGTCGACAAGCACCTGCCGTCGCAGCTCGATCGCCGCCGCCACGCGCGCCTGCAGCGTGTTGACCGCCTGACCGAAAGCCTTGCGATCCAGCGGCGGAATCTGCGGAATCCGCTTCATCAGCGCGGGAATTTCGCCCGCCTTGCCCAGCGCGCGCACCTCCAGCGACCGCAAGGCCTCCAGCGTTTCCGCGCCTTCCACGTCGGCTTGCCAGCGACCGGCACCCTGGTCGATTTCAATTTGCCAATCAGGCAGTTCGCTCATGACGGTCGGCTGCCTTTATTCGACGCGCTTCATCACGTGGTAGCCAAAGCTCGTCTCCACGATGTCGATCTGGCCCTTGCCCAGCGACAGCCCGAGCTGCTTGAACGGCGGCACGAGCTGCGCGTTCGCGTCCACGGGGTACGTGCCGGGGCCGGGATCCTTGCTGTTGGCTTTCATGAGGACGCCAAAATCCGCGCCCTTCTTGCGAGCCAAATGCGCGATCTCAATCGCTTTTTTCTTGGCCTCTTCCTTGGTCAACGTCACGTTTTCGCCCGGCAGCGAGCCCTGGAAGCCGATGAGGATGTGGCTGACGGTCGTCTTGGTCGGCTTCGGGTTTTGGTCGGTCGGGCACGCCGCGGGATCCTCGCCCGGCAGCGGGCACGCGTCCGTCAGCACCTTGACCAGCGGCTTCTCCGGCGCCTTGAAGTCGAACGGCACACGCTTCATCACGTGGTAGCCAAAGCGCGTCGCCACGATGTCGACCTGGCCCACGCCGAGCGACAGCGCCAGCGCGGTGAACTGCGGCACGTAGCGGCCGCGCATCGGCGGCGTCAAGTCGTACACGCCGGGGCCGTTATCGTCGGAATGCTTCCAGACCAGCCCGATGAAGTCGTTGCCCGGCTTGCGCGCCTCGTGGGCGATTTCCTTGGCCAGCTTGAGCGCTTCTTCCTTGGTGCGCTTGGTCGCCTTGCCCGGCAGCGAGCCTTCCCAGCCGACCAGCACGTGCGCGACCTTGATGTTGTCGTCCACCGTCGCGGGCTTGGCCGGACACGCCGCGGCGTCTTCACCGGGCATCGGGCAGGCATCGGTCAGGACCTTCTCCGGCGCGGCCGGGGCCGGCGCAGCGGTCGGCGAAACGGGAGCGGGCGGCGGCACCGGCTTGGGCGGCTCAGGCGCGGGCGCAGGCGCAGGCGGCGGTGGCGCGGGCGGCGGCGTCTGTGCGGGCTTTTGACAGGCCGTCGCAAACAGTGCGCAACAGGCGAAAGGAATGAGCTTTTTGCCAAACATCGGGTCCTCATCAGGCAGAGCGGTGAACGCACGGCCAAGGCGTGCGGAGGCCGGATTGTGCGCTGCAACGGCGCGTTCGGCAAGGCACGGAAAACGGCAGTCGTGGACGGGTTTGAACGGGTACCGGACCGCGTGCGTCTGTCGCTTGCGTGCGACGAAACGCTCAATCCCGCGGCGGCGCGCTCCAGCGGGCAATGTGGCACCCGGACGTGATGTCCTGGCCCGGCAGCCACAGCGCGGCGTAGGAGCCGTCCAGGCCTTGCTGCAGCTTGAGCGGATCGACCGCGGCGATGTAGACCTGCGGCTCCGCCGGCGCGCCCGTGTGCAAAAATCCATAGTTGCGACGCGAGGAAAACGCCAGCCAGTAGTACTGCCCGACAAGGTTGCCAAAAGTCGGCCAGGAATTCGTCAGCGGGTCGGTCGATTGGTTGGCGTTGTCCAAGCGGATGGCCTGACCGCCGCCAGCGTTGATCATCCAGACTTCGGCGTTGCAGTTGTCGTAGGTCGACGCGCCGCTGCCGCTGCCCGGACCGCCGCCGCTGGTGCTGGCGGGGCACGCGGGACCAGCCGGGTCGGCGCGGTTGTACACGACGTAGCCGCCGTCGGGCGTGTAGGCGGGGTAGTAGTGGAAGATGCCCGGCTCGTCGGCGCCGACGATTGGCGCGGCGACGCCGCCCTTGCCGATGTCTGCGCCGTCGCCGAACGGCACCTTGTACAGCGCGGTGGGCACGCTGCCCTGGAAGCCGCTGCCGACGTCGGTCGCCGACGCGTAGACGATGTCCTCGCCGTTGGGCGACCACGTCGGAAACGCTTGCTGGCCGAGGTCGCCGCTTTGCACCATCAGGTACGAGGCGCCGGTCAGCAGGTTCACGGAGCGCAGCTTGCCGCCCTGGGGCACGACCAACCACTTCGTTTGCGTCGTGAAATAGGACGGCGAAAACGCCGCGGCAATCGTGAACGAGCCGCCCAACAGCGACGCCGCTTTGGGGCTGAGCCACGTCGGCGGCGTCCCGCTCTTGCCGGTGACGAGCGACATGCCCATGGAGCCGCCGAAGCCGCCGCCGCTCAGGTCGAAGAACTTGCTGACCGCGACCGTGGAGCCGTCCGGGCTGATGCTGTGGCAGCCCGCGCAGCCCATCATGCCGCCCATGCCGGGAATGGAGGTCGGCGTGAGCGAGCCCTGCGGCAGCACGCGCACCGTCGCCAGCGTGGTGTTCCAGTAGTAAATCGCGCCGCCAACCTTCTGATTTGTCACGTGAAAGGTGATCGGCGCCGAGGAGCGCATCGTGCCGACGAGCTGCTCGTTCGCGATGTCCGCCGCCAGCACGCGCACGGTCCAGTCCTGATGGTCCGGGTGCTTGAACAGCTCCGCCCAGATGCCGTCCGGGATCGTGACGGCATAGCCCTGGCCGACATCGAATTTCGCCGGATCGCCGATCACGTCGACCTCCGCCTCGTCGGTCGCGAAACGCACGACGAACAGGGTCGGCAGCGTGCCGGTGTACGTCCACTGCGCGGTAATCGGCGCAAAATCGCGTGGCGCCATCGCGTTGTCTGGCGGATAAACCAGCGTCAAGTCAGCGGAAAGTTGGGCATTTTGGCCAACCGTCGCTGCAGCGCCGGTCGGATCGGTGGCGTTGTCAACGTTGGTGATGTACGTCACGTCCATCGGCGGGCCGACGTCCGGCGCGATGTCCGGTGCGGCGATGTCAGGCGCCACATCGCTGGTTTCCACGGCAGCGTCCGTCGCAGTCACCGCCGGCACGTCAGCTATCGCATTGGAATCACTGCTGATCGCGTCCGCTGGCGCCACGCCGAGCTTGGGCGAACTGCACGCGGCCAGCCACGCCGCAACGGCGATCCACCACACTTTTTGCGCGTTCTGTCTCATCGCGGACCTCAATCCAATGCCGTTAGCGCGCGGCGAACGCGGCGATCGCCGCACTCACTTCTGCCGGTTTTTCCTGCTGCAGCCAGTGGCCCGCGTCGGCGAACACCTGCGATTCAAAGGGCGCGTCGACCACCGTCCGACAGGCCTCCATCAGCTCCAGACCCAGCGCCGGATCGTGCGCGCCCCACAGCACGAGCGTGGGCGCGGTCACGGGCGCGCGCAGAGCATCCAACTGCCCAAGAACACTTGGTAATGCCCGATAGTATGCCAGCGCCCGCGGCAAGACGCGCGGGTCGGCCATCGCTTCGACATAGTGGCCGATCTCGTCCCGCGGAAAGACGTCGCGCTGGAACGCGGCGCCGCGCAGCATCTTCGCCATCAGGGCGTGCGGATTGCGGCGGAACTGCCACTCGAACAGCCCCGGAATCTGGAACAGCGCGATATACCAAGACTTTGCCAGCTGACCCGGATGCTTGCGCGCGCTGCGCAGGTACGCCAGCGGGTGCGGCGCGTCGATGGCGACCAGCTTGGTGATCCGCTCCGGGTGCAGCGACGCCGTCGCCCAGGCCACCACGCCGCCCCAATCGTGGCCCACCAGCGTGATCGGTCGCGGCGTCACCTCGCCCGCGGTCAGCGCGATCAGCAGCGCATCCACGTCGGCCGCCAGTGCGCCGATGTCATAGCCGGAATCCGGCTTTTCCGTGCCGCCATAGCCGCGCAGGTCCGGCGCGACGACGTGAAAATCTGCCGCCAGCGCCGTCAGCTGGTGCCGCCAAGAATACCAGAATTCCGGAAAGCCGTGCAGCAGCACGATCAGCGGCGCGTGGCTGTCGCCTGCCTCGACCAGGTGCATGGCCGAAAGCGTCGCGGTGGCGATCGTCCGTTCGCGGCAGCCGTGCGGAAGGGGGGCGGGCATCCTGACTCCTCGGGTCGCTGGGCTGGCACCTCAGGACGACAAGCCAATAGCGCAGGTCGCTCCCGGGCGCAAGCGCGATTCGCGTCGGGTTCTCAAGGATTGGCGGTTGCCCGCGCGCAGCCCAGCAAAATCTCGACCTTGGCGGTAGAGGCGCTCAGCGGGACCGCGCAGCTCGTGGCGCACAGCAGAATTTTGGTCGGTGCCGACGGGTTGTCGAAATGCCAGCCACCGCTGGTCGCGCTGCAATCGGCGTCGGTCGCCACGTAATTCAGCAGTTGTGGTGTGCCGCCGCTCAGCGTGATCTGCACATTGACCTTGTTGAGATCCAGCGTCTGGCCGGCCGGCGCCACGGGGATCGCGTACGAGCACGCCAGCGCCGCGCCCTGGATCGTCTTGAGCGCCGCCGCGAACTGCTGCTCGACATTGCCGGTGACGTCGACGATCAGCGCGGATTTTGTGCCGCCCGCGACTGCGATGGCGTTGAGCGAAGCCGTCTCCGTGCCGACGCCGATGACAAAAGTGTGGACCGCCGCCGGGCTCGTCAGGCCAGCAGCGGCGATTTGCGCAACGGCGGCCACGGTGTCGAGCGGCGCGCAGCCGGTCGGGACGCCGTCAGTCGCCAGGACGACGGCGATGACGTGGCCGGGCTTGGTCGCGGCAAATGCCTGGGCGTACGAGATCGCGCCGCCGAGCGCCGCGGCCGTCGGTGTCGAGCCGTTGGGCCCGTGCTTGGCAATCGACGCCATGATGTTCGTCGCGTTGGCCGGCAAGTCCGCGATCGCAACTTCCGGTTTGGCATATTCGGCCGATGAGCACGTCGTCAGCGGAAAATACTGGATGCCGACACCGATCCCGATCGATTTGACGTCCGTCAGAAAACCCTGGATCGCCGACGAAATGGCGACCCACTTGGACACGCCCGTGCCGGTGGCCAGGTCCATCGAGCCGGACTGGTCCATCATGATGTACAGGTCCAGCGGCGCAAGCGAGGCCGTCTGCGTGCTGGACGCGCAGGTGCACGTGCCCAGCGAGCAGCTGAGGCCCTTGCAATCCAGGTGGCAGAATCCACAGTTGAGCGGGTCGTTGTTCGTGTCGATTTCGCAGCCGTCAGCGGAAGTTCCGTTGCAATCGGCGAAGCCCGGCGAGCAGTGGAACGTGCACTGGCCGCCCTGGCAATACGGTGCGGCGTTGACGCTGCCGGTGCACTGCGTCGTGCAGTCACCGCAGTGGTACGGGTCGATGTCGCTGTGGGTCTCGCATTGCGCCGGGTTGTTCTGGCAGCTGCTCCAGCCGGAATCGCACGACGCGCTGCACAGGAAATTCGCGCAAACCGCTGTGCCATTTGTCACATAGCCGCAGTCGTCAGCGCAGCTGCCGCAGTGCGCGGCGTCGCTCTTGATGCTGATCTCGCAGCCGTCCGCGGCCTTGCCGTTGCAGTCGAGAAAAGCACTCGTGCAGGCGTATCCGCACACGCCCTGCGCGCAGGTGGCATCGGCGTTGGCGGGCGCGGGACAGGAAATGCCGCAGGTGCCGTCGTCGCCGAAGATCGTGCCGCCGTTGGGGGGCAGCAGGCTGGCGTCGGCGTCGCCGTTGCTGCCGTCGGCAGCGTTGGTGGCGCTTGGGTAGGTCGGTTCGCACGCGCACGCGCAGACAACGGCCCAGGCCATCGCCGCCACGCTCACCCAAGTATTTCGTGCAGATCCGCGCAAAATCGCCACGCTCCCGGCTCATGGAACACGCCGCGTCCGCCGCGCATTCCTGCGCTCGTCACTGTGCGGTTGCGCGCAGCTCTGGTCAAGCGGGCCGCCAAGCTCCGGGCGCGGATGCTGCGCAATTGTGGCGGACCGCAGCGCAAACCGCGGCTGTCGTTGCCCATCCGCCGGGCAACGCCTAAGCTGCGCGACCCGATGGCCATCTCGCACCAGCCGCGCCGCTTTGACTTCGAGGGGCTCGTGCTCTCGCTGGAACACCGCGCGCCGCTGCAGGTGCTGGCGACCGCGGAAGCTGGCGTGGTGCCGTTGCTGCTGGCGGTCCTGCGGGCGCGGGTCGACCGACCGCTGCTGATCGTCGTGCCCAACACGCTGCGCATGGCGCAAATCGTCGAAGGCCTGGGGGCTTTTGAAGGCGAGCTGTGGCCGGGTCTGGCGCCGGTGCTCGGCTATGAAGCCAATGACGTCTCGCCGTACCACGATGTCTCGCCGCTGCGGCAAAACGTCCAGGCGCGGCTGGCGGCGGGCTACCGGCTGAACCTGGGCCTGGGGCTGGCGGCGGTCGTCGTGACCGCGGAGGCGCTGTTGCACCGCACGCTGTCGGGCGGCCAGCTGGATCGCGCGACGGCGATGGCGACCGTGGGCAGCAACCTGGACACGGTCGAGCTTGTGGAGCAGCTGCTGGCAGGCGGCTACGAACAAGTGCCAGTCTGCGAAGATCAGGGCACTTTCACCCTGCGCGGCGACGGCATCGACGTCTGGAGCCCGCTCTACCTGGAGCCGACGCGCATCGACGTGGCGCGCGACGACGTGTCCGCGATCCGCTTTTTTGACCCCGAGACGCAAGCGGCGACGGGCCACAGCCTGCTGGACGTGATCCTGCCACCGGTGCGGGAGCTGCTGATCGACCCGAGCACGCTGGCGCTGGCGGGCAAAAACCTGACGGATTTAGCGGATTTGCACGACGTCGGCAATGTCGAGCTGCGGTCGATTCTGGACGAATTGCGCGCCGGCCACGTGGTGCCGGGGCTGGAAGCGCTGCGCGCAGGCATTACGCCGGACCAGGCGACGATCCTGCAGCTGGCGCCGCTGACCGGCAACGCGTCGCCGATCGTGGTGCTGGACCAGCCCGACGCGTGTTTTCAGGCGCTGGACGCGGCGTGGCAGACGCTGCGGCTGCAGTACGACGAGGCGCAGGCGGCGCACCGGCTGTGCTATCCGCCGGAGCAGCTGGCGGCGTCGCCGGCGGAGATTCGCGCGCAATTGCAGGAGCATACCCAGCTGTACGTGCGGCCGTTCGCGATTTTTGAGGAGGGCCGCACGGCGCCGACGTTCCAGCTGGACGTGGGCAACAACCGCGACGTGGCACGCGAGCTGCACGAGGCGCGCGGGCGCGACGAGGGCCTGCGACCGCTGGTGCAGCGCATCCGCATGGCGCGCAAGTTGCAGGAATTGGTGGTGATTGCCGCGCACTCGGAGGGCGGCCGCGAGCGGCTGGCGACGATCCTGCGGCACTACGGCATCGGCAGCGAGTTCCACCAGGGACCGCTCAGGCCGGTCGACATGCCGGCGCTGCGGCTGCGCAAGGACCTGGACGCGCTGCTGGTGCTGGGCGGCTCGGGCGAGGGCTACCACATCGAGGCGCTCAAGCTCGTCGTCATCGACGAAGACGAGATTTTTGGCCACAAGACGGTCAAGCCCCAGCAATTGCGCAAGAAACGCTCGGCGGGCCAGTTCATCCGCGACATGGCGGAGCTGACCGAGGGCGACTACATCGTGCACGTCGACCACGGCATCGGCCGCTACGTTGGGCTGCAGCGCATGGCGGCGGGGGGTATTGAGCAGGACTTCCTGCTGATTATCTACAAGGAAGACCAGCGGTTGTACGTGCCGGTGACGAGCCTGGAGCGCGTGCAGAAGTTTGTCTCCGGCGAGGACGCGTCGCCGCAGCTGGACCGGCTGGGCCACGATCGCTGGCTGAAGGCCAAGCGGCGCGCCAAAAAGGCCGTGGCGGAGGCGGCCCACGAGCTGGTGCGGCTGTATGCCGAGCGCGCGGCGCGGCCCGGTCACGCATTTTCGCCGCCGGACGAAGTGTACCGCGAGTGGGAGGCGTCGTTCCCGTGGGAAGAGACGCCGGACCAGCAGCGCGCGATCGACGACGTGCTCATCGATCTGACCCTGCCGCGGCCGATGGACCGGCTTGTGTGCGGCGATGTCGGCTATGGCAAGACGGAAGTGGCGATTCGCGCGGCAGTGAAAGTCGCGCTGGACGGCAAGCAAGTCGCGGTGTTGACGCCAACGACCGTGCTCGCCGAACAGCACCGCCTGACGTTTGCGGAGCGCTGCCAAGGCCTGCCGATCCGCGTGGCGTCGCTGTCGCGGTTCCTGAGCCCGGCGGAGCAGCGCGAGACGATCGAGGCCTTGAACAAGGGCGAGATCGACATCATCGTCGGCACGCACCGGCTACTATCCAAAGACGTGAATTTCCGCGACTTGGGCCTGCTGATCATCGACGAGGAGCACAGGTTTGGCGTCAGCCACAAGGAGGCGATCAAGAAATGGCGGACCAACATCGACTGCCTGACGCTGTCCGCGACGCCGATTCCGCGCACGCTGCAGCTGGCGACGCTTGGGCTGCGCGACTTGTCGCTGATTGCGACGCCGCCGGAGAACCGCAAGTCGGTGCGGACGATCGTGTGCCGCGGCGCCGATGACGTGGTTCAGGAAGCCGTGGAACGCGAACTGGCGCGCGGTGGGCAGGTGTTTTACGTGTGCAACCGCATCGCGCGATTGCCCGAAATTGCGGAGCATTTGCAGTCGCTGGTGCCGGGCGTCAAGCCGGTCGTCGCGCATGGCCAGATGGACGAAGGCGAACTGGAAGACGCCATGCTGAAATTCATGCGCCGCGAGTGCAACGTCCTGATTTCAACGACGATTATCGAGTCCGGGCTGGATATTCCCAACGCCAACACGATGTTCATCGAGCGCGCGGACACCTTTGGTTTGGCGCAGTTGTACCAGCTGCGCGGGCGCGTGGGGCGCTCGAGCGTGCGCGCGTGGTGCTACCTGACCGTGCCCGAGCGCGAGCGCATGACGACCGACGGCGCGCGTCGCGTCGCGGTGCTGGAGCGGTTCTCGGAGCTGGGCTCGGGCGTGCAAATCGCCAGTCATGACCTGGAGATCCGCGGCGCCGGCAACCTGCTGGGCGAGGAGCAGACGGGCCACATCGCGGAGATCGGCTACGAGCTGTACGTCAAGCTGCTGGAAGAGGCGGTGCACGAAATCCGCGGCGAGGACCTGGGCGCGCCGGTGGATCCGGAGATCAAGGTCGCGCTGACGGCGTTCCTGCCGGAGACGTATGTGCCGGATCCGACGCAGCGTTTGGCCGCGTACAAGCGGCTGGCCGGCGTGCGCAACGAGGAAGAGCTGGACGTGGCAATGCGCGCCGTGGTGGACCGCTACGGCCGGTTGCCGCCGCCGGCGCAGGCGCTGTTCGAGACGCTGGAGCTGCGCGTGCTGGCGATTGGCCTGGGCGTCCAAAAAGTCGAGCAAGGGCCGGCGGCGGTGGCGCTGACGCTGCACGAGCGCGGCAAGCTGCAGCCGGAGACGCTGCTGCCGCTGGTGAACGTGCGCGGGTCGCTGTACCGGCTGACGCCGGACATGGTGTTGACCAAGGTGCTGACGCCGCGCGAGCAGGAAGCACCGGTGCAGGCGACCAAGGACCTGCTGCGGACGCTGCGCCAGTGGGCGGAGAACCCGGCGGATGTGGTCATCGACGTGACGCCGGAGCCCGAGCCACAGCGGCAGCTGGCGGTGGATCCGCGCAACAGTGGGCGCCTGCGGATCGTGTCGCGCCGCTGATTATTGCGTGAGGTCAACCGCCAGGCCTTTCTCGACCGCCTCAGCCGATATCCGCAGCGGCTCGCCGCCCTTGGACATTGCGGTCCACATGCGCACCGGCCCGTCTGGCAAAGTCGCGTACGGAAAGCGCATTTCCAGATTGCCGTCGGTGTCCGCGCGGGTCTGGCAGTCAAAAACGAAGACCTGGCCGGCAAATGTGCGCCGCGTCTCCACGCGCACGGGAATGCCGGGCACCAGCTTGTGCAGCTGCAGCAGCGCACCCGGCACACGGTGGAACAGCAGGGCCGACGGCAGGTGCCGACCGCCCACGTTGCGGATCGCGCTCGAGGTCGCGACAAGCTGCAGGCCGTCCACGCACGCTTGGTCGTGGGTCCCGGTGCCGTACAGCGCGACCAGGTGCGTCAGCAGCGACGGCACGACGACCTTCGGATCCTTGGGCAGCTCCGGCAAGTCGCGAAAGTCGGGCTCGGTCGTCAGCAGGTAGTCCAGATTTTGGGCCGCCATGGCCTGCTGCAGCGCCTTGGCATCCCGACCCAGCAGCCACGCCTGGCCCTGGCGGTCCTGGAACGGCGTGTGGCCCGCCAGCTTGACCGCCGCGGCGCCGGTGTCCGACAGCGTCAGCACGCCCGCGGCCGGCGGATGCGCCCGCAGCCACTGCACGACGTCCTGCCATTCGGGCGGCACGGTCGGCGGCGGCGCCTTGGCCGAACACGCGTGGAGCACCGCCAGAAGCGGCAGCAACAGCAAGCGGCGGGTGTCCAACGGCAGCGTCATCGGGTTCCGGCGGGCGTGGACCCGGGCGCGCTGAGGCTGGGGCTTCGGCAGGGGCGTGTCAAGATGTCGCCGGGCGCGGCGCATCGGAGGTTGCGCCGCATCGCCAAACCTGCCAAAACACACCCGCCGTCCCTTTGGGCGGAGGTCTTCATGCGCCTCATCCTCGCCCTGTCCCCGTTGCTCCTCTTGACCGCCGCGTGCGGCAAGCCCGCGCGACCGCATCCGGCCGGGCCGGGAATTACGCCCGCCGCGTTGCAGGCGACCGTCGAACAGGTGCCCAAGGCGCGCATCAACGCCGATGACTCGCAGCTGACCGCGGAGCAGCGCGAGACCGTCGTCGCGCGGATCGGCGACCACGCGATCACGCTGGGCGAGATCGAAGCGCGGCTGGCGCGAGAACCGGCGGTGGTCCGCAGCCAGTTCGCAAGCGTGCAAAAGCGCAAGGAATACCTAACGAGCTTGGTGCAATTCGAGCTGCTGGCGGCGGAAGCGGCACGGCGCGGGCTGGCGACGGATCCGGAGGTGCTGGAGGCCGCCAAGCAGGCGATGGTGCGGAAATTCCTGGCGGATGCGGCGGTGGACGCCGTCAAGCCGGAGAGCTTCACGGATGCGGACCTCAAGGCGTATTACGACGCCAATCCCGGGCTGTACCACAAGCCGGAGCAGGTGGAAGTCAGCCATATTCTTGTCAAAGACGCTGCGACGGCGGACCGGATCGCCAAAGAACTGCGCTCAGCTTCCGAGGGCGCGCCGGCCAAGCTGGTGGTGGCGTGGAACGACTACGTGGGCCGGCTGTCGCAGGACCAGGCGACAATCCCGTATTTGGGCTCGCTGGGGCTGGTGTCCCGCACGCCGCCGCCGGGCGCGACGCCGGCCGATCTGGAGCGCCTGGCGCGCGTGCCCGCGGAGGTGATTGCCGCCGCGATGGGCCGCGAGATCTTTACGATCGGCACGCCGGTCCAGTCGCCTGAAGGCTGGCACGTGCTGATGGTCACATCGAAAATTCCCGCCGTGGACAAGGCGCTGGACGACGTGCGCGACTCCGTGCGCACGCGGCTCGTCAAGCGCGAGCGCGATTTGCGCCGCCAAAAGCTGGTGGACGATCTGCGCGCGGCGGCCAAGATCGAGCTGAACGTCGAAGCGCTGCGGCAGCTGCCGATTGAGCCGGCGCCCGTCAAGGGCAAAGCGCCGTCGGGCGTGACAACCAACAAGCAACCGGCGGATCCCACGCCGTCAGAGCTGTAAGCAATGCTGAAACCGACTCTTGCGGCCGCGCTGCTGGCGCTGCTTGTCGCGCCGACGGTCGCGCGTGCAGCGGACCCGGCGCCGGTGCCGACCGAGGTGATTGCCCCGCCCAAGCCCGTGCCGACGGTCCGGCGAGCGGCGCTGCCGCAGGGCTACCACGAGGTCGACGGCGTCGTGGCGACCGTGGGCGATACCGCGATTTTACAAAGCGAATTGCGCCGTGCGATGGGCCAGACGCGCGGCGGCAACGACCCCGTGCAGACCGCGGAGCCGCGCAGCGCGGAGGCGTTGCGCAAACAGACGCTGGACACGCTGATCGACAACGCGCTGGTGGCCAAGGCCGCGAAAGATCTGGGCTTGGTCGTGAGCGATGGCGAGGTCGACGGCCAAATCGACCAGACGCGCAAACGAATGCACAAGTCCGCCGACGAGTTCGAGGACATTGTGCGCAACATGGGCTTTCCGACCCTCGCCGCGTACCGCCAGCACGTGCGGACGGAGATGGTGCGCGTGCAGATGCTGCGGGCCAAGATCGCCGGCAAGCTGCGGGTGACCGACGACGAGGTCAAGCGGATCATCGAGCAGGAGTACGCCGGTGGGCAATTTGAGGACGAGGTGCACTCGCGGCACATGCTGATCGGCGTGCCCGATGACGCGAGCCCCCAGCGTGTGACGGAACTGCGCGATCGCGCGTGGCATTGCTATGACGACGTGGCCGTGCACAAAAAGCCGTGGGACGAGGTGTCGGACGACTGCAACGACGACTCGGCGACGTCGGAGGGTCACGGCGATCTGGGCTGGCAAAAGCGCTGGACGCTCGACCCGACTTTTGGCGGCAAGCTGTGGTCGCTGCAGCCTGGCGAGATCTCCACCGTGGTCCAGACGCCGTATGGCTTTCACATCATTCAGTTTTTGGAGCGGCGGCGGGTGCCGGTCAAGGACAAGGAAGTGCTGGAGCAGTTTGTCCGCGCGCGGCTTCAGGAAGAGCAGTTCACCAAGCTGTACAAAGCCTGGCTGGACGAGATGCGCAGCACGAGTCACATCGACGTGCGGCTGTAGCAGCGAGCGCCATCGAGAGGAAAAACATGAAGGCAATTCAGCATGTGGCGCTGGCCTGTGCGGCGCTCGCAGCGTGCGGCGGCGCGGAGCAAGCCAGCGGCCCACGGAGCGCGGAGGCGACGGCCTTTGCCAAGAAGTGCGAATTCAACGCCGGCAAGCAGCGGTTTGAGACGGCGCACGACAACTACACGCCGATGACGCTGGTTGTCGCCCAGTGGCCGGGGCACGCGCAGGCGAACTTGACCGAGGCGCAGCTGATTGACGCGCTGGCCAAAGGCGAAGTCAAGCAGGCGTCGATCTTCGCGCGCGGCGGGCTGGGCAAGACGCGGCTGGCGGAGTCGCTCCGCGGCCAGCTCTGCGGCAGGCTGCCGGTGTTTCTGGTGGACGCCAAGGAAGTGGCCAAGTCGAGCGCGTCGGGCAATCCGCTGCTGGCGGCGGTCGTGGCGCAGACCGGTCCAGATGTCGCTGCTTTTGCGCAGGAAGTCGCTGCCGGTCGCGCGCTGTTCCTGCTGGACGGCCTGGACGAGGTCGAGATCGCGCGGCGCAATGTCGTGATCCTGGCGTGGAAGGACGCGGCCGCCAAGCTGCCGGCGGCGCAATTCATCCTGCTGGCCCGCCCGCCGGTGCTGGACGCGGACTACGGCTTTGCGCCGGTGGACGCGCGGTTCGCTATCCACACGCTGCAGTGCAAGGACACGGACGCATTCATCGTCAGCGCGGTGAAAGACGCCGCGGTGCGCGGGCAGTTCCTGCAGTTCCTGCACCGCTACGGCCTGGACGAGCGCGCGACGGTCGCGGATGACTGCACGTACCCGTACCTGGCGAGCTTTGGCGACATCAAGACGCTTGTCGATTTTCACAACCGGACGCTGGACCCGAAGTCGGACATCATCGTCAGCCGCGCGCGCGTGCATGAGGCGCTGGTGGGCGCGCGCCTGACCAAGGAGCTGCGGGAGCTGGGCTGGAACGAGGAGCAGGCGCTGGGGCTTGTCGATCGGCTGGTGACGCCCAAGCTGCGGCAAAAAGAGAGCAGTGACCTGCGGTTGGACCTTGGCGACTGCAAGGCCGTCGCGGACGGCGGCGGACGGACCTCGGATGACGATCGCGAACGGGTTTGCGAAAAACTCTTCCAATCCGCGCTGTTTCGGCCCATTGCCGGTGACAACGCCGTGCAGTTCGCCAGCGTGAGCTTGGCCAACCTGTTCATCGCGCGGTGGATGGATGCCGAGCTGGCGGGTGCGCGGCCGCTGAGCTGCGGGCTGGCGTTGAAACACGCGGAATTCTCCAAGGATGACGACGTGTTTCGCTTTCTGATCGCCCAGCCCGCCGGGCTGAAATGCCTGATGCCGCTGCTGGACGACCGGTGCAGCCGCATCAAGAACCTGAAGGCGGACCAGGTGGAGATCCTCGATTCCGGGCTGCCGATCGGCAAGGCGCGGCCGCAAATTCTCCAGCAAATGCGCGCTGGTTACGAGGCGACGCACTGGAAGCTGTGCACCAAGAACACCATCAGCTCCATGGAAGGCACCATCAGCACGCCTTGACCAAGCGGAACTTGCCAGCGGGTCGGCATGGACTAAGCTCCGCGCTTGGAGGATGTGCGATGCTGCCTGCGCCCAAGCCAGCGGACGAACAGGCCCGGCTTGCAGCTTTGGCGCGCTACCAGATTGTCGACACGGCGCCGGAGCCCGAATTCGACGCCTTGGTCGAGATTGCCGCGCGGCTGCTGAACGTACCGATCGTGCTTGTGTCGATCGTGGACGCTGACCGCCAGTGGTTCAAGGCGCGCTATGGGATCAAGACACTCGAAACGCCACGGGATCCGGCGTTTTGTAGCTACGTCGTCTTTGAACAGGCACCGCTCGTCATCGCGGATGCACTGGCCGATCCGCGATTTGCCGATAACCCGCTCGTTGTTGGACCGCCGCACATCCGCGCGTATGCCGGCGTGCCGCTCCGGACGCCGGAAGGCTTCACGCTCGGCGCACTTTGTGCGGTCGATCACGTGCCGCGGGGGTTTTCCGACGAGTACGTGCGGCTGCTGCAGCTGCTGGCGGTCCAGGTGATGACGCTGCTGACGCTGCGGCGCCGCACCATCGAGTTCCACCAGGCGGAGACGGAACGCGACCGGCTGACCCAGGAGATCGTCACGGTCATGGACCACATGCCGGCGCTCATCGGCTATTGGGACAAGGACTTGCGCAACAGGCACGCCAACCAAGCCTATTACGACTGGTTCGGCGTCGCGCCCGGCACGCTGCGCGGCAAACACATCCGGGAGGTCGTCGGCGAGTTCATGTATCAGGCGAACCTGCCGCACATGGAAGCGGCGCTGCGCGGCGAGGCACAGGTCTTCTACCGGGATGCCGAGCGCCCGGACGGCAGGATGTACTACTCCCAGGCGTCCTACGTGCCGGACATCAGTGACGGAGAAGTGCGCGGCTTCTTTGTGCTTTTCACCGACATCTCCGATCGCCGGATCGCCGAGAAGGCGCTTGTTGCTGAGAAGGAGACGGCGCGCATCACCTTGAGTGCGCTCACGGAGGCCGTGATCACCGCGGATGCGGCGGGCCGCGTGGTGTACCTGAATCCCGTGGCGGAGCAGATGACCGGCTGGACGCTCGCGGCGGCGCAGGGGCAGCCGCTGGTGGCCGTGCTGGCGCTGCGGGCGTTTTCGGGCGAGTTCGACGCGGAGCAATTGCGCGAGGCGGTCGCTGGCCAAGCCCAAGCCACAGCCAAGCGCACGGCGTGGCTGCTGCGGCGCGATGGCTCGCAGGTTGCGGTGGAATATTCGCTGTCGTCGCTCCACGGTCCGGAAGGCCAAGCGCTCGGCGCGGTCGTCGTGGCGCATGACGTCAGCGAGGCCCGCGCGCTGGCGATTCGCATGGTGCGGCTGGCCCACCACGACAGCCTGACCGGGCTGCCGAACCGGCTGCTGCTCTACGACCGCTTGGAACAGGCCGTGGAGGACGCGCGCCGCGCCAAAACGCGGTTTGCCGTGCTTTTCTTGGATCTGGATGAATTCAAAGGGCTCAGCGCGGAGATCGGCGAGGCTGCGGCGGATGAAGTGGTCCGCGCCGTGGCCCATCGCCTGCGCGCGTCCGTGCGCGGAAGCGACACCGCGGGGCGCATGGGCGGCGACGAATTCGCGGTCCTGCTCGCCGACGTCGCGGACAAAGCCGCCGCCGCGCTTCAGGCCGGCCAGCTCCTCGACGCCCTGCGCGAGCCCCTGCACATCGCGGGCCGCACCGTGTCCGTGTCGTTCAGCCTCGGCCTCAGCGTCTATCCGGACGACGAAACCGACGGCGAAGCGCTGCTGCACCAGGCCGAATCCGCCATGCACGCCGCCAAGCAGGCCGGGCGCAACTGCCTGCGCGTCTTTGGCGACCCGATGAACGGATAAAAGTACCTGAAATCAGGATACAAATCTGGTCTCAGACGCGCCGAGAAGCACATGCGCCTTGACGGGCGCCCTGCGACCGGCAAGACTTCCGGAGCGCAGCGGATCGGGTGCGCGTGGGGCGAATTGCGGGTCGCGATCCCGCCGCCCGGCGCCGCGATGGTTTGGCCGGTGCCGCTCCACGGCACGCCGGGGTCGCTGGTGCGACTGACGCGACCGGCGAAGAGTGTGCGTGGCATGCAGGGCAAGTTGGGTCGGCAACCTTGATGATCGCGACGCCAGAGACCATCGCCCAGTACCGTCACTCGGTCGAACGCGGCGACGTCGTCCTCTGCAACCTGCCGCCTTACTACACGCAGCCGTGGCTGAGCATGGGCGTCGTCCTGCACTACGCGCTTTTGGCTGAAGCGGGGATTGTGGCGCGCGTCGTTCGGCCGCTCGATCCACCTTTTTCCCTGCCGGAACTCGCCGCACACGCCTCGCTTGTCACGTTCACGTTTGATCCAACGCTGCAGGATCGGCTGCAGGCGATGGCGGAGGCCTACGCCGCTGCGCCGGCCTTTTTTGACCAGATGGTGGATGCGCTCCTCGCCGGCGACGAGACGGTGATCGGGCTTTCGGTGTTCCGGAGCAACGTCGACGTGACGCTGCTTGTCGCCCGGCTGATCAAGGAACGCCGCCCGCACGTTCGGATTGTCATCGGCGGTCCGGAAGCGATTGAGGACCCGGCGTTGCTGCTGCTGCCCTTTGTCGATGCGGTCGTCGGCGCCGACGCAGAAGCGGTCATCGTGGCAGTGATGCGCGCCCTGTTGGCCGACCCGGCCGCGGCGCTGGGTCTGAAAAATGTCTGGGTCCATGAAGCCCACGGCACGGCGCCGATTGCACCGCCAGACCGTCCCGCAAGCGACCAACCGGCGCGTCCGACGATCCGGTACGCGCCCATCTTGCGACTGCTCAAGGGGGAACGCGGTCCGACTGTGCCGCTGCTGCTCAACTGGGGATGTCCGTACCACTGCTCGTACTGTTCCAATCGCGTCACGTACAGCCGTTTTGGCCGCGGGAGCCAGGAACGCTTGCTGGAAGAAATCGACGGCATCGTCGATGCGTGGCGTGCGCTCCATGATCGCGACGCACCGCAGCTCAACTTGCAACTCAGCGACGCGAGCACAAACGCACTGCCGGAACAACTCGACGACGTCTTGCGGGGCGTCGTCGCGCGCACGCCGCGCTGGGGGACGCGCCCTTATTTACGCGGCCAGACGCTTTTTGATGCCCGCGTCACGCAAGAGCGGCTAAAGCTGTGGCGTGAAGCCAGCTTTGAGAGCACGTTCTTCGGCCTCGACGGCGCCAACGACCTCCTCCGTCGCGGATTCGGCAGACCGGGGACGATGTCAGAAGTGACCGCCGCGGTCGCTACCTACCTGCAGTCCGGCGGCGCCTTGACGTTCGGTGTCCTCGTCGGCTTGCCGGGCGAGACAGAGGCGCACTTCCAGGAAGCGCTGCGCTTTGTCGATTGGACCCTGCAACAGGGTGGTCGCATCGAGACGATTACCGTGCTGCCATACCTCTACTTTCGTTCTGCCCAAGGGCCAGCGCAGCTCGGTATCCATCCAAGTCAACCGCGCGGCGTGCTGTGGCGGGCCGACGTTCCGGGCGGCGACCCGTCGGAGCGAGCGGACCGTTTCATGCGGGTGTTTGACCACGTCGCCGGGCGTGCGCCGACGCTTTCGCCAATTCCACCCTATCTGGCGCTCCCGGCGATGATGGGCGAGGCCCATCAGGCCCGCGTCGACACCTGGATGGCGCGCCACGGGCGGCTGTTCGACCAGATGATTCCAGGTGGCGACGAACCGCTCCCGGAGCCGCTCCCGCAGTGGGACAGCGTCGCGGAGGCGCTGGCACAGCTGACAGGCGACTGGTCCGTCGAACAGCTCGTGCGCCGTCCTGACGCGCTGATTGCCGTGTTTCGCCGTGACGCGCAGCGCGTTGCCGTCTCCGTGGAGCACCGCGATGAGACACGAAAGACCTTTGCGTTTACGCGGTTGTTCAACGTCAGCTACCTCTCGAATTGGCTGGGAATCGCCTGCGATTTTGACGCGGCGCTCGTGGGCCGTTGCCTCACAGCGCTCGATGCGGTGCACGAGTCGACACCGTGACGCGAACAGTTGCGATGGTCCCCGTCGCGGGGGCACGGCTCCGCGTGATCACGATCGGTGGTGCGCGCTCGGACACGCTGCTCGTTCTCCATGGCGGCCCTGGAGAATCGCTCGACGTCGTCGCGCCACATTTTGACAAGCTCGCGAACGACGGCGCCCAGGTTGTCTACTATGACCAGCGCGCATGTGGGCAATCGACTGGGACGCCGGCGGGCTACGAAACGCACATCGCCGACCTGGAAGCAGTGCGGGAGCACCTCGGCTGTGAGCGCCTTTCACTCATCGGGTTCTCGTGGGGTGCGCGTTTGGCCTTGCTGTACGCGGCGGCCCATCCATCGCGCGTTGCGCAGCTGGTCCTGATTTCACCGCCAACGCTGCTGCCCTGCGACCTGGCCGCTGAGCTGACCCGCGCGCTGGCACGGCCAGAGGTCGCGGCGGCCATCGCCGCGGGCGTCGCACCCGGTCTGGCGCCGTATTTTGCCGTCCCTGCGCGCGCCCTGAGCCTGGGCAACGTCTCCCGCAATGACGCTGTCGCCGCTGCAATCGACAACTCCCTGCGCGCCGTGGATTTTGCTCGGCTGTGCGACGCTGCGAAGCACATCCCGGCGCTGGTCATCCACGGGGCATTCGACGTGACGCCGTTCGCGCCCGTTGAGGACCTGGCGAGGCGCCTTGGGGCGCAGGTCGTCGTCCTGGCACATTGCGGCCACGCGCCGTTTCTGGAGGAGCCCGACCGACTTCTGGCCAGCATTGCCCAGTTCACCCAGGCGCAGCTTGGCAACCGCGCTGCAGTGTCCAACGCGTAACGATCGCGGCTCCGAACCAGCAGCGCCAAGGCAAGTTCGACCCGCCACCGCGCCGGGAACCGCGCTTGACTCACCGGTTTGCCGAGTCCAGAATGACCAAGGGCGGGTTGTTGCGGGCGCAAAAGAGCGGGCGCGAGCCAGTTCGGAGGTGGCATGTCGAACGACTCGACCGCGCAATGTCTCAGGCCGATGGACCCGCTCGTTTTCCGCCTGAACTCGTGGGTTGACCTCACCAAGAGCGCGCCGGCCGAGCAGCAATTTTTCTCCTGGTTCGACCGTTCACTGCTGGTGTTTTTGGGCAATGCCTGCAACATGGAGTGCGTCTATTGCTTCAAGCCGACGGAGGTGGGAGCGCGCGAGACGCTTGACGCCATCGACACCCAAATCGCGCGCGGTGTTGCATACGGATGCCACCGCGCCATCCTCACCGGTGGCGAGCCGCTCGTGCATCCAGAGTTGGACCAGGTCATCGCCCGCCTCCCGGCGCACGGCATCAAGTTCTTCGGCATTCAAACCAACGGGCTGCGCCTCGCCGACAGCCGTCGGGTCGACTCCCTTGTCGCTGCAGGGATGCGTTTCTGTCACCTCTCCGTCGATAGCCCGGATGCGGCCACGCAAAACAAGCTCGCACGCCATCCGCGCACGTTCCAAAACGTCATGAAAGCGCTGCGCAATCTGGCGCGCCACCCGGAAGTCACGGTCCATGTCAAGGCGGTCGTGACGACGCTCAATGCGCCGCAACTTGTTCAACTTGTGACGCTTTTCCTCGAGCTCGAGCGCGAATGTGGACTTCGGGTCGTGCTCACGCTGACGCCGATGGTGCCACCGGGTGCGGAGTACAACGAGTTCCAGGTGCTATACCCCGAAGTCGCGCCCGAGCTGCGAGCGGCGATCGATGTGGGTCGCCAAGCGGGTCTGCTCGTGTACTACCACCACATTCCGTACTGCCTCATGGATGGCCGGTATGGCGAAAGCATCGACTGGTTCTTGCGCGACGAGCTCCTGCAGTCCGACGGCAACGCCGTGGCCGACAGCATGTACACCAAGGCCGATCGTTGCGCCGCGTGCGCATTGACCGCGACGTGCCAAGGTTTTCCGCGTGGTTACGCCGACTTGTATGGTGATGAGGCGTTCGTGCCCATCGGCGCGTCGCCTTCCCGACGGCCGGCAGCCAAACGCATTCTGGCACAAGGCTCGTCAAGCCCCGCCGCGCGTCTGGTCATCACAACCGCCCGCGATGGCGTGCGGCACCCGTTTCCCTTGCGCAACGTCATCCACCGCCTGCCCCAGCTGCTCGAGTTCAGCAGCGGTCGGGTTATTTTGACCGGCGCCGAGCCCTTGCTGCATCCGGCGTTGCCGCAAATCATCGCCCTCCTTGCGGAACGCGGGCTGGAGGTCTGGCTCGAGACCCTGGCGCACGACCTGACATCCGAGACGCTCGCCGATTTGCTGGACCACGGCCTCGCCGGCGTTCGGTGGCTCCATTTGCCCGAAACCGCCGAGGTCTATGGCCGACTGCCCGGCGCAGACGCGCTGGCGGCAGACTTTGTCGCGCGGACCGGCACAGTGCTGGCCAACGCCGGCGTGCCGGTGGAGCACGTGTTCTTGCCGGGCGATGAGTCAACGGAAGCGCTCCAAAAGCGCGTTCTGGACTTGAAAGCCCAGCCGTTCCAGCTGTCGCACCCGGGCCGATGCGTGTGGAGCGATATTGCGCTTGGCGAAAAATGGAGCGGTTGGCTGGGCTTGGGCGCGCGCCGTTCCCGCGAGGTCGCGCCGGCTCTCAGTCGCCTCTTGGAATCTGAATCCCGCATGGCGTTCCGAGGTGTCGTGCCCGGCCCCGAGTAACCCCTTGCGGCGTCAGAGGATTTGCCGTCCGCCGTGGGCCTTTTGCGCGGGAGAGACCGCACGCCAACAAATCGGCGTCCCGTGCCATTTGTCGCGCGTCGTTGGTTGCCAAACGGCCCGCATTCCGGTGGCGAGGCGACGTCCGTTGCGACCCCAATGCGTCGCAGAAGGTCTGGATTGAACGCGGCAAAACGGCGGAAATCGACCACAAGATCGGCCCTCAGGTCATGCGTCGCAGCTTGAACACGATGATGCTGGCCGAGGGCATGGACCGCATCACCCTGCGGAGCATCATGGGCCACACCAGCGAGCCTATGACGCAGCGGGACGCTGGCGTGGGCGACGACGCAAAGGCCGATGCACTCGTGCGGGTGCGGCCCGTGCTGCGCGTGGTGAAGCCTGAGGAAGCCGAGAAATCGAAGGCTTCTTGACAGCGACTCCAGGCTGCTCAGCGGCAGCGCCCCGGTTGGTTCGCCCGCCGGGGCGTTGTCGTTCCGGGGGCCTGCAAAAAGCGGCTCCCGGAAAAATGTAGTACCCTGATGTAGTACTGTTGCCGCTTCCCCAAAACCGCGGCGTTTCGCCAAAACGCGCACCCTCCAGCGCGGTCACTTCGTCCTGGCCGCG
>CAIYWC010000185.1 GCA_903929795.1 uncultured Myxococcales bacterium | reverse complement strand
TCGCCACGCCGATCGGCACGCTGATCGCCGTCATCAGCAGCACCAGCATCGCCGTTCCGAGGATCGCCGGGAAGATGCCGCCGCCCATCATGCCGTTCTCCGGCGCCTGGCTGATGAACGTCCACGACAGCTTTTCGCGCGCGTGCACCGCCACGTCGCCCAGCAGGAGCGCAAGCGCCATGAGCAGCAGCAGCACCGCAGAACAAGAGGCGACGATCATCGCTCCATCGCCGATTTTTGCCCGCGCGAAGCGGACTTTGTCGCCATAAGCCACGGGTTACCTCGACTTCACTTTGGCTTTTTGCGCGTCGATGATGCGCCCGCCGAGCACGTTCAGCAGCGACGTGAACACGAACAGCAGCAGGCCGAGGTAGAACAGCACCGCGTAGTGCGCCGAGCCAAAGACCACCTCGCCCAGCTCCGACGCCACCGTCGCCGAGAGCGTGCGAACCGAATCCGCTGGATTCCATGAGGTTATCGCTGCGTTGCCCGACGCCATGAGCACGACCATCGTCTCACCCACGGCGCGGCCAAACCCCAGCGCGATCGCAGACGCGATGCCGGGCGCGGCCGTCGGAATCACGACTTTCAGGATCGTCTGCCACTTCGCGGCGCCCAGCGCCATCGACGCCTCGACGTAGGTCGCGGGTACGGCGCCGATCGCCTCCTCGGAAATCGTGAACACAACCGGGATGATGGCGATCGAGAGCGCGACGCCGGAGACAATCGCGTTCAACCGCGAGTCAAAGCCGAAAGCGTCCTGCAGCCACGTCGCCAGCGACACGAGTGCGAAAAAACCCAGTACGACCGAGGGGATACCGGCCAGCAGCTCCAGCGTCGGCTTCAGGAACTCGCGCAGCCGCCCGCGGGCATAGAACGCCACGAAGATCGCCGCCGCGACGCCCAGCGGCCCGGCGATGAGCATCGACACCAACGTGCTCTTGAGGGTCCCCGTCACCAGCGGCCACAGGCCAAACTTGGGAATTTCCGACACAGGCTGCCAAATATTTTGCGGCGTATCGTACCCCGGCCACAGCGTCGCGAACCACATCTGCGCCTGGGTCACTTCCTTGCGCACTTCCGCGGAAGTCCACATGGGCAAAGCGGATTTCAGCAAGAACGCGAAGATCAGCGCGATCGCCAGCACCGCCAGCATCGCCAGGCCGCGGACAAGCCATTCCAGCGGCGCGTGCCACCGCGGCGGCTGACGAATCGGCAGACCGCGGACAGGAACTTGTGTATCTTCAGGCAGTTCGCGGCGAGGCCGGCTGGCGATGTGCTGGAGCGGCATCGGGATGGCATTGGGCGTCGGCATGGGCGTCTCGTCGCGCGTCGAGGGACGGCGCGAAGGGGGAAGATGCCCGGGGCGTGTGACAATTGGATGAAACGCGGGAAACGGTTGCGGGATTGGCCACGCCGTGGCCGCAAACCGAATGCAGCGCGTGTGACATTTTGCCGGGAGCCGCGGCAGAAATCGGTGAGGCGCGAACATCCTGGCGGTTCCCACCCACATCGGGTGGGCTCCCAGCGGCCGTGGGAGTCGCCGCTGGACGAGGCCCGTCCATTGCACGCCCGCCGGGCTCACGTGCCGCGGACCGAGGCGAGCAACCGCGACTTTGGCGCCGCGATGTCTGGGCGAAGTGGCCCGGGTTTGTGCGGGACTTGCTGCGAAAACAGGCGCAGTTCGGCCCGCGGCAAGTCGGTCTGGACGTGGCGCCGCAGCGGCTTACGTGGTACGCTGGCCTCGGGGAGCGGTGATGATCCGTGCCGCGGCCAACATCAGCACACACGACAATTGAAGTGACGCCTATGCTGCCTACGCACCCGGACCCGCTGCGGACGGTCAACGACGCCCTCCAGTCCCTGCTCTCGCGGCGCTGGGGGCTGTGGTTGATCGTGGCGGCGTTCTGTGCGCGTGGCGCGTGGCAAATCCATACCGGCAACGCCTGGACGGACGAAGGCATGGGTCTGTGGTCCGGGGCCACCGCGTTGTTTCGCGCGCCGGTGGCCACGTTCTTCTGTCTGCGGGCCAGGCCGGTCGCTGCCGCGCTGTACGCTTTGCCGGCAATGGCCGGCCAGAACGCCTTCTTGATGGCGCATCTCGCGGCTTCCGCCCTGACGCTGCCGCTGCTGTCGGGGCTCGCGCGCGAGCTAAAGGTGCGACCGGTGCATCTCCCTGCCCTGATTTCCGCGACCTGTTCTGCGGCGTTGATTTCCGCGCAAGGGGGCAATTCGATCTGCGAAGGCCAACTGGGCGTCGCGCTCTTCGCTTGGCTGTGGCTGGTGCGTCGGAAGTGGCTGCCGGCTGCGCTGGTCCTCGGGATCCTGCCGCTGGTGCGGATCGAACTCGGCCTGCTGACCGCGATGGTCACCGTGTACATGCTCGTGACGGAGCGCCATTGGCGATTCGCCGCCGCGGTTTGCACGTTCAGCCTGGTCTACGTGGTGTCCGGGGCGGTGTACCATTTCGACCCAATCTGGTGGCTACACTTCCCGCCGCACCCTCCGCAGGGCGCCTGGGGGCCCAACGGTGCCGACATGCAGATGGATCGCGCCAGCACGAATCCGGCGAGTGTGATTCGCGAAATGGTCGCCTTCAGCCCACTTGCGCCGATGGCCTTTTGGGGCACGGCGCGTGAAGGCCCGGGGCCCTACCGCGTGCTTGCGCGCTACGCCGTGATCCTGTTTGTGCTCCTCAATATCTTCCCGTTCATCGGCCTGTTCAATGGCCGGGGCGCGCGCTATTTCGTGGTCATTCTGCCCATGCTCGCGATTGGGACTGCGCGCTGGCTGCATGACGCCGAGTCACGTCCATCGGTCGCCGCGTTTCGCGATCCGGCACGCCTCGGACTCGCAGCGACGGCTGTTCTCGCGGCGGTGCTGCCGTGGACGGATCCCCGCGGACTGCCCGTCCCCACGCTCATCTGGCTGACCGTCAGCTTGGTCGGCCTTGCCCTGGCGGTCACAGTGAACGCGCGCAAGGTCATGACGCTGCTCGTGTGCCAACTGGCGCTGCCCTCGGCCTGGGTCCTGGCGCCGCTCGACGCCAACGCAGCGGAACACCAGCGGACAGGCGAAGCGGCCACGTGGCTTGTCGATCACGGCCACCCGGCCGACGGGGTGGACGTGTACACCAACATGCACCTGCTCTCGCTGAAGGTCGGGCGGCTGGGCGGTGCGGCCGCTCAGGCCAAAGTCCACCTGCTTTATCAGGAAGATGTCAAGGTGGTCCTCTCCAGGCTGACCAACCCGAACAACGGCCAGCGGCAAGCGGTGTTGGCGGCATGGCCCGCCTCGGAAAGTGGGATATTTTCAAACGACCTTGACATCGCTAAAGTACCCAAGGGCAGCATGTTCGTGTTCCGGAAAGATCCACGCCTGTGGCGCACGCTGAATCACGATGCCTGGGCGCCGCACCTGCGCGTCGTGGCGCGTATGGGTCAGATCGATATCATGGAGTTTCAATGAAGTGCGTCGCAGACCCATTAGCCGATCAGGCCATCGAAGAAATCCCGCGCGTGGATACGCTGTCGCGCGCGGACTTCGTGCGGCAGTACCTGCGGCCGGGCAAGCCTGTGGTGATACGCGTCGCGGACGGCAATTTCTGGACCATGGAGCGCCTGCTCGCGGCGTTGGGTGATCGCGAGGTTTCGGCGCTGCGGACTGACGGCGGCAACCTGCGGACGAGTCCCGAGGCCGGCGTGCACTTCCAACGCATTCGGCTGGACGAGGTCACGCGCGCGCTCGCGGACGGCGCCGATCCCGGCTGGCACGTCTCGGTGCCGCTGACGGAGATGCCAGCGGCTTTCACGGACAACATGCCGCCCCCCGTGTACTGTGCCGATGCGCCCTTCTTGCGGTCCCGCGTGTGGCTGGCGGCTCCCGGCACCGTGACGCCACTGCATTGGGACATGCCGCGCAATTTCCTGCAGTTGGCGTTTGGGCATCGCCGCGTGCTGCTGTACCCGCCGCTGGACGGTCTGCACGTCTACCCGAACGCCCCCACGTCCAAGATGCCCAACTTCTCGCGATTTGACCCGGAGAATCCCGACTTCGAGGCGTTCCGGTCTGCGCAACGGGCGCGTCCGGTACGCGGCATCATTGGCCCCGGCGAGGCGATGTACATTCCGCCGGGCTGGTGGCACCACGTGCGCTCGCTTGACACGAGCCTCGCCGTCAACTTCTGGTGGGGCAATCGCGTCATCGCCGCGGCGTGGCGGGCAGCCCAGTCGTACAAGGGCTTGCGCGGTTTGTACCGACGGGAGTGGAAATGAGCCGAGGTGATACGCAACCAGCGCCACCCCAAGCTCCCGCGTCGGCAATGGCCCAAAGCAACGTAGCGCCGCCCGAAGCGCGCGCGCCGGATCTGCAGCTTGGCGTGGCCTCTGCAGCGTATGGCCTGCTCGCGCCGTTGTTCCTGCGCATCCGGACCGGCGAGGGCGCACTCCTGGGGATCGCGGCCTCGCTGCTGTGGTTTAGCGGCGCAGCGCCGCTGCCTGCGGTCGTGGACATGGCCTGCTGTCTGCTTGTCATGGTGCAGATGTATGCGCACAACGACATGACCGATGCGCGTGCCGACCTCGACAATCCCCGCAAAGACGCGCGCCTGTCCAAGCTGCTCGTGGGGCACGCCGGTTTTTTCCACGGCGCGTCGGCGGCCTTGGCGCTGCTCTCGGCGCTGCTCACGACGGCGGCGATGGGGCCTCGCTCCGGTGTCTTCGCCCTCGCGGTGATGGCTTGCAACGCCGCGTATTCGCGCTGGTTCAAGCCGGTCCCCGTGCTTGACTTCGTGGCGGTCGGTGTGTGGGGCGGCCTATTTGCCGGCATGCTGACGGATCGCCCGCAGCTCGTGCTGGGCGTCGTGTTGATGACCGCCAGCAGTCACGTTTTCCAGACCTTGCTGGACCGCAAGGTTGACCGCCGCGCGGGAATCCTGACCACAGGCGCGCGTTCGGTCCCCCTGAGCCTTGCCTGCATCAGCGGCCTCTCCATCGCGTTGACGTCCTGGGCCTGGCCGATCACCGGGCCGGCCATCGCCTTGTGCGGTCTCGGACCCATGGCTGCCGCACTCGCCGTGCGCGGTCCGGCAGCTGCATGGCTGGTGGCCAAGGCGGCGTTCGCCGTCGTGTGGTTGTCGGTACTCTTGCAGCTGCGCGGCCATTGAGGTCGAGCGCAGCGCCAGGCTCGACTGGCCCCGACGGCCGTTGCGTCAGAGCAGATAGCTCGCGAGGGCGTTGCTCGCCGCAGAAAGCGGCCGCTTGAACAGCACGTTGAACTCCAGCATCGGTCCCACCGAGCACGTGTTGCAGGGCGTCTCGCGGCTCCAGGATTCGGCCCAACTGTCGGCGAGCAGGTCAACGGAACCCGCGACACCGCGCGTGTAGGCACACGGCCAGCCGCGGCCGACGGGGTCGATGAACAGGAAGCCGCGCCCCGCAGCGCAGCGCTCACCGGCCACCAAGCGCGCCGATTGGCGAAAATCCGGCCAGCGCGCGAGGGCTTGCAAGTAGTCACCGCTGCTGGCGATAGCGGCGCCTTCACGGCGCAGCGCCTCCAGCTCCTGCCAGAAATGGCGCATGTGCGCGTTGACAAGGCCCGGCGGAAGCGCGCCACGCACGACCGGCGCATCGACGCATTGCGCCTGAAAGTGTATGCCAATCCCCAACTTGGCTGCGCGCTCGAGCAGCCGCTTGGCCACGTCCACATCGGCGTCCCGGACGACGCTGATGGCCACGACGCGCTGTCCGCGCCGCACAAGCGTTTCAATCGCCGCGAGGACGCCGTCATGGCTGCCGTCGCCGCGCTCGCGCTCGTGCTCTGCCTGGGAGCCGTCGCCGTCCAGGCTCGTCAGGATCAGGTCGGCAGCCCCAAGCGCATCCGGCACGCGGTCGAAGAGGGTCAGGTTGGAGTTGACCGTCAGAAAAAAGCCTTTCTGTTTAGCTAGTTGTAAAATCGCTGGCAAATCCTTGCGCACCATGGGCTCGCCGCCGACAATGCCCAAGCGCCGAATTCCCATCCGCCACAACCGCTCGAACAGGGTCCCGATCTCGGCCGTGGTCAGCTCGCGGTCGGCGAGGTTGGGGAAATTGCAGTACGCGCAGCGGAGGTTGCAGCGGTCCGTCACGGAAAACGAGGCGGAAAACGGCCGCGGCGTACCACCCACGGCGTACGCAGCGAGACTCGTGGCATAGGCCGCGCCCAGTCGGGCCACGTCGAGCGGATTCATGCTGTTCCTGATGGCTGCGGCCACAGCCCGCTCTGGCAATGTGCCTTCCGCTTCCGGTCGCGTCAAGCGCCGATCGGCTAGGGGCGCGCCAACACAGGTTATCTGCGCAGTCAGCGTCGATTGTCCCGCCGAATTCACGGTCGGCCAACCGCGTCGCGCCGGCCTGCCAGCGCCGCCCGTCTCGCGCTTGACGCCCACCCACCGCGAGTTCAGACTGGCCTTGGCGGCGTGGATTGGCGGCGGATCCGCCCCGGGCCGGTCGAGGCGGGGTCGCGCGTGGTGGATACAGCAGAACACGTCACACAGTTCACGGCGGACCACCGTCGCGCCACCCACGCAGTTGCCGCCCCGCAGCTCGCCCCCCGGACCTTCGATTCCATCTGCGACATCTGCCTGCAGGACGCACCCGGCCGGGTCATGCGCCGCGGCAATGACGTCTACTACCGCCGCACGTGCCCGGACCACGGCGAGCGCGACGTCCTGGTCTCGCACAACGGCGATGACTACGAGCGCTTCGACCGCGCCTATCACGCGCTGTTTCCCGATGGCCAGCCGGTCACGCCGCCGGTACAGCGGTTTTTCTTCATCACGAACGCTTGCAACCTTGGCTGCACGTATTGCCTGAACGAGGCGAACGTTCACGAGTATTTCGGCGAATACGACCTCCAACGCTTTGAAGCGGACTTGGCCGAGTGGCACGGCGATCGCATCAGCCTCATTGGCGGCGAGCCTTTCTCCCATCGCCGGTGGGATGAGTTCGCCGCAGCGGCGCACCGGCACCAGAAACGCGTCGTGATTTTCACCAACGGCTTGGCGCTGGCGGACGAAAAGAAGGTCGAGCGATTGGTCGCAGTGACGGGCGGCGACTGCGAAATCCACATGACTTTTGAAGGGTTCACGCCTGAGCTGTACGACCATCTGCCGGTTGGGCGGGCCCATGAGCGCAAAGTCGCGGCGCTCAAGAACATCGTCAAGCATGACGTCTCCGTTGCCCTGCACGCGACACTTGAGCCGGGGCAGACCAAGCGGCCGCCGCACGAGCGCGCGCGGTCGATTCGTGCACTCATTGATTACGCCGCTGAACACCCGTTCGTCCATGCCGTCGCCTTTCAGGTCGCGGCGGCGATTGGCGGTGCCAAGGACATCGATTCGTCCGATCTGTCGTCGGTCGACCGCTCAATGGACGACATCGTCGCCGCGTTGCCGGTGCCCATCGAGCGACGCCACGTCTACGTCGGTCAGAAGTTGCTCGGGCTGGCCACGGCTGCGCTTCAGGTGCCCTTGTGCGAACAGATTCAGGTCGTCCCGCTTTTTCGCGTCGGGGATCGGTGGCTGACGCTCAACGACCTGTTCGATTGCGACGCGCTCGACCGCCGCCTCGATGCCGCGCTGAAGGTTCCACCGACCAGCCGGGTCGGGCTGGTGCGCCTGCTGACGTCGCTCATGGTCTTGTCCGTGCGGGTTCGGCAGTTGCCGGCGTTACTGCGCCTGGGTTGGCAGGTGCTGCCCGTGTTCCTGCGCGGGTTCGAGCTCTCCAAGGTTCCCCGCTCCATCTTGCCCATCGCGTCGACAACCGTCTGCGACCGCTACAATTTTGATGGCTCGGTCGCCCGCCGCTGCGACAAGACAGTCTTCACGAACGTCAACGGCAAGGTCATCTCTGAGCTGGCCAGTGAGATGTCGCTGCGGCATCTGCGCGAGCGTCCGCCGACGGTTGCGAATCCGTGAGCGGCCGCCGACAGCCCGCACGCTCATGCTGTTGCGGCGCCGCGCCACTCTGCCACTTCTGCTGGCCGGGCGCTGAATTTGGCTTGATCCACCCGACAACAAATGCCAGACTGGCCAGTCGTCTGAGTTGCGCGGGGAAGTCACTGCGCGGCACCGATGGTGAGAAGCCTTTCGCATTTTCGGGGTCTCGATGGCCATGAACGCTGCTCCACTCGCGTCCTCGGGACTCACGATGGGCCGAACGTTCGCCTCGATCTGTGACGTCTGCCTCATCGACGTCACGGCGCACGTCGAGCGTTTGGGCGAGGAAGTCTACCTCGTCCGCAGCTGCCCGACGCACGGCGAGCGCCGCTTCCTGACGTCGCGCGGCGGCGAGGCCTTTGAGCGGTTTGACAAGGCCTACCACGCGCTGTTTCCGGACGACGCGCCGCCGAATCCGCCCGCGAACAACTACTTTTTCATCACCGACGCCTGCAATTTGGGCTGCAGCTATTGCCTCAATGAAGCCAACACCCACGCTTATTTCGGCAAATTCGACTTGACGCGGTTCGAGACCGAAGTGCGCGCCTGGGACGGCGACTGCGTGGGACTGGCCGGCGGCGAGCCCTTCAGCCATCCGCAGTTTTTTGAATTCGCCCGCATCACCCACGCGCATGGAAAACGGCTTCGCGTCTGCACCAATGGCCTGGCGCTCGCCAAGGCCGAGACGCTGGAGCGGCTGGTGGAGGTCACGGCCGGGCGCTGCGAAGTGCGCATGACATTTGAGGGTTTTACACCGGAATGCTACGCCGCGTTCTCGGTCAAGAACGTGCGCGAACGCAAGCTTGCCGCTCTGGAAAACTTGCGCAAACACAAGGTGCCAACGGCGCTCTGTTTGACGTTTGACCCGGTCAGCGCCCAAGCGCCGGCTGCTGAACGCCACGCGCGGATGCGATCGATCATGGATTACGCCATGGCCAACGATTTTGTCCGCGCAATCGCGTTTCAAAATGCGGTTGCGGTTGGCGGTGCGCGCGACATGACCGCCGACGCGGTGGTCTCGGTCGATCGCATGATGGACGAGATTGTCGCCGCGCTGCCGATGCACACCGAGCGCCGCCACGCGTACGTGCTGCAAAAACTGATGGGGATTGTGACCGCGCTGTTGAAGCTGCCGCTGTGCGAGAACTCGCAGTTCACCGGGCTCTTTCGCGTGGGCGAGCAGTGGGTTTCGTTTGACCACTTCTTCGATTGCGACGCGCTCGACCGCCGCCTGGACGCGCGCTTGGCCGCCAAGCCGCTGACGACCACGCAGCTCCTCCAAGCGCTGACGGTGGACACGGTCGCAACTGCGCGTCTCGGGCGCCTGCCGTCGTTCGCCCGCCTCGCGGCGCAGGTGCTGCCGGTCTTTTGGCACCGCTTCGACCTCTCCCGCACGCCCCGGTCGATTCTCCCGATCGCGTCCACAACGGCGTGCGATCGCTTCAACTACGACGAGACCCTCGCCCGACGGTGCGACAAATGGGGCCAGTCAATGGTCGGCGAGACCGTGATTCGCGAGCGCTTGAGCGAGATGACGATTCGCCATCTGCGCGAGCGCGGCGTCGAGGAAAGCGCACAAGCGCAGCCGCGCGCTGGCCGGCTCGCGTTGAAGGACGCGCGCGTGCACAAAGCCCGAAAGAAGGCCCCGGTGGTCACGGATGCTTGACCGGACCCGCCTGGAGATGGGCGCGCACTACGCCGCGAGCTATCTCGCTTACGCGCTGGACGGCGCGCCGCATCCGTTTTCCGCGGCATTCAACGTCACGGACCGCTGCAACCTGCGCTGCACCTACTGTAATTTCCAGTCCTTTGCCGGCCCCGAGCTCGATCTCGCCGGCGTCGCGCAGCTGTTCGACCGGCTCAAGACGATGGGCATCCGCCGCCTCGGGCTCGTCGGCGGCGAACCGCTGATCCGCACCGACATCGGCCAGGTCATTGGGCTCGCGCGCGATCGCGGCTTCTTCATCAGCGTCAGCTCCAACCTTACGTTATTTCATCGCTTTCCCGGCGTCCTGCAACAGGCGGACTTGATTCTCACCAGCTTGGACGGCGAAAGCGAGGCCCACGAGGCCAACCGCGGCGCGGGCTCGTCGCGCGGGGTGATCGACGCGATTCGCGCGCTTGTCGCGACGGGCAAGACCGTCGTCGGCATCTGCGTTGTGCGCCATGGCACGCTGGAGGACGCGCGGCGGCTGCTGGCACAGGCACGGACGCTGGGCATCCGGATGCATTTTCAGATGCAGTGCCTGGACGCGCCCATCACGCGCGGTACGCTGCCAGATGGCACGACGGACGCCGAACTTCGGCAGTTCTGGCGCGGACTGCTGCGGCTGAAAGCGGCAGGCGAACCCGTCGCAAGCTCGATCGGCTATCTGGAGACGTTGGCCCAGTGGCCCGATTACCGCGCTTCCTCGGTGGCGGACCCCGCCGCGCACTGCGTTGCCGGCCGCGGCTTCCTGTTCATCGACCCCATGGGCAACGCCTTCCCGTGCACGTTCGCGCGCGGCCAAACGACGTCGGTGAATCTGCTGAACGGTGACTGGCAACGCGACTGGGACCGCAGCACGCCGTGTTCGCGCTGCACGGTCGGGCCGATGCTGGAATTCAACCTGCTGTTTCAGCACCCGGTGCAGACCGTAATCAACGCGGTGCGTTCCTACGGCTGAGCACGCGCGCGCGGTCGCCCGTCCGAGACGCAAGCGGTCTGACCGAAGCCGCTTGGTGTCCGCGAGAGATCGGCAGGTTCAGTACCGCGCTGACAGGGCGAAAAACACCTGACTGCTCTGGCGCCAAAACAGGTAGGTGTAGGCCACGCCGTCGTGCAGGTCGGACGTGTAGCCCAGGGTCGGATCACCTTGCGCCACCGCACCGGTGATGTCGGAATGCAGGCCGGACAGCGTTGGCAGCCGGTAGCGCAGGTAGACCTGACCGCCATAAGAGCCTTGAACGGGCTGGCCGTCATACGTCCCGTCCGCCACTGCCCCCAGCGCACCGGGCTGCGTCCCGCCGCCCGCAGCATCGCGCAGCCAAGTCCGGTGCACGGTGACCATCGCGCCAAACGTCAGCGGCTCGCTCAGCGAGGACAGCAGCGGCAGGCGATACGACGCGTCGAGGTAAAAAGCCCCGTGAAACCATGGGTTCGGATTGCCACCGGCCATCTGGCGATACTGCGTGATGTACGTCTCGCCGTAGATCACCAGCGACGCGGCAAACGGTCCGTGGTGAAACGAGCCTTCGGCGCCGACGCGCGGCGACGTAATCAGGCTCATCAACTGGCTGTAAAAGGACGTCGGCGCTGTGATGTTCGCGTACACGCGGACGCCCCAGTCTTGCGGCATGCCGCTGAAGCGGTGCGAATAGTGCAGCACGGTGTCGTCCAGCCGTAGCCCGGTCTCGCCCGGGTCGACCAGAAAGCGCTCCAGCAGGTAGCCGCGCAGCTCCACGGCGTCCCACTTGCTGAAGTCCCAGCGCGCAAACAAGTGCAGGTAATTCACGTACTTGTTGTTGGCGTAGCCTTCCAGGTCGTTCTGAATGAACAGCCGGTGCGTCTCGATGACGCCGCCGATCTCCCACGGCTTGTCCGTCACGTCGCGTTCCACTGTCTCCGCCGCGTCCCCGTATGAGGACGCGCCGCTGCCTTCCGTGCCGCCGGACCCGGTGCCACCAGGGCCAGATGCCGCGCCGCTGCCCGTGGAGTTGCTGCCCTTGTCGTGCCCCGCCGCGTACGCGTACGCGGACGTGAGCAAGCCCACGCACGCGCATACGACCAAGCTGAGCCGCGTGGCCCTAGTTGTACTGAGTGTACGCATCGAGGAAATACTTCAGCTCCAGTTCGTAGCCATACGCGCCGCCGGGAAAATTGCCGTCGTCCTGCTGATTCACAACATCTTGGTTATACTGCCGAATAATCAGATAGCTGGCGATGTTGCGGTCCCGGTCGATGGCGATCCACTGGTTGCGCGAGGCGAGGTACGCCCACGTCCAGCGCCGCAGATCCGGGCCGATGAACTCGTTGAACGTGTCCGAGTGGTAGATGTCCGTGGACGACGTCTGCGGCAGCTGCGGGTTGTACGTGCAGTGCGCCAGCGTGTCGCACGTGTCCTGCGGATAGGCATGATCAACCGCCAGACCACGGAAGTAGTCCAGGAAATCCTGTTGGCGATTGAAGACATGGCCGCCGATCCAGTCGCGGATCTGCACGTTGCCGCCAAAGTACGGATCGTGCGTGTCCTGGGCAAACTGCGCGACCGCCAGCGGCCGGAAATACGTGTACACGTCGTACTGGCCGCCAATCATGGACGTCACGACGTCCTCCGCCAGCGTGTTGAACGACGCATCGCCGTAGCCTTCGTACGACGAGAGGTAGGAGCCCGCCTGGTTCTGGTCATAGATGTTGCCCGTCGGCCACAGCGCGACCCAGGACTGCATCGCAAACAGCTTGTCCAGGATGATGCCCTGCTGGGTCACATCGCCGTAGTATGGGTCGTAGGTCGTTTTGTACGGCCGCTCGCCCGACGTCTGCTGGATCACGGCCTTGTGGAACGCCGCCACCATCATGTTTGCACGCGACATTTCGGCGTTGAACTTGTTGGTCAGCTGCACGTAGTAATCCACGTCCGAGCCGTTCGGGTCCGGGTTCTTGAAGCCCTGGCGGCGCAGCGAATCGGTCAAATCCGCGGTGTCCCAGTCAAACCACCACATCGGAATGAAGCGCCGCGAGTCATCAATGAGCGCCGACGGGATGTTGGCGTACGCGCTGACGTTCCAGAACTTGCGATAGGTGCGGAAGTTGTTCCACTGGTACTGCCACTCGTACTTATCGAGATCATTGGCGATAATCTCGCTCGGCGTCGTGCCCGCATCGCCTTCGCGGCACAGCGGCGTAAACGACAAGTGCTGGTGCGAGCAAAACAGGAACTGCGTCTCCACGCCGGCGGGCGTGAAGCCCTTGGGGTCATTCCACGGCACCGTCGGCGACGCCTGGCCGGAGATTGAGTCGCCCGCCGCGCCATTCAACTGGTTGTTGGCGTAGATCCAGGCAATCGCGCCCGCGTCATACGGCGCCCAATCCGGCGTCCAAAACACGCGGTCCGGACCGGCGTTGTATTCCATCACCGACGACGAATAGAGGCCGACCTTGCCGGTTGTCGGGTCCTTCAGGAAGTTGTTGGCGTCGACTGAGCCCATGAAGTTGTGCTCGAGGCCCATCACGTGGCCGAATTCGTGCCACATGACCTGCGACCAGTAGCTCTGAATCAAGTTGGTCGTCCACTGGTCCTTGGTCTCCCACTTGCCGCCGACGCAGTGCCGCGCGTCCTTGGCCATCATCCGCTCAAACGTGAACGCTTCTGGCGCGTCTTTCATCAAGTACGGCCGCGCCATGTGCATCAGCTTGGGCAGCTGCTGGTGGTTGAGCGTCAGCTGGCGCCACTGGTTGGCAAACGCCGTCCCCTGAACCAGGCCGTTCGCGCCCGCGGCGTCAAATGGCGAGAGGCCGTGGTCGATATCGCCAGCGATCTTCTGGAATTGCGCCTCGGAAGCGAGCGCCGCCCACACCGCGCTCGGACCATTCACGCCGCCCTGACCTTCCGGCGTCACAAACGCGTTCATCGCCGGGTCAGCATAAATGTAATACGGCATCAGCGAAAAGTAGGCCTTGAGGAAGTCCGCGTCCGGCGGCTGGATGAAATCCGTGGGCCCCAGCGGGCCAAAGGTCGCCACTGGCTTTTGCAAATATTCCTGCATCTTGCCAAACACCGGCGACGTCGCGTTGTGCACTGCGGCGACCGTCGCATTGACGATTGGCACCGTGGCGCCGTCCGTGCACGTCCCGACGACGCCCGGCGCGCCGGAGTCCGTGTACTTGCAGCGCGGCGTATGGGTCGCGTCGCAGTCGATCGGCGTGTCGTTGTTCGTCGTGTAGCACGCGGGCACCGTGCCGTCCGGGCAGAGGTCCGGCCACGCCGTCGAGCCGTTGATACCTGCGCTGGCGCCGACGGTCTGGAGGTAGAAGTCCAGCCGCTGCACGTAGTAGTCCTTGATTGCGAAATCATTGAGGTTAATCGACGCCGTCAGCGTCTCGCCGGTGCGCGGATCGGTCACGAACTGCGCGATACCGGCGAACGAGTCTTCCGTGTCCTTGTCGCTCAGCCAGCGCACGAAGTTGAAGCGCACGTCGCCGTATTGCCGGCCGTTGACCAGCTCCGGGGGCCGGTTGTCGGGATTCGGGTCGAGATCCGCGTCAAACTCCTTGAACGTCAGCCGCGCCGCCGCGCCCGCCGCCTCAAACAGCAGGTTGGTCCGCTCCACCACGCCGCCGGGTCCCGTGAAGACCGGCTTGTACTGGTCCGGAAAGCCCTGGGCGAAATAGAAGACGATCGGCTTGGTCGGGTCAAAACGCATGACCAGCTGCTTGGCCGCGAGCAGCCCGGTGTCAGCATCGCGGCCGATCTTCGTGTACTCAATCGGTCCGTACTTGTGGTGAATCGGGTCCTTCTCGGCGATCTCCAGCGGGACGTAGGTCGGCGCCGGGTTCGCGCGCGTCAGCGAGTACATCACGCGGAACGTCACGTTGTTGCGACCCATGGCCTGCGCAACGTCGCCCATGGGTCCGTACGCCTGAACGCAACTCGCGTCGTCCCAGCGCACCGCGACCGTGATTTCGTTGGTCCACGTCAAGTAGCTGCTGTCCGTGTTCGCCACGAACGAATTCGTCACCAACGTGACGCTCGACGCCGACGCGTCCGTGCAGCGGCTCAAGCCGTACGTCGTGAACGGGCCAAACACGTTGACGTCGCTCAGGTCGTTCTTGTCGAACTGGACTTTGACCCACTGGCGCTGATCCCAAGGAAGTTCCTGATTTTCCTCGTAAAAATTAGTCGTCTCGCCGTCCAGATTCACCCGGTACTTCAAGTCGACATTCACCGCCGGCCACGCGTCCAGCACTTCCTCGGTCTTGCCCACCGAGCCATCCGCCGACAGCTCGCGCTGGTCCAGCATCTCCAGCTTGTTTTGCGTGACGCGAAAACGCACGAGCGCGCCGCCGTTTTCCATACCCGGGAAGATGCTGACCGCGTCGCCGCTGATCGGATTCGGGGATGACGTCTGGACGATCGTCGCCTTCAGAATCCAGCCCGGATCGGCGGTCGGCGTCGCGTCGCCGGAATCATCGCCCGAGCGGATCAGGAAGTCCTTGCGGACGTACTGGTTCTCGTTGAACACGCCATTGCGCGCCGGGCGATCCTGAACGCAAGCAGGCAAGAGCGCAGCGACAAGAGCGATCAGCCAGAGGGTGAGTTTC
The DNA here is from genome assembly GCA_903929795.1 of uncultured Myxococcales bacterium. Classification (GTDB taxonomy): domain Bacteria; phylum Myxococcota_A; class UBA9042; order UBA9042; family UBA9042; genus CAIYBN01. The sequence goes on along the minus strand of CAIYWC010000185.1, from coordinate 72,172 downwards.
ATGAGGTACCTTCGTCGTTCAAGAGTCGGAATTCGCAATTAGTTCAAGGACATCTGCTGGGCGGTCAATAATCGCCTGGTGTAAACAGCGTGGCGTCATTGACGCGCCCGTAGCCACCGCCCGGCGTGACGCCGACGATGACGCCGTTGGTGCGCGAGATGATGTAATCCGGGAAGTTGTTGTACGGGCTGTAGCGCACCAGAAGGTCGCACGCGTCGTACACGCCCGGGTGCGCGTCGATCCAGTCCAGCATCGTCTGAACCGAGCCGTACATCCGCGTGCGCAGCAAGTCGCCCGTGACCGGGTCCTGGCACAGGAACACGTCGCCCAGAAAGCTCGTAGTTTCAACGGCCTGCATCGTCATCGTGCCCGAATCGGCCAGCTGGTAGGAGATGTTCGCGCTCGTCGTAATGCCCGAGAAATCCGCGTTGTGCGCTTCCACGAGCTTGTCGACCTGCGCGTTCACGGGCCACGGCCAACCGACGCTCGGCTGCTTGGGCACCCACGGCTCCACAAGCACGTCCAGCACCTGCGCGATGCCCGAGGTCGGGTCGTACGGCACAACGAAGCGCGGCACCGTGACGTGCGCGGCTTGGTACGCCGGGAACGTCTCGATCAGGTGCAGGTTCGTCGAGCCCAACGTAAACGGCGTGCCCTTGCCGGCAAACGCCGCGGGATAAGGCGTCAGGATCGGCACCCCGTTTTCACGCAGCGGGATGGCCGGCGGCGCGTTCGGGTCGGTCGGATCCGACATGTACGCCGGGTCCAGCGGCGGCAGCTGGCCTTCGCAATCGGTCTGGACTTTGGTGAAATCCGCTGCCGTCGTCCAATCCGCCGAACCGCACTGATACGCCGAGCGTTTCGGGTGATCCGCGTAGGCGGCCGCCAGCACCGGGCTGCCAAACAGGTTGGTCAGCGTCACCAGGTTTTCCTTGCCCAGCGGGTCCGACTGGTTGGTGCGGGTCACCTGGTAAATCGACGCCTCGTCGCGATAGAAAAAGCGCGTGAATTCATAGGAATACAGTGTGCCGTTCAAGATGTCGGCGGTGACGACAAAGTCCGTCGGGACCTGCGTCGCGGAGACAAAGCGGCGGTCGACGTAATCGGCGTACTCGTACTGGCCCGCGCCCTGCGAGTCGAAGAACAGGTCGTTCAAGTCCACGTTCACGGTCGCCAGATCCGGCATGGGCGACTGGCCTTCCACCATCAGATACTTCAGCAGCGCGATGACGAACTGCTTGAAGTAGAAGCGGCGATCGCGAATTTCCGGAGGCAGATTCGCGAGTTTACCATTGCCCAGGAATTGCGTGACGCGCTGGAAGGACGTGTCCCACATCGCGCCCTGCTTGCCGTAGTTGTCCGCGGCGCCGCAATACGAATAGCCGCTGTTGATGTCGCCGTTGGCGTCCATGCAGAATGCGACGATCGGCTTGCCGGGCTTCAAGCCGAGCGTGCCGATGACCAAGCCGGCGTTCTGCCCCAGGCGGATGCGGTCGAGGTCGCTCGCGGTGCCGCTGCCGGGAAGCGCGGCGGTGACGAAACCTTCGAAACCCGTGCAATTTTGAGCAGGTACAAACGTCGACGGGTCGTAACCGTTGTTCGGGATGTCGGGCCAGAGGCACGCCGGATCGCCGAGTTCGTGCGTCACAGCCGCCGGATTCTGCTTTTTCAGCGCGTCGTTGATGCCCTGCTGCACGAGCCGCGCGTATTCAAAGTACACGGCGCCCGAACCATGCAGATCATTGACGGAATCGTCCGCGCTCCAGTCATTTTTCAGGTGACCCAGCGTGTTCGCGTCAAACGTCACCTCCACCGCAGTGTCCGCGTCCACCGGCCGCGCAGCGTCCAGGACCACAGAGAACGGCCCGAGCGTCGACGACTTGAAGTTCAGATCGACACCCGAAGTGTCAAAGATGAAGACCTCCGCGTCGTGCATGATGTTGCCGGTCAGCTTGTTGTACGTGACGTCGTCTTTGGCCTGGATGCCGGTCGTCCGCACGCAATTCCCCAAGAAATCTGCCCAGGTCATGCCCAGCTTGAGGTTGCAGACCTTGCTGCCATCCGCGCCGAGCTTTGTGATGACGGTGGTCGGGCCATCGGCGTCGAGCTTGAGTTCCGGCGCGCCCAGCGTGTACGGCATCACGCGCGGCAGGCGCAGGTCGATGCGCTCCGGCTTGGACGGCGTCGGCTGGGCGGCCAGCGGGCTGTTCACCCAAATGTGCAGGCCCAGCGGGTAGATACGCAGCGCGCCGACGTCCGGAAACTGCGTCTTGGTGCAGTGGCCCGAAGAAATGCACGACGCCGTCCCGACCGTCTCCGCGGGCAGCTCCGGCGCGAACGTGGCAAAAAGCGCGTCGGCCAGCTCGGTCGCTTCCAGGCCGAATTTCGTGTCATCGTCCCAGTTCAGCTCGTAATTCTTGCCGTTTTTGGTGATCTGCGTGTCCAGCCCAATGCGGAATGTGTCTTTCCCGTCGCGGCTCTTGAAGTCCATCGTGCCCAGGTAGCCCTGATTGACGGTGATCCACTCGATCTTGTTGTGGTTCGACAGGTCGTACTTGGCCCAGACCTCGCCGTTGTCGCCCCACTGGTTGACCAGCGTGCCATCGCCGAAGAGGTCGCCATCGCTGGTCGACTGGCAGAGCCCGTGCACGGTGCCGTCGGCGTCGGTGATGCCACTGGTTTCAGCCTGCTCGATGGTCAGCCCGGCCCAGGTCGGACCGCCGACACCGTCGATGCCCGCGGCTTGCGTCGGCGGGATGATCGGCTGCGTCACCATCTTGGCCCAGCGCGCCTTGCGCTCCTCGCCGGTGCAGATCACCTGCTTGTTGGTGCCGCCGGCAAAGTCCGTCTGAAAGCTCTGCGTCGGCGAATTGTCTGTGGGAATCGGGGTGTTGCCGTCATTCCACAGCTGACCGGCGCCGCTCGGGGCGGGCTTGAAGGTCTGGTACGGGCCGTCCTCGCAGGCGGTCACCGCGCCCACGCTCAAGGCGAGGAGCAGGACGGGAATACCCGAAAGCGTGGCGTTGTTGAGGAAACGGCGCGAGAGCGCAGAGAATTTCAGGACGCGCATGGGACTCCAGCGGCGGGTTCGCACAAATGGCCAACTCAGCAATCGGCCCTGATGGACCAAGCTCTGCGATTGAATCCTTGAAACGATTTGTCGACAAGGGTGCAACACTGCCGAATCAACAGATGCGTTGCATAGGCTTATTTCGGGTTTGTTTCGACCAGACGATCAGTGCAGCGGCGGCACTTCCTTGAGCAGCAAGAAGTCATCCGCGGCGATGTTGCGCAGTTTCACCGGCTCGCGGCGCCCTGCGAGCGCCTGATCGACCACGTCGAGGATCGCCAGCGTGCCGCGATCGCCTTTGGTGTACGGGCTCCCGGTGTAGACGAACGCCCGGCCGGCGGCGTGTTGCGCGGCAGCTTGCAGATCGCGGCCGAAATACATGTAGGAATAACAGCTCAAGAAGGCGATCAGCTGAAAAGGCGCCTCTTTGAATTCCTTGGCAAATTCCGCCGCGGTCAGCTTGGCGTCGTCCAGGATGCGCTGCAGGCGAAAGTTCTCGCCGACGCCGGAATGGCCGGCGTAGACAATGATGTCGTCGCTCTTGAGCGCCGCGCGCAAAATCGGCCAGTGGCGCGGCGGCGTCGGCCCCAGCACGTCGGTCACGCCGACAAACGCGTGCAGCTGCAGCGCCCGACCGCTCCGATCCAGCGTGCCATCCACGTCCACGCGCAGGTATGCGCCCTGCACGGACGCGCGGTAGCGGGTCAGCGTCATGACGGTTGGCAGATCCGTCAGTAGTTTCAGCAGGATCCCCTCGCCAAACTCGCGACGGCTCGGGCCCTTTTGCGCCGCCAGCGCTTTCTGCGGCAGATCCGCCTGGCCGCTGCCCAGCGCGCGCGCCAGCGCCGGATAATCAAAGCGCGGCCACTCGTGCTCCAGCACGCCGATGACGACCGTCGCCTGCAGCGGTTTGCCACCCGCCCGCAGCCGCGATCGCAGCGCGTCCAGCTCGTTCAGCGGCGTCGCGACCCGGGTCAGCTGCGCCGTCCGTGGAAAATAGTCGCGACCCAGATGCAGCATATTGCGGCAATCAAAGGGCTTTCCCTCGGCGTCCAGACCGTGCCGCTCCGGCAGCCAGTCGTACCAGTAGTAGAACGGGTGCGGCAGGTCGGCGTAGTCATCGTCCACGCAGGGGTTGGTCACGGCCTGGTCAGCGTTGTAGCGCACCAGCCGGTGATCGCGCTTGGCCACCAGCCAGTGCATCAGCCACGGATCGCGCGGCATCGCGAACGCCAGCTCCGAGTGCTCCGGCCGCGGCTGGCCGCACAGCGCAAGCGGAAAATGCGCTTCGTATTGCACCTCCACCGCCGGGTCGTCGTGCTGGGTGACGCCGCGCTCCACCGCGCGCCGCGTGTACGGATCGACGATCTGCATCTCCGGCGCCGTCTCGTGCCAATCCAGTTGCAGGTCGCGGCCATACGGCACATCGCGCTGGCCGACAATCCAGATATCGGGCTCCTCCGCGCCGACGACGATGTGCTGCTGCGCGTGCGTCGCCGTGTGCGTGCGAAACCAGCCCCAAAAGTACTTCAGCTGCTGGCGAATTCCCTCGCGGATCTGCGCGTCCTCGGGCAGCTTGGGGTCAAAAAACCGCCGATCGAGCACGAGCGTATCGCGGATCGTCGCCGTGTACTCCGCGGCTTGCTGCGGGCAGGTCGCCAAATGCAGCACATCCCGGCGCTCCACCGCGTGCAGCGGCAGGGCGAGCAGGAGCGTCAGGCAGGGCAGGAGGCGGCGCATCGCGCGCATCGTGGCGAACGGCCGCGGCGCGGTCAACTGCGCCATGACGCGATGCACACACATCGCGCGGATCGCGGCCTATCTTACCAGCCGAGTCAGCGTGTTGACTCCAAGCCTTGGGAGGAAATCATGACCAGAGAACGACACATCGCGCGCGTCAACACCGAGATCGCCGCGGACCTCGCGCGCAACGGCCTGACCAACGTCCATGTCGACGTGGACGAGATGGACATCGCGTACGTGACCGGCAAAGTCGCGAGCCAGGACGCCGAGGCCGATGCGGTCCGCGTCGTCCTGCAGCACGGCGTGGGCCAAGTGCAGGATGGCCTGGAGTATCCGGGCCAGACGGATACGGACCCGGAGCTCAGTCGGCCCGGCGCGATCGGCCCGCTGGCGCACGAGCACGCGCGCTCGGCGGACGCGGCCAAGCGAATCCTGGGTGCGGGCCATCTGGAAGGCCGGGTTTTTGATGGCCGTTCGTCGGAGTCGAGCCTGGAGACCGGGACGCCGCTGATCACGGTGGGTCGCGCGTAGCAGCGCGCACCGAAGTTGGGCCATACGCGCGTGGCGCAGTCGGACAGCAACCGCCCGCTTCCGGGACAGGCGCCGCGCGTCAGCCGTCGCGGGCTTCGGTCCCCGCGCGCGCGCTCCTTTCCGACCGTGACCGTCGGCACGACGACCGCCGCGAGGAAAATTCCGGGCGCGAAAAGGACCAAGCTCAGGTTCCACTGTTGCGCGGTGAGATTCGCCGTCGGAACCCTTCCGACGTGCAGACGGTCGAGTGCGCGCGGCACGGCAACAGGCCATCGGAGACTTCCGGAAAGTTGGTTTGACTTGCAAGCCAAGACACTGGACTCGCGTGGCGCCATGCGGACCGAGCGCCCGCGCGCGCCTGCGAAGATCGGTATCCGCCGCGCGATTTTGGGTTTGACGCCGCCGCGGCCCCATCCTACCGTTGCCCGACGGGTGCCAACGCCCAAGGAGCGCCCCATGGCCGCCTCTGATCCCGCTTTGCGTCAACAGGAAGCCCGCCAGCGGCGTGTGATGGATTCGCCGCGGTTTCGCGACGGGCAGTTCCGCAACACGCACGACGTGGGAATGCTGAAGAATCCCATGACGTTCAGCATGGCGACCGATTTTGCCCTCGGCGGGGCGAGCCGCCGTCCGCCCCACACGTTGCCGGTGATTGCGGACACGCTGGCGCGGCTGGCGCGGCCGCCGGAGACCGGGCTGCGCGTGACGTGGCTGAGCCATTCGACCGTGCTGATTGAGCTGGACGGCGTGCGGCTCCTGACCGACCCGGTATGGGGTAACCGCGCGAGTCCGCTGTCTTTTGCCGGACCGCTGCGCTTTCACCCGATGCCGCTGCAGCTGCACGAGCTGGGCCGGATCGACGCGATCGTGCTGAGCCACGACCACTACGACCACCTGTGCGCGGAGACCTGGCGGCGGCTGGCGCGCGGCGCGTGTCCGGGCTGGTCGGGCAAAGTGGTGACGGCGCTGGGCGTGGGCGCGCACCTGCAGGCGCTGGGCATCGCGGCGGACCAGATCACGGAGCTGGACTGGGGCGACGGCGTGCGCGTGGGCGAGGTCGAGCTTGTGGCGACGCCGGCGCAGCATTTTTCCGGCCGCGGTTTGACGGACCGCAACCACACGCTGTGGATGGGCGTGGCGATGCTGGGGCCGCGCCATCGCGTGTTTTTTTCCGGCGACACTGGGCCCACGGACGAGCACGTCGACATCGGCGCAGCGCTGGGGCCATTTGACGTCGTGCTGTTTGAGATCGGCGCGTGGCACGCGGCGTGGGGCGGAATTCACCTGGGCCCGCAGGCGGCATTTGACACGTTTGCGCGGATGCGGGCGCGCACGCTGCTGCCCGTCCATTGGTCCACGTTCGACCTGGGCCTGCATCCGTGGGAGCAGCCCGGCGAGGATTTGTACCAACTGGCGCAAGCGAACGGCGCGAGCGTGTGGTTTCCGCAGCCTGGACAGCCGCTGGAGGTGGGCGACGTCGCGTTTGCGCCCTGGTGGCGCGCGGTGGTGGGGACGCGGTAGTGGCGCGAACCCCATTTTGGCTCACACCGCCGCCCGCGGATGTGGAACGGCAAGCGCGTGAAGCGGTCGAATTCACTTCGAGACCTTCATGCGCGACTGCGACAGATGCCGCCGCGGCTATTTCGCCGGGAAATAACCGACTTCGGTCACGACTTTCTGGCCGTCTTTGCCCATGACCCAGTCGATGAACGCTTTGACGTCGCCCGCCGGCGCACCGCGTGTGTAGAAAAATAGCGCGCGCGCGAGCGCGTAGGAACCGTCCTTCACGGTCGCTTCCGACGGCGCCACACCGGGGCTTGCGGCGTCCTTCTTGATCTTCAATGCCTTGATTCCCTTGGCATATGCTGCGCCGCCGTAGCCGATTCCGTTCTTGTCTCGCGCCACAGCGTTCACCACGGCCGCGGTGCCCGGAAGCGTCTGCGCGCGTGCCGAGTAGTCCGCGTTGGCCAGCACGTGTTCCTTGAAAAACACGTAAGTGCCCGAATTATTTTCGCGCGAATACAGCGTAATCTTGGCATCCGGACCGCCGACTTCCTTCCAATTCTCGACTTTGCCCGTGTAGATCTGCTTGACTTGATCCATCGTCAACTCAGTCAATGGATTGGACTTTTGGACGTAGACGGTCACCCCGTCGCGCGCCACGATGAATTCCGTCGCCGGTTGGTTGAACTTCGCTTGCACCGCCGTTTTTTCAGCGTCTTTCATGGAACGCGACGATTCTGCGATGTCCGTGGTACCATTGGTCAGCGCGCTGATCCCCGTACCGGAGCCACCGCCCGTGACCTGGACGGTCTGGCCGGCGTGGGTTTTCATGTAGGTTTCCGCCCACTTCTGACCGAGCACGACCATCGTGTCTGAGCCCTTGACGGTGAGGTTGCCGGCCCAGGCGGGCGCGGCGAGCGCGGCGCTGAGGGCAAGGAAGCTGAAAAATTGTTTGAACGGGTGCATCTCGATACTCCGAAGGTGGTGCGGCGGTTGGCGCGATCGCCCGGCAGTGGTGCGGCCCGGCCCACAACCCAAGTGGGTTATCGGGTTGCGCCGTCTTTTGCCGCGGTCGCGGCCGCATTTTGTTTAGAACAAGTAGAACGCCGAGAACTGGCCACGGTTGTTCGTGTTGCTCGTGTCGTCGCCGAGCGTCGTCTTGGTCTGCGCGAATTCTGCGCCGACCCGGAATGCCGGCGTCGGGTCGAAGAACAGCGCGCCGGAGATGAACTGGCCTGACTTGAGCGCGGCGCCGGCCTTGCCGCCGTTGGCGACGACCAGGTCCTTGGCGTTGTCCGAGCCCCAAGTCGAGAAGTTGCCGGCCAGCCACCACTTGCCCGTCGCGAACGGCAGGTAGTATTGCAGGCCGAACAGCATCGAGTTGAGCTTGACGGCCGTCGGGTTCTTGCTGGCGTCATTTGTGGCGAGGTTGCTGTCGATGCTGACGCCGCTGGGCGCGCCGACGCCGGTCTTCATGCCGGAGTATTGGTCCGCGATGCCGGCGCCCATAACGTAGGACGCGGTGACGGCGAGCGCGTTGGAGCGGTCTTCCGGCGTGCCGCGCAGGATCGGCAGGAACGCGTCGATGGAGACGCCCCAGCCGTTGGTTGTGCGCGCGGTCGCCGTCGGGTCGATGGACAGGTCGAGCGTGCGGTAGATGCCGGAGACGGAGACGGTCAGTGGGTCGTAGCCGGTGCCGGTCGAGCCGTTGGTGTGGACGCCCTTCCAGCCGTTGAGCTGCACTTTCAGCGCGGCCTGCAGATCGGGCATCGCGGCAGCGCTCTGCGGCGCGCGGGCGGCGGCGACGGCGATTTCCACGTTCACCGCGTCCGTCTTGAACGTGTGCAGCAAGCGGATCTGCGCCGTGCGGCCGTACACCTGGCCCGGCAGGCCCTGGATGAACACGCTCGCTGGATGGACGACGGATTGGCCGCCGAACAGGTTCCATGTCTGGCCGAACCACGCGTCCACATAAGCATTTTCCGCCTTCAGCACCAGGTGCCGCGCGCGAAATGCGGGGTTGTTCCACACCGACGACTCGCTTTGGCTGATCGCCGCCTTCTCGCCGGTCGCGCCGCCGGTCACCGTCACGCTGCTGTCGCCCGGCTGGTTGCCGAGGAAGTCCATTTCCGCGATGCCCGACAGCTTCAAGCCGCTGAACTCCGGTGCGGCGATCTTGTAGCCCAGCCGGGAGTTGCGCACCGAGAACTGCAGCTTGGGCTTCTGGCCGGCGAACGTGGTGTTGGCCGGGATGAGCGCATTGCCCGGCGCGTCGTTGTAGGCCTGGGTGGTGTCGTAGATGGTGTCCGCTTCGATGAAGCCGTAAAACGTGCTGTCCCACTTGGACGTGACCGCAGGCTTCGCCGCGACCGACGGAGGCGTTGCGACCGGAGCGGGCGTCGTTTCTGCCGGCGCGGGCGCGGGCGTCTCCTGCGCAAACGCGTGCGCGGGGACAAGGCAAAGCGCGGTGAGTCCGAGCCTTTTCAAGTACAGCTTGAGAGTGCAGTTCATGCCGGGTTCCTCCATGTGTTGGCGGGCGCAGTCTCGACGCCGTTTGTGACACTAGGATGAAATTGGCGCAACGCTTGCGCCGCCGCTTGCGACGTCCGGCCGGGCGAGCGCAGCGTACGTCCAGAGCTGAGCAAAGTCGCGGCAGCAAGGGACTCCATGCACGCGTCTGGCCTTGCGGGCGCCGCGCGCCATACGCCGCTGATCCGCGACAAACCTTGACCAATGACCGCCAATAGGCGATCACTGCCCTCCCCGCCCCGCTCGCCGGGGGTTGAGAAGCCATGACCACGCGCCGCGCCAACTTCCTGACTGAAATCATCGACGCCGACCTCGCTGCCGGCCGCGTCACGCGCGTCGCCACGCGCTTTCCGCCGGAGCCCAACGGCTACCTGCACGTCGGCCATGCCAAGTCGATCTGCCTGAATTTTGGGCTCGCGCGCGACTACAACGGCACGTGCAACTTGCGGATGGACGACACCAATCCGGTGAAAGAGGATATCGACTACGTCCATGCCATCCAAAAAGACGTGGCGTGGCTGGGCTTTTCCTGGGCCGGGGAAGTGCGGTTCGCGTCCGACTATTTTGACCCTATGTACGCCGCCGCCGAGCAGCTCGTGGCGCAGGGCGACGCGTACGTCGACCACCAGAATGTCGAGGAAATTCGCCAGAATCGCGGCGATTTTGGCCGCCCAGGCGTCGACAGCCCGCACCGCGAGCGGCCGATCGCGCAGAATCTCGAACTGCTGCAGGCGATGCGCGCTGGCGCGTTTCCCGACGGCACGTGCGTGTTGCGCGCCAAGATCGACATGGCGCATCCGAACCTGCTGATGCGCGACCCGCTCCTGTACCGCATCCGCCACGCGCACCACCACCGGACCGGCGACAAGTGGTGTATTTACCCGATGTACGACTACGCGCACCCGCTGGAAGACGCGCTGGAAGGCATCACGCACTCGATTTGCACGCTGGAATTCGAGAGCAACCGCGAGCTGTACGACTGGGTGCTTGACCACACGCGCAACGCGCTGGGCCTCGCCTGGAATCCCCGGCCGCGGCAATACGAATTCGCGCGGCTGGGCCTGGGCTACACGGTCATGTCCAAGCGCAAGTTGCTGCAATTGGTCGAAGAAAAGCGCGTGAACGGCTGGGACGATCCGCGGATGCCGACCATCGCCGGACTGCGGCGGCGCGGCGTGACGCCTGAGGCGCTGCGCGATTTTGCCGACCTGATCGGCGTGGCGAAAAACAACAGCCTGGTGGACATCGGCAAGCTGGAATTCTGCGTGCGGCAGGACCTGGAGAAGCGCGCGCCGCGGGCGATGGCCGTGCTGCAGCCGCTGAGCCTGCAGCTGACCAACTGGCCGCTGGGCCACACGGATGTGCTGACGATGCCGTGGAAGACCGGCGAGCCGGCGACGCGGCAGGTGCCGTTCGGGCGGGAAATCCTGATTGAGCGCGAGGACTTTTCGGAGAATCCACCGGCGGACTGGAAGCGGCTGTCGGTCGGCAAGGAAGTGCGGCTGTTTGGCGCGTTTTTTGTGCGCTGCACCGAGGTCGTGCGCGAGGACGGCGAGATCGTCGGGCTGCTCGGCACTGTCGACGTGGACACGCGCGGCGGCGAGGCGCAGGACGGTCGGCAGCCGGCGGGCACGATCCACTGGGTCGACGCGACGCACGCGGTCGATTGCGAAATTCGCCTGTATGATCGCCTGTTTACCGTGGAGCAGCCGGACGCTGACGGCGACTTCCTGCCGCAAATGAACCCGGACGCGCTGCAGGTGCTGCAGGGCCAGATGGAGCCTGCGGCGGCAGAACTGCCCGGCGGAACGCACGTGCAGCTGATGCGCGTGGGCTATTTCTTCAGCGATCCCGTGGCGACGGATCCGGGGAAACCCGTTTGGAATCGCGTAATTGGCCTGCGCGACACGTGGACCAAGGCGCCGGGTCGCCAAGAAGGCCGCCCGGACCGCCGCAAGGAGCCGACGGAGGCCAAGAAGGACACCGCGCAAAAGAAGAACCGCGCCGAGTGGCGGGCAGAACGGCGGACGGCGACAGCCGAGCTGGCGGCCGCATATGGCCGCTACGGCGCGCTGGGCGTCGACCCGGATGCGGCGGACCTCTTGACGGAAGATCTTGAAACTGTGGCGTTTTTTGACGCCGCGCTGCGCGCGCACCCGCACCCACAGGCCCTGAGCCGCTGGTATCTGAACGACCTGGAAGGGCTGCGCAAAGGCCGGCCGCTGGCGGAAATTCCGTTGGACGGCGCGACCTTTGGGCAATTCGTGGCGCTTGTCGACAGCGGCCAAGTGACCGTACCCGCCGGCAAGCAGCTGCTGAGCCATCTGGTGGCAAAGGGCGGCGACCCGGTGGCAGCGACGCGCGCGCTCGGTCTGGGGAAAGTTGATGATTCTACAGCGGTTTATGCGGCGACCGACGCCGTGCTGGCGGCGTTGCCGGGGGAAGCCGAGCGGTTTCGTGCGGGCGAGCAGAAGCTGTTGGGCGTCTTCATCGGCGCCGTGTTGAAGCAGCTGCGCGGCTCCGCGGATGCTGGCGCGGTGCGTCAGGCGCTGCTGGATCGCCTCAAGACCTGACGGCCAACTCCGCCAACAAGCCGCGACAGGCGGCTTCGCACAGTTCAAAAACCGTGTCAAATCCATGCGCTCCGCCGGAATACGGGTCCGGGACGTCGCCGCTGCCGGCCGGGTCATGATCGCGCAGCAGCCGGACTTTTTGCCGCGCTTGCGGATCCGGGGCGATCGCCCGCAGGTCGGCCAGGTTCTGGCGGTCCATCGCGAGCACGTGGTCAAACTGGGCGAAATGCCCGGCCGTGAACTGCTGGGCGCGATGCGTCAGGACCACGCCGCGCCTGGCGCTCGTCGCGCGCGTCCGCGGATCCGCAAGCTCGCCCGCGTGCCAGTCGCCCGTGCCGGCGCTGTCAATGTGGAAATCCGCTGCCAGACCAGCCTGTTGCACGAGCACGCGGAAGATGCCCTCGGCCTGGGGCGAGCGGCAGATGTTGCCAAGGCAGACGAAACAGACGCGGATCACGGCGAACCTCCAGCGTGGCAACCTGCCGCGAACGCTGGGCGGCGTCAAGGTCGGCAAGTTGACGCAGACCGCGGCGGGTGGAACGCTGCGGCAGCCCGCGGAGGGCCGGAGCGTGCGCGTGGCGAGACTGACGCAGAACTGGACCTGGCTGCTGCTGCTGTGGCTGCCCGCGATCGCGCTGGCGAAGCCCGCGCCGCCCAAGCCCGAGCCGGCGCATGTGGACAAGGCGCTGCTCAAGCGGTGCGCGGATCCCAAGCGCCACGACACGCGCGAGTGCGTGCAGCTGCGGGCGAGCCAAAAGCCGGCGACCAAGGGCAAGGAGGACAAGCCCAAGGACGCCAAGGCCAAGGACGCGAAGAAGCCGGCGAAGGACGACGCGGACAAGCCCAAGGCGCTGTCGGGCAAGGAGAAAAAGCAGATCGCCGCGCTCAAGGCCACGTGCGCGGACAAAAAGAAAGCCAAGACCGCACAATGCAAGAAGTTTCTTGCCGCCGAACAAGAGCGCGCGGACGCAGCCGAGCGCGCCAGGCTCAAGAAGGTTTGCGCGGACAAGAAGAGCGCCAAGACCGCGCAGTGCAAGAAGTTCCTGGCAGCCGAGAAGAAAAAGAGCCAGACGGTCTCCGTGTGCGGCCGCAAGTACGGAATCGCCAGGAAAAACGAGAAAGTCGGCAGTTTCGCCAAGCGCTACCGCGTCGCGGAGGGCACGCTGCGGAGCTGGAACGCGATCGGCAGCGCGGCCAAGTTGAAAGCCGGAAAACGCTACCTGGTCTACAAATCGCCCAACGACGGCATGACGCTGAAGGGCGGCGTGCTCCTGGAGGGCGACGACGAGCACTTCATCATCCAGCGGCCGCCGCGCGGGTGGGGCAAGCCGCTGCTGGTGGACGCGATTCGCCTCGGCGTGCACGCGACGCAGCACCAGAACCCCTTGATGCCGCACGTGATTATCGGCGACTTGTCCAAGGAAGGCGGCGGGTGCCTGCCGCCACACAAGTCGCACCGAGCGGGCATCGACGCGGACGTCGGGCTGTATTTTCGCGGCGCGCACCAGCGCAAGTGGCTGGCGGGCGCGACCCCGGAGACGCTGGACACCGATCGCACGTGGCAGCTGCTGCGCGCCTTCCTGTCGACCGGCAAGCTGCAGTTCGCGTTCATCGACTACAGCTTGCAGCAGCCGCTGTACGACGCGGGGCTGCGCGCGGGCGAGCCGGAAGAGCACCTGAAGGCCTGGTTCCAGTGGCCGCGGCCGATCGAGAACGCCCACGAGACGATCATTCGCCACCTCGCCGGACACGACAACCACATGCACGTGCGGTTTCTGTGCGATGCGGACGACGCGTGCGCGCTGCCCGACGAGGCGAAGCTGCGGCTGGAACACGCGCGCATCGAGATGCTCGGCAGCGTCGCGCGCGAACCGAACCGGCCGCGGGAGGCTCTGCATCGGGCGGAGTCGCCGGCGGTGCCGGTCGCGATGCCATGAGGCCATACACGCCGACCGAAGTTTGGGATCAGGCCGCTTTCATCCGCGGCGTGCCACCGGCGTGCGCGCTCGCGGATGCAGTCCGAAATGCACCAGGGCTGACCGGCAGAATTGGGTGTTGGACATCGGCCAGCGGGTTTAGGAGCGAACGATGACGGACGAGGCGGAAACGGCGGTGCACAAGGGTCTGGGCTGGGTGCGGTCGCTGGTGTGGAGCGTGCTGCTGTCGGTCATGCTGGTGCTGGTGCTGGCATCGTTGCGCGGCGGGCCGATGCCGACGGCCGTCGCGCCGCCGCTGCGGGGCGTGGACCTGGCGGGCAAGCCGGTCGACCTCGCGGCGCTCCAGGGCAAGCCCGCCGTGCTGTTCTTCTGGGCAAGCTGGTGCGGTGCGTGCAAGCTGACGTCGCCGACCGTGGACGCGTTCGCGCAAGGCCATCCGGACGTGGCGGTCATCGGCGTTGCGGTGGAGGACGAGGCCGACGTGCGCGCGTACCTGCGTGCGACGCCGCGGCATTTTCCGATCGTCGTGGCGAACGCCCAGGTCCAGCGCGATTGGCCGGTCCGCGCGCTGCCGACGACGGTGGTGCTGGACCGGGAAGGCCGAATCGCCTGGCAGCGCGTCGGCGTCATGCTGCCGTTCGAGCTGAATTTCCACGTGAATTGAGGCCGGCTACTCCGCCTCGGGAGCCTGCGGCGGCGCCTTGACCGGTGGCGGCGCCAGCTCCGGCGGGTCCGGATCCGCCAGCACCGGCACGCGCACGTCGCCCGAAACCAGCGGCACAATGCCTTCCACCCGCGCATCGTCGACCGTCCGGATGTGCGCCAGCACCGGCCGCGCCTCCGCGTCAAAGCCGAGGTGCAGCAGCTCCACGCGCGCCTGCGGTCCCTCCAGCGTCGCCACGCGCGGATTCTTGGCGAACCGCGCCCAGAGCGCAGCACCGTCGCGATTCAGCGTGCCCAGCCGCACCTGCAGCGTCGTCAGCCCCGCCGCGTCGAGGTCCAGCAGCGCGGTGTGCCCCGGCCCGCGCGGCAGCAGACTCGGATCGCCGACCAGCGGCGTCTCCTCCACCACGTCAGGCGCGCTGGGCTGCGGTGCCGGCTGTGCCGCCGGCTTGCGCGTCGGCGTTTCCGCCATCAGCTTCGCGACATCCACGGCCGAGGTCGGCGTAGGCACGTCCGGCACGGCGATCTGCGGGGCCAGCGGCGGGCCCGGCTCGGGCGCTTCATCGGGCGCCGCGCCGACACGACCCAGCGTCAGCCAGCCCGCGCCCAGCCCCAGCGCCAGCCCGAGCAGCCCCGCCACCACCATCGCCGCCACGATTCGCACCACTGTCTGCATCCCGAGCCTCCGCGCTCCCAGATAGCAACAACGTCGCCGCCTGTCCAACCGCGGCAAAAACTGGTGGTTTATCAAGGTGTCGATCGCCAAATCACCGGGTTTCTGCTTGACGATCGGTAACAGACGATCGACAAGATGTTGCTGCGCTGTTGCCAAACGTCTAGTTGCGCGGCGAAGATTCGCCGGTTGCGCTAATTATCGGCGTACTTACAATGTGTTATGAATATCCGCAGGCGGCGTTGGCCGTTGACTGAGCTTTGTGATCACGGCGGATCTGCGTCCCGCTGCGCTCATCAACTTGACACACATCTACAACCAAACACGGTTGTAAAGGCAATTATTTCCATGGATTGCGATCGCGAACTCACAGGATGTCCGCAGAATCTGGCGATCGCGGTTCTGGCTGCTTTCGGGCTGGACACTTGTCAACTTTGGCGCAATCCGCAATCATCCGGGACGTCGACGACGCGTTGCGAAGTCCGCCGGCAACGGCGCCGGACGGAAGTGGCAACCGTGTGATCGATAAGGTGTTTCTCGGGGGGGAACGTGGGCGACAATCTGGCTCAGTTGGGGCGGACAACGGTGTTGCGCAACGGTATCCATGACAGCAGGCGGTCGAGCATGGCGGACATCAAGCGGGACAGGCAGCGTTCACGGACGATTCCGATGCGTCGGCTGACGCGTGCGGAAATTCAGGAAGGCAAGGACCTCGCGGCGGAGGTCGAATACCTGCGGCCAGCGACGCGCGCCGAGTGCGTGAACGGCATCCGGCCGTGCCCGTACGTGTCGTGCAAACAGCACCTGTACCTGGACGTGAACCCGGTGACGGGCTCCATCAAGGTCAATTTCCCCGACCTGGAAGTCTGGGAGATGGAAGACACCTGCGCGCTGGACATCGCGGATCGCGGCGGGATCACGCTGGAGGAAGTGGGCTCCATCATGAACCTGACGCGCGAGCGCATCCGCCAGGTGGAAGTGAGCGGTCTGGAAAAGCTGCAGGCGCAGGACTTCGCGCTGGACCTCGAGACCGTCTTCCGGTCGTAGGTTGTAGACCGAACGCGGGCGCTCCCGTGAATCCGCGGTGACAGGCAAGGCCCGCCCGCGCGAAAACCTGGAGCGCGATGAAGCGGGCCGCGGCAGCCGGGCGCTCCGGTGAATCCGCGGTGACAAATCCTCCAGCCTGTGGCAACTCCGCCGCCGATCGCCTAGCCTCCCGGCCCGCAGCCCCTGCGGCTGCGCGAGGAGACGAACATGCAGCGACGGGCCTTGATTTCCGTGTCGGACAAGCGCGGTGTGGTGGAGTTGGCGCGGGCTTTGGCCGCGCTGGGCTATGAAATTGTCTCAACCGGTGGGACCTGGAAGGCGATTTTTGACGCCGGCGTGCCGGTGACGCCGATCGAGGCCATCACGGGCTTTCCCGAGATGATGGACGGCCGCGTCAAGACGCTGCACCCCAACGTCCACGGCGGTTTGCTGGCGCGGCGAGACAATCCGGAACACTTGGCTTCCATGGAGGAATTCGGTATTGGGCCGATCGACGTCGTGGCCGTGAACCTCTACCCGTTTCGCCAGACGGTCGCCAAACCCAACGTGACCTGGGACGAGGCGGTGGAAAACATCGACATCGGCGGGCCGTCCATGGTGCGTTCCGCGGCGAAAAACCACGCGTTTGTCACGGTGGTCGTTGACCCGGACGACTATCCCGGGCTGATCAGCGCGCTGCAGGCCAACGCGATTGACGAGACCGCGCGCCGCCAGCTGGCGCAGAAGGCGTTTGCCCACACGGCGGCGTACGACGCGGCGATCGCCAGCTGGCTGGGTGGCCAACTAGGCATTACGGAAGGCGATTTGACGGTGCCGCTGACCAAGCCGGACAAGCTGCGCTACGGCGAGAACCCGCACCAGAGCGCGTGGCGCTACAACGACGACGCGAAAGTGCTTGTCGACGCCGCGCCGTTCAAGGTGCACCAGGGCAAGGAGCTGAGCTACAACAACCTGGTCGACGCCGATGCCGCGTGGGCGCTGCTGTGCGATTTGCCTTTGGATTTACCGGGTTCAGTCATCATTAAGCACACAAATCCGTGTGGCGTCGGCGTGGTGCCGACCTCGGTCGCCGGCGCGATCCTGCGCGCGTTGGAGGCCGACCCGGTCAGCGCTTTTGGCGGCATCCTGGCCGTGAACCGCGCGTTCGACGTGACGGCAGCACGCGCGGTGGGCGATCGCTTCCTGGAGGTGATTCTGGCGCCGTCTTTTGACGAGGAAGCCCTGGAAGTCCTTGCAGCGAAAACGAATTTGCGGGTCGTCACAATGGGCGCGCCGCGGCCGGACAACGTCAAGCGCGTGGTCAAGTCGACGGCGTTTGGCATCCTGATGCAGACGCCGGACGTCGGCGGGCTGGATGTGCGCGCGGGCCAGGTCGTGACAAAGAAGCAGCCGACCGAGGAGCAGTGGGCGGCGCTGGACATCGCTTGGCGCGTATCCAAGCATGTGAAATCAAATGCGATTGTCACTGCGGACGAGCTGGGGACGGTGGGCGTCGGTGCCGGCCAAATGTCGCGCGTGGATTCAGCGATCATCGCGACCGGCAAGATGCGCAAACACTTGAAGCCGATCGCCGCGGGCTCGGACGCGTTCTTTCCGTTTGCGGACGGTCTGGAGCAGCTCGCCAAGGCGGGCATCAAGGCGGTGGCGCAGCCGGGCGGCTCCAAGAAGGACCAGGAGGTCATCGACGCCGCCGACAAGGCCGGAATGGCCATGGTTTTCACGGGCTTTCGCCATTTCCGCCACTGAGGTCTCGCCATGAAGGTGCTGGTCGTTGGCAAGGGCGGTCGCGAGCACGCGCTGGTGCACGGGCTATGGCAGTCGGGCGCGGAGGTGCTGGCGACCCAGCCCAATCCGGGCATGGCGGAGCACGCGCGCGCGGTGGACGTGGCGCCGACCGACATCGCGGGGCTGCTGGCGCTGGCGCAAACGGAGCACGTGGACCTTGTCGTCATTGGCCCGGAAGCGCCGCTGGTGCTGGGCCTGGCGGACGTCCTGCGCGCCCGTGGCATCGCGACTTTTGGCCCGGGCCAAGCGGCGGCGCAGCTGGAGGCCTCCAAGGATTTTACCAAGAAGTTCCTGAATCGCCATGGGATTCCGACCGCGCGTCACGTGACGGTGACCGAGCTGGCGGCGGCCAAGGCGGCGCTGCGGACGTTCGCCGAGCCGCCGGTGATCAAGGCCGACGGCCTGGCTGCGGGCAAAGGCGTCGTGGTGCCGGAGACGTGGGCGCAAGCGGAGGCGGCCGTGCAGGCGTTCCTGGGCGACCGGACGCTGGGCGCGGCGGGCGCGACGCTGGTGCTGGAGGAGAGGCTGGTCGGCCCGGAGATCTCCGCGCTTGCGCTGTGCGACGGCAAGACGCTGTTGGCGCTGGACCTGGCGCGTGACCACAAGCGGATTTTTGACGGCGATCGCGGCGACAACACCGGCGGCATGGGCGCCGTAAGCCCGCTGCCCAACGTGGACGCGGCGACGCGTGCGCGGATCGACCGCGAAGTGCTGGCGCCGACGCTGGCGGGATTCCTGAGCGATGGCCTGGACTTCCGCGGCGTGATCTACGCCGGCGTGATGCTGACCGCGGATGGGCCCAAGGTGCTGGAATACAACGTCCGGTTTGGCGATCCCGAGGCGCAGGTGCTGATTCCACGGCTGGGCGCGCGACTGGCAGACCTTTTGCTGGCGACGGCGACGGGGCAGCTGGCGGGCCGGACGCTCCCCGCGGATCCGCCGGCGGCGGTGACGGTGGTGCTGGCCGCGGCGGGCTATCCGGCGACGCCACGGACCGGCGATGCGATCAGCGGGCTGGCCCAGGCAGCGGCGCGTCCGGATGTGCTTGTGTTCCACGCGGGCACGCGGGCGGAAGGCGGACGCGTCGTGACGGCTGGCGGGCGCGTGCTGGCGGTCACGGGGCTGGGCGCGACGGTCGCGGACGCGCGCGCGCGGGCCTACGCGGCGGCGGCGGACATCCACTTTGCCGGCCAGCAGCTGCGCACGGACATCGCATCGTCGGTGGTCTAGCGGGTGAATCTGAAATTCACGCCACTAGCTTTTGGTTCATGTTCCAGCCGCGCCTGAACTCCGCGAAGTGAATTCGCGGAGTTTCACGTGTCTGCCTGGCCGCGGCCAGCTAGTGGATCGAACCTTCGGTTCGCCCCACCAGACACGCCGACCGAAGTTCGCGATCACCCGTCCCCGATTCGCGGCGTTGGACCGGACCCGCACGCGCGCGGATCCCCGTCCGAAATGCAACAGTTCCAAGCGACGAAGTTTGGTGTTCGACATCAGTCAGGCTGCTGACGGCGTCAGGCGCGGCGCGGTCCGGCAGTCAGCACCGGCTGGAGCTCGGCAGCCGCGGCGCCGCAAGTTGGGTAGCGATCCTCCGGACTTTTTGCCAGCATTTTCATGAGGATCGGCGACACGGCCGCCGGCAGCTCGGCGTGGAAGACGCGCGGATCGGGCACCGGCGCGACCGCGTGCGCCAAAAAGACGTTACCATCAGCGAACGGCACGCGGCCCGTCAGCATCCGGTACAACACCACGCCCAGGGCGTACTGGTCCGCGCGCGCGTCGATCGGCGCCGTGCGCTGCATCTCTGGCGCCATGTAGAACGGCGTGCCGACGACCATCGACTGGTCCTGATTGCCGTCCGCCAGCAGCCGCGCCAGGCCAAAATCAAAGAGCCGGACCGAGCCGTCCTCCGCGACCAGCACGTTGTTGGGCTTGACGTCCCGGTGCAGCACGCCGTGCTTGTGGGCGTGATCCAGCGCCGCCGCCAGCTGCGTAAACACGGAGTAGACAAAATGGAAGTCGTCCAGCCGGCCATTGCGGCCCAGATAGTGGCCCAGCGGCTGGCCGGGGATGTATTCCATGGTGTAGTACAGCGTGCCATCGGCGCTGCCAATGTCGTAAAGCCGCACAATATTGGGATGTTGCAAATCAGCCGCGACCTTGAATTCGCGCAGAAAATACCGCCGAGCCTGCTCCGGCGCCATGCCGGTCCCCGCGAGGAATTTCAGCACGACAAACCGTTCCAGCAGCAGATCCCGGGCGCGAAACACCACGCCGTGACCGCCCTGGCCCAGCAGCGCGAGGTCCGCATAGCGTTCCGCCAGCACGCGTGGCACGCCGGTTGGCCACGAGCTTGAATGCTCCACCACCGGCGCGGGCTTGACGTGCGGAATCGCAAAACCGCCCATGGAACTGGATACTTGCGACGCGGAGCCGAACTCGGCGCGCGAGGTTTGGCTCACGGGACGCGCGGTGCGCGAGATCTCGCCGGTGATGCGCGCCGCGGGCAGCGGATGCACGTCCGACGCGCGCGGACTGGGCAGCGGCGTCGCGGGCACAAAACCGGGCGGCGGCGGGATGACTGCGGCCGGCGTGATGGCGCTTGCCGGACGCGGCGGCAGCGGCCGGGGCGATGGATCGGGCGGCGGCGGCACTTCGCGCGGTACCGGTGGCGCAACCGCCGGCTTGAGCGTCGTCGGGGGCGGCGGCGGCTCGGGCACCTGGACGGCCGCGGGCGGCGTGACACCCGAAACATAGCGCGGCGTGCGCTCCAGCTGCGCGTCATGGGGACCGGAAATCGGGCGCACGGTCGAAAACGACTGCAGGCCGGCACCGCGGCGGGCGGCGGCGCGGCGCTCAAACGTCGTCTCGTCCGGCACGACGCGGTCCATGCGCGTGGCCTGCGCCGGCGCTACGGCGGGCGACGGCGCAGCGGGCGGAGTCGGCGCGGGCACCGGGACCGGCGCGACGACCATCGGCCGCATCGCGGCGGCCAGCGCCCGGGCAGTCGAATTCGCCAGCGACGCCCGCACTTCCCGCTGCTGGGTGAAATCAAACGAGGCAGAGCGGGAATTCGTGCGATCCAGTTCCGCCAGATCGGGCATGCGCAGCAGGCCCCGCAGGAGCGCGCGCAGCGGATCCGCGCCCGCCGCACACTCGGCGTGCAGCCACCGCACCGCGATTCCCGCCGGCTGGGAAGCGCCCGGCGGCTTGGACCAGACGACCTCCGAGACCATGTCCACAAACGGCGCGTTGTGCCCCGGCGCGCGGAGCGCTAGCCTCAGCCGCGACTTGATCGGCACCGCGACGCGGCTGGAAAAGAACGCGCCACCGGGGCCCACGTTGCTGCACACCAGCGCCAGCGTCTCATCGCCAACGCGGCCCGTCGTCTTGACGAGCGCCATATAGCGCGGATGCTGCCGACGTTCTTGGTGCACACTTCCCCCAGCCCGGGCCGGATAATGGCAAGTGTGCCGGGCCAAGCCAATGCGCCTGCCGGGCAAGATGCGCCGTCTTCACTTTTTTTCGCAAAATTGTTTTGTGCCGATGGCGGCGTCACTTCTCCGTCAGCGCCCCTGCGGGCGGCGGCGCGAGCATGGTCGCCTGGCCCGTCATGATCCGCAGCATCTTGCGCAGGCGCTGCCAGACGCTCTCCTGGACATACGGAATGCCGTGCTGGGCACAGATCGCGCGCAGGCGCGGGGCCGCGGCGACATATTGGCGCGGTGTCAGATCGGGCCAAACGTGATGCTCGATCTGGTAATTCAAAAAGCCCTGCAGCCAATCGCCCAGCGGCTTGCCGGTGCGGTAATTGCAACTCCCGAGAATTTGCCGCAGGTACCACGTACCCTTGCCGCGGCCGCGATCGGTCCAGCGCACCAAGTCCTCGCCGGCGTGGTTGGGCACGATAACGACAAACGTCTGCAGGTTGGTCAGCACGTCCGCGATCGCGGCGTGCGCCAGGCCGATCGCCCACGCGTGCACGCCCCACGGCAACAGCAGCGCCGGCAGCAGGCCGAACTGGAACGCCGCGTAGGGCAGCCAGGAGCGCAGCCACAGCCGCTGGCCCACGGGCGTCAGCGGGCTCCAGGACCGCAGCGACGCGATCGAATCCGCCAGCGGCACGGCGTCCTCGCGCATCCGCCGCGCGTCGACCAGGCATGCGGTCGTGTTCGGCGCGTAGTACAGCCAGCGCCAGGTCGCCGCCAGAGCGAAAGCGACCACGTACCGCAGCGGCACCGGCAGCGACGTTTCGCGCAGCCAGCGCATCTGGGACTCGACGACGTCCGGATCCGGGCCCTCGTTGGTGTAGCCATGGTGCAGTAAATTGTGCTCGCGCTTCCACGCCGCCGCCTCGATCCAATCCGGCCACTGCAGCCAGCGCCGCGCGCCCTGGGCAAAGCCCTGGGACGTCCAGTGCGGCGGCACACCCGGGACGCCGTCCAGCGCCCCGTGGCAGGTGTGGTGCGCGACAATCATCCAGCGCGAGGACGCGGCGAGCGCCATCAGGATCGGCGAGATCGGATTGAGGCCCCACAGCGAACCGGCGACGCCCGCGAGCAGCAGCAGCCACGCCAAGGTGGACAGCCGCCGCAGCTGGCGAAGGTCGGCGGGACCGCGCAGGACATCCAGCTCCTTGCGCAGGGCGTCGATGTCGCGAGCGAGCGCGTCCGTGTCGGGCAGCGGACCAGCAAAGCGGCGGGCGAGAGGCGGCACGGGGACTCCACGCGCAGGCAGGCGCCCGCGGGGCGCGGAGAATAGCCGAATCGCCCGGAAATGCGCGAGCCGCAGCGCAACGGTTTGGTGTCGCGCCGGCAGCCACCGCGCGTGCCGGTAGGGTGTCAAGACCCCAGCGGGCAACCGCTGCGCTTGACGGTTCGGCAGCAAACCGCGACGCTGGGCCCGGTTTCACGACGGGTCGGATTCATGCCGCTGCTGCAGAAGAAAGACACGCCGACAGCGACCGCGACGGGTCGGACCGATGCCCCGGCGCCCGCGATGGGTGCGGCGCCGCTTGTGGAGCAGGTGCAGCGCGCGAATTACAAGGACGGCGCGGCGCTGTTGCAACCCGCCAACGCGAACGGCTATGCGGGCGCCAAGCTGGCCGCCAAGCCCAAACTGGCGAAAGTCGCGGGGGTCGAGCCGTCCAAGGAGATGCTGGCGCACGCGAACAAGGCGGATCTGGGCCACGGCGCCTACGCGCAAACGTGGGCGGGCGGCAGCGCGGAGAACGAATTCAAGCCCAAGCTTGTGCGCGAACGCGAAAAAGACGGGACGATCGGCAAGACCAAGGCGGAGATCGCCAGCGGCTCGGCGACGGCAGGCTTGGGCGCGCGCGTGGGCATGGGCGGCGAGGCCAAGGCCAAGGGCAAGCTGGGCGAAGCGGCGATCGCGGGCGCCATCCACGCCGGCGCGGAGGCCGCCGCCAAGGGCAAATACAAGATCGGCAGCGACGGCGCGGAAGTCAGCGGCCACGCGGCAGCCCAGACCGGGATTGCCGCCAGCGGCAGCGCGGACGCCACGAGCGCGGCCGTGTTTGGCCAAACCGCGGGCATCGGCGCCAAGGCCAGGGGCTTCGCGGGCGCGCGCATCGGCGCGGGCGGCAAAGTCGCAATCACCAAGGAATTTGTCGGCGCCAAGGGTCAGATTGGCGGCTTCGCCGGCGCCGAAGCATCAGGCGAAGTGCACGGCCATGTCGGCCCGGTCGCTGGCAAGGTCACGGCAGCCGCGCAGGCGGGCATTGGCGCGTCACTCGACGGCGAAATCAGCTATGATCACGGAAAGTTGACTCTATCTGCCCACGCCGCCGTCGCGCTTGGCGTCGGCACATCGCTGGGCGGATCGGTCGAACTGGACATCGGCGATGCGCTGAAGATGGGCGGCGCGATCGCCGCCGCAGCAGCCCGCGCGTCGGCCGCCCATGTGGCGCAAGTCGCGGCGACGCTCGGCAGCGGCTGGGCCGCCGTTGCCCATTGGTTTGGCTTGTAATTTCGCAAGATTATGACTTCTGGATGATGGCCAGCTGGTTGCCGTCGGGGTCGACGATGATCGTCATCAGGCTGCCGTCGCCGAGGTGGTGCGGCTTGTCCAGCACCGCGCCGCCGTGCGCTGCCACCGCCGCCGCAGTCACCGCAATATCCGCGACCTGCACGTAATCCGTGATGCCGCGCCGCTGCGCACCCGCCACGCCGCCAACAAGCGCCACCGGAGGCTGGGTCTGCGTGCACAGCGCATACTCGGTCGCGCCCGGCACGCGGGTGAATTTCCAGCCAGCGAGGGCGTGGTAGTACGCCATCGCCGCCTCCAGATCGCTGGTGCCGAACTCCACGAGACCCAAGGGATTTTTCGTGGGCCCGGTCAGCACCGGCACGTCGTCCGTGTCCGGCTGCCAGAACGCAACCTCGTTGTTCCACGGGTCCAGTGTGTCCGTCCAGGCGCCCACACTTTCCACGACCGTGTGCTCCACCGTCACGCGCCCGCCGAGCTTGACGGCCTTGCGCGCGTCCGCGGCGCAGTTTTTGGAGCGCAAATAATGGCAAATGCCCAGCGGCATGCCCGAATCGCCGATCGCCCAGAGCGCGCCGATCGGCGGCTTGCCCGTGTCCACCATTGCATAGTTGTCCGCGACCGGCGTGATGTCCCAGGCGAAGACGGCGCGGTAGAAAGCGCTGGCGCGTTGCAGGTCGTTGACGCGAATTTCGAGCTGCCAAATGGGCGTGGTCATTGAATTTTTCTCCGAGATTGCCAAGCTAGCACGCCAGCGGCCGGCGGCCACTCACGGCGCGGCGATTTGCGGCGGCGCCATGCCCAGCCAGGTCCATGCGTTGTCCCAGAAGACGCGCTGGCGGACAGCCGGATCCGCGACGGTCTGCGCAACCAGCGCGCCTGGCTGCGCTTCGCCCAGCGGAAACGGATAATCGCTGCCGACCAACAACTTGTCCGCGCCAAAAACGTCCAGCGCCAGCGCCAGCGCGCGCGCGTCGTGCACAAGCGCGTCCACCCACACGCGCGAGGCAAAATGCGAGGGCGGCTCGGCGATATGCGTCGCGCACAGGTCCGGCCGCGCGTGCCAGCCATGGTCGATGCGCCCCAGCGTCCCGGGAAAGCTGCCGCCGCCATGGGCGAAACACATCCGCAAGCTGGGGAAATCCTGCAGCAAACCGCCCATGATGACCGAGCACAGCGCGCGCGACGACTCCGCCGGCATCCCGACCAGCCACGGTAGCCAGTGCCGCGGCATCGTCTCTTGGCCCATCATTTCCCAAGGATGCACGAACACCGCGGCGCCCAGCTCCGCCGCGCGCTGCCAGACCGGCCGCAACCGCGCATCGTCCAGGTTCACGCCGCGCACGTGGCTGCCGACCTGCACGCCGCGCAGGCCCAGCTCCAGCACGCAGCGCTCCAGCTCGCGCACCGCCAGCTCCGGCGCCTGCAGCGGCAACGTACCAAGCCCTTGAAATCGCGCCGGATGCTGCTGGCAAACGCCGGCCATGTGGTCGTTCAGGAACCGCGCGACGTCCAGGCCATGTTGAGGCTGCGCGTGGTAGGCAAAAAGCACCGGAACCGTCGAGAGCACCTGGACTTGCACGCCCACCGCGTCGCATTCGCGCAGCCGCGTCTCGGGATCCCAGGCGTTGGCCTCGATTGCGCGAAAGAGCGCGCCGTCATCCTTCAACATCCGCGCCCGGCACGGCGCGTGGTGGTCCAGCGTGATGAACCCGCCGTAGCCGAATTGCTCCGCCCAGCGCGGCAGGTGCGGCGGCAAAATGTGGGTGTGGACGTCGATTTTGACCATCACGCGGGCCGCGCCGGCCGGCTGTGGGTGTGCCCGCAGGCGCGGCAGGTTGTGTGGCGCGCGTCCGACCAGTAGCGCTCAAAAACCGGCGGCAAGTCAGCGACAATGTCGCCAAGCGCCAGGAATTCCTCGTACAGCTTGGCGCCGCACGCGTCGCAGATCCACAGGAAGCCGTCCAGTTCGTGCGGGAGGCGTTTGCGCTCGATGACCAGCCCGACCGTGCCCGCCGGCCGCTGCGGCGAATGCGGCACGTTGCCGGGCAGCAAGAACATGGACCCGGCGGCGATAGGCACGTCGCGCGGCACGCCGTCCTCCAGGATCCGCAGCGTCATGTCGCCTTCCAGCTGCCAAAAAAACTCCTCGCCGGCGTTGATGTGGTAGTCCGTCCGCGCGTTTGGCCCACCGACGACGGTCACCATGAATTCGCGGTTGGGCCAAATTTGCTGATTGCCCACGGGCGGTTGCAGCAAGTGGCGATTTTCCGCGAGCCAATTGGCGAAGTCCAGCGGCCCCTGCCCTTGTGGAATGGTCGGCATCGGCAAGCTCCTACTTTTTGTCGTTCAGCACGGCGCCGATGCCGTCCAGCCGCACCAGCGTCTCCGGCGCGGTCACGGAATTCGGGTCAAATGGCTTGCCCTGCTCGTCCGCTTCGTGCTGCTTGACCTTGCGCGTCTGCTCCAGCGACAGCGGAATCAGCCGCACTGTGCCTTCCGCGATGGCATGCTTGCCCGCGGAATCCTTGGGGAAAACGATGGCGCCGTCGGTGACTTTGAATTTCAGCTTCTTGCCCGGCTGATCGCCGGCGACTTCCATCCAGCAGCCCGCCATCTGGCAGACGTCCGCGACTTGGCCCTCGACGCGCACGCGCTTGCCCGCCCAAGCCTCTGGATTTGCAAGGATTTGGCTGACGGCTGTGCTGTCTTTCAGCGTGACGCCAGCGCCGTAGGTCGTGCCGGCGAGGACGAGCGCGGCGGCGCTGGTGGCGGCGGCAGGCAACGGCGCGAGCGGGTCGCCCGGTGCGCACCCGGCGCCCTGACAAACAGGGGCGGCAACCGGCTTGGCGGCGGCGGGCGCAGCCGGTTTGGCCTCCTGACAGCCGAGCGCGGCGAGTGCCGCGAGGATGGACAACGAATGGCGCATGAAACCTCTTGGATAATCCCCGGGGCGTAGGGTAGCAGCCCAGGCGGTCACGTGCCAAGGACCGCGCGCTTGCGCCCGTGCGCGGTTGCCCGCAAACTGCCGCGCGCCATGCCCACTCCGCCGACCAACCCTGCCTTGCCCTTGCCCGTCGGCGCCTGGCGGCCGGACGCGCTGGTCGCCGCGCTGCAGGTGTCCGGGCTGCGGCCGATGCAAGCCCGCGATGCGGCAAAAGTCTTGCTGAATGCCTACTTTCGCGACAATCTCGACGCCGAGGCCGCGCTGGCGCGGGTCCCGCCGATCCAGGCGCGGCATGTGGCGCCGCTCCTGGCCGAGGCGCGGCCGCTGACGCAGGTGGAATCCGTTGTCGCTGCGGACAAAACCCGGCGTATTCTTTGGCAAACACACGACGGGCTGGTCATCGAGGGCGTCGTCATCTTGGCCGACAACGGTCAGCGCGTCACGCTTTGCGTCTCCAGCCAAGTCGGCTGCGGCCGCCGCTGCGCATTTTGCGAAACCGGTCGCCTCGGCCTGGTCCGCAACCTCGGCGCCGATGAGATTGTTGGGCAATTTCGCCGCGCCAACCGCATCTGGAACGACGTGCGCGGCGCGCTTCCGGCCATCAGCAACGTCGTGTTCATGGGCATGGGCGAGCCGCTGGACAACCTGGACAACGTCATCGACGCGATCGCCGTGCTGACCCACGATTGGGCGTACGGCTTGTCGGCGCGCAAGATCTCCGTCAGCACCGTGGGCGTGGCGCACAAGTTTGCGGAATTCTTCGCGCGCACGCAGGCAAACCTGGCGCTGAGCCTGAACGCACCGGACGACGCGCGGCGCAGCCAGCTGATGCCGGTGAACCAGCGCGTGCCGATGGCCGAGCTGAAGTCGGCGCTGCTGGCGAGCCTGCCGCGCGGCCGGTCGGTGCTGGTCGAGTACGTGTTGTTTGCCGGGCTGAACGACGCGCCTGCGGACGCGGAACTGCTGCACGCGTGGCTGGCTGGCGTGCCGGCGCGGCTGAACCTGATCCCGGCGAATCCGGGGCCGGATCCGCGGCTGCAGAGCCCGGTGCCGGCGGCGGTCTGGGCGTTCCAGAAGCAGCTGCTGGACGCGGGCGTGCGGGTGATGGTGCGGTATCCGCACGGTCGCGATGTCGGCGGCGCGTGCGGGCAGCTGGCGGGCGCACACCGGCGCGCGCGTGGGCAAACCGGGGAGGCGCATGTCTGAGATTTTGGTGGCGCGCGGGTTGATCAAGTCGTTTGGCGACAAGCGCGTGGTGGACGGCCTGGATCTGGACCTGGGCACGGGAAGCGTGCTGGGACTTTTGGGCCCCAACGGCGCGGGCAAGACGACAACACTGCGAATGCTCTACGGTTTTGTCGAGCCGGACGCTGGCGACATCCGCTACGACGGCCAGCTGCTGCGCGCGCACCGCGACGAGCTCAAAGGCTGGATCGGCGTGTGCACGCAGCACGACACGCTGGATCACGATTTTTCCGTCGAGCAAAATCTCCGCGTCTACGCCAGCTATTTTCGCCCCAAGCTGGCCGATCTGGATCGCCGCGTGGCGGAGTTGCTGGACGCTTTTGGCCTGCGCGAATTCGCCAAGCAACCGCCGCGGCAGCTGTCGGGCGGCTTTCAGCGGCGGCTGATGATCGCGCGCTCGATTGTCCACCAGCCGCGCGTGCTGTTTTTGGACGAGCCGACGACCGGGTTGGACCCGGCGGCGCGGGTGGACGTGTGGCGGCTGGTGGCGCAGCTGCGGGCGCAGGGCATGGCGATCGTGCTGACGACGCACTACATGGACGAGGCGGAGCGGCTCAGCGACGCGATTACCGTCCTGGCGCGCGGCAAAGCGGTGGCGCGCGGGACGCCGCGGGAGATTCTGGGCGAGGTGCTGGGCGAGCACGTCGCGGTGCTGGACGTCGCCGACGTGGATGAAGTCGCGCTGCGCGCGTGGGCGCAGGCGCGCACGGGCAACCAGCCCGCGCGGGTGCTGGAGGAATGGCAGATTCCGTTGTCAGCGAGCCAGCTTGCGGCGTTCTCGGAGACATTCGCGCACTGCCGTTTCACCGTGCGCCAACCGACGCTCGATGACCTGTTCTTGCGGCTGGCCGTCGAGCCGACCGCGCCGGAGGCAGCATGAACCCGTATTTGCGCGATCTGGCCGATTGGCGCACGCGCGCCGTTTTTCTGCGCAACGCCCAGGTTTATTTGCGCAATTGGCGGACGGCGTTCCTGCCGCCAGCGCTGGAACCGGTTGTGTCGCTGCTGGCGTTTGGCATCGGGCTGGGGGCGTACGTCGGCGCGATGAAATGGCATGGCCAAAGCGTGGATTACATCAGCTACATGGCGCCCGGACTGGTGGCGCAGACGGTTTTTGCCACACCGTTTTTCGAGACGCTTTATTCGAGCTACGTGCGGATGTTCTATCAGAAAACCTGGGATGGCTTGCTGGCAACGCAAGTGGAACTGCGCCATATCGTCTGGGCCGAAATCACCTGGGCGAGCGCGCGCGGCGTTCTGAACGCGACCGTGGTCTGCGCCGTGCTGGCGACCGCCAACGCCCTGGGGATCGTGCACGTGCACGCGGCGTGGCTGGTGGCGTTACCACTCATCGGCTTTTTCGTCGGCTGGTGCTTCGCGGCTTTTGGCCTGTGTTTTACCGCGATTGTGCCCAGCATTGATCACATGAATTTCCCGGTCTTTTTGGTCGGCGTGCCGCTGGGATTGATCAGCAACACGTATTTTCCGATCGATGCGCACCAGGGATGGCTGGCCGCGGCGATGCACGCCAATCCGATTTACCATCTGGCCGAATTGTACCGCTCGATGCTGCTGGGCAACGCCCCGGACGCGCACGTGTGGTGGCTGCTGGGCACTTCCGTCGGCTGGCTGCTGGTTTTCGCGACGGCGGCGCAAGCGCTCGTGCAGCGCCGCGTGTTGGCGCAATAGCAGCGGCGGTCACGGCGCGCGCACTTCAATCAAGCTCGGCGCGTAGTCCTTGGGCGCCACATAGCCCAACAAATTGAATAGCGTCGCCGCCACGTTCGCCAAGCCTGGCACTTCACCGGTCGCCGCGAAATCGCGCAGGCGCCAAGCATCCGGATGCTCCGGGTCAAAAATTGTCAACGGCACCGGATTCAGCGTGTGGCTCGTCTTGGGCAGCGGCTCGCCTTCCGCGTCGGTCAGTGGCCGCCCTTTGCCGTCGCGCATCCACATGTCATCGGCGTTGCCGTGGTCCGCCGTGACGACAAGGACCCCGCCGCGCGCGCTCACTTCCTGCAGCAGCCGGCCGATCTCCGCGTCCAGCACCTGAATCGCCTCCACGGTCGCGAGAAAATTGCCGGTATGCCCGACCATGTCGCCATTGGGATAATTCAAGCGAATGAAGTCCGGCGGCCCTTGGGCGGCCATCGTCTGCAGGACCAAGTCGGTGATTTCATGGGCGCGCATCTGCGGTCGCTGATCAAACGCGATGCGATCGGACGGGACTTCCAAGTATTCCTCAAAATCCGGCTCCAGCAAGCCAGAGCGATTGCCATTCCAGAAATACGTGACATGGCCGAATTTTTGCGTCTCGGAGATCGCCAGCGTCTTCAAGCTCAGCACGGCGAGGAACTCGCCCATCGTGCGCTCAATCACCGGCGGTTCCACCAAAAAGTGCTTCGGCAGCGCCAGATCGCCGTCGTATTGCATCATGCCGGCGTAGCGCACCTCGGGCCGCGGACCGCGGTCAAAAGCGTGAAAATGCGCCTCCTCAAATGCGCGCGTAATCTCGATCGCCCGGTCGCCGCGAAAATTCCAAAACACAAAGGCGTCGCCATCCTGCACTTGGCCGATGGGCTTGTCCTTGTCGTCGTGAATGACAAACGGCGGGAGCGTCTGGTCGCTGTTGCCTCCCGGCTCCTGGCGCAGCTGCTGCAGCGCGGCCTTCACCGAGGCGAAGCCCCTGCCCTCGCCGCGGACATGCGTCGCCCAACCACGGGCAACCATGGGCCAATCTGCGTCGTAGCGGTCCATGGTAATCGCCATGCGGCCGCCGCCCGAAGCGATCCTGTAGTCCCGGTCGCGGTAGGAGTGCAGCGCCGCTTCGAGCATCGCCGCGAAAGTGTCAAAGCTGCCCTCCGCCACGTCCCGCCCGTCCGCCAGCACGTGCACGCGGATGCGCGCGACGTGCGCGTGATCGGCGGCAGCGACCAGCGCCAGCACGTGATCGATGTGCGCGTGCACATTGCCGTCCGACAGCAGCCCACACAGGTGCAGCGTATGCGGCTGGTGATTGCCCACCGCGGCCATCAGCCACTGCCACGTCGCGCCGTGCCAAATGCGCCCCGACGCGATCGCATCCTGCACGAGCGCCGCGCCTTGACGGAACACCCGGCCCGCACCGAGCGCATTGTGGCCCACTTCCGAGTTGCCCATGTCGGCGTCTGAAGGCATCCCCACCGCGGTGCCATGCGCCGCCAACGCAACGGTCGGCGAGGAACGCCACAGCCGCTCCAGGTTCGGCTTGCGCGCCCGCGCCACCGCATCGCCACCGTCGCCCAGCCCCCAGCCGACGCCGTCGAGGATGGCCAAGACCAGAGGACCCTTGGGCTTTTGGATACCAGACAGGGGAGGCAGCTTCTCGACGGTCATCGCGGATTCCTCTGCCCGACGGCCAGGGCGGGTGACAGGATAAGCTGTTTTCGGTGTCGGGCAACGGGTCCAACCATCCCGAGCTGCTTCGGAGTTCAAGGTTTTTGGGCCAGATCTGTCGCATTTCGGACTGGTACCGCGAGCGCGCACCTTCGGTGGCACGCCGC
Organism: uncultured Myxococcales bacterium; assembly: GCA_903929795.1. Lineage (GTDB taxonomy): Bacteria > Myxococcota_A > UBA9042 > UBA9042 > UBA9042 > CAIYBN01. Next base: position 40,378 of record CAIYWC010000185.1, on the reverse strand, counting down.
GGATAGAAGACGTTTGATCTCGAACCTCGGCCGCAGCGTATGGCGCGCGACCGCCGCGACAACCTGTCGCATCGACCCGGCTGCGGAGCACGCGTACACTCGCGCACCGGAGGTCCGCGTGCGTCGCCAAACCGGTGTCTTGTCTTTCGCTGTCGCGGTCTTTGCCGCGTGCCAAACGACGGCGGCGTCGGACGCTGGTTTCCCCGCGGTCGCCCTGACAACGGCGACAACGGACGATGGGCTGTTGCAAGTCGCGCTGCGGACCTCGCCCACCCAGCCGCCGCCGCGCGCCAACGCCAAGCTGGACGTGCTCGTGACCGATGCGCAGTCCAAGCCGGTGGACGGCCTGACGGTGACGGTGCTGCCTTGGATGCCGGCGATGAATCACGGCTCGGACGTCGCGCCGACGGTCACGCCGCAGGGCGACGGGCACTACCTCGCCCAGCCGCTGGAGCTGTTCATGGCGGGCACGTGGCAGTTGCGGATCTCGCTCCAAAAGGGCGCGCAGGAGGGCCATGTTCAGCCGACCGTTGACGTGCCTTAGCGCGATTTTACTGGTGTTTTGGTCGTCCGGCGCGTTCGCCCAGGCGTGCTGTTCCGGCGGCCAAGCCGTGGCCCCGATTCGCCTCGGCGACCTGGAGCGCGCGGCCGCCGGTCTGGTGCTGCGGCAGGTCGGCGGGCTCGGCAGCGTGGACGCGACCGGAAAGTGGCAGGCGGCAGGCGCGGGCAACCGCGAGATCGACCTCGAGCAGGACCTGCTGGCGGCCGTGCGCGTGTCGCGGCGCGTCCAGGTGGCGCTGACGGTGCCGTGGCTGGAGACGGCGCGCGTGGTGCCGGGCGTGCCGTGGGCGACGGGTCAAGGTCTGGGCGATGTCGATGTGGCGGCGCGCGCGGACGTACTGCGGCTGGACGATGCACGGCCCTGGCCGGCGTTGGCAGTCGTTGCGGGCGTGACGATGCCAACCGGGCGGGCGGCGGACCAAGCGAAGGCGCCGCTGGCGACGGATGTGACCGGCACCGGGACCTGGCAGCTGCGGGCGGCGGTGGTACTGGAGCGGCAATGGCAGCCGTGGCTGGTCCAGCTGGCGGGCGTGGCGACCTGGGCGGCGCCGCGGCAGGTCGGCGACTTGCGGGCGCAGCAGGGTATGTCGGGCACGGCGACGGCCGCGGTCGTGCGGGAATTGCCGGCCGACTTGTACGGCTCGCTGGCCGTAACCTGGCTGGGGGCGGGCGCGTCGACGCTCAACGGTCAGGTGCTGGCCGAGAGCCAGCGCAGCCAGTGGTCGGCCGGGACGACGCTGCTGTGGCAGGCGACCGCAGTGCTTCGACTGCACGCGGGGCTGACGGCGCAGCTGCCGCTGCCGGGGCTGAGCCAGAACGCGACTGTGACGTTTGGCGGCGTCCTGGGCGCGGTGTATGTGTGGCCGTGACAAAGTGCTAGACTCCGGCTTCGGGAGGTGCCACGTGGCCCGTACATTCTCAAGGATTCTCTGTTCTTGCGCGCTGATACTGGGCTGCGGCACTGCGGCTTCCAGCAGCGCCACCGGCGGGGCGGACGCCAGCGTGGACAGCGGCCCGATCGGCGTCACCGCGACCGGCATTGCCGCGCCCACCGCGTTCGCGTGCACGTCCGCCAGCAAGAACGCCGCGGGGTTTTCGTGGCAAAAGAGCCCGACAGCGGGCGTTGACGGCTACGTCGTGGAACGCGCCGCGTTGGGCGGCGACTTTGTCGCGCAAACACCTGTTTCTTCTAGTATTTTTGTGTTCGCTGACTTGACCGTCGCCCAGGCCGCGACCTACCGCTACCGAGTCCGCGCGCGGGTCGGCACCGCGCTGGGCGACACCTCCAACGAGGTCACCGTCGGCGCCCCCGCGCCCGGCTTCCACACCGTCGCGAGCGCGCCCACCGGCGCCGAGGCCACATTCGGCACCGCGGTCGACCTCGTGCTGGAAGGCAACGGCGACCCAGCGGTGATTTACCACAACGGCACGTCACTTCAGTTCGTCGGCTGGGACCGCCGCAGCAGCGCCTGGAAATCGCCCAGCAAAATCACGAGCGGCTTGGCGCTCGGCGGCGCGGGCACTGTCGCAGCGGCGCTCGGCTTTGACAGCGGCGGCGTGAACGGCACTTTTGCGGTGGTCTGGGCCGCGGCCGACGGCCAGGAATTGGACTGGGCGCTCTCCACCGACGCCGGCCAGACGTGGACCCAAGACACCATCGCGGTATCGCCCGCCGGCACGTCGTACAGCCAGCCCGCGCTGACGATCGGCAACGGCAAGGCCAGCATCGCCTGGCTCCAGGACGGCGCGCGGCTGTTCTACGCCACCGGCACGCTCTCCACCGCGCCCAAGGGCTGGACCGCCAAGCTGGAAGCGCCGGCCGCCGCGAGCGCTGACAAGCTCCTGCCGTTCGCGCCGTCGATCGCCCTCGACGCGTCGCTCACGCCCGCGGTCGGCTACTTCAGCCACGGCACCAACGGCGGCGTCATCGCAACCTTCTGGCGGCCCGGCGCCGCGAACGCCACGCGCATCGTCGACTCGCTGGGGTTTGCCGACAGCGCCGCGTCCATCAGCTTGGCGTTCAGCGGCGTCAAGCCCCGCGCGGCGGTGACCCTCCACGACTCCGCGACCACGGTCCAGCCGGTCGTCTTCGTCACGTCCACCGACGGCAACAGCTGGGGCACGGCGCTCCCGTTGCCCGTCGACGGTACCGGCGGCGGCGGCCTGTTCACGCGCCTGGTCACCAGCGCCAAGGACGTCAGCGCCATCACCTGGGCCAGCAGCGCGCCCGGCGGCGGCACCTGCGGCGAGCCCAAGCTCGCGCTCAGCCCCGACGGCACGACGTGGAGCACCTGCAGCCCGGATGTCGATCGATCGCGCAGTAAATCCGCACAGTTCGCGCGCATCGCTTTGGGCTCCGACGGCAAGCGCTGGCTGGCCTGGCAGGACCCGAACGCCGGCGGCGGCGTGTTGGTCTGGCGGGAAGACTGACGCCGCACGGCTGACAGCTGCCGCACCGTCAACAACTTTCTCCTGAAACTACGCGCACTTGGCGCAATCACGGCGTGTAGTGGTACAGCGTGTCGGCCGGGCCGACCAACCAGACGTCGCCTGTGCCGGCGCCCCAGAAGCTGCGCAGCTCCTGGTCGGTGCCGATGGCATACGGGCTCCAGGTCGCGCCGTTGAAATGCAGGAGCACGCCGGCGTTGCCGGACGCCCAGAGGTCGTTGGCGGCGGCGCCCCAGACGCGAAACAGGTAGCTCGTTGGGTCGGTGCCGATGGCGTGCGTCCACGCCTTGCCGTCCCAATGCAGCAGTGTGCCGTAGTTGCCCGCGGCCCAAACGTCGTCGGGCTTGAGGCCCCAGATGCCTTCCAGCGTGCCGGTGGCGCCGGTGTTGGTCGCGGTCCACTGGCTGCCGTCGAAATGCAGCGCGGTACCCAGGCCGCCGGAGATCCAGACGTCGCTGGGGCTGAAGGCCCAGACGCCGTACAGGAACGCCGTGGTCGGCACGCTGACCTTGTGCCAGCCGCTCGCGTCTTTGTGCAACACGAGCCCGGCATCGCCGACCGCCCACACGTCGTCCGGACCGCTGCCGGCGACCGCGTAGAGGCTGTCCTTGACGCCAGCGTGGACGATGCTCCAGCCTTTGCCCGCGAAATGGACGATCGTGCCAGAGGTGCCGACCGCCCAGATGTCGGTCGCGCTGCTGCCCCAGATGGCCTGTAACCATTGGAACGTTGGAGAGAATGCTGGGTGCCAGGCCGCGCCGTCGCCGTGCAGGATGGCGCCCTGCTCGCCGACCGCCCAGATGTCGGAGGCGCCGCTGCCCCAGATGCCCGCGAGCGTGTTGGTGGACGCGGAAGGCAGCTCGGTCCAGATCCCGGACTCGCTTGAAAGCACAGCGGTATCGGCGGTCGGGGCGTCGGCGGCATCGGCAGCGTCCGCTGGCGCAACGTCAGCTGTGGCATCCGCGGCGACGTCAACGCCTGAATCCGCAACCGCAGCATCCGTCGCGCCGGCGACGTCAGCGGCGACATCCGAAGCGGCGTCTGCGCCATTCGCAGCCGTCGTGGCCGTCCCGCACGCGGTTGCGAGGGCAAAAAACGCAAAAAATCCTGGTAAATCGCGAAAATGGCGGGTCATTGCGGCGCATCCAGTGGGCGCGAACGTGCGCGCCGTTGCCCGCGAGTGTCCGCGCGCGCGCCGGCCCCCGTCAACCGGCGGGCTTGCGGCCGTGCACGACAAATCGGCCATTCCTTTGACGCCCCCGGGATCGCCCGCTACCTTAGCCGCGGCGTCCGTTCCTGTTGGCTTTCGCCGATCCGCGTGCCCGGCAGGGCCGCCCGATGGGAGTTTCCTTGTCGCCCTCGCCCGCGCAGAAGTTTGGGCTTTGGACGCATCGCGCGCCGCTGCGGGATCTGCCTGTGTTGCTGCGATACGTCGCCAAGTGGCTGCTGCTCGTGCTGCCGGTGGGCGCGGCAATCGGGTCTGCTTGCGCGTTGTTCCTGTGGTCGCTGGAGCGCGTCACGGCGCTGCGGATGGCTCAGCCGTGGCTGCTGTACCTGCTGCCGGTCGCGGGCGTGCTGGTCGGGCTGCTCTACCACTGGCTCGGGCGTTCGGTGGAGGGCGGCAGCAACCTGATCGTCGACGAAATTCACCAGCCCGGCGGCGGGGTTCCAGTGCGCATCGTGCCGCTTGTGCTGCTGGGAACGCTGGCGACGCACCTGTGCGGCGGCTCGGCGGGGCGCGAAGGCACGGCGGTCCAGATGGGCGGCGGCATCGCCAGCGGCGTGGCCCGCGCGCTGAAATTCCTCACGCCTGCCGACACCCGCACGCTCCTGATGGCCGGCATCGCAGGCGGCTTCGGCGGCGTCTTTGGCACCCCGCTCGCCGGCACCGTCTTCGCCATGGAGGTCCTGACCATCGGCCGCATGAGCTACGGCGCGGTCCTGCCCTGCCTCATCGCAGCCATCGCCGCCGACTGGACCTGCGGCGCGTGGGGCGTCGGCCACACGCCCTACCGGATCGCAACCATCGCCGGCGATCCTTTTTTGCACCTCAACTGGCTGCTCTTGCTCAAAATCGCCTGTGCCGGCGCGCTGTTCGGCCTTGCCGCGCGGCTGTTCACGGAGATCGGGCATCGCGTCCAGCACGCGATCAAGCGCGCGATCGCGGTGCCCTACCTGCGCCCGGCGGTCGGCGGCGTCGGCGTCATCGGCCTCGCGCTGGTTTTCGGCACGGATTACCTCGGCATCGGCGTCACGTCGCCCGATCCGCACGCGGTCAGCATCGTCGCCGCGTTTCACTCCGGGGGCGCGCAGCCGTGGAGCTGGTTGCTCAAGATCGCGTTCACCGCCGTCACGCTCGGCAGCGGCTTCAAGGGCGGCGAGGTCACGCCGCTCTTTTTCATCGGCGCCACGCTGGGCAACGCGCTGGCGGGACCGTTCAGCGCACCGGTCGACCTCTTCGCCGGCCTGGGCTTTGTCGCCGTCTTTGCCGCCGCGGCCAACACGCCGCTGGCCTGCACGATCATGGCCGTCGAGCTTTTTGGCGCCGGCGGCGGCCCAAACGTCGCGTATTTCGCCGTCGCGTGCTTTGCGGCGTATTTCTTCAGCGGCCACGGCGGCATCTACACGTCGCAGCGCATCGCAGCCGCCAAGTCGGCCGACCTGGAGCTGCCGCCCGATGCCTCGCTGCGCACGCTGCACCAGGCCCGCCAAGCCCGGGACGACGGCTAGCGACCTCAGCGCTTGCCGCCGCGGGCCGTCTTCCCGCACAATCCGCCGCCGCGCCGGGCCCGCTTCGCCCAGCCACGGAGTTCCCATGTGCGGCGTCATCGGCCTGGTTTGCGAACACTATCGCGCGGATTTGGGCCGCATGGGCGCGGAACTCTTGCGCTCTTTGGAATACCGCGGCTATGACTCGACCGGCGGCGCCATCCAGGGCCACGGCGAGTCGGTCAAGCTGATGAAAGGCGTCGGCGCGCCGTCCGCATTGGTGCACAGCCTCGGCATCGTCGACCAGCCCGGCCAGCTTTTCGCCGGCCAGGTGCGCTGGGCGACTTTTGGCGCGGTGACCGACGCCAACTCGCAACCGCACGTCGTCGGCTGCAAAATCAACCTGTACGGCGCGCACAACGGCAACGTGACGAACTGCGACGCGTTGAAAGCCTGGCTGACCGGCGAAGGCCACCGCGTGCTCTCGGACAACGACGGCGAGATGGTCGTCCACACGATCGAACACGAATTCGCCTTGGAAATCGGCGGCTTCAACGCCACGCGCGACAGCGACCTGCGGCGCGCGGCCATGCGCCGGGCGATCGTCAAGGCCGTCCGCCGGCTGGAGGGAAGCTTCGCCGCGGTCATCATCGACCCCGTCAGCCGGTGCGCCTGGGCCATCAAGGCCGGCTCCAGCCTGTATTTCGGCATCGGCCGCGACGACATCGGCGGCCGCTTCACGCTCGCCTCGTCCGACCTGTCCAGCGTGCTCAAGTTCACCCGCGTGGTTGTTCCGATTATTGAAGGCGAATTCATCGAATTCGACGGCAAAAGCCACCAGTTCTACGCGCTGCGCGACCACGCGATCGCCACGCCCAATGGCCCGGCTTTTGCCCGCGCGGGCGACGCGATCGAGCGCGCGCCGGTGCGCAGCCGCCTGCGCGCCAAGGACACCGCGCTCCTGCCGGGCTTTGGCACGTTCATGGAGCAGGAGATTTTCGCCCAGGAGGAGACCGCCCGCAGCGTAATTCGCCTGTTTCTGGGCGGCAGCGAGGCGGCGCAGGTCCTGCGGCCGTACCTCGACGCGCTGGGCCAGGCGACCGTGGCGCGGATTCGCACCGGCGTCGAAGCCGTGCGCGACGGCTACACCGACGAGAGCATTCGCGAGGCATTTCATGCGCTTGTCGACGGCGAGTCGTTCCAGCAGCTGCTGGCGAGCGTGCCCGACAACGTGCGCCAGGACGGCATCAACGCCGCGCCGGAGCAGCTCGCGGACCGGCTTGTGTCGTCCGAATCCGGGCTGTTCACGGACCTGCTCGCCATGACCCGCGCGCCGGGCGACGTGCTGGCGGTGCGGCTCTGCGACGTGCTGCTGGAACATGAAGAAATTCGCGAATTTCACGACGCGGTAGCCGCCATTGTTGCGGCGTGCCAAAACGCCGAGAAACGCGGTGGGCGCATCCTGGTGGCCTGCTGCGGCAGCTCCTATAATGCGGCGCGCGCGGCGGCGATTTTCTTCAATGAATTGGCGCGTATCGACCTCGTGCCGCTGCTGCCGGGCGAATTCCGCGAGCGCGTTTCGCACACATTGCGCGACGGCGACCTGATAATTTCCGTCAGCCAGAGCGGCGAAACCAAGGATTTGATTGATATTTTGAACGACGTCATCGCGTCGGGCAAGGACATCAAGCGCATCGCGCTGGTCAACAACGTCAATTCCACGCTGGCGGAAGAAAAGAGCGACATCGTGCTGCCGCTGCGGTGCGGGCCGGAGATCGCGGTCGCGGCGACCAAGAGTTTCATGAATCAAATGGTGGTGTTCTACTGCCTGGCGCTCCGTCTGGGCGAGCAGCGCGTGGCGCACGCGGAGCCGGAGCTGACGCACCTCAAAGCCTGGCAGGCGGATCTGGCGTTGCGGCGCCAGAAATTGCCTGAATTGCCCGCGCTGATTCGCACGACTTTTGACAATACCAAGCAAGCCGTCGAGGAGGCCGCGCAGCTGCTTTTCCTGAGGCCCAGCTTACACTTACTGGCGATTCGCCTGACGGCGCTGGCCCGCGAAGGGGCGCTGAAGATCCGTGAAGTTGTGCTGAACCACGCGGAAGGTTTCGAGGGATCCGAGTTTAAGCATGGGCCCAATACGATTCTGGGCTTCAACACGATCCTCGGACCGACGCAAGTGCATGATTTGTTGCGCGCCCTGGGTCATGTCCAGAGCGAGTTGCTGCGACAAGCGGCGCAAAAAGGCCTGGGGGATGCGAGCGCGCAGCGGCTGATTCAGGCCGCCACGGACGCGGTTTTCGCGCCGTCCGCGCCGCCTTTTGCCCTGGCGCCAGCGGAACAGGTAATCTTTGATGCCTACGTCAAACCGGCTGAATTGATTGCAGGTTTGCGCACCGACTACCCGCTGCTTTACTTGACCGGTCCAGACGATCGCGATGTGAATTTGACAGTTTCGCAGATCAATACCCACAAGATTCGCGGCGCATTTACCGTGATGATTGCCGAGGAAAGCGCGGATTTGCGCCTGGCTGTCTCCAAAGCCCCGGTCGACAATCCGGATTATCGCTGGGCGTACATCGTCCTGCCGCGCACGGATGACGCGCTGATGGTGGCGTTTTCAGCGACGGTCGTGCTCCAACGCTTGGCGCTGCAGATGAGCCTGAAGAAAGCCGCGTGGCTGAACCGTCTCGGCGTGAAAGACCACGGCGTGCACCCGGACGTGCCGAAAAATGTCAGCAAATCGATTACTGTGGATTAGCCGCAATCTCGGTCGCTTGGCGTGAAACCTCATGAAATTGCCATGCATTGTGGCGTTCAGATTTTGGAACGCTCACGTCTGGCGGATCGCTCGCACGGGAGAACCGGCCGCGTGATCCGGCCGGCTCCGGGCGCGTTCTGGCTGCAAGCACCTGATTCTACTGGTGAATCGGCCAGCTGATGGTCGTCGGGATTCACCGTCAGCACTTCGGTCCGCCGCCCGGCAAGAACCGGGTGCGCAGGTACAGCTGCTCGACGCGATCGCGCGCCCACGGCGTGCGCCGCAGGAATTTCAGGCTGGAGCCCATGCTTGGATCCACCTGAAAACACTTGATGGGAATCGCGCGCCCCAGCTCTTCCCAGCCATAATGCGCGACAAGCCGACGGATGATCATCTCCAACGTGATGCCGTGGAGCGGGCTGCGCGGTTGTTCTTTGGACATCGGACGCCGCACATTCGCACCGCCGGTGGCGCGATGGCGCGACAGTAGCACGGATCGGCGGCGAAGCTCGAGAGGCGCGTGCCGCGGCAAAGCTGTGACAATTCCCGGGCCTTTGGCGCTGGCAAGCCGAGCATCCGCCGGCGCGCGTCCTATCGTGGCAGCAGGCTGGGGGAATTATCCCAAGCCGAAAACGCACGGTATTCAGGGGGTTTACATGACCGCCAATCGTCCGATCCCACCGCAGGCTTCCAAGGTGCCCCCGCTGCGGCGCAGCCACCTCTGGCTGCTGTTGTTTGTCATTGCCGCCTTGGGCGCGCAATTCTGGTATGCGCGCAAGGACTTGGGACGCTTGGCGTATTCGCAATTTGACGCGGAACTCGACCGCGACAACGTGCTCGCCATCGAGGTCGTGCCGGAGTCGCGCCAGCTCCGCGGGGTGCTGCGCAAGGCGACGCGCATCGAAGACCGCGACATCACTGCGTTTCAGGTCGCGCTGCCGTTCAGCGATCCGGCGCCGCTTGTCGCGCGCGCGCGGGCCAAGGGCGTGCGGATTGAGGCGACCGAAAATGGCGCGGCGTGGTGGACGATGATCCTCTCGGTGGTGCCGCTGCTGCTGATCGCCGGCTTCTGGTTCTTCGCGATGCGCCAGGTGCGCACGGGCGGCGCGCAGGCGCTGGCGTTTGGCCACGCGAGGGTGGGGGCGCTGTCGCCTGAGACGCCGCAGATCACGTTCGCGGATGTCGCCGACGTGCAGGAGGCCAAGGCAGAGCTGCAAGAAATTGTCGCGTTTCTCAAGAATCCAGAGCGGTTCCAGCGGGTCGGCGGACATTTGCCCAAGGGCGTGCTGCTGGTCGGCGCGCCGGGGACGGGCAAGACCCTGCTGGCGCGGGCGACGGCGGGCGAGGCGGGCAGGCCGTTCCTGACGATCTCCGGATCGGATTTCGTCGAGCTGTTCGTCGGCGTCGGCGCGGCGCGTGTCCGCGACCTGTTCGCGCAAGGCAAGGCGCATGCGCCGTGCATTATCTTCATCGACGAGCTGGACGCGGTCGGTCGCACGCGCGGCCTGGCGACCGTCGGTGGCGCGCACGAGGAGCGCGAGCAGACGCTGAACCAGCTGCTTGTCGAGATGGACGGTTTTTCGCCCAGCGAGGGCATCATCTTGCTGGCGGCGACCAACCGGCCCGACGTGCTGGACCCGGCGCTGCTGCGGCCGGGGCGTTTTGACCGGCGGATCATCGTGGAGCTGCCCGAGGTCAAGGGCCGCGAGCAGATCCTGCGGATGCACGCGCGCAAGGTGCCGCTGGCGGCGGACGTCGATCTGGCGGCGGTGGCGCGCGGCTGTCCCGGGCTGTCGGGTGCGGATCTGGCGAATTTAGTCAATGAAGCCGCGCTGTTGGCGGCGCGCCGCGAGGAGGACAAGGTCACGCAGCAGGATCTGGAGGACGCCAAGGACAAGGTCACGCTCGGCCTGGAGCGCCGCAGCCTGGTGCTGACGGCAGCGGAGCGGCGCCTCACCGCGTACCACGAGGCCGGCCACGCGCTGGTCAACATGCGCATCCCGTGTCTGGATCCGGTCCACAAAGTCACGATCGTGCCGCGCGGCCAGGCGCTGGGCATCACGCATTCGCTGCCCGAGGCGGATCACCATCAATATACAAAGGAATTCCTGCTTGGGCGGCTGGCGACCGCGATGGCTGGGCGCATCGCGGAGCTGCTGGTGTTTGGCCCCGACCAGGTGACGACCGGCGGCGCGCAGGACTTTGCCCAGGCGACCGAGCTGGCGCGGCAGATGGTGACCCACTTTGGCATGAGCGACGCGCTCGGCCTGATGACGGTCGCCGACCAGCCCGGGCCGATGGTGATGGGCCTGGAGCTGGCCGGGCGCGGCGAGATCTCGGAGCACACCGCGGAGCTGGTGGACCGCGAGATTCGCCGGCTGCTGACCGACGCGGCAGAGCGCGCGCGCACGCTACTGCGGCAGGATATCGGCGCGCTGCACGCGCTGGCGGCGCAGCTGCTGGAGCACGAGACCTTGGACCGGCCGGCGCTGGAGCAGATCCTCGCGGGCCAAGCCGCGCCGGTGGTGGCCGCGGCGCCGGCCCATGCGTGACGCCGCGCGATCTTCACGGCTTTGTCACGGCGCGCGGCGGCATAGCGGCGCGCGACCTATCGTCCAAAACGGCTGGTTCATCGGCAGAACCGCCAGGAGAGGCGTCGATCATGATTACCCAACCAGTGACCTGTGTCGTTGTTGCAGATGGCGCGCGAGCGCGGTTTTTTTGCCTCAAGGCGGGCCTCACCGCGGACTTTGACGGCGGAGCGGAGTTGGAGGAACGCGCCGATTTGGTGCACGCGGGGGTTCGGCATCCAGCCACGACCGGGGAGCCGTCGGGCACCGATCGCCAGCGCGCGGCGGCGGGCGGACCAGGCCGCGACGATGACGGGTCCGAGGCGAGTCGGCGGCGCGACGCGGACCGGCGCTTTGCCGGCCAGATCATCGACCAGTGCGCCGATTTGTGCCGCGCATGGCCGGCGCGCAACGTGATCCTAATCGCCGACAAGCACACCCTTGGCCTGCTGCGGCAAAAGACCCATCGTTTGAATGGAGTGGACGTGCAAGAGCTTGCGCGCGACCTGAGCCGTGCCAACGCGGCGGCGGTGCACGCGCACCTGAAGACTGCGGGGCTGGTGCGCGGGATGGCGGGGCTGCCCGTCGGGCTCGCGCGCTGACGCCACGCACGTGTGGAGGAACGCGCCATGTTTGAAAATCGCGCAGATGCGGCGCGGCAGTTGGCCCGCGCGCTGCGGGCGTATCAGGGAAAGAACCCGCTGGTGCTGGCCATTCCGCGCGGCGCGGTCCCGATGGCGCAGCTGATCGCGACGGAGCTGGGCGGCGCGTTTGACGTCGTGTTGGTCCGCAAGCTGCCGGCACCGGGCAACCCGGAGTTCGCGATCGGCGCGGTGGACGAGAATGGCTGGACGTATCTGGCGCCATTTGTGGCGTCTGCCGGAATCAGCCAGCGCTATCTGGATGTGGCGCGCCAGTCGGAGCTCGCCGTCATGCAGCGACGGCGGGCACGCTACACGCCGCTTCGCGCGCCGCTGCTGCCGACGGGCCGCGACGTGATTGTCGTGGACGACGGTCTGGCGACGGGCGCGACCATGATTGCCGCGCTCCACGCGGTGCGCGCCGGGCATCCGAAGCAGCTCATTTGCGCAGTCCCGGTGGCCGCACAAGACGCGTGCGCGCTGGTGCGGCCACTGTGCGACGAGCTGATCTGCTTGGAGATTCCTCCTGATTTTCATGCGGTCGGCCAGTTCTATCGCCAATTTGACCAGGTGTCCGACGCCGAGGTGGAGGCCGCGCTTGCGCATCGCCCGCCACCCGCTGTCCGCCGCCCGGCGTGAGCCAAGGCGCGGCACGCCGACCCCCGGGTGGCGGGAATTCGGGCGCGACGCCCACTGCATTTCCCGCGCCACGCCGCTTGACCGCACGCGCGGAGTTCCGCATCGTGTAGGCATCAGCTCTGGGGAGGGCTCTTGATGTCGCTGGAGTTGCGTCCCACTTTTACGATCGGCGTCAACGAGCCCACGGGCGTGGTGCTGCGGCGGATGCGCGCGCAGCTGCAGGCGCCGCACGTGCAGGTGCGCTGGGCGCGCCAACCGGGCGGCGGCGGCGAGGCGACGGTGCGCGAGGATCAGGACCACCTGGTGCTGTGTATGGCGGAGGACGTGCGGCATTTTTGGTCGCCATGGCTGATGCTGGACGTGCAAGCGCAAGCCGGCGGCACGCACCTCTATGGTCGCTTCAGCCCGCACCCCAGCGTCTGGACCGGCTTTGCGTTTTGCTACCTGACGCTCGGCGCGATCGGCTTTTTTGCGCTGATTTTCTCCTGGGCGTCGCACCTGAGCGGCAGCGGCAAGCCATGGGTGGGGCTGCTGGCGCCGGTTTGCGCGCTGATCGCGCTTGGGCTGTGGTGGGCGTCGCAGGCCGGTCAGCGGCTGGCACGCGGTGAAATGGCGACGCTGCGGGCCTGCGTGGACGCCGCGCTGCAAGTGCCGCACGCCTAGACAACCCTCCGTGTCGATAAGCTTTTTTGGCAGTTTTCCTTGACGTGGCCGTTCGGGATGCGCATCGTGGCGGGACTGCCCGGTCGCCCCTGGAGTCCGCCATGCCGTTTCGCCCGCCCGCGCCTGCCCTGACCCGCCGAGAATGGCTCGCCGGGATCGGCGCAACGGCGCTCCTGGCTTCGTGCGATTCACCCGTCGATTCAAGCACTCAGGCCGCAGACACCGCGGGAACCGATGGCGACGCCGCGGCAGCGCAGGCCGATGCGCCGGTCGCGCTGCCCGACACCGCAAGCGCAGATGCAGCGGCTGCGGATGCGGCAGCGGATGTCACGAGCGCGGATGCGGCAACTGGCGGACCTACGCCCATTGCGCACATCACCAGCAACGACCGCTATTACGTCACCAGCTGTTGCGCCACGCCGGCGGTTGATCCGGCGAATTGGACCCTGACCATCACCGATCGCGGCACGCTGCTGGCGACGCTGGACCTGGCGTTTCTGATGTCCCTGCAGCCGCGCGACAAGGAGCACACGCTGGAGTGCATCGGCGGCGGTCCGCAATACCAGCTGATTTCCAATGCGATTTGGACGGGTCTTCCGCTGCTGGAGATCTTCGCGGCCAAAGGCATCCAGGTGCCGAGCGATGTCTCCCAGCTGAAGATGACCGGGCTGGACGGCTACGGCACCGGCCTGCCGACCACGGACCTGGCGCTGCCGATGTGGCTGGTCTGGCGCATGAACGGCCAGCCGCTGCCGCCCGAGCACGGCTATCCCGCGCGGATGCTGGTACCAGGCCGCTACGGGATGAAAAATCCCAAGTGGATCAAAGATATCGAGTTCGTCGCCCAGCCGTTTACCGGTTTCTGGGAAGCGCAGGGCTGGTCCGCGTCGGCGTACTACCTGCCCAACGCGTACATCCGCGCCCCCGCGCCGGCGAGCACGCTAAGCCACGGATTCATTGACGTTTTTGGCACCGCGTTTGCTGGACGGGATCCGATTGTCCGGGTCGACGTGCGCATCGACGGCGGGCCGTGGCAGCCGACGGTTCTCGACTATTTTGGCGTCCAGGACGTCTGGACGCTGTGGCATTTTGACTGGCAGGCGACCGCGGGCGCGCACACAGTGCAGGCGCGCTGCACGACGGCGAGCGGCGCGACGAGCGATGAAAACCCTGAAGGAACAGGCGGTTTGTCCGGATACAACGGCAGCATGGCGATCTCCGTGACAGTGGCGTAAAATCCGGCCCGCGCGGACGCTGATGGCCCGCGCGACAACCCGGAGGTGCGCGATGTTTGAGTCGGCGGAACTCGGTCACTCCATTCCAAAGAAAGAATTTGCCAAACGGGAAGCGGAGTTGCGCGAGGCACTCTTGGCAGCCCAATATGAATTACTCGCACAGAAAAAGACCCAAGTCATCGTGGTCATCGGCGGCGTGGACGGCGCCGGCAAAGGCGAAACGGTCAATCTGCTCAACGAATGGATGGACCCGCGCCACATCATCACCCACGCATTTGGCGAACGGAGCGATGAAGAATCCGAGCGTCCGCGCATGTGGCGGTTTTGGCGAGCGCTGCCCCCGCGAGGCAAGATCGGCATCCTTTTTGGCTCGTGGTACACCGATCCGATCCTGTGGCGCGTTCAGGGCAAGAGCAAAACCGCTGAATTTGAACGCTATTTGCAGGATATCAACCATTTTGAGCGCATGCTGGTCGACGAGGGCGCGATTGTCTTGAAATTCTGGTTTCACTTGTCCAAGAAGGTCCAACGCAAGCGCCTGAAGACCTTGGAAGCCGATCCCAAGACGCGGTGGCGTGTGACGGACCTGGATTGGCAGCGCTTCAAGCAATACGATGAATTCCGAGCAGTTTCCGAAGTCGCGCTGCGCGAGACCAGCACCGGAGAAGCGCCGTGGACGATTGTCGAGGGGACCGACCCGAATTATCGGTATTTGACCGTGGGCCAGCACCTCCTCGACGCGCTGCGCGATCGCCTGTCCAACGCAGCGCCGCCGCCTGCGCGCGCGAGCGTGCTGCCAAAATCAGCGCTGGATGGCCGCAACCTTCTGAATGAACTTGATTTTTCCGGAAAGCTGACAAAAAAGGCTTACACGCGCAAGCTCGAGAAATACCAGGGCAAGCTGAGCCTGCTGACGCGCGATCCGCGATTCGCCAACCGCGCATTGATCGTTGTGTTTGAGGGCGTTGACGCGGCCGGCAAGGGCGGTTCGATCCGGCGGATTACCGGGGCGTTGGACGCGCGGCACTACAGCGTGGTCCCGGTCGCCGCGCCGACCGAAGAGGAACGCGCCCACACGTACCTGTGGCGTTTCTGGCGACAGTTGCCACGCAAAGGCCGCGTGATGATCTTCGATCGCTCCTGGTACGGCCGCGTGCTGGTGGAGCGCGTGGAGGGATTCTGCACAGAATCCGAATGGTTGCGCGCATATTCCGAAATCAATGATTTTGAGGAGCAGCTGACAAACGCCGATGCAATCGTGGTAAAATTCTGGGTCACCGTTACCGAGGACGAACAGTTGCGGCGCTTTCAGGACCGCGAGAAGACGCCGTTCAAGGCCTTCAAGATTACGGCCGAGGACTGGCGCAACCGCGCGAAATGGCAGGAATATGAGCACGCCGTGTGCGACATGGTGGAGCGCACGAGCACGGAAGATGCGCCGTGGGTGCTGGTGTCGGCGAATGACAAGTACGCGGCCCGCATCGCGATTTTGCACACGCTGTGCGAGCGACTGGCGGCGGCGCTTTGATCAATCGTTGTCACGGCGCGGCTTGCGCGGCTGCGCCGGACGCAAGTTATTCTTGAAATCAGGATGCGTGGCAATATAGCGGCGCATTTGACTCATCGCAGCGTCATACGCATCCCCGTCGCCGTCCCTGTCCTCTACGCCATCGAGCACGGAAACCGGCAGTTTGCCCCGCACGATCGCGTCGATGCGCGAGCCCGGGCGCGCCTGTCCGGTCGCGTGCCAGCGCAAGAGATCCCCCAGATCGGGATTCTTGTCTGGACCGCTGAAATCCATGTGCGCGGAAATCTGCGCGCCCAGCGTCTTGCCGCCATTCATCGTGTCCGGAATCGTCCGTTCCACGTGCTCAAAGGGCGTCAGCCCGGTCGGCGTCTGTTGGAACGCATCCCACATCGGCGTCGCCAGCGCGTCGTAACGGTTGAGCGGCGGGAGGTGGAGGATCATCTCGAACGTCTTGAACATGCTGGGATAAGACGTGTGAACGTGGCTCACATACCCCGGCTTGGCGTACGGACTGACCACCACGCAAAAGCTGCGGTGATAATCAACGTGGTCAGCGCCCATCTGCGGATCGTCCTCGACAATAAAGATCGCCGTTGTCGCAAAATACTTGGAGTGCGTGATCGCGTCGACCAAGACGCCCATTCCGACGTCGTTGTCGTTGATCATCGACTCCGGCGTCAACGCGCCGCCACTCAAACCATTGGTGTGATCATTGGGCAAGAGCACGTAGACGAAATGCGGGAATTTGCCTTGATTGACCAGCACATCCGCGACGTACTGCGCCTTGGTCACATCGCTGATGCCCGTGTTGAAAAACGAACCTGGAAATCCACCGTCGACGTGGTCCGCAACGTCGCCCTCGGGCACGGAATCCAGCGCGCCGACGATCTCGCCAAACATCGAAAAATCAACGTTGTGGCGGATCAAGTGGGTGAAAAACGTGAAAAATGACGGCCGACCATAGGGATGCACGGCGTCCTCACCCCAGCCAGGATGGTTGCGGTAATCTTCGAACCACGTGCGCTCCATGTAATCGTCGACAAACGACGACGTGAGCCACAGGTGGCCCTGCACGGACGTCTCGGAATCATCGTAAAAATTGTCGTGGTGGGCGAATCGCTTCGCCAGCGCATGCAAGTTCGGCGTGTATTTTTCACCCCACATCGCCAGCGATGGATCGCCGTCGCCGGCGTCCAGATCGCCCAGCACAGAGTCATACGTCTTGTTTTCCTTGACGATCAGCACGATGTGCTCGATCGGCGTCTCACCATTTTGCGTCGCCGGCACCGGAAACGGCGCGTCGCACGCAAACGGAAACACTTCATTGGGCCGGCGCACGTTCTTTTCCACCTGTGCCGTCTGCTTTGCCAGGTCCACGCCCGCCAGATCGATGAGCGAAATCGAGCCCGCCATCTGGTCTTTGCCGCTCTCCGCGCCTTCCTTGTACGCCGCCAGCGGCCCCGCGCCCGCGCCTTTGCCGTTCAGCACCAGCAGGTGGCCGCCATCCGGGCTCACCGCCACCGTGGTCGGATACCAGCTGACCGGCAGCGCACCCAGCAGCGTCAGGTCCTTCGCATCCAGAATTTGCACGGCGTTGTCCGCGGCGCGCGTCACAAAAAGTCGATTGGTTTTCGGATCATATGCGATACCACCCGGACTGCTCGCCGGCAGTGGCTTCTTGTCCTCGCCCATGATGCTCGCTTCACCGACCGGCTGCTTGCCGATGACCGCGCGGTTCTGTGCGTCGATCGCGACGACGTCATCGCCATTGGCCGATGCGACATAAACTGTTGATTCATCAGGAGAATACACCAAGTTCACCGGTGACATTCCGACCGTCACCGTCACCGCAGTCGGCGTCGGCGTCTCGTTCAGGTCCAGCGCGGCGATCTTGTCGTCCGCCAGGCTCGCCACCCACAGCTCGTGGCGGCCGGGCAGCTCCATCAGCGCGTACGGCGCGATCGGCACGGTCAGCACGCGCTTCAGCGCCAGCGTCTTGGTGTCAAACTCCGCGACGGTCGTACCCTTGAACTGGCCGACCCAAAAGCGCGTCCCGTCCTTGGAAAGCGCGATTCCCGCTGGATAATTGTCGATCGGCACCACAGCTGCGCCGGTCAACGTGCCTTCGCCGGCGATGTCGTAGATCTCGACTTTTGCCGCAAAACCGCCTGATGCGTAAAGCTTTTTGCCGTCCGCCGAGATCTCCAGCCCGTAGAATGCCTCGTCGCGGTTGATCTGCTGCAGGATCGCGCCGCTGGTGGCGTTCACGACCTGGACGCTGCGGTTGGCATAGCCGGTGTTGGCGATGTAGGCGACGTTGAGCGTCGGGTGATAGCGCACATCAATGGGAAAGCCGCCGACGACCGCTTCCGTGCCCACCGGCGTCAGCGCGCGGCCGCCCGGCAGGATGCGCACACCGTCGACCATGCCGACCTTGACCAGCGCTTCCGGCGGCGGATTCGGCACGCAGTCCAGCACGGGCACATGGGTGTCCGCCGACTCCGTGTCGGCAGGCAGCTGCGCGGTATCGGCGACGGCGTCGTCGACCACGTCCGCCGTTGCCGGCGCTGTCGTCGTTCCGCACCCAGGCAGCCACGCGGCACACGCCAGGGCGGCGGCAAAAAACCAACGATCGCAAGAATTCCTGGACATGAGCACCCTCCGGCGCACCACAGTGCGTGAGCCGCGGCCCGCCGTCAACACCGCTTGACCAACGTTCACTCGGCCGTCATCCGTCTGGCAATTTGTTCCCCGGGCGCGCGCGCGCTATCGTGTGCGCGGAGCCGGCCGCTCCAGAGCGTTCTTGTTGGTCATGAGTCGCCGTTTTTGCGCCATCGGTTTGGGCCTTTTGCTGAGCGGCTGCGGGTTCGTCTCCCAGCCCGGCGTCGACGCGGGCGGCAGCGCGGACGTGCTTGGCCCGCCCGGCTTGGAGATCGGCGGCGCAGACGACAGCGGCCTTGGCTTTGTCTCCTGGCGCGACGGCACCGCGCGGCCGACGATTATCAGCGGCCCGCAAGGCGGCCAGCACATCTGGGTCAGCGCGCACATCCGCGGGTTGTGGCCCAAAAAGATCAGCCTGAGCGTAGGGATGCACGACTTCCTGACCGGCGCGCTGGTCCTGCCTGGCGACGTGACGCGCATCGTGGACCTGACGCCGTACCCGGATGACTACGAATACCAGGGCTTCATCGCCTACGTCAGCAATCCGTGCGCCATCGCTGATCGCGCGATCCGCGTGGAGATGGTGGCCAGCGACCTCTATGGCGTCGCGACCAGTGATTCTGCTGTAGTTACGCCGCAATGGAGCTATCCGTGCGGACCGTGATCCCCGCCGTCGGGCTGTTGCTTGCCGCCTGCGCGTCCGCCAGCAGCATGCCGGCGGCCGTTGGCGACACCACGGTCCTCATCGGCGGCGCGAACGACGACGGCACCGGCTTTGTCGACTGGCACGGCCAGACCGCGACGCCCAACCTCATCATGGGCCCGCAAGGCGGCCAGCACGTCTGGGTCATGTTGCGGACCGGTCACGCGTTCAACGCCGAAAAGATGCGCATTCTCGTGGACATGACCGATCTGGACACCGGGCTGGTGGTCAAGCCCGGGCAAATGCCATTTACGCGCACGCTGACGGACGCGGGCGATGCGCTGGTCACCGACGGCAACGCGATCACGGCGTACGTCAAGGAACCCTGCGTGATCAAAGGTCATCACATCCAGGTCCATGTCGGCGTCACCGATCTGGTCGGCCTGACCGGCGCTGACCAGGCGGTCATCATTCCCAGCTGGAGCGGCTTCTGCTCACCCTGAGGTCAGCGGTTCGGCTTGCGCGCGGGCAGCGCACCGGTGCGCATCTTCTCGCCGTCCAAACCTTCCAGGTGGCTTGTATCGTTCAGCAACATCAGCCGCAGCCCGCCTGCGTCCAGCTGGACCGTCGTCACCGACGCTGGATCCACGGCAAACGTGCGGAATTGCCCGACTTTGAGCTTCAGCACCCGGCAGAGCATCGTCGAAATCGTGAACATGTGCGAGACGATGATGACGTGGCCGGCCGGATGCCGCTCGTAGAGGTGCTCCAGGACCTGCCAGCTGCGCGCCGCCACTTCCTGGAGGTTTTCGCCGTGGGGAAAGCGCACGCGTCCGGGATTTTTCTGCCAGCGGTCGCGCCAGCTGCCCGGACCGGTCTGCAGCTGGGCGAAATGCGCGCCTTCCAGCTGGCCCAGGTTCACTTCCATCAGGCGCTTGTCCAGCACCGCCGCGTGGCCGATGGCCTCGCCAATCGCCGCCGCCGTGTCGCGCGTGCGCAGGAGCGGGCTCGCCCAAAGCGCGTCGAACTGCCGCCCGGCAAAGCGTTCGCCCAGCCGCGCCGCCTGCAAGCGGCCCAGGTCAGACAGCGGTGAATCGGTGTGACCCACCAGCACGGGCTTGCCGGTCAATTCGCTGACGCCGTGACGGATGAATGTGATACGCAAAGCCTGCTACCTCCAAACCGGCAGGCAAGCTAACACGAGGTCGCGCGACCGTCGACAATTCCGTTGCAGCTGCACACCCTGGCCTAAGACGAACACCACGTTTCATTGGGCAGAGCTGGTGCATTTCGGACTTGGACCGCGAACGTGTTCCACCGGAGGCACGCCGCGGATGCCGAAGGCCGTAACGTTGGAATTCGGTCAGCGTGTGGAGTTCAGCCGACTGCGGTGCCGCCGCGCTCGCCCGTGCGAATGCGAATGCACTCGACGAGTTCCGTGATGAAGATCTTGCCGTCGCCGACTTTGCCCGTGCGCGCGCCTTCGATGATGGCGGCGATGCACGGCTCGACGAATTCCTGGTTGACGGCGATCTCCAGGCGCACCTTCATGCGCAAGCTGACCTCGACCTGGACGCCGCGGTACTCCTCGACGTGGCCCTTTTGCTGGCCGCAGCCGAGCGCGTTGGTGATGACGGAGATCTTGGTGATGTCCACAGCCGCGAGCGCGTGCTTCACGTCGCTCAGTTTTTCCGGCTGGATGTAGGCAACAATCAACTTCATGGCTACCTCAAACGCGCAAAGGGCTTCAGTTCGGAATCGGGGTCTCGGACGCCTTGTCCATCGCCACACCGACGTAGCCTGGCGCGCCCATCTCCGGGATGTCCAGGCCTTCGATTTCGTCCTCCACTGGCACGCGGTTGCCGACGAGCTTGTTGGTCAGCCAAAACGTCCCCATCGCCATGGGCGCAACATACAGGAGGTTGGCGGCGAGACCAATCAGGCCGGCGAAGAACTGGCCGCTGTCGCCGTAGAACAGGCCCTTGACGGTGCCGGGCACGCCGTTCCAGCCGTCGCCGTAGGTCCCGTCGGCGAACAGGCCGAGCGCGAGGATGCCCCAGATCCCGTTGACGCCGTGGACGGCGATGGCGCCGACGGGGTCGTCGATCTTGAGCTTGCGGTCGACGAAGTAGACAGCTTCCACGGCGAGCAGCCCGGCTATGCCGCCGATGAGCACGCCGGAGCTGGGCGTGACAAACGCGCAGGGCGCGGTGATGGCGACCAGTCCGGCGAGAATGCCGTTGCACATCATGGAGGTGTCAGGCTTGCCGGCGCGGACAAACCACATCCACAAGGTCGCGGAGAGGCCGCCGGCGCCGGACGCGAGCATGGTGTTTGTGGCGACGACGCCGATGCGCAGGTCCGTGCCGGCGATGGTCGAGCCGGAGTTGAAGCCGAACCAGCCGAACGCGAGGATGAACGTGCCGATGACCGCCATCGGAATGTTGTGGCCGGGAATGACGTTGGCTGAGCCGTCGCGGTTGTACTTGCCGTAGCGCGCGCCGAGCATCTTGCCGCCGACGAACGCCATGACGCCGCCAGTCAGGTGGACGACGGACGAGCCGGCGAAGTCGACGTGGCCGTGGCCGAGGCCGAAGTTGGTGCCGAGGTCGGCGAGCCAGCCGCCGCCCCAGACCCACATGCCGTAAACGGGGTAGATGAACGCGCAGGCGATGACGCCGTAGAGGGCAAACGCGCCGAATTTCCAGCGTTCGGCCATGGTGCCGGTCGGGATGGTCGCGGCGGTGTCCATGAACACCATCTGAAAGATGAAGAGCGTCAGAACGCCGACGTCGTAGACCTTGGGGCCCAGGAAGAAGCCGCCGGTGCCGAGGATCTCGAACGGCTTGCCCAGCAGCGTAAACGACAGCGGCGGGCTGGCGAGGCCAGGCGTGCCGCCCAGTGCAGCGACCGGACCGACGCTGCCGAACATGAACGCGAAGCCGCACGCCCAGAACGCGAGCATGCCGATGGGGTAGATGAACGCGTTCATGGCTGCAGTGTGCGAGGCGTTCTTGGCTCGTGTCAGACCTGTTTCGACCATCGCGAAACCGGCTTGCATGAACATGATCAAAAACGCGGCGACGAGCGTCCACACGATGTTGATGGAGATCTTCTGGTGGCCCAGCTCCTTGGCGACTTCATCCAGTTTCTTGCCATTGTCGGTCGCGGCCACGTCGGAAGCGACGCCGGTGTTGGCGCCCGTTGGGTCAGGCGCGGGCGCCGTGGCTGCCGGCTTGGCGTCATCCGCCAACGCAACCGTGCTCAGCGCAAGCGGCGCGCCGAGCGCAGCGGTAGTCAGCACGAGCGCCAGGCGGCGCCGAATAGGATGGGAGCGGTCGAGTCTCATGGCCGGGTCCTCCGAAAAAAGCCGACGTAGCGTGTACAGTAGTTTTGTTTCCAAATGATGAACGTCATGTCCGGCGCGCATAGAATCATCAGGTCAGGCAGGGCTCCGGTGGGCGATCTGGACCAACTGTCGGACGCCGTGGCGCGTCGGCGAGCATCAGCCGGCTCAGAACCAGGACGTCGCTCCCAGCATTGCGGACAAGCGCTTGCCGCTGTTGGGGATCGGGGCGCCGGCGGCGTTGTAGTCCGGCGTGCCGGCGATGAAGCCGTTGCCGTCGCTCATGTCGCCGCGCCCCTCGGCGCGCAGCAGCAAGAACGTCGCGGGCCGCCAGTCCAAGGTGAGCGTCGCGGAGCTCACGCGCTTGACCGGAATCAGGAAAGGGTCCGAGGAAACACCGGAAGTGTCGGTTGCCACCTGTTCGCCCAAAGTGTCGCCGCGGATCGCCACGAACCAGCGCTCCGCCAGCTGCGCCTTGACGTAGAGCGCGGCGCCAAACCACGTCGCGGTGCCCTGGTTTGTCACCTCCGCGCCGCCGTTCAAGTGGCCCATGAGCCAGAAGTGCTCCGCCACCTGCCACGTCGCCCAAGCGTCCCCGAGATGACGCCACGGCGCGCCCTCCTTGGCGTTCGGGTCGCGCTCGTTGCCACCCATGTAGAGCAGCCCGGCTTGGACTTTCTCGCTCGTCCACTGACCTTGCACCTGCACGGATTTGCTGTCGTTGTTGTCCACGGCGGCGTTCCAGCCGTTGCAGACCATCGCCGTCAGCGAAAACGCCTGCGTCGCTTGCCAGTTCAGCTTGACGCCGGCATGGTAAGCCGGCAGGAACGTGAACAGGTCGGACCGCGACCAGTTCCAGTTGTCCTTGACCGCGATGACCTCCGGGCCGATCGACGACATGAACAGGCCCGCCTGGGCCGACCAGGTGCCCGCGTCGTTGATCTTGTAACCCAGCCAAGCCTGTTGGATATTTTGCCACAGCGTGCCGTTGGACGCGGCGTTGACGCCGATGCCCGGCTGCGTGCCTTCCGCGCGGTAGTACGCCGACGCCGTCGCGCCCACTTGCAGCGCAACCCTGCCTTGCACCGGGCCTTTTTGCCAGGCGACGTCCAGCACCGCGTTGTCGACGGTGAACGTATCCGAGCGCTGATCGAACGCCCGTAGCAGCGTCAAGCCGCCCTTGGGCTGGTTGCTGTCGTGGCCATAGTGCACTTCCGCGTAGCCAGCCAGCGTCACGCCTTCCGACAAGCCGACCATCATCGCCGAGACCGCGTCGGTCGTCGGCACCGGAACCGCTTCGGGCGGCGGATCGGCCACGGCCTGACCCGCTGTCAGCCACACGCCGATCCCGCAAAAACACGCTGACTTGATAAACGCTTGCCGCATCACGCAGGGCCCTTCTCGCCGCGTGTAGTTGGCCAACGGCGGTCGCATGCGTACACCCGCGGGATGGCGCACCGCAAGACGCTTGCGTCGGTGCTAGACAAATATGTCAAGAATGTTTCCAGATCGGGTTCTCCGCCGGAAGTTGCCGCCGCGCGCGCCCGCGCCTACACTCGCGCGCCGGAGGTTTCCATGCTGATCATCGCCCTGCTCTTCGCGTCCCAAATCGCGGTGCCGACTGTCGGGGCGCTGCCCCCCAAGCTGACGCCGGTGCAAACGACCGCTCAGGGCTTTTTGGACCTGTACAACGGCCTGTACCAGCGGCTTTCCACGGTCGACAACGAGAATGCCTGGGCGGCGTCGACCGACGTGAGCGATCGCAATGACGGCCGGCGGACCGCGTCGGGCCAGATGGCGGCGGCGTTCATGGGCAATCCAGGCATCATCGCGGAGACGCGCAAGTGGCTGGACCAGAAGAACAAATTGACGCCGCTGCAGGTGCGGCAGCTGCAGGCAATCCTGTTCAAGGCGGCCAGCGCGCCGGGGACGATCCCCGCGGTCGTCGACGCGCGCATCGAAGCGGAGAGCCAGCAGGCGAGCCTGCAAGACGGCTTTGTCTACTGTCTGGCGCCGCTCGGGCTTGACGGCAAGTGCGCCCATCCGGTGTCGGCAAATGACATCGACGGCGTGCTGCGCGCGTCCAACGACATGGCGGAGCGGTTGAACGTCTGGAACGCGTCGAAGGAACTCGGACGGCCGCTCAAGGCGGGCCTGGTCAAGCTGCAAAAGCTGCGCAACCAGCTGGCCCGCGAGATGGGATTCAGCTCGTTTTTTGCCCTGCAGGTGTCGGAATACGGCATGAGCGTGGACGAAATGCGCAAGCTGAATCAGGGCTTTTTGGCCGACACCAAGCCGCTGTACCAGGCGCTGCACACGTGGACGCGCCATGCGCTGGCGGCGCGGTACAACCAGCCTGAGCCCAAGGACGCGATTCCCGCGCACTGGCTGACCAACCGTTGGGCGCAGAATTGGGTGGCGCTGGCGCCCGGCGTGGAGCTGGACCAGTACTTCAAGGACCGCACGCCGCAGTGGATCGTCAAGCAGGCGGAAAAGTTTTACGTGTCCATGGGTTTCGCGCCGCTGCCGGCGTTGTTTTGGGCCAAGTCGGACCTATATCCGGTGCCCGCCGGGAACCCGCGCAAGAAAAATAGCCATGCGTCCGCCTGGCACATGGACTTGGACAAGGATGTCCGCTCGCTGATGAGCGTGGAGAGCGACAGCGAGTGGTTTTCGACCGCGCATCACGAGCTGGGGCACATTTACTACTACATGAGCTATTCCCGTCCGGGTGTGCCGCCGCTGCTGCGTGAAGGCGCCAACCGCGCGTTTCACGAAGGGATTGGCGAGCTGATCGCGATCGCCGCCGGCCAAGTGCCCTATTTGCAGCAGGAGAAGATCCTGCCCGACGGGATGAAAGTCGACCAGACGGCGTTTTTGTTGAATGAAGCGCTGGAGCACACGATCGCGTTCCTGCCGTGGTCGGCGGGCGTGATGACAGAGTTTGAGTACCAGCTGTATGAGAAGAACCTGCCGCCGGAGAAGTGGCAAGAGACGTGGTGGAACCTGGTGGCACAATACCAGAACGTCGCGCCACCGGATGCCGCGCGGCTGACGGACCCGACCGCTTGCGATGCGTGCACCAAGACGCACATCAACGACGATCCGGCGCAGTACTACGACTACGCCATCGCAACCGTCCTGAAATATCAGCTGCATGAGTATATTGCCCGCAAAATCCTCAAGCAGGATCCGCACAGCTGCAACTATTATGGCAACAAGGAAGTTGGCAAATTCCTTAAGAAAATCCTGGAGCAAGGCGCGACCCGCGATTGGCGCGTGGTGCTGAAAGAGGCGACCGGCGAGGATTTGTCAACGCGCGCGATGGTGGCCTATTTCAAGCCGCTGCAGGTGTGGCTGGAAGCGGAGAACGCCAAGAATTCCGGGAAGTAGCCGGGCGACGCTGGCGAGCTAATTCTGCGGCGCATTGGGGACCGGCAGCCGGTGCTTGGGCGGCAGCGGCTTGGGCGGCGGCGGCGGAGGCGGCGGAGGCAGCGGCGGCGCGTTTGGATCCACGGGCTTGGGCGTGACGGTCCCCCGAACGTGCAAAACCATCGGACTTTGCAGCGCATCCGAGTTGATCGTCACGTCTTTCATGATCATTCCCGCCCGGCCCTGGGTGTTGTACGCCACGTGAATCACGCCTTTCTTGCCCGGCAGGACCGGCTCATGCGGCCAGTTGGGCACCAGGCACCCGCAGCTGCCGTGCGCCTCCGTGATGTTGATCGGCTTCTTGCCGACGTTCTTGAATTCGAAATCCGTCTCCGCCAGCGGGCCTTCCGGTACGGCTCCGAAATCATGGGTCTCTTCCTTGAACTTGAAGCTGCCCGCGTTGGGATCGACCTGGGGTTTGGCCGGCGCGGTCCCCAGCGGAACTGGCCCGGACGCGAACGCAGTTGTGGATGACGCGGCGGCGCCGCAAGCTAGCAGGATGACGAAGGAAAGACCAAGTTGTTTCATAGGATAGCCACGTTTACGCGTTGATTGCGCCCCGACCGATCGCCTGGCGACCTGCGGTCCAGTTTGGCGCGTTCAAGGGCCGCGTCAAGCCGACAGCCCACATGCCCGCAGGAGCGTCGTCCGCCGTCGCGTTGTCCGGGGTCCGCAAAGCGATGCACGCGGCGACGGGATCGGCGACGACGCCAGCCAGGCAAAAGCGGAGGACCAGCCGCGGATTGCGTCTATCCGCGCGGCTTGCCGACGGGAGGCCCGCCAAAGCCCGCTTCCACCGTCGCGACGTCTTCTGCGGCAAAATACGCCGCAACTTGCGCGTGCTGGCCCGGGCGCGTGTACACGTCCGCCCGCGGGCGAAGCAGACAGCCGACAATCGCGTCGGCGATCTCTTCTGGCGTCGCCGCGCCGGGAAATTGCCGCGAATCGTGACCGCCGCCCAACGCGCGCAGGCCAAATTCCGTCGCCACAACGCCAGGATAGACGGTGGATACGTGAATATGGGGATAATCTGTGCGCAAATCCATGCGCAGATTGATGGTAAGTGAATTGAGAAACGCCTTGGATGCACTGTACGCCGAGCGAACTGACGCAAACGGAATACGCCCCAACATCGAGGAAACATTGATGATATGGCCGACACCGCGCTCCTGAAAATGCGGCATCACGGCTTGCATACCATACAGCGCCGATTTCACGTTGACCGCCATCATGGCGTCGATGTCGTCGTCGGTCAGCTGCAACACCGGCCGGGAAATCCCGCGCCCAACGTTGTTCACCCACGCGTCGATGCGGCCAAACCGCGCCAGCGTCTCGGCGACCACGCGCTGCACGTCGGCGCGCTGCGTGACATCCGCGACGATCGCCAGCGCCAACGGGTGAGCCTCCGCCGCCACCGCATCCAGCTCCATCCGGCTGCGCGCAACCACGACCGGGATCGCCCGCTGCTGGCCGAGCTGGCGGGCGAGCGCCGCGCCGATGCCCATGCTCGCGCCGGTAATCACGACGATTTTGTCCTGCATCCCCGACCTCCAGCGCCGACCCGACACCGCGGGCTGCGCAGAGTGTCGCAGAATCGGAGTACGGTGTCGCCAGCGTCTACCGCCCGCCGTGACCTTCGTGCCCGCCACCGCGCTGCATTGGCGCCTGCCGCTGTTGCATTGGCGCGCGCTGTTGCTGCATTGGCGCCTGCCGCTGCTGCATCGGCGCCTGCCGCTGTTGCATCGGCGCCTGCCGCTGTTGCATCACTGGGCGGCCTTGGGGCTGCATCCGCGGCGGCTGACGCACCACGCCGCCGGTTTGCCAGCCGCGCGCCGGCATCATCCGCGCGTGGTCGGGCGCGTGAAACTGCCGGTAGCGACCGGGCGCCATGCCGATCAGCGGCCGCGGCACGTAACCATCCTGGACGACGGCCCACCCGCCCCGCCGGCCGTGCGAGCGGTACCAGCGGCCGTGGCTGCGCGCCCAATACCAGCCGCCGTTGAAGAAGACTTCGTCGTCGCTGTTGGGCAGCACCCAGATTCCCGGGCCAATGGCGACAAGGGGCCCGCCGATTTGGATTTGAAACTCCGGCGCCGGCGCGCCGACCTGCACGCTGAGCTGGGCCAACGCGGGCGTTGGGCTGAAGGCGATCGCGAGCACCAACGCGCCGATGGCTGCAGGCACCGAAAATGACAACGTTTTCACTTGAACCTCCGTGGGCTGAGCCCGACTGATCAACGACCGCAGCGCGCGCGGGCACGCCGCCTCGTCTTGCAGGGTAGGTCACGCGCACCGCAGCGCCATCATGGGCTACGCCTGCTGGGCGACGCGTTGGAATTTTCTCATCGACCGCTCGGATTCGGCGTCATTTCAAAGTGTTTGCCGCCCGTTGTCTGACCGCGGGCGCCGTAGTATCGTCGGCGCATCGTCGCGCGGTGGGTCCGCCGAGGCTTGTCGCGGATGGTGCGCTTTCTGGCCAAGATGCTGCTGACCGGGCTGCTGCTGCTGGCCGCCGTCGGACCGCTGCGGGCGCACGCGGTCCAGCCGGGCAAAAATGCCGCGGCTGCGCTGGCGACCCGAGCGGCAAAAGCCTTTGAAGCCGGGCATATGGCGGAAGCGGAAGGCCTCTACCGCGAGGCATTCCACATCGACAAGACCGAGCCGGCGTACCTGTACGGCGCGGCGCGGGCGGCGCATGCTGGGCGCGATCTCGAGCACGCCGAGCGCGATTACGTGGCGTTCCTGTCGCTGCCGAACTCGGATCCGGCGCGTTTTCGCAAGGCGGAAAAGTACCTGGCCAGCTTGCGCGCGGAGCTGGCCCGCCAAAAGGCCGCTGATGCGCGCAAAGCCGAGGACGCGGGCGACGAGCTGCTGGCCTGCACGCTCTACCTGGAGGCCTGGCGGATGACGCCGGACGCGCCTGAGCCGCTGCTGAAGGCGGCGGTGCTGGAGCGCAAGCGCGGCGACAAACCGGCGGCGATTGGCCATCTGCAGACGTACTTGCAAGTGGCGGCGACGGACGCGCCGGGGCGCGCGACGGCGGAGACGCTGCTGCACGGCTTGGGCGCCAAGCCCGTGACGCCTGCGCCCGCGCAAACGACCGAGGCGCCGACCGTTGCACCGGCCCAAGCACCGACGCCAGCCGATGTCGATGGCTGGGGCCCATTTGGCGGCTCCCTTGGCGAGAGCGCGGCGTGGGGTCCCGGTTCGCACACGACCGCACGCCTGTCGATTCCGGTCAGCCCGCTGCGGCCGCTGGCGCAGTTCCAGCACTACTTTGCCGTGGACGTCGCTGCCTCGATCGTCTGGTCGTTTGGCGCCGCCCAGGACGTGATCCCGCGGCTGGGCGTCAACTGGTTCGTGCGGTTCTATCCCAACGTGATCGCGTATGTCCGGCCGCACCTGGACTGGCACGTCGCCGGCTTTGTCACCAAGGCCACAGTGCGCCAGGATGACGGCACGTACCTCCAGGTCGTCGACCGCTCGAACCAGGGCCCCGGCTTTGGCGTCGACCTCGGCGGCATGTACAAATTCGGCCCATTGGCGCTGATTGCCGAGCTGGGCACGCAGCACGTCGGCATCGCCATCGGCCTCGGCTACTGACGAACGCTACACGCTGACGGAATTCCAACGTCAACGCCCCCCGCACCGCGGCGTGCCACCGGAGGTGCACGCTCGTGGTCCCAGTCCGAAATGCAACAGTTCTGCCTGGTGGATTCTGGTGTTCGATTGGAGTCAGGATGTGTAGATGCTGACGGAAGCCGGCGCTCAACCAGCCGCGGCCAGTCCGCAATGCGCCAAATCGGCCCGACGAAACGGCGTATTCGAATCGGGTCGTCAGGTGAGGAAATCAGGGGCAGGATTGCGCGATGCAGTTGATGAGCGCGCCCAGCTCGTTGGCGGTCTGACCGAAGCCCGCGCACGCGTTCACGCTGCCGTACTCGTTGTAGCAGGTCGCCGCGGCCACGCAGCCCTTGTCGCCCGCGCAGGCCGCATAGCTGCCCGCGCAGTTCAGCACCTGGCATTGCTCATTGGCGGTGACCGGGAAGCCGCAGTCCTTGGGGCAAGTCAAGTGCGTCTCGCCGTTGGCGCATTTGCCGTCGCCGCAGCTGTTTGGCCCGCCGCCGGGGCCGGCGTCGAATGGCGCGATGCACCCGGCGGTGATGGCGCATTGCACCAGAGGCGCGACGGTGCCGCTGACGGTGTTGTAAGCTGTCGCGGTCGTGCACGCTTGCACGCAGGATGCGGACGCGCAGGCGCTTGCGCACGCGAGCGTGGACGCACAACCGGAACTCGCCTGGCAGGCGGAAGCTGCGCTGGCGCACGCGGACGCCGCACACGGCACCCAGCCGGGGGGCGCGCAGTCGGCCGCGCACGTGGCCGCGGTCTCCAGGGGCGGCGAGCAGAGGCCATCGCCGCAGGTCGCCACTTGGACATCCGGCCACGAGATGAGGTCCACGCCAACCGCGACATCCGGCGGCTCAGGGGCGTCGTCCGCGACCGGGGCATCCGGCAGGAAGACCAAGTCCGCCAGCTTCGGCACGTCGTTTGCGAGCGGCGTGTCCGGCAAGAACACAAGATCCGCCAGCGTCGGCACGTCATTTGCGACGGACGCATCCGGCGGCGGCGCAGCGTCGTTGGCCGACGCAACGTCTGTGGGTGCGACTGCGTCGGCGCCCGCGTCGTCAGCGCCGGCAAATTGGGCTTGGGGCATCGTTGGCGTTGGATCGCTGCACGCGGCCAGCCACGCACATGCACAAACGGCCGCTGCCCGCAGAAGTCGCCGCTCACCCATGACCGTCCCTCGGTGCCCTCACCCGAAGGCGGCCAGAGGATACGGCCCGCCGCGAACCGCTGCAACCGGGCCGTGGCCCGCGTTTGTGCACGGAGCAAGGGCCGGCGTGGCCCCTGCTCCGTCGCTTCGTGCGCCCGGGCGCGCGTCTCGCGGAGACCCACAAGAACGGCCGAGCCCGTCGGTCAGCTTGGCGACACGCCGACGTTCTTCAGCTTCTCGCCCGCGACCTTGAGCTTGTCCCCGGTCACGTGCGCGGCATGCTGGGCTTTTTTCGTCACCTTGTCGCCGGCGTGCTCGACCTTGCCGGCCGCTTGGACCGTCGCGCGCGTCGCTTGGTTCGCCGCGTGATCGACAGCGTGCTCACTGTGGTGCAGCGCCTCGGTCGCGGCGTGCACGACCTTGCTGGCCGTCTCCGTCACGGCGTGCTTGATGGCTTCAGCCGCTTCGGACACTTTGTCTTTGAATTCACTCATCGCAAAACTCCTTGAATCGTCGCGACCTGCGCGACATCGCGCCTGACGCAAAAGCAGGCGCGCCAGCGACTTGGACAAGCGCCGGAAGACATCCTGCACCGGCGCCATCCAGCCCCAAGGTAGGCGATTCTGGCCGTGGCGCCATCTCTGCCGCGCAGATTGCCGGGGCGGCTCCGCTCAGAGGTTGGGTCTCGATCCAGTGCGCCGGACCGCCGCAACCGCTTCCGCGGGTGAAAGGATGTCCAGCCGCAGATCCCCGTGCTGGGCCGGCAGCAGCCGCGCGTGCCGCCGCGCCGCGTTCAGCCACCCGGGTTGCGGCGCCCCCAGCGCGATTGCACCCAACGCGTACATCTGCAGCGAGACCTCCGGGTGCCCTGCCGCCTCGGCCTCGCGCGCGATTTGCGCCGGTTCCGGCCGCGGCAGGTCCGGATCGGCAATCGCGAGCAGCAGGCGCAGCAGACCGCCAAAGGGCTCCATCCCATGCTCGCGCGCCAGCTCCGCCGCCGGTCGCGCAATCACCGCACAGCCAGCCAGATCGCCCGCGCGCCAGGCGATCGTCGCCTCCGTCAGCATGATCGGCACCGCAATTTGCCCCAGGCCCGCGGATGCAACGCTCGTCGCCCACTCAAGATCCGCCTGCAGCGGCTCGCACGACCGGTACTCGGCCGCGCGCAGGATCCACTCGGCGCGCGCGCTCGCCTGGATGTGCCGTCCGGCGTCCGCGATCGACAGCGCTTGGGCCGCCATCGCCTTCGCCTCGGCGTACTGGAACGCCGACAGCAGCGCGGACGCGCCGTACGTCATCGTCGTCAGCCGCAGGTGCAGCGGCAACTCCGGGCTCTGCGCCGCCGCCTGATCCAGCTGGGCGGCCTCCGCAAACTTGCCTTGCCGGTACTGCAGGCGCGCCTTCCACAGCTGCGCGTGCGCTTGGGCTGCGGGCGTGCCGCGTTTGGTCGCCCAGGCCTCGATATCCGCCACGACCGCCGCATCCAGCTCGGGCAAACAACCGCGCGCCGCGTGCTTGCGGACGGCCTGGCGCAGGGTGTCCAGCGCCTCATCCGCAAATGCGGGCACATCGGAGCTCTGCTGCAACACGGCCGCGCCGGTACCCTTGCTCGCCAGAACCGCGGCCTCCACCAGCGCCGAAAGCGGGGTGTCCTCGCCCGCTGGCTGCCCGCGCTGCACTTCGTATTTCGCCAACTCCAGCGCGCGCACCGAACCCGTCGCCCACGCGAGCTGCACCAGCAGGCTCAGCAGCGGCTCGCTCGTCCGCGCGCCGCCTTCGTCGCGAATCGCCCGCAGGGACTCGGTAACAATCGCCTCCGCGTCGCCGATCTTGCCCGCGTGCATCAGCGCGCGCGCCACCGTCGCCGCCTCCGTGGCGATCGCGTGCGTCTCGCCGGCCGCAACCAGGTGAAAGAGCCGCCGTTCGGTGCCCGACGGCAGCACCTCCGCCAGCGCCTTGTGGGCCGCCGCGGCCTGTTCCGGCGTCCAGAGCCCGCCGACGGTCGCGCGCGTCCGCGGCTCGTGCCGCCCGCCCTGGACCCGCCGCGCTGCGCCCATCGCGACCAGCTGCGCCAGCCCCGCCTCGACCTGCCACGGCGGCAGCGCCATCGCCGCCGCCATCACCGGCGCGGTCGAATTCGGCCACGCCAGCTGCATCCACACAAGCAGGTCGCGCAGGAACGGGTCGATCGCCAGCTCCGACGAGATGGACACCGACTCCGCCCAGTCCGCCGGCTGCGCGCCCAGCGGATCAAGATCAGTGTCGGACATCGGCACGGCGATCATCGTCGCGCGCAACCGGTTGAGATTATTGCGCGACACCGCGACGCGCCCATCCGACCAGGTCGCCAAGCCGGCGCGCACCCAGACTTCCACTTCCGTGCGGACGGCCCGCGGCTGACCACCGGTGCGCTGGTACAGCAGGCTCGCGGCGTCCTCCGGCTCATGCAGCAACCGCTGCTGGCCCAGGAACAGCCCGCGCAGCGCCGATTCGTCGAACGGCTGCAGGTTCACCGCGCCCGGCGCCGCCGCCGTCTGGCTGCGCACCAGGCAGATGTGCGGCCGCGCGCTGTCCAGCACGTCCGCCGACCAGCGGTCCAGCAGTTCCCAATCGTCCGCGAACAGCACCAGATCGCGGGCGTGCAGCAGCAGGTGGTCGCGCACAGCCGTCGCCGCTTCCAGCAGCCCCAGCCCCGCCAGCGCGGCGTCGGGCGGCCGCAGCGCCACCAGCGAGCCAAACGGGATCCGCGACGGCCGCAGCCACAGCACCGGCCGCCCGGCAAGCTGCAGCTCCAGGGCAATCTCGCGCAGCGCGCGCGTCTTGCCGCAGCCAGAACTGCCTGTCACGACGACGCTTTCGCCGCACATGATCCTGGCGATCGCCTCGGTCAGGGACTGCGACGGGCCCAGCCAGCCCATCGGCTCGGCGTCCACCAGGCCTTCGCCGCGCAGCAGGCTGCAGACCTCCGCCGCGCTCGCCGGCCGGTGATGCGGCTGCGGCGCCAGCAGGCGGTCCACCACCTCCGCGACTTCTTGCGGCACGGCCGGCTGCACGCTGCGCAGCGACGGCGGCACCATCGTCACGCGGGCCTCGACCGAACGCGAGCCTCCCGGGCCGGTCGCGTGTGGCGAACGCCCCGCCAGCGCCTCAAAAAGCATGATGCCGACCGCGTACAGGTCGCTGCGGGTGTCCGCGCGCTGGCCCATCAGCTGCTCGGGCGCCAGATAGCCCGGCGTGCCCAACACGGCGCCTTCGCCGGTGATCGTCGTCCCGACCGGCTCGCCGCGCGAGATACCAAAGTCGAGGATCGTCGGGCGGCCGTCCGCCGAGACCAGCACGTTCGCCGGCTTCAAGTCGCGGTGCACGACGCCCGATTGGTGCACGCGGTGCAGCGTCTCCAGCAGGGCGATCGCCACCGGCGCCAGCTCAGGCCATGCATGCCGACCGGCGGGAAACGGTTTACCTTCCAGAAGTTCCATGATGAGGAACCGGTCGTTGCCCTCGGTCACTTCATCCAGCAGCCGCACGACGCCGGGCAACGCAAGCAGCCGGAGCGCCGCCACCTCGCGCCGCACCCGCTGGAGCGCGACTTCGCCCAGGCCGCGCATCGCCTTGACCGCCACCGCGTCGCCTGTCAGCAGGTCGGTCGCGCGGTAAACGATGCCAAAACCGCCGGTGCCCACTTCGCCCTGGATCGCATACCGCCCGCCGACGACGATGGGCACATCGACAGCCACGGGCTGCACGCGCGAGCGCGGGCGCTCAGCTCGGGTAGCCTTGGGCGATTTGATCCGCGGCGAGGTCATGCGCTGGCTGCCTTCCACACCAAGGTGACGCGTGGCTGAGGCATTGTCGGTCGTGCGCGATGCACGTCAACCCCTGCCGGACACCGCATCTTCACCGATAGCCGCTTGTCAAGACAAAGCCAAACGTCAGCGTGTGAATCCACGCCTCGCCGCTCATGTCGCCGGTGTGCGGCACCGTCGTGAACAGCAGCTGCAGCGCGCCGCCGAGAAACGAGCGCCGGCGGATCTCGCCTTCCATGCCGGCCAGGAGGTTGACGCCATAGCCCAGCCCGGTTTCGGTCACGCCCAGCTGGGTCGCCGCGCCGCCCAGCGCTGCCGAGAAAAAGAACATGTCGCCGAAGTATTTCGTGGCGCCGGCGCCGAAAAAGACCTGCGAGACGTCGCCGGCAGAGTCGCCCAGTGTCGTCGCGAGCCCGTAGTTCGAGCCGCCGGAAATCGAGAGGTTCGGACTGCGCACGCCGGTCGCGGCCAGATCGAAGTGCAAGATGATGTCCGGCCGCACCGCCGCGCCGATTTGCGCGCCGAAAGAATAGCCCAAGCCGGTCGCGTCGAGCTCCACGCCGGCGACGGACTCCGTCGTGCTGGCGTAGGCCAGGCCGGCGTTCACGCGGATCCAGAAGCCCTCGTGCAGCGGACCGGCGGGGCCGGGGCCATACGGCATCCCTTGCGGCGGACCGCGCCATTGCGCCCACGCGGGCGTCGCGCCCAGAAACACGCCCAACAGCGCGGCCAGCAACACAAGCCGGCGTGCGCCGTGCCGCGCGGAAAAAAGTGCGCTGATCGCCGGAAAATTGTGAGAAGCTTGCATGGAATTCTCCTCCACGGGCTCGGGCCCACGGGCGCGCATCGCCAAGGCCGTCCGACCGCGCGCTCCGCGACCAGTCTGCCCCTTCCCGCCCGCGCGTCAAGCGGCCTGCAGCGCCCGCACCCTTTGCGGCGCCGCGCCCGCGTGCCAGTATCAGCGCTGGAGGTCCGCACCATGCACGCCCTGCCCCTTTTGCTGCCCGCGCTCTGCGTTCTCGCCATCGCCTATCGCTATTACTCCGCGTTCCTGGCTGCCAAGGTGCTGGTCCTGGACGACGCGCGCATCACGCCCGCGCACACGCTGGAAGACGGCCACAACTTCCATCCCACCAACAAGTTTGTGCTTTTTGGTCACCATTTTGCCGCGATTACCGGCGCCGGCCCGCTGATCGGCCCCGTGCTCGCCACGCAATTCGGCTTTCTGCCGGGTTTCTTGTGGATCCTCGTCGGCGTCGTGCTCGCCGGCGCCGTCCACGATTTCGTCATCCTCACCGCGTCCATCCGCCACCAGGGCCGCTCGCTCGCGCAAATCGCCGCGGCCGAAATCTCGCCACGCTCCGGGCTCATCACCTCCATCGCCATCCTCGGCATCATCGTCGTCGCGCTCGCCGGTCTGGGCGTCGCCGTCGTCAACGCGCTGTCGGAGTCCGCCTGGGGCGTCTTTACCGTCGCGTGCAGCATCCCGCTCGCGCTCATCATGGGCATTTATCTGAATTATTTCGGCAAGGGCCGCGTCGTCGTCGCCACCGCGTTTGGCGTCACCGGCATGCTCTGCGCCGTCGTCTTCGGCCGCGACGTGGCCGCCAGCGCGTTCGGCCATTATTTTGTCCTTTCGCGCGGCGAAATCACCTTGGCCATCGCGATTTACGGCTTTCTCGCCAGCGTGCTGCCGGTCTGGCTTTTGTTGTGTCCGCGCGATTACCTGTCGTCGTTTCTCAAGCTCGGCACCATCGGCGCGCTCATCATCGGCGTGCTGGTTGTCAACCCGGAATTGCACGCGCCCGCGTTGTCGCAATTTGCCAGCGGCGGCGGTCCCATCGTGCCCGGCAAACTTTTTCCGTTTATGTTTATCACCATCGCGTGCGGCGCAATTTCCGGTTTTCACAGCCTGGTCGCCAGCGGCACGACGCCGAAAATGCTCGACCGCGAGTCGCACGCGCGGCCCATCGGCTACGGCGCGATGCTGCTGGAAGGCCTCGTCGGTCTCGTCGCGCTCATCGCCGCGGCATCGCTACATCCAGGCGATTACTACGCAATCAACGTCAGCGCCCAGAAATTCGCCGGCATGGGCATCAGCATGGTCAACCTGCGCGAGCTGCAAAGCCAGGTCGGCGAGGCCATCGCCGGTCGGCCCGGCGGCGCGGTCAGCTTGGCCGTCGGCATGGCGCAGATCTTCTCGGCGATCCCCGGCATGCGTGGGCTGATGAGTTATTGGTACCATTTCGCCATCATGTTTGAAGCGATGTTTGTCCTCACCACAATCGACACCGGCACGCGCGTCGCGCGCTTTTTGGTGCAGGAATTCCTCGGACGATTTCACGCAAAGCTTGGCGAAAC
The DNA here is from genome assembly GCA_903929795.1 of uncultured Myxococcales bacterium. GTDB lineage: Bacteria > Myxococcota_A > UBA9042 > UBA9042 > UBA9042 > CAIYBN01. The sequence goes on along the minus strand of CAIYWC010000185.1, from coordinate 3,600 downwards.
CGCGTGGCTGCCCGGCAGCCTGCTGGCCGCGGGGCTTGTCGTGCTCAGCTGGTCGACATTTCTGTACAGCGGCTCCATCGAGACCATCTGGCCGGTTTTTGGCATCGCCAATCAACTCTTGGCTGTCATCGCGCTCGCGGTTGGCACGATGGTCATCCGCAACGCCGGTCGGCCGCAATACGTGTGGGTGACGCTGGCGCCGATGGCCGTGCTGGCCTGCACCACGCTGTCGGCGGGCGTGCTCAGCATCCGCGACATTTTTTTGCCGCTGGCGGCGCGGCCGGGGATGGCGTTTCGCGGTTGGTTCAACGCGGCGCTGGCGACGGCGATGATGGCATGCGTGCTGCTGGTCGTGGGGGAAATGGCGGCGCGGTGGCGGCGCGGCGGGCGGGGTTGACGCGGGGGGCGCACGAGCGGGGCCGGCGCCGCGGGTGCGCCGGATCTGAGGGAAACCATTCCGGTTTCCCTCAGACTCCCTTCCCCTTTTTTCGGACGTGGGGCAACGACGAGCTTGAATCGGCGCGGGGCCCCCGAGCTTTTGCCGTCACGATGTGACGGCAAATCGGAGCCCACGCCTCCGTGGAAGGGTGTAGGGCGGTCAACCGGTTCGCGGGCTCGGGGTGCCCGGGGTGTGCAGAAGTGCCGCCCGTTGTCGTGCCGCGATGGAACGTGCCGCTGCGGCGGCGGAATGCGGTCGGGCGTGCTTGACGCCCGTCGCGGAAAGACCAGACTGGACAATCTGTGGCCAGCCGACGGTGTGGCCATGGCTTGGAGGTTCGCTGTGATCGCAAAATCCCCGATTTGTTGCATCTTCCAGGACTGGCAGACCGCGCGCAGGCTTGGCCTCGCCGTCTGCGCGCTGGCCGCTTGCACAACCACGCCGCAGCAGGCCAGCTGCGCCGCGGACGACATCGACTGCTTCATGAGCCACCTCGTCATCCGCGACGCCAACGGCACGGACATCGCCGTCACGTTCATCGACGCCACGACAATCGCCAGCCTCTCCGCCGCCACGCACGCGTCTGCCAGCGCGCCCGCGCTCATCAGCGGCCCGGCGTCGGTCGCCTTTCCCTACGGCACGGAAATCGCCGGCGTGGACGTGGTTTTCACCGAGCGCATGGACTTCACCTTCAGCGATCCCAACGGCTGCCAGCCGGTCATGGGCCTGACGTTTCGCAAGAGCGGCCGGCGCAGCGGCCAGACCGGCTGCTTCCCCGGGCTGAGCGACCACCGCTCATCGGGCGCGTTCACCCGCAACGTCGGCTTCAGCGCCGCCTCGCCCGACGGCGCCAGCTTCGACGTCGACCTCGTCGTGATCTCCAGCAGCGATTGCGCGCACATCGCCGACCCGCTCGCGCTCGTCACCGCCAACGGCGCCACGCCCATCGGCAGCGCCACATTGCCCAGCGGGGTTTTTGCCAACAATCCCGTGACCATCCCGCTCACCGTCGCGCCGCCCAGCACCACGACGACCGGCGACACCTGCAACGCCACCTGGGACTGCGGCACCAGCACCCAATGCGCCGCCGCGATGGGCGGCAAGAGCGGGACCAACGGGCCGTTCGCTTCCTTGGCGGACTGCAACGCTTGGCGGCAGAAGTATTTCGCCGGCGCGGTTTGCTCGTCCGGGTGTCAGTGAGCGCGGGGCGCGCGGGGCCGGCGCCGCGGGCGCGCCGGATCTGGAAGAAACCGCAGGTTTCTTCCAGACCATCTTCCTGGCCGGACGTCGGAGACCGACGAATTTGAATCGGCGGGGCCCCCCGAACTGCTGACCCGCTCGCTTCGCGTGCGGTTCGCTCGGGACCCCGCCTCAGCGCAAAGGTGTGGGGCGATTGAGCTGGGCGCGGGCTCGGGGTGCTCGGGTGGTGCGGAATGGAACGTGGCGCGGCGTTTGCGGTTCATCGGAAGTTCCACGGGGTTATCTGAGGCGCCACGGCGTCATCTGGATTCGTTTTGCGACACTTTGATCCTGGTTTGCGAGACTTGGGCGCTGCTTCGCGACACTTTGCCCCGGGATCACGACCCTTTGACGTTGACTTGCGACAAGTCGACTTCGCCGCGCGACACTTTGCCACTGCCGCACGGCTATCGGACGCGTCCGCGTGACATTTTGCCCCGTCTGCGCGTTATCCGGCCGCGGTTTGCGAACCCGCCACCCTGCGACGCGACGTCGGTGACTGGATTTCGGGATCCGGAGCGGGCGAATGGCCCATCCAGGCCGGCGATTGCGATCTCCTGCGGGCGGTTTGGGGGATTCGTGCACGGGATGTGGATGCTGCGGCTGGGAATCGCGGTGTTTGGGGCCGACAACGCGGCTTGTCGGTCCGAGACTCCGGAGGAGGCGGATGTGGGCGGGCAGTGTAGCAAGCCGACCCCATCGGAAGCCGGCTATGCGCCGCCCCGTCCAAGCCACAACCGCATCAAACTAAGCGGCGCGTTGCCTCCGTCCGGCACGCTGGTCATGGTTCACGTCAACGCGCGCACCGCTCTGCCATGGCCAATGCGTCTCGCTGCCGATCGGCCCGGAATTGTTGGCGTCCCAATCATTTTTCTGTCATTGACACGGCCCGGTGCTGGCGTAGAGTCAGCTTTGAACTCAGGATCTGGAGATTTGCGATGACCTCCGCCGCCACACCCACCGAACATCCGTGCCAATCCGGCGGCGATTGCTCATGTGGCGGTGCGTGTGGCGGACCGCAGACCGCGCTGCAAAAAGCCATGACCGCGGAACAAGCCCGCTGGGCGCGCGGGACGTGGTTTGCCAACGGCGCGGGTGGAGTGGCTTCCTCGGCTGTGGCGTTGGCGAATACGCACTCAACTCTGGCGAACAAGGCGTACGAGCAAATCGTGGCGCAATCGGCGAAATTTGCCCACGATCCAGCGGCACACCGCAAGCAGCACGCGGACTTTGCCGCACAGTTTGGAGTGCGGTTTGCCGACGCCGCGATGCAAAAGCCGGCGGGCGGGTGCGCGGGCTGCGCGGGCAAGAACCGCAGCGGCGGAACTGGCTTGACGAAGGCGGGCGCAGTGAACCAGGCGGCGGTCGCGCTGGGAGCGACGGCCATGGCGTCGGCGACGGCGATGAATCCCAACAAATTCCCGATGACAGTCGCGCCTGGCGCGCTGGCGCTTGCGGGTGCCGGGATGCAGGTGGGTTCCCCGGGGACCAAGCTGACGACGGAACTGGTAGCGGCGGGGCTGGCGGCGGATGCGGCGCGGTGGAGTTCGGGCCTTACCAGCGCGGTTCATGGCAGCACGGTTCACGCGCATGTCGGCACGCCCGGTGGCTCACGGGAACCGCAGCCGCATTGTCCGGTGCCTGTGCCCCCGACGTACAGCTGTGCGGGGCTCGCCGGCTGGCAGCTGCAGCAGGACGCCTATGCCGCGGCGTATGAGAACTTCTTGTGGTGCAGTCGATATTCCAAGTTCGAGGATCCATTCGCGGCAAGGGCGCTTGCGAAGTAACGGCCCAGCGAAACACGCCCAGCTCTGACCGACGCGCCTACACGCCAGCCAGCGCCGCCGCCTTCTTCCTCGCCACCCACTGTTGCGGCAGCAAATCCGCGACGTCCGCATCCTCACCCCGCCGCGCCAGCTCCG
>CAIYWC010000184.1 GCA_903929795.1 uncultured Myxococcales bacterium | reverse complement strand
GTCCCACGGGTCGCGCACCGTCGAACGGCGCGGGGTGAAGGAAGAAACGGGATTGATCTCAAGCATGGCAGACACCTCCGGTGGGAAGTGTGGCCGCAGGCGAGGCGCTATGTCAGTGCGGGGACCGCTGGGCGGTTACGATACGCATCTACAAGGTGACCCCGGGCAAGGACATCGGGAACCGCGCTATCGCAGTCAAAGTCAACGATGACGACCATGAAGACGATGACGACGGTGACGCCGGTACCGACCTAGACGAGAGCCATGTGCAGGGCATTACCAACTTGTGCGACGGCGACATGTGCGCGTGCGGCGATGCGGACACGCAAGACGAACTCCTGTCGGAGACGTTTGCGCCAATGACCTTCGAAGAAGCCCTCCGCGCGTCGGTCCGCCATTATGATGGTGACGCGCGCGACGGTGGCCAAATGTTCCTGGATGCTTTGGACGCGGCCCGCCTGGGGATGTACGACTACGAGTACCGTCAGCATGTTGAAGCGCAGGCCAAGAAAGCCAAGGAAATCGCGTGTGCCGAGCGCAAGTTGGCCAAGGCAAAAGCCAAAGCAATCGCCCGCGCCGAGGCCAAGTTGGCAAAACTGAAGGCGCAGTAAGCGTCACGAAGGCAACCTGTGACGTCTTTGCCCCAGAAATAGGGGCCGGCGTCCGCAGGTTTGCTTCCGGCGCCTAAGCCGCCGGTGTACAGCGTGACGTCATCCTGGCGGCAGTTAATCGCCTTTGGGTGCCTGATGAAGCCCTTTCCGACGTGGAGGTGACGCGAGAAATGTTGAACAACGCAGCGTAGGAGGCATCACGGAGATTCTGAGTGGAACAGGCTGAAACTGACGGCATTGCTGTGCGCATTGTCGGATATTTTACGCTGATAAATCTCGATGGGCTGAGGTTGGTGGCCTCTTCACGGCCAGGATGACGATGCTGAGCACAGTGTCATTCCGTGTACGATTATCCACGAAAAGACATCCAGCTTGCCGTGTACGATTGTCCACGAAAAGACATGCCTGAGGTGTCATTCCGTGTACTTTTGTCCACACACAATACTCTATCTCCGATAGGAGAGAGAGTAGACCGCCGCGCCGTGGGCGCTGCACCGTCGACAGGCGCTAACGCGCTGCGCCGGTCTGCCCTCGCGACGGTCTACAGAGCATTACTACCACCACCACCATCACCACGCCCAGCGCCCTGCCGGGCACTGGTCACAGTCGCTCGACAAGAGGTGTGAACTCAGAATGTGTTTTCAGCATGTGTAAATTATGCTAGCCTTAAAACCAGCTTCAGGTGACGTCAAACCCGTGCAACCCAGTCGTGACCCACGTCCACCAGCATCCAGCTACCATCACGGAGAGGTCCATGTGTGCAGTCAGAACGTTGAATCGAGTCGAGAAGTTACCGCAGTTGCCGGATTACATTCGTCGCTTTTTGCCGGCTTCGTCTGGCTCAGTCGGTGCTCAGATGCCAACTACCGTTCCTGATGGCTCTCTGCTCGGCAAGAATGTTCAAGTAGTTGTATCAGTCGGCAAACCTGGTTTGCCTCCTCAGGTTGAGTCGACCGTAGCCAGTGCCGACACAGTGCCACTCCCCCCGATTCCGCTCGTCCCCCTCGCTCCCGAAGACTATGCAACGCATATCGTGTACAGCGGGATTGAGTTGCGGTTGAACCAGAAAGCGCGCATGTGCCCAGTCGGTTTTCGCGAAATGACGCCGGCGCAGAAATTTGCAGCGCTCCCAAAGACTGGCTGGATTCCAGTGGGTTGGGCATCCTACGACCCCAGTGCTGAACGTATCGAGCGCTCAGACGGCGTTGTCGTCCGCGTGAAACCCGGCCTCAACGGCAGGGACTTGCAATGGGATTGGCAACTGCTGAACAACGACGAGAAATTGGCACGCGACGTCTGGGAATCTGCTGCTGAGCCACCGGCTCAGCGCGCAACAACGTCGTTGCGCGTATTACGTCGAATACAATCTAGTCCAACAGTCGATGCCGTCGTTGCTAAGCCGACGGAAGCAGTGGTTGTCGCTAAGCCGCGAGAAGTCGAACGCACCAGCACCTACGGCAAGCTGGAGTTTAAGACACTTGCGCGCCTACCGGCAGAATTCAAACTTCAGTACTTCTACGACCAATGGGGCCAGAACAGTGAAGGTGGCTGGTGCGCGCATAGCTCCGTGACCCTCGCTGCTGCCCTGCAAATCAGCAGCGCCGACTACGTCCGCACGTTGCGCGGCAAAATGGTGACAGCCGGACATCTGGAAGTGCGCGAGGTCCGCGGCAAACGCTCCGGCCACGAAACCACTCAATACCGTTCGTGCAACTCCCCGACGGAGCTGGAGCGCGGTCAGGCCGCTTGTGACGCGTGGAACGAGCACATCGGCGGTCGCATCGAATACGCGATGCCAGGTGGCCCGCGGGCTACGCGCAGTCGCGCGCTCAAGGCGGCCACGCCAGGCACGGCACCCAGGAAGAAGGGTTCCCCGGCCAATCTTGCCGACTCGGAACGCGACGAACTTATTCACAGCGGCGTGTCTCGGTTTCACGAGGTCGCATCGGACAGGGGCCATGACGTGCCTCTCGGCCTCGACGCGCTACTCGCCCTCGTGCCTGTTTTGCGCAAGACCTTCGCGCTCTACCCGACCGCAGCCCTGGACACCGGGGCGCAGAAGTACATGATCGACCAGTTGATAGCGCTTGCGCGTGCAAAGAGGGTGCGTGACTCGGCCAAGTGGTACACCGACGCCGTCCGGAAGGACTACGCCAAGAGCTTTCCGCGGCTCCTGGCCGAAGTCGCAGAACCCAGTCGAGATTGACACATCAATTATTTATATGCATAATTGTTGTGTGCCAATTCCGTTGCGACACTGCCCGGAGAATACAATGCTGCCACTCATCGCGCCCGTCGGGCCATCAAAGCGCAAGCAGTTCGCGCATCGCGGTGAGGCAAGTCCACGCGCAAAGCTGACCAACGCGCAGGTGGTGAACATCAAAGCCGCGGTAGCGTTGGGCTACACGCAGGCTGCGTGCGCTGAACATTTTGCCGTCTCGGTCGCGACGGTGTCGATGATTGTCGCGGGCAAGCGCTGGGCGCACATCACCGCGGAATACCCTGTGCGGCCTGTCGAGCCGACGCCTGAGGTCGAGAATGGCTGACATGACTCATACCGAAGATTTTCTCCGCCGCATGACCAGGGCCGGGTTGCCGGAAGACACGCGCAAGAAGCTGTTCATAAAGACGTTGTCGACGCTTGCCGCCGAGCACGATGCCCAGATTGCCAAGATGGACGAGGAGATGTGCCGTTGCATCGCCGTGGCGTTCCCCGCTGCAGACTTCAGTCACATCAAACCAGCGCGCCGCAACCGCGCGAGTCTGGGCCTCGTGCTCAGGGCCGTGTACCCAGACGACCCGCGGTAACCGCGCCGCGCGCCATGGTGCCGACGGAGGTTAGCCATGCCCAAGCCGCCGACGTCCAGAAACCCCATCGGCCGACCACCTTCAGTCCTGACCACACCAGTTCTGGGCTGGGCAAAGCGCCGTGCTTACAAGCGCTTCTGCGCTGCGCCAGACGCCTGCGACGATGTGCCGCCAGTGCGCATCTACAAGTACAACGGCACGCCGCAGTCCCGTGCGCGGACGCCGCAGTTGTCGCAGGCCCGAACCAGGCACGATGCTGACGCGCCTGTCCAGCTCCGCGACGGGCTCAACATCTTGAGCAAGACCAGGGAGTTTGCGTTGATGTGGCAGTGCGCCGTCTGCCTGTCTTGGACGCGGGACCCGGCAAAGTGCGGATACAGCCAGCGGTGTGCGACCTGTCGCCTGTCGCGTCCTCCGCGCGTGGTCATCATGGACCAGCCCGACGTGGCCTACTTCCGTCGGCACGCCGCCATGGTCTACGCGTTCGCGGCCGAGGTCCGTGCTCGCCGGTACGAGACCATCGCGACCGGGCCACTGGTTGTCTACAAGCGCGACAACTGTGTCCGCGTGCCCGCGCTTTTCTTGGAACTGGCAGCCCAAAGGGATGCTGCGCTTGAGCCGTTGCCCGATGCTGATGGTGAATCCGAAGAGTGGCTCACGCAGGTGTTTAGCCACCGCGAGCGCTACGTCGGCTTGACCGACCGGGACTACTGCGCGGCGCGCACTTGGCCGGCCATTACCGCTGAATTGTCATGCGGCTTGCCGTCCGTGGGTGCTCCCGTCGCCGAAGGGTGGATGGCTGTTAGCAGTCTTGCGCTAACAAGAGGAGTGTCTGATGCACCGAGCCCCAGAGAACAAGAATGGAAACGAGCGGTTGAGCAGACTGGCAAGTGCGGAATTCCAGCAACTGGAGCTGAAGTCCTCGCTGGAGGCCACGCGGCTGTGCAACGTCCTGGTCATCCAGTCCGCCAAGGGCACGTTGCGGGTGCTGTTCAGCGTGAGCGACAACGACATCGTGCAGTGGCATGACGTTCTGACCCGGTTGGTGCCGTGGCTGGAGGCTCTGCCGTACGACGTGATGATTTGCCAGAAGTGCATGACGGCGGGCGGCAAGCTCGTCGCGCCCTGGTTGCTCCAGGTAGAAACGCCCAACGCTGCCACGCTGCGCCTCGCTGTCCAGGACATCCGCAAGGCATTCATGCGCTTGGTCAATCCAGCGGTTGATGAGCCCCGACGTGAGAATTTTTCTTGGTTGGCGGACCAGTTTGGTGGTGGTTGCGACGCTCCGGGGTGGGAGGCGACAGACGAACAGCCAGACCGTCACGAATGACCGGCAATCCTGGATGAGGCTGGCGGTCGGCTGATGACCTTCTCGGCCGCCAGAACCTTGTGGAAAGCGGTGCGACGCCACTTCTCGGGCTCCGACGCTGTGCCGCAGGACACACGCCGCTATTTTTCCGGGCGCATGTGCGCATAGACTCGGGCGGGGCGCGTCAACTGACGGGTTCATTCCGACGTCGGAACAGCGTCGCACCTTCGTGTCCGCGATTAGCCTCTCAACACCCTGGACTTTTTGGCCATTCTCCCGCATCCGCCGCGGAGGCGCCGGTCAGTTCGTTCCGTCAACTCGGGACGGGAATATCCGCGTCGGCGCTGTCGCTCACTCTTAGTTGCGCGATTGACGCGTCGTCGATGTGGCTATCGCAACAAGCGGGCGGCTAGGACATCTTCAGCTTTGAAATACGCAAGAGGAGTTCCGAGTACGTGTCCTGTATGCGGTCGAGCTTCGTTTCCAGGTCGCCCTCTGCTTCCAAATGTGGAATCTGGAATACCTGTTGCGCGCTGTCGAATGTGCCGGACTGCTTGTTGAATCCAGGGTTGATGATTGCGATAGTCACAGCTTCCAGTTGCGCAAACGCGCTCTTCACCGTCGTGTCGCCACCGCTGTTCTGTCGGCCGAACCAAGAGAACTTGTCCCATCGGTCCGCCATTGGGCCCTTTCGATGCTCTTTTAGTCGGTCAAACAGGCTTCTCTGCGAGGTTAGGCCAGCCTCCCCTATGTAAAGGAGATTGCCGTCACCATACAGGCAGTAGACACCCACGAAGTCTCGGAAGTCTTCCGCGTTGTCGCGCTCTTCCCGCGTTGGGGCACCTCGACGCCCGAGCGGCGCCTTCACGCGGCCAAGAAGCTCGCCGGCATTCTTTGGCCTGCCCCAGAAGACGTCCCGTTCCGACCAAAATAGACCATAATGAGTAATCATTATTTTCGTCCAAATCTGAAGACTTGCAATAACCCCACAACGGGCAGCATCTCTTCCGGGGCGCTTCGTGTCAATGGCTCGCTCCGCGCGACCGGCGGTGCGATGCAATCGTGTTCGTGTCTAAATAATATATCACGAAAAATAGAGGGACCTCTCGGTGCACCACCCCAGCCACTCGTTTTGCTGTCTGAAACTATCGGGTTGACGGCATGGCCGGACTGGGCACACTCGGCATCAGGCGCGCCGCTGGAACGACCAGCACGGTGGCGCTATGTGCGCGGGATGTTCGATAGCGATGGACCATCGCTGTTCCTGCCGGTCGAATTCGGTCCAAGACGAGAGACACACCGATGAGCAAAGGACGCATTTCGAGACCGAAAGACCGCATCAAGCAACAGGATTTGGCGATGAAGTCAATTCCTGAGATTGTCTACCGGGTCATCCAGTCTTGCACCGTAGACGTGGAAAACGGCGAGTGGCAAGCCGCGGACAAAAAGCTGCTCGACCTGGTGAAGGAGGTCGAGAAGCGAATCGCGGCGGGAGAAAAGGGCGTCGCAGCCGAGCTTGCCGCGGTGAAGGAAGACATCGCCGACTTGATTCTGAAGAAGCCGTTGGAGGTCGCGGTCCGGGTGGACAACGCGCCTGCAGTCGACCTCGGGCTTCAGCACTTCCAGTTACCGTCGCTCGTCAAGATGGCCTCGACCGGGCTGAACATCTTCCTTGTTGGCCCAGCCGGCTCCGGCAAGACCACGGCGGCAAAGAACGTGGCAACCGCATTCGGCATCGACTTCCACTTTACCGGCGCGATTGCCAGCGAGTTCAAGTTGACGGGCTTCAAGAGCGCAAGCGGCGAGTATATTTCGACGGAATTCCGCCAAGCGTACGAACATGGCGGACTGTTCCTCTTCGACGAGATTGACGCCAGCTACCCGCAGGCAGTGTTGGCATTCAACGCTGCGCTTTCCAACGACTACATGGACTTTCCCGACAAGCGCGTCACCCGCCACGAGAAGTTCTACTGCATCGCCGCGGCCAATACCTACGGGCAAGGCGCGGACAGGCAGTACGTCGGTCGTAACCAGCTCGACGCAGCATCGCTTGACCGCTTCGTGTTCTTGGACTGGAAGTACGACGAGAAGTTGGAAACCAAGCTCGCTGGCAACCGGACCTGGTCGCTGTACGTTCAAAAGGTCAGGGTTGTCGTGGAGGCGCTGAAGATTCGGCACGTGGTGAGCCCGCGGGCGTCCATCTTCGGCGGCAAGCTCTTGGCGGCGGGAATCAAGCGCGAAGTGGTGGAGCAGACCTGTCTGTGGAAGGGCATGGACGAGGCGACTGTGCAAAAAATCAAGGCAAACCTTGTGAACGTACGATGAACAAGCACCTGACGTTCGACAACCTCCACGAGTTCTGGAAGTTCTCGATGCGGGATAGCCAGGCGTACGAACGTGCGAGTCGCGAGACCGGCAGGGACCGGAATGCCTGGGCGGGCGGAGCGACATGGGCGGAAGCTGAACAGCTTGCGATTCGCGGCTGGCGGGAAGGTCTGGAAGAGGTCGAGAAGTACCGAGCGCAGATGGCACCGTTCATCACCGACAAGATTCTGCGACCGCTCCAGGTCCACGCCATCGCCGGCTACAACGTCGACGTTGGTGCGTTCTTGTCAAACGACCCGGAATGCTTCATTTCCCGCGTCTACGAGGAGCGGAACTACCCGGGCAAAATCTTCAAAATTGTCTGCTCCATCTCGTTTTCCGCCGCCATCAAGCCGGAGACAATCATTCAGCGTGGCGCAATGATTTGTGCGTTGGTCGACGCTGTCGAGTTTGCCGGACACCGGGCCGAGGTCATCTGCAACTTCGCGGCTGCGACGAACGACCGCTACCGAGACGGAAAGCGCAAGGACCAAGGCTGGTTCGAGGTTGACGTCAGGGTCAAGCCAACCGACCAGCCCGTCGAGTTGAGTTCGTTGGCGTTTTGTCTGGCACATCCGGCGATGTTGCGGCGCATGGTCTTCTCCGCTGCGGAGTTGGTCGGGTGGTCTGATTTTGCTTCAAATTATGGGTACCCCGCAGAGGCGACGGACAAGGGCGACATCTACATCCAGGAAGTCTTCTCCGGCACAGTCGAGGACAAGAAGGCCATCGCATGGGTGCTGGCTGAGCTTGAGAAGCTCGGCATCAACCTTGAGGCGGCGTAGACGGTCGGCACCTTGGGGCCCCAAAGCTATCCAACCTCAACGCAGTTCTCGACCAGCCAGCGGTGCTCATGCAAGGTTTGCCCAATCCGCTGCGAAACTTATCGCGCATAATATAGTAAAATGAAATTATGACGGCGGCGCTCGCGGCGATTGACGGAAGCGGTGTGCCGGACCAATCTTCGCTTTGCCGTCAACGCCGAAACGAATTCACTGACGGCTGTTGACCACGGCTATGCCGCCCCGTGCGGATGGAGACGAACATGAACACCAAGGAAATCGGACGGATGATGCTCGGCGGATTCGTCATCTATGTGGCGATGGCAGCGTGCGCTGGGTTGGGCCGCGGCGGCGCGTCGACGAACACCGGACTGCAACTTCCTGACGGGTCTGGTGGTGGCGATACTGGCCCAAAGGCTGGTGGCGATGCGCAGGGTCTGGACGACGTTGCCGCAACGCTCGACAGCGGGACAGCAGTGGATGCGGTGGGAATTTGGGACGCGATGACCGATGCAATCGCTAAAGTGGACGTTGTCGACGCGCTTGCAAATCCCGTCCCTGACGCGTCCGCAACAGAGCCGGTGAGCGGCACACGGCTGAAGGCGAAGTATCGGGTCGCCGACGACGGAGCAAAGGCATACGACCCATTCACGTGGTACGATTCGCAGCGCAAGGAGGATTGCCAATTCGGCATCGCTGCAGACGGAAAGGACCGATGCTTGCCGGTGGCTTCCGGATTTCTCCTCGGCAACTTTGGCGATGCGAAATGTACGAAGCCAGTCGCCTTCGCACAGCCGAACTGTACGCCGAAGTACGCGTATGGTTACGCCCCCGCCGTTTGTTCAACCAGCGCGGGGCGCTCCGTCTATGTCGTCACCGACCCAGTAGCCGTTGGAACCCCGCTCTACGCGCAATCAAAAACCGGCTGTGTGCCGGCTGGTACCGCAGGCGAGACGACTCCTTATTTCGCGGTCGGTGCCGAAATTTCTCCGGCGTCATTTGTTGCGGGCACCGTCCAGACCAACCCGTAAAGACCGCTCGATGTTCGTGCGCTCGATGTTTGCGCGCCATGACAGCACCTGTCAGCGCCGGGCCAAGCGCACCATCCGCAGCACCTGCCGCAGCTCATGCCCGTCGAGCTCGTCGAGCGCGCCGACAATCGCCGCGCGAACGTCAGCGGCACCCAGTCGGTCAGCGTCGTCACCGACGAGCACCAGCAGGTCGACCTTCAGGCCACGTGCGACCTTCTCGACCGTTTCCAGCGTAGGGCTTGCTTCACCGCGCTCCAGCTCGCCGACGTACTTGCCGCTGAGACCGCACGCCTCGCCCACCTGGTCCTGCGTGAGCGCCAGTCCCTTCCTCGTTCGTCGCAGATTGTCGCTGAACTTGCCCATGACCAACGCCCTCTGTGCGACCTGTAGTGTCGCGGGCTGGACAATCGGCTTGAACCTGCGATAGCGTGTCTCTGGCCATCAGAAACAACTCTTAGGTGTGTTTTGGCCGGAGGACGCGATGGTCGACGGTCGCTGGGTACGAACGAGTCCGAGCGTCACACGTTCCCGCTTGCTATCAGCAACCGCTTCGCTGTTCGTGCTCGCAGCGCTGGCAGGATGCGGAACCTCACCGGGCGCAAGCGCGACCAAGAAGTCCATCGCTGGCGAGACGTGCACCAAGACCGACGACTGCGACGGCGCGCTGCGCTGCCTGAACGCGATTTGCCAGCAACCCGATGCGGACGTCAGCGACACATCCGCGTCTGCCGACGCCGTGCAAGACGTCGTCGATTCCGATGTTGCCGATGTTGCTGTTGTCGAAGTGGCGGTTGTCGACGTTCAGCCCGAAGTTGGCGCCGATGCCGCGCCCGACGCGCTGCAAGACGTGGATGTGGACGCGGTCGCGCAAGCGGACGTCTCCGCTGATGCTGCCCCGGACGCCACCGTCGAGGTCTTCGTGATTGACGCGGTTGCGGACACGGCACCTGACGCCAAGCAAGACGTGGCTGTCGCGGACGCCCCCAGCGCCACGGACACAGGTCCTGACCCGTGCGCTGGAGCCAACTGCGACGACGGCAACGCCTGTACCGACGACACTTGCGACAAGGTACAGGGCTGCCTCCATACGGCAAACAGCCTGTTCTGTGACGACAAGAACGTGTGTACGACGGGTGACAAGTGTTCGGCCGGCGTGTGTGTGGCCGGTGGTTTTGCCGGGCTATCGCCGACGTGTAACTGCCAATTCGACGGGCAGTGCGACGACAGTGACACCTGCACCGCGGACACGTGCGTCAACTACCAGTGCGTGCACACGCAGCCTACGTGTAGTTGCGTGGCGCTCAAGTGCGGATTGCCCTTTGGTGGGGGCTACGTCTGCGCCTGCGTAAATATCTGCGTGAAGAGTGACGGCTGCTGCGCCAACTCCATACAGGGCTGCGTACCGTGAGGACCGAGACGGGCCCCAGGCGGGCGTACCCGCGGAGGAAGTGTCATGTCTTTCAACGTCAAACAGTTCTTTGGTCCAAGCATCTCGCCCGCCATCATGGCGCTTCAGTCGCACCCGGACGTGGCCACTCAGATGGCTGGCCTCCAGGACTGGCAGGTTGTCCAGTCGCTGGCGACCAGCCGGGGCATCGGCGCGCCGGATTCTGCAGCAAGCGCACTGTTAGTCTCCAACCACGTTGATACAGCCAGCCGCATGGCACAGCAGACCGGTTCGCAGGTGGTGTCCCAGCTCTCCACTGACCACTCGGAGCTAATGAGCGCCGTCGGTGGCGGCGTACATCAAATTGCGGGAGCCATCGCTGCCCAGACGGTGGTTTCCGCAATCGGATTCTTTGCAGTCGTCAACGGTCTTTCCAAACTTCAAGCCGAACAAGCGCGGACCACGAAGGCAGTCAACTCTGTCGCCGATTCCGTTGCCGGCGTTGCCAACGCAATCGACCGGTTGCGTCTCGACACTTTGAGCGCCCTGGGACAGGTGTCAGACGGTTTGGCGGAAGTGCTTTCAGCGCTTCGTAACTCCCGAACGTTGGAGGCGAAGCAACTCATCGTGCAGGGCGAGCTGAACTACAGCAAGGGCTATGACGCGGAGGCCGTCGAGCGCTACCAGAAAGCACTTGAATTCGACTCGACTGATTTCCTGGTCTTCTATGACCTAACCCTTGCGCTGGCCCGTCTCGGGCGGGTTGACGAGGCAAAGATTGCTGCCAAGAAGGCTTTGGACTTCGCACCCGCAGCGCCGGAAGCGAAGGCGCGCGTGCTGACTGCTCGGGGCCGTCTGTTCCTCGCGAGCGGCGACAACGAGGCAGCCGTCCTATCGGCGCAGGCCGCATTGGACGAAGTGCCCGATGACGTTCCGGCCTCCCTCTTGCTCGTTGAAGGGCAACTCCTGCTCGGAAATCACGCTGAAGTCGGCGCAGTGGTCACCAACATCGTCCGCGTTTCGCCTGCGACCTACTACGCTTTCCTGACGTTGGAGCCGTTTGTCCTATACACACGCGTCCTCGGCCCGACTTTGGCCAGGGAATACGAAGCTGTGGGCCATGAACTTCGTCGCCTGGTGCTAATCGGCGACCAAGTGCTAGACGATACCCTGAAATCCTGGTCGCTGGGGACGGCTATGCCAAGCGCGCGGAAGGCGCTAAAAAGCGGTACGTACGTTGAGCTGTCGAACAATCGCCGTGAACTTCTCGATGCTATCCAACGCGACCACGACCGAGCCAGCGCAGAAGACGCCGGAATGCGCGCGGCGGCAGAGCAAAGTTGGCGCAGGCGCCACACAACCTTTGGGGAGAGATGGGCAGACGGACGGCCCACGGTGTCGTCCAGATTTGATAGGTTGGGACGTGAATCACAGCAATCCTGTGTTGTTGGAGCCTTGGTAGCGGTTGGGTGTGCCTTTGCGCTTGCGCTCCTGAGCGCCGACCGGTCGTCAGACGCCCCGCGGTTTTTGTTTTGTGTGGGTGGAGCCCTCTTCGGCCCGATACCGCTCGCAATTCTGGTCACCACGACTCGGATTGACGCGAAGAAATATGATTCTGAGTTGCAGGCGCTCGGCACCGAACAAGATGCCCTCGGGACAGGTGAACTGCTGGCAAGCGCAAAGCGTCTGACGTCGATGACCACCGCGGCGAAGCGGGCGGTGGAACCGAGTAAGACGCATGTGCACGGAGCCACCAGAAAAGACAAACATTCACACGACGCGTAGTCGGTGACCGGCCCGCGCGATTGTCGCAACAGCAAGCCGCGTGGCGTTCGCTTCGACCTCCCGCCGGTCCCGGACACCCCCAGCGCCGCTGCTTGCGCTTGGCCCCAGTGACGCGGGCAGCATCCAGCCCAAGCTGGCGTCCCGGCATCACCGCTCGTCAACGTCATCACGAAGTTCGGGGCCATCCGCAGCAAGGATGCTCGTGCAGGCCTCTGTCAAAGGATTTCCCGCGTCAGACAGGCCCAGCGCACCCTGGTGCTCACTGAGCGGGTCTTCGCCCGGCAGAATCTTCCAGCAAAGGCTTGTTCTGCAGTAGTCAGTGCCTTTTGCCTCCGCGGCGCGGCCGTGCGAATCTCTTGTGCAGGCATCACCGCACCTTCGCTTCGGGGACTACATGCGAACGCTCATCGGTCACCTCGCGCAATTCAGCGTCCTGTCCAAGCAGGGCGAACTCCTTTGCACGCAGGGTCTCAGCTATCTGCTCCAAGACGTGGACGCACGCCGTGCATTCGCCTCGCATGTCCTGGGGAAAAGTGGTAGCGCCATCGTCGACGCCGTAACATGGCGTGCCGAAGTGACGCAGCAGGACGGCGGTCGCCCCGACCTAGAGGCGGTTGCCGCCGACGGTCGCATCACCGTAAAAATTGAGGCCAAGCTCGGCGCCGGCTTCAGCGATGACCAGTTCCAGTCGTATTCGGAAGACCTACAGCGTCACCGGGAAGGCGGACATCTTTTGGTCCTGGTCCCGCGTCACCGCGTCAAGGAAGCGGACCAAGCAGTGCGCGGCGCACTTCACCTTGATGGTGCTGCGCCCTGGCGACTTGCCGACAGGCAGGACATCGTCGTTTGCGTCATTCTCTGGGATGAAGTGCTGTCGGCGTTGGCCGCCGTGACGTCCGAGCGGTTCACGGGCGACCTGCGTCAATTCCAGTCGATGTACCGCGTCCTGAGCGGCTACGACATCGAACCGCTCGCCAGTCATGAAGAACTTCTCGCGTGGCGCGAGAAGGAAGGAATGTTCGTCAGCCTGGTTGACCGTGTCACCCGCACCCTGACGCTGCACGGCAAGGTGATGCCGATGTACGTCATGCCGCTGGACCAAGAACCGACAGAGCTGGAGCCGAAGGGGTATCGGGTGCGGTATGTTTCCCGCCCGTTGGGCGACAAGAACCCGTGGTTCTGCATCGGCGTGCGCGACTTCTTCGCTGGCCACGACACCCCCGTCTGGTTGCGTTTCGACAGCAACATTCCGTCGTTTTCGCTCATCCGCGACCGACTGAATTCCTCACCGCTTGCGCAAGTCTTGGTCGACACCGGCAAGCACGTTTGGATTCCGCTTTCGGTCCCCATCCACCGCGACGGCGAGCAAATGGTCGAGGCGCTGCTGAGCCAGGTTGAGGACGTCATCGCTGTCGCGTTTCGGCCTTTGACGTGACGCCCCTCGCCACAGGGGCGCCACGTCGACAGCATTCAGCGCTGTTACCCGCCACACCGGCTCCGGTACTCACAGTCCTTACACTGCCACCCGCGGTTGTGCCAAAATGCGCCGGCCCGAATCGCCTTCAGCACCTTGCACACAACGCTCACCGCCTCCACCTGTGCGGCATCGGTCCGCACGAGGTCATGGACGTAGAACTTTGCCACCTTGGTCTTCGTCAACACCTGCAACCGCACCAGGTCCGCGCCGGTGACGGCCTGGTAGATGCCCACCTGTAGGTCGTACTCCAACTGGTCCGCTGACCAAGCCCGTGCCGCCGTCTTGTGCTCCAACACGGCCAGCTTGCCCGCGTCTTCCACGACCGCATCGAACGCTCCAACGAGCTGTTCTTCAAGTATTTCTCCTGAATCCGGGTCGATGACGTCGCATTGGAAACCGGTTTCTACGCCAAACACCCTGTCCGGCGGCTTGACCTCGCCCAAGAACGCCTTGACCAGCGCAATGCCGCTGTCCTTCAGCGCGCCGAGCGTTTCTCCATCATCGAGCAACACCGCCGGTTCCTTCGCCGCCTCGGCGTCAAACGCGTCACTGTACGCCGCCAGCACACCTTCTGGATGCGGCACGGCACCGTTGCGGATGACCGTGTAGTAGCGCGCCAGCGCCTCGTGCACCGCGCTGCCCAGCACCAGATTCGGGCTGCGGTGCTCAGCCTCTGCGCCCAGGACATAGCGAAATTCATACTTTCTTGCGCAAAGTTGCGCGCAACGAATTTGCGAGACGCTGCAATGCAAGTCCGTCCTGGGCGCGTGCTTCAGGTACTCCATCGTGACCTCCTACGCCGCCGCCGCGGACAACGACTTTATGAACGCGCTCGCCTCGGCCACAGTTAGGAACGCAGCACTCTTGCCGAACTGCTGCTTGGACAGCTCATCCAGCTCGTGTTTGCCCATGCCCGCTGTCCGCGCCAGCTTGCCGATGAATTCAGCTTGCTTGCGGGTGAGCCGATTCGTGGCCGGCACGTCCAGCTCCTCATGCGGCTCCACCAGCTTGGGACCGGTACGCACCTGCGTCGGTGGTTCTTCAGCCGCGTACACGTGCAAGCCCACGCCCAGCAGCGTCGCGGCCTTCTTCAGCGCGTCGGTCGATGCCGCCTTCAGGTCATCGGCCACGCTCACGACCTTGCCTTCCCGCGTGCGCGTCACCTCCGAGCCGCCAAACGCCTGCTTGACCATGTCGCCAGCGCGTAGCTCGCCCAGCACGATGACCTCGCCTTCACGGACGTCGTGTTGGACGACCCGGAAGCTCCAGTCGCCGCAGAATGCTTCATTTAGCCGTGCGACGACCGCATGGCCTTCGATGTACTGGATGCTCTGTCCGTTGCGCCCGGGGCGCGACTTGATGTCCGCAAACGGCCGCGTCAGCAGCCGCAGTTTCTCCTGGTCCATGTCACACCTCTCCAAAAAGGCAGAAGCCAGCGCTGGACAGCCCAACGCCAGCCCCTGCCGGTTGCTCACTTGTTGTCGCGAATCTTGGCCAAACCGCCTTGCTGGTCCCGGATGTTGCGCAGCCACATGGCGGCGAACGACGTCAATTCCTTGTACTGCCGCGGTCGCCAGCCGGTTGGCTTGTCGTTACCGTCCAGCTCCAGCGCCACGGTGTAGTGGCCCGTGGCGAGCTGTAACGACACCGGCAGCCACGCGTGACCCGCGCCGTCCTGGATACGCAAGAAAACGCCATCCGGGTCGCAGACAGAATCGCCGTTCTGCTTGAAATAATGCGCAATACTGAATGTTGCATCGCTGAGACGGTCGACGTGCACAGCCATGTAGCTGCCGTTGTCGACCTTGCGGGCGTCGCCGATGTCGAGTCCAGCGGTCAGTGCGTCGAGCACGTCGCCGCTCGTCTTTGCCAATGGTTTCATTTTGGTTCTCCACGCAGAAAGCCCAGGACGGCAAACACCGCCCTGAGCCTTCCGCTTTTTGCTTACGCCACCAACGTGCCGCCGCTCGCAGACAAGTGCGCCACCAAGGCGAGACACGCGTCCACGAATTGCAGCAGCAGGAAGAAAGCGGTGATGTACCACTCCATGTAGTCCTCCGGTCAGATGATGATTCCGTTGCGAAAACAGATACTCATCTCCTCACGGGTGGGCCGGTCGCTGGCGTAGTTCGCCACTTGAGCTGCGATGAAGGCGGCAAGGCCGCTTGCGCAATACATGGTGGCGCGCGCCGTGCAGGGCGCACGGAAAGCTTCAGACGACGGGTGCAAGGTCTCCTCGTACCAGCCGCCAAACGCGCCCACGCACAGCACTTTTCCGACCTCTGCGCCCATCCTCGCGTCCACCCACATGGCAGGCCGTGGGTGAAGCTGCCTCCACAGCGCGATGCGCACGTCCATGCTGTCCACGCAGCAGATGGTCACCTCCGTGGCACCGTCGCCCTGGAACCGCTCCTGCACGACCTTGATGTCGACGCCGGTCATGTCGTGCACCAGCTCCTTGAGCGCCTGCACCTTTGGCCGTCCCAGGTCCGAAATTCGGTACCACTGATTCGGCAGGTTGTGGCTCTCGATGCTGTCGTCGTCCCACACGGTGATGTTCTCCGCGCCGCTCTTTGCCAGCGCCAACACCGTGCAGGAACCCACCGCGCCGGCACCAATGACCGTGATGGGCGTCCGCGCCAGCCGCGGAACATCGAGCACGTCAAGCTGTCTGTGAAAGTTCATCGTCTACCTCCAGTCTGCAAGGTCGTCGTCAAAATCCGGCCAGCCACCACGGTACGCTTGACCATGCTGCGGCTGTCCTTGCTGTTGCGGTTGCCGACCACCGCGCCAATCCGGCATCAGCACCGGCGCCATTTCCACGACGTGCGCGTTGAAAAGCCGCTCACACTCGCCACGCAGGTTCTGGTCCGGCAGGCGGATTTCCAGCGGCAGGTCGTCAAACGTCAGGCGGAAGGGCTGCCACACGTCGATGCGCGCTTTGAACTCTCGCTTCTTGTTGACCACGATGCTGACGAGGCACTGGTCGTTGGCCAGGCCTTCGATGCACGCCTCATCCTGCTGCGACCAGAAGACGCCCAGACGCCCGTGGCTGTGAATCCACGCACGTACGTGCTCGGGTTGCGCATGCGTCACCAAGAACTTTGCCAGTGCCTCTTGGTCCAGCTCGGTGCTCGCCGCTGTGCAAATTTGGTCAAAGAGCTGCACGTTGCTGACCGTGATGTCGTCCGTCACGGTGCCGAGGCAGGAGAACTCGCCTGCCGCGAGGTCGGTCCAGTGCCAGATGCGCTCCATCGCGTCCGCGTCGATGCGGACACGCAGGTTCTGTTTCACCTTCATTTTATTACCCCAAATATGGCGCGACCCCGAGCAACTTCCACCATGGAAATTGCCCGAGGCCGCGAGTTGTTGATGTCCAGCGCTGACGTTAATCGTCGTCGCTGTTGTAGTCCGGGTCCCAGGTCTCGATGTG
>CAIYWC010000183.1 GCA_903929795.1 uncultured Myxococcales bacterium | reverse complement strand
TGCAGCGACGGCAACCCGTGTACCGACGACGGCTGCAGCGCGAGCACCGGCTGCGTGCACCTGGCCAGCACCGCGACCTGCGAGGACGGCAACGTCTGCACGACCGGCGATACCTGTGCAAATTCAGTGTGTACGCCCGGCAGCCAGATCGGCTGCGACGACGCCCAACCGTGCACAATCGACAGCTGCGACGCGGCGCTGGGCTGCCAGCACAAGCCGTCCATCGGGCCGTGCAACGACGGCGACCTGTGCACCACCGGCGACAGCTGCGCGGGCGGCACATGCGCGGGCGCGGGCACGCTGGCGTGCGACGACAACAACCCGTGTACACTCAACAAATGCAACGCCGCAAGCGGCTGCTTCTTCCCACCGGACGGCACGGCGAGCTGCTCGGACGGCAACGCGTGCACCGTTGGCGACCATTGTTCGGGCGGCACGTGCCTGTACGCGACGACGCTCGGCTGCGATGACGGCCTGCCATGCACCGTAGATTCCTGCGATACTTCAGCAGGTTGCAAGCATGTCGCCGCTGCGAACGGCGCGGTCTGCGACGACGGCAACCTCTGCACCACCGGCGACAGCTGCCAGGCCGGCAGCTGCACCGCCAGCGGCGCGCTGAACTGCGACGACGGCAACGCCTGCACCACCGGCACCTGCACCCCCACGAGCGGCTGCGCGCAGCTGGCCAACACCGCGACCTGCACCGACGGCAACGGCTGCACCGCCGGCGACCACTGCACCGGCGGCCAGTGCGTCCCCACCGCGCTTGTCAGCTGCGACGACGGCAACCCCTGCACCGCCGACAGCTGCAACCCCGGCGACGGCAGCTGCACGCACAACGGCGCGATCCTCAACGGCGCGGGCTGCTCCGACGGCAACCTGTGCACGCCGAGCGACGCGTGCTTGGCCGGCGTCTGCGTCGGCAGCGGCGCGCTGAACTGCGACGACAGCAACCCGTGCACGGACGATTCCTGTGTCAGCGCGAGCGGTTGTGCGCACACCCCCAACAGTGCGCCGTGCAGCGACGGCAACGCCTGCACCACCGGCGACCACTGCGGCGGCGGCAGCTGCCTGTACGGCGCGGTCGTCAACTGCAACGACGGCAACCCGTGCACCAACGACAGCTGCAACTTGGCCACCGGAGCGTGCGCATACACCGCGGACGCGAGCTTGAACGGCACTGTCTGTTCAGACGGCAGCGTGTGCACGACAACCGACACCTGCCAGAATGGCGCGTGTCACGGCGGCGCGGCGCTGAGCTGCGACGACGCCAATCCGTGCACCGACGACCCATGCAACGCCACCACGGGCTGCAGCCACACCGCCAACAGCGCGCCGACGTGCGATGACGGCAACCTGTGCACCGTCGGCGACCACTGCAGCGGCGGGACGTGCCTCGGCGTGCTGAAGAACTGCGACGACAACGCGGCGTGCACCGCAGACAGCTGCAACGGCACGAGCGGCGCGTGCGTCCACAATCCATTGACTTTCAACGGGATTCCGTGCTCAGACGGCAACGCCTGTACCATGGGCGACAGCTGCAGCGGCGGCGCATGCCAGCCGGGCACCGTCCCGGCCAACTGCGACGACAACAACACCTGCACTGCGGACAGCTGCCTGCCAGCGACGGGCTGCCGCAACGTTATCAGCGTGGGCGCGGGCTGCGACGACGGCGACGCCTGCACCGGCTTGGGCGCGTGCACCGCCGACGGCGGCTGCGCCAAAGGCAGCCCGAAGGACGCGGACAACGACGGCTATGTCGACAAGGCATGCGGCGGCAACGACTGTGACGACAACCAGGCGAGCATTCACCCAGGCGCTACGGAAATCTGCGACAACATTGACCAAAACTGCGACGGCACGGTCGATGAAGGCTGCGACAAGGACAACGACGACTACTGCAATTCAGCGATGGCGATCAACTTGAACGTCGCCGTGGTGACCTGTCTGCATGGCGGCGGCGACTGCAACGACTTGGATCCACTTGTCAATCCGGGCGCAACCGAGCAGATCGAGGCGGTGCGCAACGGTCCGTGGTCTTTCACCTCCGGCGCGTCCCCGCAGACCGCGTTGCCGGCCACCGCCAGCGGACGCGCGTGGGCGGTCTGGCACACGACCGACGCGAGCAACTCGAATCGCAGCAATTCCGTGGTCGGTACGCTCGGTCCGAGCGACACGAACTGGAACAGCTTTCTCCCGCCGACGACTGGCGATGAGCTGTTGCGCGCGATCGCGGTGAAGCCGAACGGAAGCACTGTGCACGTCTTTGGCGATGCACCCACGGCGGGCAAGTTCCGCCACTGGTCGAGCACCGTGAGCGGCGCCAATGCCGACGTGCTGGCGAATTGGTCGTCCGAGGACGCCGGCAGTTCGCTGATGGGGGCTGGCGCGGTCGCCGCGGCCGGTGCCGATGATGCGTTACACGTGTTCACGCTCTACGGCCAGTACATGCGTCGGCCGCCCGGCGGGAGTTGGTCGACGGTGTCGGTGGACTTGGGCGGGTTGGAATTCTACCCCGGCGACAGCGCGGCCGCCATCACGACCGCCAGCGACAACACCGTGCACGCGGTCGGCGTCGGGCTCTGGGCCTACCCGCCGCAGTATCAGGTGCGCTACTTCCACGACACCGTCGCGGCACCCGGTGTGCTCACCAGCGACGTCATTGACACCGTCAGCGCCACAAATTGCGCGATTGCCTGGTCAGCGCACGACGGACGGCTGCACATCTTTTACCAAGGTCCAACCGGGCTTGTGCACAAGTACAAACTCCAGAGCGCCAGCAGCTGGAGCTCAGAGACGATCGGCACCAGCGCCTGCAGCCTGCCCAACGGCCCGCAGGTCGATGCCACGAGCGGCACCGTCGTCCTGTATGGCGCGCCGGGCTGCGCGGGCAGTTCCAACACGTACTTGACGACGCAAGCGCAGATTCCCATTGCCGGCGCGTTGTTGCCCGCGGCGTTTGGCAGTTCGGCCAGCTGGACGGGCACTCGCTTGGCGGCACGGCCGGAGGTGCTGCCGGTCGACAGCCCCGTCACGTACCGCGCCTTTGCCCGCGAGACCGCGAGTGCCGGCGGCACCCTCGCGGTCGAGACCGGCGGCTTCGACTTCGGCGTTGTCGGCTGCTGCTTTGACTGGATCTTCCCCGGCCAGCAAATCTATGGCGTCCTCTCGCCGGCCATCATTCGCACCACCTGGCTGGGCGATGCGCTCGGGCAGGTCGTCACGCCCAACGATGGCTTGTACATGTCCGGCGCCCAGCCGGTCCTGGATATGGCCAACAGCGCCACCGGCGAAGGCGCGTTCGCGATCTTCGGCGGCAGCAGCGCGCAGGGCACCATCGGCTACTGGCCCCACGCCGATTCGGGCGCCATGCTGACATCGCCGAACGCCATCATGGCGTACCCGGCCAGCATGCAACCAACGTTCTTTGCGCCGTTCGTCGTCGCGCTCCGCGATGGCCGCTTCGCGACGGTCACGCAGATCAGCGCGCCGCCCACCAGCAACGTCAACATCTACACGTGGGACATGACGACCTGGACCACGTTCATCAACGGCGGCGGTGGCTGGCCCAATTCCGAGACAAAGGCGCTGGCGACCGGCTTCACAACCGCGGTCACCGGCTGCGCAACCTTGACGCCGGACAGCGGCTCCTTTGACCAGTTCGAGTGCGGCAGCACCGGCTTGCGCTACGCCATCGTCGGCAACGGCAACGACTACGACACGCCCATCGCGCCGGCCATCCTCTCCAGCGCCGACTGCACGCGCGTCTGGGCGCGCCACGACGCGGGCACGGGCGCCAACCACTTGTTTGCTGTGCTCGGCGGCAAGCTGACGTATTTCTACGACAGCGCGGGCGCCGGCGTCGCCTGGTCAACGCCTTCCCTTGTCGTGCAGAACACCGTGACCGCGTCCTCGATCACGGTTTCACCGTCGCTGCGCGGCTCGCCATTGGTGACC
>CAIYWC010000182.1 GCA_903929795.1 uncultured Myxococcales bacterium | reverse complement strand
CCTGGCGAGGTCGTGCGTCCCGGCGGGCGTGTAGATGCGCGTGTGCGTGCTCTGACAAGCAGCCAGCACGCCGAACGCGGCGAAGTTGGACGCGCGGATGAGCCGGTCGAGCGCGTCGATGGCGATGTGGACGTCGGGGTCTGCGATGACGGGCAGGACCTGCGTCAGCCATTCCTTGGACGAGCCGACGTCGCTGCCGGAGACGTCCACGATGTTCACGATGCCAAGCAGTTTTGCGTTGTTGGCCTCGGCGACACGATGGATCGCGTCGTGCTGGCGGTTGAGGCCTGCGCCGTTGTCGCCGGCTTGTTCCTCGGTGCTGACTCTTGCGATGCCTAGTAGTTTCATGGCGCTTTCCTCCCAGTCGGTGCAACTTCGCACACGATTGAGATTAATGGCTGTCCACAGTGGTGTCGTCGTCGCACCAATCGTATGTGAAGTCCTTTGCGCGCAGGCGGTGAAGCTCGAAATCGCGCACCCGGTAGCTGACTTCCCAAGGGTGATTGCCGCTCGCGCGAAGAACCGATTGATTTTGAACGAGAACGCCCAGGAGCCGTTGGCCGTGTCCTTTACCGGCTTCCCGCTGCCCTTCACATTGCTTGCGCATGGCATGTTCACGCGGTGCATCGGGTTGAATGACCGGGAAGCGGATTGGGGTCGGCGCCATCGCAATGATTCCAAGAAGTTCGGGTGGTTCTGCAGTTGAGCGGCTTGCCCGGCGTCGCTCGATCCGCCGCTTGCTTGTCCGGCACGCGTAGGTGGAACACGCGGACGTGGCATTTCCTCAGCACAGCATAAGGTTGCGCGCCACCATCCCAGGCACGCCCAGCGCCAGCACCGAGTTGCGCTGCGTGCACAAGCCAACGGCGTCCGCGGTCATTCCCCTGTCGAACGTCTTGGTTGCAGTCCCAAAAAAAGCAGACACGGCCGACCGCCCACTGTCGCGCTGCCACGGCAGCAGAAGTTGCTTGGCCAAGAGGCAGTCATTCGGCAGATTCGTTGTGAAATAGCGTCGTTGTGGTTCCTCGCTGTCATCGCGCAGCCGCGCCATCGGCGGCCGCCGCGGCGCCACGTCGTCGAGCCTTCACAGCGGGGTCAGCGCGTTGTCCCAGATGTGCCCGGACTTGCGTGGCACTCGGCGGTTCCCCTTGCCAAGCTGTCCGGCGAGCGGCAGGATCTCCCGGCGTGCGGCCAGCGCAATTGGCCACGAAAAGTGCCTCAAATGCCTCGTCAAATCTTGTTTTTTTTGTCTCTGGCGGCATTTCTGACGTCGCCCGCGTGGGCAGCCGACGCCGCGGCGCCGGAGCTGCGGACCATCGACTACCGGCTTCCGAATGGCCTGCGGGTCATCCTGCACCCTGACCACAGCGCGCCGCTGGTCGCAGTGGATGTGTGGTATGACGTGGGTTCGGGGGATGAAGTGCTGGGCCGTTCCGGTTTTGCCCACTTGTTTGAACACATGATGTTTCAGGGCAGTCGTCATACCGGAGAAGATCAACATTTCAATCTGTTGCGCAAGTCCGGCGCCTCGAATATCAATGGTACGACAAATACCGATCGGACCAATTACTTTGAAGTCCTGCCGGCCAATCAGCTCGAAACTGCGCTTTGGCTCGAGAGTGATCGCATGGGCTGGCTGCCGGATTTGTTGACGCAAAACAGTTTGAATAATCAACGGGATGTCGTTCGCAACGAACGGCGCCAGCGGTATGACAATGTGCCCTATGGCAAAGAGCGATTTGCGATCAATCAATTGCTGTACGCTGAGCCGCACCCGTACCGGTATTTGACGATCGGCCGGCATGAGGACTTGGAGGCGGCTAAGCTTGAGGATGTCCGCGCTTTTTTTGACAAATGGTACGCACCCTCCAACGCGTCTTTGTGCATCGCTGGCGATTTTGACGAGCCAGATGCGCGGCGTTTGGTGGAAAAATGGTTCGCGGATTTTCCGAAAATGAACCGACCCACCCACGTCATCGTGCCGCCGCCGCCGGTCGCCGGCCCACTGCGGCAGGTGGTGGAGGACCCGTTCGCGCGGCTGCGGCGCGTGCATTTCGCCTGGCACTCTCCGGCGCATTTCGCCAAAGGCGACGCGGAGTTGGATATTCTCGCGTCGGCGCTGGGCGCGCCGGGCACGGGGCGGCTCGAGCAGTTGCTTGTGCACGAGAAGCAGTGGGCGCAGTCGGTGTCGGTCTCGCAGGCGAGCGCGCGGATGTCGAGCGTGTTTCATGTGACGGTCGATTTGCGGCCGGAAGCGGATCTTGCCGTCGTGGAAAAGGCCGTGCTGGCCGAGATTGCACGCGTGTGCGAGGAGCCGATTGCGACGGCCGAGGTGCGCCGCGCCATCGTATCCATTGAGTCGGGTTTTGTTTGGGGACTTGAGAGCCTGATCGCCCGCGCAGACACGCTCCAGCAGTACGCGCAGACGCTGGGCAAGCCGGACGGTTTTGCTTGGGATCTCCAGCGGTACCGCGACGCGGACGCCGCAAAAGTGCTCCTGGTCGCCCGGACGGTCCTGACCGCGAGCGCCCGGGTGGAGGTCGTCACGATGCCCGCGAGCGCGCTGCCGCAGGCCGGCAGCTTGCCACTGGCGACGGCCACGACGCCAACCGGAGGCAAATAATGCATACACGCTCGTTTTTTCTGCTTTTTCTGACTTCGACAGCCATCTTTTCTCGTCCCATCCAGGCCACGCCGCGCCCGGAATTTCCCGACGCGCCGTTTCGCGCCCAGCAGCCGCCCGCCGGACCGCCCGCGGCCCTGCGTTTGCCGCACGTGGAGGCGTTTGCGCTGCCCAATGGCCTGGAAGTGGTGCTCGTGGCGCGGACAGCGCTCCCGACGGTGCAGCTGGACCTTGAAGTGCCGGGCGGTAGCCAACTTGATGCGCCGGGTCGGGAGGGCCAAACCAGCCTGTGCGTCGCGCTGGCGGGCGAGTCGACCGAGAAGCTCGAGCGCGTGGCCTATCGCGAGGCGCTCGCGGACCTGGCGGCCAACGTCGCGACGTGGGCGAACCGCGAGCAGATGGGGCTTTCGCTGGCGGTGCTCAAGCGCAACTTGCCGCAAGCACTCGCGTTGTGGAGCGACGTGCTGATGCACCCGGGCCTGCGCGCGCGCGACCTGCAGCTGCTGACGGCGCAGCGTAAGACCTTGATTACCCAGCAGAAAACTAGTGTTGGCGGCTTGGCCGCGCGGCTGCAGCCGCTGGTGACCTGGGGCGCGCAGCATCCGCTGGGGCGCGTGACGACGGTGGCGTCCTTGGAGGGTGTCACGCCGGAGACGTGCAGCGCGCTGTGGCAGGCCCGCGTGTTGCCCAAGGGCGCGCGGCTGTACGTGGTCGGCGACATCACGCGCGCGGAGTTGGTCGCGGCGCTCAAGCCGCTGCTGGCCGGGTGGCAGGGTCAGGCCGCCGCGTTGCCGCCGCTGCCGCCGCCGCAGTTCACGCCGCACCAGCTGCTGCTGGTTGACGTGCCCGACAGCGCGCAGGCGTCGGTGAACGTGGTGCACTTGGGGCCGGCGCGCACCGATCCGGGCTATCCGGCGCTCTCGCTGATGGCGGCGATCCTCGGCGGCGGATTCTCCAGTCGAATCAATATGAACCTGCGCGAACAGCACGGCTGGGCCTATGGCGCGCGCGGCACCTTCGACTTTGTCCGCGGCGGCAGCGCGTGGCTCGTCACGGCGTCCGTGCGCACCGACGCAGCAGGCCCGGCGCTGCAGGAAATCTTCAAGGAAATGCAGCGGATGCGCGACGAACCCGCGAGTCAAGCGGAGCTGGACCGCGAGCGAGACGGGTCGATCGGCGGGTTGCCGGCGCGGTGGGTGACGTCGGGCGCGATCCTGAACTGCCTGCAGATGCTGCACTTTCTGGGGCTGCCGCTGGACGACGACGCGAAGATGCCCGCCCGCTGGCAGGCGACGACGCTGGAGCAGGTGCGCGCGGCGGCGCAGGCCCACATCCAGCCCAAGGAGGCGAGCGTGCTGGTCGTTGGCGACGCGGCCAAGGTGCTGCCGCAGTTGCTGGAGCTGACCAAGCCCGGCGCGCCGCTGGACGGTGTGCCCGTGACCCGCCTGAACGCCGACGGCCAGCCGCACTAAACACCTGGATTCATATCGGAAACAGATGAAGCGGTCGGACCTCTTGCATCTCGGACCAGGACCGCGAGCCTCGCACGAAGGGTGCACGCCGCGGATCGCGAACGTTGATCGCGAACTTCAGTCGGAGTGCATCATTTCGCCAGCTTTGCAGGACTTCGCAATTCCCGTCGCGTGTTTTGACACGGGCGGCCTACGCTGTGATCCTACTGACCCTTGGAGGTCCCATGTCCTTGCGCCTGCTGTTAATCGATGATGACGACCGCCTGTTTGAGCTGCTGACCGTGGCGCTGAAGCCCCATGACGTGCATCTGACGTGGGCGGCGGACGGCCCGCACGGGCTGGCGGCGCTGGAGCAGCAGACGGTCGATGCCGTGCTGCTGGACGTCATGATGCCGGGGATGGACGGGCTGGAGGTCGTGCGGCGGATTCGCGCGCGGTCGACGGTGCCGGTGATCATGCTGACGGCGCGCGGCGACGAGGCGGATCGCGTGGTGGGCCTGGAGCTGGGCGCGGACGACTACGTGGCCAAGCCGTTTTCCGCCCGGGAGCTGCTGGCGCGTGTGCGTGCGGTCCTGCGGCGCGCGCGCCCGGGCGTGACCGCGGAAGTGCTGACGATCGGCCCGATCGCGCTGGATTCCGGTGCGCGGCGGGTGACGGTCGACAGCGTGGACATTGACCTGACGGGCATCGAATTCGACCTGCTGCACGCGCTGATGCGCCGCGCTGGCCGCGTGGTGCCGCGCGAGGCGCTGCTGGATGAAGCGGGCCGCGGCGACGTGTCGGTCGGCGAGCGCACCGTCGATGTGCACATCAGCCATGTGCGGCAAAAACTGGGCGACGATCCCAAAAACCCGCGCTGGATCAAGACTGTCCGCGGCGTGGGCTACGTGCTGGCGCGGGAGGCCGGACCGGCATGAACGACGGCAAACAGCGCTCCCGACCGCTGCGCCGCAGCCTCTTCAAGTGGTTCGCCGTGGCCATCGTGACCAGCGTCGCGTTTGGCACCGGTCTGGGCTGGCTGTTTTGGCTGGCGAACCACCGCGAGCACCACCAGCATCCGATCGAGCAGTTTGAGGCGGCGCGTGTGGCCGAACAGTGGCAGAACCCGGCGGTCCGGACGGCGATTCTCAAGGACATTGGCGAGCAGCTGAGCTTTGGCGTGCAACTGCGCGACCCATCCGGAAAACTTCTTGAATCCTATGGTGATTTGTGTCCGCACATCTTCGCTTCCGTGCCTGTCAAGGCGGCCGATGGCAAGCTGCTGGGTGAGCTGGCGCTGTGCCAGCCGCGCGGTGGACCGGCTGCGGGGACCAACCAGCGGGGCCCGCCGCGGCCGAATGCGCGCATGCTGATTCCCCTGCTGGCGGCGCTGCTGGTGATGTGGACGGCGTCCGGGCGCGTCGCGCGGCTGCTGGCGGCGCCGCTGCAGGAGCTCGCTAAAGTCGCCGACGACCTGGGCCAGGGCAAGCTGTCGAGCCGTGCGGCCCTGTCGTCGCGCCACCACGGTGTGGATGAGCTGGACTCGCTGGCGCACTCGATCAACGACATGGCCGAGCGCATCGAGCGGCAGCTGCACGACCAAAAGGAGCTGCTGGCCGCCGTTTCGCACGAGCTGCGCACGCCGCTGGGCCACGCCAAGCTGCTGATCGAGATGGCGCGCGACCAGCCCGATGGCCAAAAACCGCTGGATGAGCTGGAAAACGAACTCATCGAGCTGGAGCGGATGGTTGGGCAGCTTCTGGCGTCCGCGCGGCTGGACTTCACGGCGCACGCGGCCCAGGACCTGAACGCGGTGCAGCTGGCCGTGCGCGTGCTGGAGCGCGCCGGCATCGACGCCGCGCGGCTGCAAGTGGAGACCGACGTGACCCTGGTGCGGGCGGATCCAGCGCTTTTGGCCCAGGCGCTGGCGAATTTGCTGGACAATGCCCGGCGCCACGGCGGCAACCTGGTCGCGCTGCGCCTGCGCACGGCGGGCGAGCTGCTGTACTTTGATGCCCTGGACAACGGCCCGGGCTTCCCGGATGGTCAAGGCGACGCGGCGTTTGAGCCCTTCCAACGCGGGCCCGCCAGCCACGGCGGCCTGGGCCTGGGCCTGACGCTCGTACGCCGCATCGCGCTGGCCCACGGCGGTACGGTTCACGCCGGTAACCGTCCGGAAGGCGGCGCCTGCGTCAGCATCGGCGTCCCGATCGCGCGGGCCTGACGACC
Organism: uncultured Myxococcales bacterium; assembly: GCA_903929795.1. GTDB lineage: Bacteria > Myxococcota_A > UBA9042 > UBA9042 > UBA9042 > CAIYBN01. The sequence continues at coordinate 14,048 of CAIYWC010000182.1, read as the reverse complement.
AGCCCACCCGATCACGCTGCGCGCCGTTTGGCCGGCCCGCGCGCAAACCCGAGCGCGCCACACCGGTCCTTCCTACCCACCGACAAAAGTCTGAGATCAAGCCTCTTGCATCCGCGGCGTGCCGTTGGAGGTGCACGCTCACGGTCCCAGTCCGATATGCAACAGGTCTGGCCGGAAGAGTTTGGTGTTGGACGTCGGTCAGCGTGTTGAGTTGCCGCGCCGCAGGCTTTACGATGCCGGCGCTCTCCGGAGGCCACATGCCTGGCACGACCGCCCAGCGTCTGAGTCTGCTGTTCGCGCTGCTGCTTGTCGCCGCCGTTGTGGTGGCCGCGTGCCAGCCGCGGCTTGTTGCCTGTGGCGGTTTGGCGACCGGCTACGCGCCGATTCTCGCCTTTGAATTCATCCGCAGTTTGGCCGACTTGCACGCACTCTTTGGCGCTGCGCCTGGGCCATGCCGCACCGCGCTGCTGGCCGGGCTGGGCCGCGTCAACGCAGGCGACAGCTGGCTGTTCATCCCGATCTACGGCGGATTTCTCGTCGCGTCCCTGTCGGCCGCCCGCGCGCAGCGGCCGGGACTGGCGCGCGCGGCGTTGGCGTGCGCGGTCGTCGCGTGCGGCGCAGATTATGCCGAGAACGCGTGCCTCGGCGCGCTGGCTGCGGCGATCGAGGCGCCGGGTCCGGCGCTGGCGGTTCTCCCGTGGGCGACCGGCGTCAAATGGCTGCTGCTGGGCGTGGCAGCGGCGCTGGGCGCGCAGTACGTCAGCCCGCGGCCGCGCGTGCGTGCGGTGTTGCGGGGGCTGACGGCGGTTGGGCTCGTGGTCGTCGCGCTCGCCGCGCTGTGGCCGGCATCCTTCGGACGGCTTGCCTCGCTGGGCGTCGCGCTGGGCTGGACGGCGCTGCTGGTGGCGGATGTCGCGGCAGTGGTGCCCTGAAAGCCACGTGTTATCAAGGATTTGGTGGCGAAGTCCGTACCGGCGGTAGCGCATTGCACAGCTCGATGCGGCCGGTCGGTGTCACGAAGAACGGCTCCCGGCGGGTGCGGCGCGCGGCAACATAGGCCTGCCAGGTCGCCGTGTCCGTCCGCAGCACTTCGAGCTTCACCCGCTCGGCCAGCGGCACATCGGCGGCCAGCTGCACGCGAATCGGCGGCTTGGCGACATCCGCGGCGTAGAACCCCAACGCCTCGGTGCCGCGTGGCAACGCCGTCAGCAGCGGCATGCCGCTCAGCACACGCCCCACCACCGCCAGGTTGCGATCCAGATGCCGCGGCGCATGGCCGGAGACGACATAGAGCTCAGCGCCATTGCCATTGTCCGGCGGCATGTCGCGGCCCACGCCGACCATCGACCAGCAATGGGCCAGCCACGCCGCGTGTGCCGCCGGGTCGCGCGCTACCGGCAGCCCGTCAACAAGGCCGACTTCCGGCGCATAGACGTCGCCGTCCGGCAGCGGCGCAAAAGCCAAGCCGGCGGTCGTGCGCGTATATTCATCTGCCAAAGCAGGTGCTTGCAGATCGCCTCCGCCCCATTGGACAACGTAGTTCTCCTGGACGCGCACCACGTGCTGGCCGTCGTAGAATTGCCGCTGCGCCAGCGCGCGGATCGCCGCGACGTGCTGCGGCGCAAACGCCGGCGCCAGTTCGATGACCACGCGTCCGCCGTTCACGTCCACGTACAGCGTCTGCTGCGGGTCCGGTGCGCGCCAGTCGTCCGGCTTGGCATGCGCCAGCACCTGCTCCAGCTTCTGCGTTGTCGTCTGCGGCCCGGCGCACGCGAGCGCGAGCAGGGCCGCCAGCAGCTGTATCCTCCAACCGTTCATGGCACCTCCGCGGCGATGATGGCACCGATGGCGGTGGCGCGAAAGCTGCGGTTGCGGTGGCGCCCGGCGCGCCGTATCGTCGGCGCCGCAGACGACCGCGGGGCCGCCCGCTCGCGACGAGGTTTCGGATGCCGGCAATTACCATTGACGCGGATGAACTCAAAGTATTCCTGAACTCATTGAAAGGTTTGTGTAAACCGCGACGCTCGGGCGACGGCTCGTTCAGCTTGTCCGTTGGCGGCTTGCGCCTGGGCTGGGCAGGCGCGGGTTGCGCGTTCACCGGCACCGACGCAGACGACCTCGGCGACCCGATTACCGTGTTGGTGCCAGAGCGCGCGATGTTTCGGCTGCGTGGGCTGCTGCCCAAGGCCGGGCCGGTGCGGCTGGCGGTGCGCGGCAATCGCCTGTACTTCAACAACTTTTCGCTGGACGTGACCGCGGCATACGGGCCGGGGGACGTGCTCTTGCCGCTGCGCGCTTCCGCCCAGGACGTCGCCGAAATGCGTGCGGGTCGCGATGAATTTGGCATCGAAAACGCCGGCTTGGACATCCTGGCTTGGAAGAGTCGTGCGCGGCAGGAAGCGACCGTCTCGAAGGCGGCGCGGCAGCTGCAGTGGCTGGGCGTCACGCCGGAGCTGCTGGGCAGCTGGGTCGATGCCCATCTGGCGGCGCGGTCGCGCGGGCACGCGTCATTCAAGATCGGCGTGCGCGTGGCGGATCAGCGCGGGCAGTTTGGCTTGTTCGAGGGCGACGTCGAAGCGTGAACCGCCGGTGGTGCGCAAGCTTGAGCTCGGCCGACCGGGCTTTGGGACGCGCGCGCACGATGCGGTGCCGCAAGCGAAAAACGACATTGCGCCTCGGCCGCTCGCAGCAAGGCTTTGTGCACCTCCGCGCCGGAGGTGTCCACCCTGTTCGAGCTCAGCCCAATCTCCGACTTGACGCCTCGCAACTCTACCCGCCGCGACCCGTGGACCGAGAACGAAGCCCGCGCTGTCCTCGCCGCCGCCAGCCGCAGCGGCCTTTCCCCCGCCGCCCTTGGGCTCGGCGCAGGCCAGAGCGAAGCGCCAGGAGAATGCGGAGACGCTGCACGCGCTGCCGGAAGTACGCATCGGCCACCCGGTGCCCGACGACCACAAGGCGTGTCCGAAGTGCGGCGGCGAAGCGTCGCTGCCTTCCAAGCTGAGCGAGCAGTGGGCGTACGTGTCGGGGCATTTCGAACGCCGCGTCCACGGGCGGCACGTGAACTTGAACTGCCGCGCTGTGCAACGCACGTCCAGCTGAGCGACGGCGATTCCAGCGTCTGGGCGGACGACCACGGCACGCGCGACGTCATCGACACCGCGCCCATCCTCTCGTTGGAACCGGCCGATATCCTGCGCGCGACGGCTGCCGACGCGGAAATCGGTCCGTCGGGCTGGGGCTCTGTCGGCGTTGTCGCCGGGCGCGGCGCAGACGACTGCCGGCAGCTGATCCGCCTCGGCGCCGGTATTGTCCGCTTGCACTGCAGCGCAGTGGCGTACGGCCTGCCGATCAGCCAGGCGAGTGAATCGCCGCGCCTCGATGCGCACCGACAGCGCTCTGCGCCAGTCGCGGCCTGGTGCCTTCTTTGATGCAGCGCAGGTGCTGACCCGCAACCGGATGCGCAACGTGTGGACCCGTCCCGGCGAGCCCGGAGGTGCACCGCCGCGAAACACCTGAGAATCGCGCGATTCCGAGCCTTGACGGGCGCGTTGGCGGGCGCAAGCTGGGCGTCGAGGTGGCGAGGGACGGTCCGGCGCCGCACGCAGCCTGGAGGCACGCTGGAAGCTCAGCACGTGGGCCCGTCGGGATGGCTTGGGCGCGCGACCGAAGTTCGAGATTGGACGTCCGGCCTCCGCGGAGTGCGATCGCAGGGGCACGCTCGCGGTCTGCGTCCGAAATGCCAGAGGTCTGACCGTCGGCGTTTGGTGTTGGAGACAAGTTGGCCGCCAAACCGCCACGCGAAGCTGGCACGGCCGCCGAGGTACGGTAGCGTGGCAGCGTCATCGCCGGTGACGTGGGTGACGAAGAGCCGGTCGCCCAGCCCGCGGTAGTTGCTCATGCCGCCCTCCGCCAGCACTTCCACGCGAAATGGCGCGGCCAAATCGAACACAATACCCGCCACCACGCCCAGATGGGCACGCGAACCGGACAGGAGAATCCCACCGAGATCCGCGGTGATGCCCACGCGCGCCATGCCGTTGCGCGCCGTCAACAAAAGTCAGAGCGGGCGCATTGCCAACTGCGCGCCGTTGCTGTCGGTGGGATAGCGAATCGCCCGGCCCACCGCGACGTGCGAAACAAACTCAACGCCCGGATGCCGGCCACCCGCCACGATGGGCGCTTCAGCCGTCGTGCCCGCAGCCGGCAGCGAGAGGTCCTGAGCCAGCGCCGCGTTCCGCGTGCCCAACAGGCTCAGGATCAGAACCGCACACGCCTTGACCGCAGTTTGCAGCCAGTTTGTCATCGCTTGCCGCATCCTTTGCCGCGCGGATTTGCGCTGATTCAGCAGAATTGCAAGCGCCATGCCAAGGCTGCGCGGGGTTTGCGTCTCGCGTTTGGGTTGCTTCGGCGGTGGTTGGTTGCGGGGGGCGTTCGTCCAGAGGCGGAGTAGCGGTGCTCCAGCGCTGCTTCAGCACCTGACCTCAGCGCGCAGGACGACGCTGCGTGGGTGTTGACGTACCCAGAACCGTGTGCACCGGCAGACCGGCCGCAGCGGGTTGCGTGCGCTTGAACATCCGAAAACGCCGCGATTTTGTGCGCGAGGCGCGCTTAACTGGTGCGTTGGACGGTCACGGCTGGGCTCGGCGCGCGGCTCCGGACGACCTGTCGCTACCACGGAACGCGCCGGATGCGCCGAATGCCAGAGCGAGACCCGGCGGCGCTTCGCATCTGCCTGCGTCCCGCTGGGTCGCCTGCTGGAGATTGCCGCGTGACGTCGCCAGAAAGGGCCCTCAAATCGCGCGCATCTTGTTGTTCTTCGCGTCGTGCGTGACTTCCGCCAGCCCGAGCACTTCCAGCAGCGGCGGCATGTAGACGCCAAAACGACCACGCAGGCCCTTTTTCAGGCCGTACCAACCGCCGACCGGATTGTCCGCGGCGCGGCCCCACGCCTCGACGGTGCCCTCCGGCGCTGGCTTCTGTTCATCCGTGCCGCCCAGAGGCAGCCAATCGCGATGCGCCTGGAGCATGGCGTGCAGGTCAGCGATGGCGCGCGCGTCGTACCGCAACTGCGTGCCACCCACCTGGCAAACGAGGGCCGGCGGGTCCGCCGCGTCATCGCGCCACATGCTGTACTCGGACGCGCCGGGCGGCGTCTTCAAGAGCCAAGGATCTGCCTTTGTGCCGGTGCCAATTGCCATGCTGGGTCTCCAGATTGCGCTGCGGTCGTGCGCCGAAGGTAAGGGGCGGCGAAGCGACGCACAAGGCTGATCGCGAAAACCCTGATGGGCCAAGGCATCTTGACGGTCGGCTCCGCCTTTGCGGTTGCCGCCCGTGCTGCCGTGGACCTGGGAATCCCGCGCGGGCTGGCCGCAGCGACTCACGGCAATGATGAAGGCCCAAGCCATGTTCCGGTGCTGCGTCGTCCCACAGCCCGTGCCGCTCGACGTTGCGCAACGGCGACGGGTCTGGCCTTCACGCCGCAGCTGCCGCATGTGGTGTCTCCCTGCCTGAACGCTGCCGAGGTTCCGTACGCTCAAGCGGCGCGGTCGCGCGCAGAGGTCAGCGCCCGGTAAACCGGCGTGTCTCCACCTTGCGCAGCGGCCAATCGGCCAATTTGGGATACGCGGCGCGCAGTTCCGGCTCGATGCTGGTGCGCCATTCCCAGCCCAGCGCGTAGTTGACGGCCAGCGTCTGCAGCTCGCGCACCTGGAAAACGAAGTGGCCGGGATAAGCGATCGTGCCGGCGGCGACGTCAAAACAGCGCGTCTTGGCGGGCTCCACGTCGATCGCGAGCGCCGTGGCGCCGTTCAGGGCCTCCGCAAAGATGCCGGCGAGGCAATAGCGACCGGCCACGACTTGCGCGACGGCGATGCGGTCATCGGGCGACAGCGCGGGAAAATCGACGCAGTGCACGAGGTCCGCATCGCGGCAGAATTTCAGCGATGTTCGCCGGTTTACGTCCGCGGCGAGGACGATGAGGCCGTCGGTTGGCTGCAGCTGCGGCGTCTCGTCGCGCGCCAACAGGCGACCGCCGCAGGCAGGGAGCGCGAACAGCGCGAAAGCGGCGAGCAGGGCGCGGCGGTGGGGCATGGCGCGAGTCTGACCAAGGTCGGCTGCGTGGTCAACAACCGCGGTGCGGGCAGGGCGTGGCTACTCGAGCTCGATCAGCACCGGCGTCTCGGCGGTGACGACAAATTCCGCGGCGATATCCTTGAGCTTTGCCGCGTGCACGCTGTTGGGCTCGGTGGTGAATGGCAGCGCATAGATGCGCCAGACATGCGTCAGAAAAGTCCGTTCGCGCCAGGTGGTGCCGGGCTGGATGAGGCCCATCGGCACTTCCTTGCCGTCGAAATTGACCCACATGGGCAGCATCGTGTGGTTGTCACTGCCGTTGTGGACGGCGATGGCGACCGGCGCCAGGCTCTGCGTCGAACGCATCCCGCGGGTTGAGGCGGTGCAGGCGGTAGCCACCAGCATCAACGCGGCGATTCGGAGGATGGGGTGCATGCGGGCTCCACGGCGGGTTCGGGTTCGTCGCCAGTCTACTCCGCACGGGCAGCGCGGCAAGGGGCGGTCGCGCCTACGGAGCCGCTGCCGCAGCCACCGCCCCGGCCTCAAAACGGATGGCCAAACTCGGTGTAGAACAAAAAACCCTCGCTGCTCCAGCCAAAATCGAACGCGCCGATGGTCGCTTGGTTCCAGCCCAGGCGAATGCCGGCCCCGCCGCCCAGGCGCCAGCCGCGCCAGGTCATTTGGTCCCAGGAATCAAAGACGCGGCCGGTGTCGGCGAACGGCGCGAGCGCCAAGGAAAACCGCTGGGCGAGCGTGGTGAATTCGACGAACGTCCAGCGGGCCTCGGCGCTCGCGATGAGCGCGCGCGGGCCGACGAAGCGGTCGAGGCGAAAGCCGCGCAACGTCCGACTGCCGCCGACGCCGCGGATGAGGTCGCCGGTGGTCGTCAGGTTGCCGAGCGCGAAGAACGGCGTGCCGCTGGTGGTGGCGCTGGCGAGCAGGCGACCGACAAGCACCAGGTCGACGATGTCGTGCCACGGGCTCCAGTAGCCGCGCGGCGTGAACGTCACGCGCTGAAAGTCGAATTGCGAACCGAGGTAGCGACTGGACGCCTCGGCGGTCAGCTCGGCGAAGATGCCGTCATTGGGATCGGGCTCGTAGTCGCGGGTGTCGTACGTCACGCCGAGCTTGAGCAGGTTGTTCCAGCCGCCGTTGCAGCCGACCAGCCGCCCGGCGTCGCAGTCCTCCCGCAGGCGCGTGGGCAAGGACGTGGCCGGGCGCGAGGCGCCGTCGGGATTCTCGCCGGTGACGGTCGTCCCCGTCGCTTCCGTGATGCGCACCCAGCCGACCTCCATCGCGCCCTGGACATGCAGCCGGCCGCCCAGCAGTTCGCGCTCGACGCGTGCCCGCCAGAGCGGGTTCATGAACCCGTATTGGCTGTAGTTCGCGTAGGTGCCGCCCTTGGCGTTGACCTGATGGATGGCGGTCATGAAGTCGGCAAAGCGCCCGTACGTCTGGCCATCCGGTCCGCGAAACGGTGCCATGGCGGCGGCGCCGGTGCCAAAGTAGTTGGCCGCAGAATTCGCCAGCAGCACCAGCGCGGTCCGCAAACGCCACGGGGAATTCACCGCGTACAGCCACTCCCAATCGAGCTGGTGGTCCTGAAAACCGCCAGAGGTCAGGAAAATCTGCAGCATCAGGCGATGGCGGTAGGGCGTGTAGGCAAAAAACGGATCGGAACGGTCGCCGTTCCAATAATAATAGCCGCGCGCGCCGAAGCCCCAGCCGGTGTCGGGGTCGTAGTCGATGAACGGGATGCCGGTCGGGTACGAGCCGATGACCTTCTTGGCGAGGTCGTCCGGATGCAGACCCGGCTTGTCGGCCATCCAATCCGGCACCTGGCCACGAGCCGGCACGCCGACGAAGAGGAGCAGCAGCATCAGCAGCGGGCGGAGGCGGGCTCGGAAGAACAAGCGGTGCACCGTCTGGCAAGAGGACTGCGCCAATAGCCTACCAGGACGCCCACGCCGCAGCCTAGCCGACGCGCGACAGGATGCGCAATGTGTTCGTGCTGGTCGCCGGGTGTGCCGCTGTGCCCGGGCGGCGTCCGGAATACACGCACCGCGCTTGCCGGCCGACAAGAAGACGGCGAGGCCGCAGCCAGCTGTCCACGGTGGACAGTGCACAGCCGACCTGCGGATTCGCGCGCATGGCGCCCTGGGCACTTGCGCCTCGCGGACTACCCGGCAAGCCGCTGCCGGACGCGACCCAGCCGCGACAGCTCGCACGGAAGACACCCGTTCACCACGATGGCGTCATCCGCGCCTTGTCCGATGCCAATGTGAAGTACGCCCATGGCCCTGCTTGAGGCAGATCGCCGTGGCCGACGTTGACGGATGCATTCGTACGCCTGAACGCCTCAGAATGACGCGATTCTGTACGTCGTACAGCCGTAGCGGACACGCCGCGTTGCCGTGCGGCCTGCGCGGGGTGCCGAGCGGTTCGTGCCGGCCGCGCCTGATCCGCCAAACAGGGCGCGATTCCGTGCGGTGCTGGCCCCTTGACGGGCGCCACTGGGCACCTGAAACTGGCCGTCAGGCACGCTCCTGATCGGGCCGTTGCTGGCGAGGAACTCGAAGTGGCCAGCAAATTCCGCGCACTGCCTCCATCGCATCGCACCGCCGGGCGCCTGAGCCGCTGGCTGCCCTTCGCGCTGCTGCTGCTGGTGAGCGCGCCGGCGCTCGTGACGCCGTTCTGCCTGGACGACTGGATCCACCGCGCGGTCCTGTCCGGCGCGTTCTCGTACCCGCGTCCGTGGTCGCTTTACACGTTCGCCGACGGCAACCCCGCGCACTTGGCACCGCACGTCGTCGCGGGGCCGTTTCCGTGGTTCACGCTGCCCGAGCTGAAGATCGCCTTTTTGCGGCCGCTGTCGACGTTTTTCCTGCACGTCGACGTCTGGGCGTTCGGCGACTCGGCGCCGCTCGCGCACCTGCACTCGATCCTCTGGGCGCTGGCGATGCTGGCGGCGGCCCGGCGGCTGTACGGCGTGCTGCTGCCGCAGGCGGCGCTGACGGCCTCGGTGCTTTTCGCGCTCGACGACTCGCACGCGATGGCGATCCTCTGGGTCGCCAACCGCAACGCGCTGCACGCCGGCGCGTTTGGGCTGTGGGGGCTCGTGGCGCACCTGGCGTGGCGGGAACACGGGCGCGCGCGGCACCTGGTGGCGGCGCTTGTCTGCTTCGCGCTGGCGCTGGCGTCGGCCGAGGCAGCGGTCGGCTTGCTCGCCTACGTGTTCGCCCGGGAGTTGGTCGCCAAGGATCGCCGGCCCTGGGCGGTGCTGCCGACGGGCGCGCTGCTTGGGCTCTACGCCGTGGCGTACCGCGTGCTGGGCATGGGTGCGTACGGCTCGGCGAGCTACATCGACCCCACGCGCGAGCCGCTGGCGTACCTGGCCGAGGCGCCGCGCCGCTTCTGCGCGCTGTTGGGCACCTGGTCGACCGGCATCACGGCGGACGGCTGGCTGACGTTCCCCGACCTGCGCTGGGCGCTCATCGCGCTCGGTGTGCTGGCGCTGCCGGGCTGGTGGTGGCTGTGGAAAAAGAGCGCGTTCGACGCGAAGACCAACGAGACGCTCCGGTGGCTGGGTCTGGGGGCGGTGCTCGCGGTGCTGCCGACGCTCGCGACCTGGCCGACCGACCGGCTGCTGCTGCCGGCGTCGTTTGGCGCGTGCGCGGTGGCGGGTGCGGTGCTCGAGCGCGCGTGGGTCGCCAAGCGCCGGCTGGTCGTCGCGTGGGCCACCGTGGCGTTTGTGCTGCTGCCGCTGGGTACGTGGGTGCTGGTGCCGACGGTGTTTCGCGCCTGGGATCGCGGCGTCACCCACGCGATGACCGACGGCGAGCGCGGTTTTGAGCACGAGCGCGTGGTTGTGCTCTCGGCGACCGATTTTGCGCCGGCGATGTACGGCACCGCGGTGGCGGCGCTGCACGGCTTCGCGCTGCCGACGACGTGGCATGTGCTGTCGATGGCGGCGAGCGCGGTGACGGTGACGCGCACGGACGCGACGCACTTTGCGCTCGAGCTGCGCGACGGGCGGATGGTCGACACGATCTTCGAAGAGAACTTTCGCGGTGAACGCTTCCCGTTCGCGCCAAACGACACGGTGGCGCTCGACGGGCTGAAAGTGACCGTTGTTCGCGTCGACCGTGGGCACCCAGTGGCGATCGCCGTGGAGCTTTTGCGGCGGGTCGCGGACTTCACGTTCGTCTGGTTCGACGGCACGCGCTTCGCCCGCGTGGCGCTGCCCGAGCCGGGGCACGTGCTGGAGCTGCCGCGCGCGCCGATGATGTCGGAGGTCGCGATCGGCGCGAGGCCGCCCGGGAAGGTCGCGGCGGTGACGCGGTAGCTCGCCAGACGGAGCGGCGCTGGAGTGTCGCCGCCACACGGCCTCGCAGCGGACTCAGTTCCTGTCCGCCCGGACCGGACTCGCGTGCGTTTGGCCATCGCGGCTGCGGATCCTCAAACGGCATTTCGCCAGTGATCTGAGCAACTTCGGCAAGAATAGCGCGACCGGCATCGCGGTCGAGATCCCATTGGCGTGCCTGTGCGCCGCAATGGGCGACTTCCGCGATCGCCGCGCTGGTGGCCGATCGGGATGCCCTTGACGACCCCGCATAGCCGCTTCCAGCTGCTCGATCCGCCGTGCCTATTGTCGCGGTGAACGATACCGACAAGGTGTCGTAGCGTTCCACCCTGTCGCGCGGCGCGTCCACCGCCGGGCCGTCGGGCTTGTCGTCGATGATGAAGCCCAGCTGCGGCGGCCGACTTAGCCCTGTGTCCCGTTACTCGTAGGTCGCCAGCAGCTCGGCCTGTAGCTTGGTCGCGTCCGCGGTGTCCAGGCAAAGGATGTCGGTGCCGCGCGCGCCGCGCTGCTCCAGACCGGCGCGCCACCCGTGGTAACCAGTTTTGCCGCGCTCGTGCGTGCGCCCGCGTGCGCGAGAATGACGCTGGCGCCGTGGGCCAGGCGCGCGTTGCCATGCGCCATGCCGTCGCAGCCGCGGTTGGCAGTGCAGTCCATCGGGCAGAGCCGCGCTTTGGCTTTGCACGTGCAGGTGCCGCTGCATTGGCCAGCGGGCGCGAAGCAGAACTGGCCAACGCCGCACGCGCTGCCGCCGGCGGCGCATCGGGCGGCGCCCGTGTCGGTGCCGCCGACAGCTGAACCGTTTGCCGACGCGCGGCGGTGCCGGCGCGGTCACTGGCTTCGAACTGGCGGCCGAGATCCACACGCCTGCTCGTGCGTCGCACTCCCCAGAGCCCGCTTTTCCGCGGGCAGGGGAGGTCGCCGTGCCATCGTTTTCCGCCCGCATCGTCGCTCGCTTGGTTGTCCTTCTTTGTGCTTCCGGGCCGGCCCTTGCCGCGCCAACCGGTGCTGCCCCGTCCGCACCTTCGCCGGCCGTTCTTGCCGAGGCCATCGCCGCACGCAAGGCCCACCACGGCAGCATCGGCAAGCGCAGCGTCTACGCCATCGTGGACTACGACGTCAGCTGGCAGGACAAGCGCCTTTGGATCCTCGACGCCGCGACCAACGCCGTGCTCCTGCGCGCGCATGTCCGGCACGCCGCCGCATCCGACGACGCCACTACCGGCCGCGCGGTCGAGTGCTCCAACGTCGCTGGCAGCCTCAAGTCCAGCCCGGGCGCGTTCGTCACCGACCGGGCGTTCTACGTCGGCCATTACGGCCGCAGCCTGCGCATCCAGGGACTGGACGACGGCGTCAACGACAACGCGGCGGCGCGCGACATCGTCTTTCACCCGGCCGGGCCCTACACGTTCAGCGCGGGCTGTTTCATGGTGCCGGACGCCGAAGCCCAGGCAGCGCTCGACCTGCTGGTCGGCGGCGTCTTCGTGTACGCGCACGGGTGTCGCGGCGGCGAAGGAGGCGTACGCAGCGCCAGTCGATCCGAGTAGACCACCGTGTGATCTGGCGAGCCGCGCGCGCGTTGTTCCAACCGGGTTCGGAACACACGTTGACCGGTGCGGTCCGATGGTGCGCTGCGAACCGATTGCTGCGAAACGAGAAGTTGTCCAGTGCTCCCGCGCGAATTCTGCGGCCGACCCGGTTCAAGCGAAGCTCAACGCAGCACGCTTGCCTGACGTGCGGCGCGAAAGCGTGCACCGCCTCGCGCCCGCAGTCCGGCAAGCCTGCACGGGTCGCTTGGCTCTGCGCCGAGCCGAATTCTTGGACGGACGGCCGTGCGCTCGACCCCGGGCCCGCTGCGGGCGTTCGCCGACAATCCTCCGAATATTCTGGTCTTTGACGCCGCGGGCGTGGCTGCCAACGGTCTGCGTGGTGGGTGCTTTGGCGGCACAGGTGCTCGTCTTTTTTCGCCCCGGTTCCACCCAGGCGGTCGTCTCGGCGCCAGCCCAGCAGGACCGAGCTGAAGTGCGATGAGGGTGCCGCGGCGTGCGACGGGTGCCGTCCCGGGCCTCTCACTGCCCGCGCGCGCCAAGACCGGCAAACCGCACAGACTTGGCCCAGCCGGCGCGGGTGAGCAGCGCCGATCGTCGCCGCCTCATCGCAGCCACCAGCGCGCGCCGCCGACGAGCGCTCCCGCGAGCACCAGCCACGCGGAGCTGAGCCGGAACCGGAACAGCAGCACCGCGCTCGGCCCGGCTGTGGGACCGTGATGATGTCCGTGAGCGCGCCGCGGCCAAGCTGCCAGGTGACGGTCGCCATGAGCGCCAAGGACGCGACGTTGACGCCGTCGAGGAACGCCCCCGTCGCCGGCGAGCGCCGGATGCGCGGAATCCGCGGTCCGGAGAACGCAACGATGACGAACGCGGGCGGGAAGCTGCCGTCCGTCGCGACCACCGCGCCGCTACCGCCGTGGAGCGCAAGCCGATGAAGGTGGCGGTTGTGAAGACAGGGCCCGGGCCAGCCAGCCCGCTCGTGGCCGATGTGGATCGCCATTTCCGTGGAATTCGGCCCTGGGGATGAGGCTGGTTGCAACCAAGCTCAGGAAGACCGCCGCGACCTCGCGCACGGAACCATGCGTGGAATGCGCGCCTTCGCTCACAGTCAGCGCTGCCCGGCCCGGCGCCGACCAGCGTGCGGATCAGGAGTGTCCTCGCCAACAGTTTGCTCAGCAGTTTCATGGCGCCTCCTGTTTCTGGCCCACAACGCGTCAATTCGACTTGGCAATCCCTTGGAGGAGCGCCATCAGCCGGTCACGCGCGGCGGCGGTTGCCTTGGCGGGCAGTCTGCCTGACGCGGATGTAGACGTCAGGCCGCCGTTCCTGGCAAAATTTCCGCACAGCCCACTTTGAGTGACCCGCGCGCGGCGATCTGAAAGGCGCGATGCAAGAACTGGCGTTGCCGGCAGGGGCGTAGCGGTCACGCGGATCGGTCGATGCTGCGTTTGCCAAACTTATTGATTTCGAATTGGAATTGGGTTCAACTGGCCGTCGGCGTGCTGTTTTTCAACCGACCGGGAACCGATGATCACCGGGTCCGCAAACAAGGTCGCACGCGTCAATCTCGCCTTCTGGATCAGGCAGATTTTCGCGACTGCGGGCGGGACCTGCTGTCGACGACGCTGAATGTCGGCTGCGCGGTCAGTGTCCTGCACGGTCGTCGTCGCAACCAGCACGGTCGGGACGAAGCTCTCCGACTTGATGGACCGCACGCTCGGCTTCGGCTACGCCATCGGTAGCGCAATTCTCGGGGCCACTTTGGACGCCATCCTCACGCTCTGGCGCTGGCGCCCAGGTTCGCTCGCCGTCGACCACGTCCGCGATCGGCGCATCCACGGGCGACATGCTGACCAAAATGCCGGAAACGGGCGGTCTCGGCTCTGTGACGGTCGCCGCGCCGGCGGTGCTGGCAGCGATCCTGATCGTAACCGCCTGACGAACCGCGCCTTGCGCTGGTTCTCACGGTCGGAGAAGTTGCGGACGGTGTAAAGCGCCTACGCTACGGCAGGTTGCCAATTCTGCGGTAGCAGCTCATCAATCCGCGACATCGGCGTGTTCTGCAT
>CAIYWC010000181.1 GCA_903929795.1 uncultured Myxococcales bacterium | reverse complement strand
TCGGGATCGACCTCCAAGAAACCGTTGTCCTCGATGGACCACACAGTCAGCGCGGCGATGTCGACGTCCGCCGGGTGGCCGCGCAGCACCTCCGTGCAATCCGCGTCCTCGCCGTCCGGGCCCGCCAGCAGCCGCACGAGCGGCCACAGGTCCTCCGCGCGCCGGCACAGCGGCCCCGTCGTGAGCATACGGCACAGGCCGTGCATCGCCAGCGGGTGATGACCGGAATTCGGGATGATGTTCGACGAGGGCTTATGGCCAAAAACACCGTTGAAAAACGCGGGCATGCGAATCGATCCGCCGACGTCCGCGCCCAGGCCGAATGGGCTCGCGCCGGAGCCGATGATGCTGCCTTCGCCACCGGAGCTGCCGCCGACAATCCTCTTGAAATCATAAGGATTACTCGTCACGCCGTACAGCTTGTTGCTGGTCTCCATCCACATGCACAGCTCGGACGTGTTCGTCACGCCCAGCACGATGCCGCCTGCTTTGCGGATGCGCGCGACCGTGGACGCGTCGTGCGCCATGCGCAGGTCCTTGCGCGAGACAAGCCCGGCGGAATGCGGCATGCCCTGGACCTGAATGCTCTCCTTGATCGTGCATGGAACACCATGAAACTGCGGCACATTGTCCGGTCCGATCTCCGCCAGCAGCCGATCCGCCGCGTCCGCCTCCAGCAGCGCCTGGTCGTAGCGGTCGGCGACGATCGCGTTGAGCTGCGGATTGTGCGTCCGGGCGTGGTCGACGTGCGCCTGCACAACCTCGCGGGAAGTCAGCTTGTTCTGGCGAATCTGTGCCGCCAGCTGCGTCGCGGAGAGGTGAAGAAGGGGATTCATGTTGCTCCGCAGGTGTGCATTATTTCTTGGATTTTGCTGACCTGGCCGGCTTGGTCGCTTTGGCCGAGCCGCCCCCGCGCGTCCACAGCCCGTCGAGCGACAGCGCCCCCGGACCAAACGACGCCAGCACCAGCGCCAGCAGCAGATACAGGAACGCGGGCGCCTGCGTGAACTCGAAATTCCGGTTGAACTGGTCCCAGTGCGCCGTCGCCATCGCCACCGCCATCACCGCGATCGCCGGCAGCGCCGCCAGCCGCGTCGCCGCGCCCAGCACGAGCGCCACACCCGCGCCCGCTTCCGCCAGCGCCGCCAGCGCGAAATGCAGCTTGCCGCCGCCCGGCACCTTCCAGCCTTTGTGGCCCAGCAGCGTAAGACCGCCAAACCAGGCGATTTTCTCCTGCGACTGCGTCTTGCACTCGGCGGCCCTCAGCGGCCCGCAGTTGGCCGTCGCGTCGTCTTTTTCGCAGTCCGGCAGCGGATCCTCGGCGCATTTCTCCGCCAGCGTGTACAGCTTGGCCTTGCCCGGCACCGCCAGCCCCACGCCGAGCGTCAGGCGAATCGCCAACAACACCAGCGAAATCGCCCACATGCGATGCGGAACCAGATGCGCGCGCAGCCACTGCAGCATGTCGTTTCTCCCGTGCCGGGCCAGAGGGCCGCCGCTACCATGGCTGACGTTGAGGCGGACGTCAAAGGCGCGATGTGCGGTCACGAACGCGAATGTTTGCCCGCGCGCCGAGGTGTTCGCCGTGTGCCAGCCGGTGTAGGCTGCGGCCATGGAGCTCACCGACGCAGCGCTGCTGTACTTGGACGACGCGCTGCTGATCCTCGACAAGCCGGCCGGGCTGCCGGTCCACGCGACGCTGGATGCGGCGCGCGATCACCTGTTGCTGGCGGCGGCGCGGCTCCTGGCGCGGCGGGGCGAGTCGCCGGGCGTGCTGGGCCTCGGGCACCGGCTGGACGTGGGTACTTCGGGCCTAATTGCGCTTGGGCGGCGGCAGGACGTCACGGCGAAGCTCGCGGCGCAGTTCGCCGAGCGGACGGCGCTCAAGGCTTACCTGGCGTTAACGCAGCGCGCGGATCCGCTGCCGCAGGCGCCGCTGGAGGTGCGCAACCATCTGGCCGGAAACAAGGATCGTCACGGGTTTCCAGTACTTGCGGTGCGATCGGGCGGCGATCGCGCGTGGACAACGCTGACCGTCCAGCAGGCGAGCGCGCAGGCCGTGCTGTGGCGCGCGGAGCTGCACACCGGGCGGCGCCACCAAATCCGCGCGCATCTGGCTGGGATCCGGATGCCGCTGATCGGCGACGTCGCCTATGGCGCCGCGATCGCCGCGGATCGGCCTATGCTGCATGCGGCGCGGCTGCAGCTCGACCACCCGTTGACCGGCGCGCCGCTGGTCTTCCGCGTGCCTCCGCCGGCGGACTTTTTGCTCGCGTTGCAGCGGCTTGGCCTCACGGCGCGTGCGGCGGATTGGCTGTAGTTTGTCAGCTGAAAGTGTATTAAAAACAGTAGGTTGTGGGTGACGCCTCGCAGCGGCGGGCCGCAGCCGACACGCGCGCCAACGGCGGCAGGACGGCCGCAAGTCCTTGACGCGGATCGGCTTTTGCGCGCTAGACGATCGTCAAGTCGATTGGCTTGCGGCGCTGAACTTGCGAAAAACTTGCGTGATCGGCCACCTGAATGACCATCGCCTCGGCTCCACTGCCGAGGTCTGCCATGCCCGCTGCTGTCCGCACCCGACCGATTCACCGCGCGCTTGTTGATAAACATCTAGGCGGCGCGCCTCACCTCCGCGTGGTGCCGCAACCGCATCCGCAGCGCCCCGCGCCGTTCCTGAAGTGGGTCGGCGGCAAGGGCAAGCTGCTGCCGGCGCTCCGGCCGCTGATGCCGACCGGAAAATTTCGCTACGCTGAACCATTTCTCGGCGGCGGCGCAGTGTTTTTTGATCTGAGCGCCGACGAGCGCCTGGAGCATGCGCTGCTCTGCGATGTCGGACGTGATCTCGTCGGCGCGTGCCGGGTGGTGCGCGACGCGCTTCCGGAACTGCTGGCGCAACTGCAGGCGCACGAGACCCAATACCTGAGCGAAAACGAGGAGAACCGCGCGCTGTACTTCTACGCCGTACGCAACCGCCACCCGGGCGACTTTGCCATGGACGACGTGGAACGGGCCGCGCGGATGCTGTTCCTCAACCGCACGTGTTTCAACGGCTTATGGCGCGAGAACCGTTCCGGGCGCTTCAACGCGCCGCACGGGCGCTACGCGAATCCGGGAATTTTGCAGTCCGACAAGCTGAGCGCGGCGAGTGCGGCGCTGCAGGGAGTAGATATTCGTCAAGCGGACTTCCGCGCGCTGCCGGAGCTGGTGCAGGACCAGCGCATCGGCTTTGTCTACCTCGACCCGCCGTACCACCCGCTCAGCGCGACCTCGTCGTTCAACGCCTACAGCGGCGGGCAGTTTTCCGGCAAGGCGCAGGGTGAACTCGCCGACGTGTGCCGCCGCCTGGACCGCCAAGGCGTACGTTTTTTGCTGTCCAACAGCGACTGCGGCTATGTGCGTGATTTGTATCGCGGTTTTGAGATTGGCACGATCCGCGCCGCCCGCTCGATCAACTGCAAGGGCGAGAGCCGAGGCGACATCGACGAAGTCGTCGTGCGGAACTACGCGAACTGAAGGCGTTTTCCCTCGCGCTTCGGCAATCCGGCGCATTTCCTGCTACGCTCACCCGCGGAGGAACGCGTGGGCAAACTGCTGAGCATCGAGACAGGCTTCACCTGCAACAGCCGCTGCCAGTACTGCACGCAGTTGGACTACCGCGTGATTCCGCAGGCCGATCAGCTGGATTTGACCACAGAGCAGATCCGCGCGCGCATTCTGTGGGCCAAGGACAATGGCCACGACGAGCTGGGCTTTTCCGGCGGCGAGCCGACGATCCGCCCGGATTTCCTGGACTTGGTCGCGTTTGCCCGCGACACCGGCTTTGACCGCATCGCGGTGACGACCAACGGCCGCATGTTCGCGTATCCGAAATTTGCCGACCAAGCGATCGCCAACGGCTTGACACGCTTCACGTTTTCGCTGCACGGCGCGACGCCGGAGCTGCACGACAAGATCGCCGTCGCGCAGGGCGCGCTCGCGCAGGCGCTGGCGGGGCTGGACAACCTGACGGCGGCGGCAAAACGGCGCGGCGTGAAGCTGCACCTGATGAACAATCAGATCCTGTTGCCGGAAAATACCAGCCAAATCAAGGAGATGGTTTCGCTCTTGGCGCCGCGCGGCGTGCGGTTGTTCATGATCCAGCCGTTCATCGCCCAGCGCTCCAACGTCGGCGACCTGGGCCGCTGGTTCGTGCCGTATGACGCCATCGTCGCCGGTGTGCGCGACGCGCTGCCGGTGTTGGCGCAGTACGGCGCGCGCATCAAGCCCTACAACGTGCCCAACTGCCTGCTGACGCCGCTTGGCCGCGAATTCATTGAGCCGCAGTTCTACGGTATCTCCGTGTTTCGGGAGTTCGAACAGGAAAATATCGGTGAATTCAAGCCGTTCAAAGCGCGGCAGTGGTTTCGCATCGACGCGTGCCAGACCTGCCAGGAGACGTGTCCCGGCTTTCGCATCGAGCAGCTGCCGCAGGAAAAGATGGTGGCGGCGATCGTCTCGGCGGCGCAGGAGCTGCGTCCGGAGCCGCGCGCGGGGCTGTCGCTGGTGGTCGGCGGCACGGAGCTGCTGGCGCCCGCCACGCTTGCCGACGCGTTGGCGACCCTGGCGGCGCAGCACGGGCCGGTGGCGCTGCTGACGGCGGCGAGCGAGCGGTCGACACGGCCGCAGCTCGCGCAGCTGGCGGTGGACGCGCACGCGCAGGGGCAGCTGGCGGAGCTCGTGTTGCTGGCGCAGCCGATGGATCAGCGGTTCTTGGCGCAGCGCGTGCTGGAAAAAGGCAACCTGGACGCGCTCCGCGAGTTGCTGCTGCGGCTGGCGGACCAGCGGGAACGCGGCCTGGCGCTGCCCAAGCTTCGGATCTTGCTGGCAATTCCTGAGTTCTTGCGGCTGCTCAACGACGAGGCTTTGGCGGGGCAGTGGCCACAGCTCGCGCAGGCGCTGCTGCGTGCGGCGGGTGAGGCGTCCGCGGATTTGCTGCTGGCGATGCCCAATTTTGCCCGCGGTCAGGAGCCGCCGGGCGTGGACCTGCAGCGCGCCGACAACCTGGCGATGATGCAGCAGCTGGTGACAGCGGCGCACGCGGCGGGGCTGCGGCCGGTGCTGGTCACCCTGGCGGCGGCGCAGCGGCAGATTGAGCCCAAACGCGGGGAGGCGACGGCGCTGCTGGAAGCGCAGCTTGCGACGCTGGCGCCCGCCGAGCCCTGGGATGAGCGGCTGTTTCGCCACGCGCTGGCGGACGGACCGATGGAATTCGTGACGTGGATGCCGGCGTGGCTGGTGGAACGCCACGATGCGCCAGGGCGGCATGCCGAGCCTGAAGGGGTGCGCGGGGCGTCGCTGACCGCCGCGAAAACCGTCGCGCTGGACGCGGCGCGCACGGGCGGCGACCGCTGGGCGGGGCGCGTGGGCTGAAGGGTGAGGCGCGTGCAAGAACAACGCGATCAACTCCCAGCCGTGTGCCGCCGGGCGTAGCGCGCAGCGGGCGCTCTTGGCGACCCAACGACACGCGCCCGACACAACGGGTTCCGCCTGCACGGCGCCTTAAGGCCGCGGCACCGGGTGCTCGCGCGGCGGATCCTCGTGTGAAATCGAGCCTTTGCGTGGCTTGCGCGCTGGCGGCTTGGTCGGCACTGCCGACGACGGCGTCGCGGCGGCAGGCAGGACGGCGACTTCCAGCAGCGTCGCGGTCGGACGCGGTTGCGCTTTGGCGTCCTCGCCCACCCACACGGCAGACCAGGCGAGCGCGGTGCGATCCGGCGCCGGGCAGGGCGCCACGCTCGTGCGGCTGGCATCGTGAACGACGACGTCATACGCGGCTTCCGCATCCTGGCGGCGAAACCGCGCACCTGGGGCATACAGCAGCCGGCGCCGCCCGACAACGGCCCGCGCATCCGGTCCGACGTTCACCAGAAAATGCGTCGTCTCGAATGGACAATCGCCTTCCCCTTTGCGGGCTTCGCGATACGCGACTTGTTCAGTCCGCGTCATGCCGGTCAGCAGCTTGGGCAGTGCGTCGGCGGCGATCAGCTCGTCGTGCGCCGAGACGATCAGCACGGGTTTGAAATCCGCACCGGTCCCCAGCGGTCGCCGCGCCGAGACGATCACGCTGCGCAGGGCCGCGCCATCGTCGCCCAGCCGCGCAAAAGTCCGTACGATCACGGTCTCGTTGCGAAACAGCGGCACCGCGGTGCCCAACGGCAGGCCCAGGTGCAGCCGTCGTTCCGTCGCGGTCCCGTCGACCAGTCGGACTGTCCAGTTTGCCCCGGTTGCATCCTCCGGACCGTTGACAAATGGCGTCGTTTCAATGACATGCGCCGTCCAGGCTTCGTCGGTCGGCTTGCCGTGCGCCGGCGTGGAGAGCCAAGGCTCCAGCACGGCGATCGGCGGCGGCAGCGCTTCCTGCCAAAAATCCGCCTGATCGCGCAGTTGGCCGCGACCGCAGGACAGCAATACAAGCAGCGGCGCGAGGCGTTTCAGGCGGCAATGGGCGGGCGGCGACTGCACGACGCCAGTGTACCGAAGTCTTGCGGGTACGCGAACTCCTGCCGTAGAATCGCTGCCCGGCAAGTTCGTCCGCTGCCCAGGGCTCGGGTGCTGCGTGTGCAGCGCGCCGGACGGACGCGACCGCCGACCGTCAGCAGCCGCCGCACGCGCGTCTTCGCCAACCCCAGGAGCTTTCCGATGTCATTCTTTGGCCGTCCGCAACAATCGCTCAAGACAATCGAACCGCTGGAGACCAGCAAAGACGTCACCGCGGTGATGGAGACATCGCTGGGCGACATCACGATCAAGCTCTTTGTCGCTGAGGCGCCCAAGACCTGCACGAATTTCATCCAGCTCGCGGAAGGCACGACGACCTGGAAGAATCCGCTGACCGGCAAGGATGAAAATCGTCCTTATTACGATGGCTTGCAGTTTCACCGCGTCATCTCCGGCTTCATGGTCCAGGGCGGCTGCCCCAAGGGCGACGGCACCGGCGGCCCAGGCTACAAGTTCGCCGACGAGTTTCACCCCGCGCTGCGCCACGTCGGGCCCGGCATCCTCTCGATGGCCAACGCCGGCCCCAACACCAACGGCGGCCAGTTCTTCATCACCTGCGACTCGACTCCGCACCTGGACAACCGCCACAGCGTGTTTGGCAAAGTAACCGCCGGCTTGGACGTGATCGACAAGATCTGCGCCGTCCCGCGCGGCCCCGGCGACCGTCCGCGCACGCCGGTGACCATCAACCACATCCGCATCGTCCGCAACGGCTGAACGCGATGCTGAGGCTGAGACACACGGGCGCCGGCCTTCTGGCGTCGCTGCTACTGGCTGTCGCTTGCCAGGAGCCAGTGGACTGCGTTCAGGAGCCGCTGCGGTGTCCGAACGCCGCGGTCGCCGGTGTGCGGCCGCAGCCGAGCCTGCCGGCGGCGTCGGCCCGCGGTCAGCGGCTGCTGCAAGTGCCGGGCGCGCCGACGGCGGTGGCGGGCCGGCAACCGGCGCAGGAGCCGCTGGCGCGCGATATCCGGCTCGCGGCGCAGCAGGCGCTGGCTGCGAACGCGCCCGTGCCCGCGGGTGCGCCTACCCGCGAGGTCGTCGATGGTCTGATCGCGCGGGTGCTGCCGCCGGCCAAGGCCCGCGATTTTGCGGCGCTGGAGCCGCTCGTGACGCCCCGGTTGTTTGAGACGCTGGCGCCGCTGCTGGCGCAGGACGGCGATCGGCTCTGGCGGCACCTGGCCAAGTACGCGACGGCGGCGGCGGGCGGCTTCAAGCTGGAAGTCGAATCGGTGGAGGCGGATCGGGCGCAGCTGCACCTGACCTTGCCGGACGGTGCGGACATTCGGCCGATTCTGCTGCGGCAGGACGGCACATGGAAGATTGACCGCTTCTGAGGCGTTCCGACAGGAAGCGTCAGGGCACAGCGCAGGGGGACCGTGATGGCGAAGCAGATTTTGGGGAACATGCGTCGGCCGTTGATGGTCGCCGGGCTGGTGCTGACGACGGTTGCTTGTGGCAAGAAGACGCCGGCGGCGGACAAACCCAAGGCGCCTGCGGCCGAGCCGGAGCAAGTCGTCGCTGCGCCCACGCCGGTCACGCCAGTGGAAGCGCCAGCTGCCGCGACGCCGGCGGACGATCCGCTCAAGAACGGCTGGAACTTGCCGCCGCGGGGCACGTCTGCCAAGGAGGGCGACCGCATCTTCCTGCTGACCCAGGGCAAGGATCGCAGCCACACGAATCCCGCGGCGATCTATCAGCTTTTTGCCCACGATCTCGGCGAAGTCAAAGGCGAAATTGCGACGATCAAGGAGCTGGACGGCAGCTCGTTTCAGGTCGGCGGTCAGTACATCATCGCCGCGGGCCTGAAGGCGGCGAGCGACGTGAAGGCGGGCGACATGGTGCTGGCGGAGTGGGCGTCGTCGCTCAAGCACGCGATTGTCCAAAAAGTCGACGGCGACAAAATCACCGTGCGTTACACGGACTTGCCGGACAGCTGGGCGGAGGACAAGCTCGTCGCGGTGCGATCGCCCAAGGAAGTGACCAAGCAGACCGAGGGCCTGGCGCCGGGCAATTTCGCGGTCGCTCAGGATGACGGCCGGCCGGTGATCGTGCTGCTGGTGTCGGAAAATGGCGAGAAGTGGCTGGCGCGCAAATTCTCCGGCCGCGTCGCGACCTTTTCCAAGGCCGAGCTGCAGGCGATCCCGCTCAAGCCGGCGCTCAAGGTCGGCCAGCAGGTCGTGGTGCCGTACGTCGGCATGATGTACCAAGGCAAGGTCAAGAAAGTCAGCGGCACGCGCGTGGAAGTGGCGATCGACCAGGGCGTGTCCAAGGAGCCGATTGTCGCGTCGCTGGGCCAGGTTGGGCTGGCGCTGCCGCCGCCCAAGAAGTAGGCCGCGCTGCCGATGAAGGGCGCGCGGCGCACAGACGACGATGACGGCGTGCAGCCGCCAGCCTGGATGGGGACGCCCAAGGAGTTCAGCTGGTTGAACGGCATCGTCAAGGCCGTGCTGGTGCTGAACGTCATCGACGCCGTGGCGACGGTGCTCTGGGTGTCGGATCGTAAAGCCATTGAAAGTAATCCGCTTTTAGCAGAACTGCCCGAGATGCATCCGGTCCTGTTCGTGCTCATCAAGACGGGGCTCGTGTCCGCCGGCTCGTACCTGCTGTGGCGGCACCGCGATCGGCCGCTGGCGGTGGTCTCGATCTTCGTGGCGTTTTTGGCGTATTATTTCATTCTGGCGTGGCATCTGGAGGCGCTCTGGCTCGCCGTTCAGCACTTTGCCGATGGGAGCTGACGGATGCGCCACGTTTTTCTGATGCTGCTTGCGCTCGCGGTGGCCTGTCGCACGCCGCCGCCGCGCTTTGAGCCGGTGCCCAAGCCGCCGGAAATGCCGCTGGCGCCGCTGCCGGAGCCGGTCTCGCCGGTGGCCGCGCCCCAGCCCGCGACGCCGACCGCCGTGTTGCCGGAGCCGCCAGTCGTGGAGCCGCTGTTCGTTGCGCTCGCCGCGCACGATTCGCCGACCGTGGCGAGCCTGTTGGCGCCGGAAGTGACGGTGACGCTGGCCAATGGCGACACCTGCGCGGGCGCGCACGCGTGTGCGGACGCGATCGCGGGCGCGCTGGCGGACACCAAGCTGCAGCGGTTGCGGCAGCTCCATGTCGGACCGGGCGTCGAGATTGTTCAAGGTCTTGCTGAGGTTGCGCAGCGCCGTGTGCCGTTTGCTGCCGTGTTCGAGCTGCGCGCCGGGCGCATCGCGGCCGTGCGGGTGTACGGGACGACCGCGCCGTGGCGCTTCGTGCTCGATGCGCCAAAAATTCCTTTGCCGCCAGCGACTTCAGAGCCGATTGACGTGGTGACGGCGGTGCCGACCTTCGACGTGGCGCGGCTCGCTGCGGCGTTTGACCCGGCGCTCCTGGCGCGTGATGCGACGGCGGCAGGCTTGGTCGCGGAAAATTTGGCGTATCGCGACACGACCGCGGGGGCGGAGACGCTGACCGCTGTGGCCAATCAGGCGGCGATCCGCGCGTTTCAGCAGGCTTTTGCCGTCCAGGACAACCAGCTCATCGGCCAGTACGCTGCGGGCGATTGGCTGGTCCTGGAGCGTGACGTGACAGTGCGCCAGCGCACGCCGGTGGTACCCGTGCCGCTCAACGAGGAGGTGCTGCGCGTCCGCAGCCTGGAGTTCTTGCTGGTCCAGCAGGGCAAGATCGCGGAAGTCTGGGGCTATTCGGACCCGGTGGCGCTGCTGCCGGCCGTGGAACAGCTCCCAATCCCGCCGCTGCATTGAGGGAGAATGCGCGAACGGAGCGAGGACCGCCCGCGCAACCGCGGCGCGCCGCCGGTGGTGCACATTCGGGTTCGCCGCGTGGGAGCCCCGATGGCTGTCTGGCGGATTTTGGTGTTCGTCTTGGGTCAGCCTGTGTAGAGTGCCGCCGCCGCTGGTGCGGCTGGAGCCGCCGATGACTGAGCCGAACTCCCCGCCCGCGCTGACGCCGACCGCCGTGGTGCGCAAGAAGCGCTCCGTCGCGCCGCTGGTGATCGCCGTGGCGGTGCTGGCGATCGGCCTGGGCGTGGTGGGCTCCAGCACGTCGGGCGGTGCGGGCATGTACAATTACACGCTGGCGCAGCTGGAACGCAGCGGCGACAAGGTCGACGGCGCGGAGATCAAGATCGCCGGCAAGGTCGTCCAAGGCAGCGTCCGCGGCCAGCCGGCGAGCGAGACGTTTCGCTTCGACGTGGCGGATAACCTCGGGCACAAGCTGACGATTGCGTACCCCAAGCTGCTGCCCGACCCGTTTGAGGAGGGCCGCGACGCGATTGTCGCCGGGCGGCTTGGCCACGACGCCGACGGGCAGCACCTGCTGCAAGCGTCCAGCCTGACGGTCAAGTGCCCGAGCCGGTATGGCGATGCGGAGAGCATGTCCGACGCCGATCGGCAAAAGTACTACCAGACCGAATACAAGAAGCACATGGCCGCGCAGCAGCACAAGTAGCTTCGGAGACAAGATGGCAATTTTCATGATGAATTCGCACGCGGGCCTGCGCGAGCTCGTGTGGCTCGCGTGCGCGCTGGCGGCGTGTGGCACAGCACCTTCCCCGGCGACGGGCGATGCCGCGGCGCCTGCCGATACCGCGGATGCTGCGACCGCGGGCGCGGACAGCGCGGCTGATGTGACTGCGCCGGATGTGCCGTTCGAGGTCGCCGACCACCCGCCGGCGCCGCAGGTGCTCAAAGGCAAGGGCGCGGTGCTGGCACACCCGCACGCGCGCGTGGTGACTTTTGACGGCGATCCGCAGCGCGCGACGGCGGAGGCTTTTGTCACCGCGATCGGCGGCTCAGTGTATTGGAGCGCGGCGACGGCGGAGTACGGCGTGGGCGATCTGACAGTCGACGCGCCAATCCATCTGGCGATCGTGCCGACGCCGAGCGTTACCGAGTCCGAAGTCGAGGTTTTCCTGGCCGAGCAGCTGACGCGCGAGACCGCGCTGTGGGGCCAGCCCGATCCGGCGACGATCTACGTGCTGGTCTATCCGCAGGGCGTGACGGTCACGGAGCCGCAGACCAACGGCGTGAGCTGCAAGGACTTCGGCGGCTATCACTTCCTGACGGCGGTCGGTGCGGTGTCGGTGCATTACGCCATGATTCCCGCATGTCCCGGCTTTGACGGGCCGGGCGTCGACCTCGCACACACGTTCCAGGTCGCCGCGAGCCACGAGCTGCTGGAAGCCGCGACCGACCCGGACCCGTACGCGGCGCCGGCGTGGACCAAGCTGGACACGGCGCATGCCGGCTGGGCGACGATCGCCGGCGGGCCGGAACTGGGCGATATGTGTACGTTTGTCGAGGGCGATCCGTTCACTTGGCCGACGACGGGCTACACCTCCGAGCGCGCGTGGTCCGATGCCGCTGCGGCTGCGAGTCGTGATCCGTGCCAGCCCGCGCCCGCGGAGCCGTATTTCAACGCCGCGCCTGAAACGCCGGACACAGTCACGTACGCCGGGCTGAAGGTCGCGGGCGTGCACATCGCCGCCGGTCAGGACGCGGTGGTCCCTGTGCACCTGTTCAGCGACGCGCCGACGGCCGGGCCGTGGGTCGTCTACGCGACCGATTACGCCACGTGGTACCTGCAAGCCGCGCCGCAGCTGCAGTTCGATTGGGACGGCGCGACCAAGTCCAGCGGCCAGAACGGCGACGTGCTGAACTTGCACATCACGGTCGTGAAGGCGGACGTCAAGAAGGCGGAGCCGTACTTCATCTTCTCGCGTCAGGGCCAAACGACGCACTTTTGGGTGGGTTTTGTCGGGAATTGACCGGCGATTCGGCCCGTGAAAGCACAAAGCCTCGAATTTGCTTGCTGGCTGGGTCGCGAAGTGCGCCCGCCTTCGGCGTTACGCACCGCGCCACGAGATCTGGGCGATCGAGTTGCTTGGGCACTGCACCTTAGCGCGCCAGGCTGCCGCACGCCTCGATGTCCACCGGCACCACGCCGTCCGCGTGCGCGGGCGCGGCGACGCGGGTGGAAGTGCGCAGCGGCACGGAGCCTGGCAATAACTCGAATTTGCAGGTGATCTCCAGCTCCGCGCCGTCGACGGGCAGGCGGATCGTCACCGGGTCGGTCGCTTCCGGCGCTTGGCCGGCAAAAAAGTGCTGCCAATTCCAGGTCTTCGGCTCTTGATCCGCGATGCGCCACGCCAGCCCGGTCAGCCGCTGGCGATCCAGGACCACGCCGTCGACACTCAGCGCCACATGGCTCAGCACAAACGCGATGTCGACGGATTGGCTGCGCGCGCGGCTCTGCCAGAACGCCGCGGCCAGCCCCGCCAGCAGCGCGCCGACGCCCAGGATGCGGCGCAGCCAGACGGGCAACTATACACTCCGACGGAAGTTCGAGACCAACCAGTCTCGATCCGCGGCGTGCCGTGTTCGGCACACGCGCGCGGTCCCAGTCCGCAATGCCAAAGGTCTGATCGACAAAGTTTGGGGTTCGACAGTGGTCGGCATGTTCAGTTCACCATCGACAGGTCGACTGAGCCAAGCGACATCGCCGGCTGCTCGGAATTCAGCAGCAAATCGCCGGCCAGGTCGCACAGCTTCTCCGCGCGCGCCACCGGGTCGGTCAGCTCCAGCAGCGCCTGGCGATCCGCCGGGTCCGGCACCAGCGCAGCGGCCAGGCGATTCACCAGGATCACCGGCTTCTTGGTCGAGGCCAGCACGTTGGCCAGCAGCGTCGCGTTTTCGCCCAGCTTGACCATCAGCCCGCGTACGACGGACAGCAGCCGATCCGCAGCTTCCGCCACGCGCTCCGCGTCCGCCGGCAGGTCCGGGCGCACAGCCACGCTTGCGGTGCGATACGGCAAAAGCCGATGCAGCGTCGTCAGTTCTACGCGCGCCAGGCAGTGCACGAACAGGTTGTACCGGCCGTCCTCCAGGCGCTCCTCGTTGACGATCTTGCACAGCGAGCCGATCTCATGCACCGGCGGCGAGCCGTAATAATCCGCCTCCCAGCCCGGCTTCAACCCCACGAGCACGATCAGCCGCTGCGTCGCGAGCGCTTCCGCCGCCATCAGCCGGTAGCGCGGCTCAAAGATGTGCAGGCGCGTCATGGTCTGCGGAAAGATGACGAAATTCGGCAGCGGAAAGACCGGCAGCGCGTCATAGGCGGTATCGACAATGGGAACGTCCAGCATGAAACCTCCGCGCGGCAGCAGCAGGGGCAGCGCGCGCGGGACCATCATCGGACTAACCGGCGGGTCGGCAAGTTTTCTGGCGCAATGGCGCGGTCAGTGGCTGTCTTCCAGCGCAGACACGCCGGCGTCGTCCAGGCCCGCAGCCTTGTCCCGCGGCGCGGTGCCAAAAACCAGGTCCCACAGCGGCGTCGTGATGCCGTACCGCAACTCCGGCGAGGCGAAATGGTGCAGCAGGTGGTAACGCCGCAGCCAGCGTCCCACCGCGGTCGTCGGCACGGCGTGGTGCACGTAGTAGTGCAGCAGGTCGTATGTCATGTAACCCAGCAGAACTCCAGCATAAAATGTCGTTCCGTACACCGGGCCGCCGACCGCGCGGAACAGCGGCCACAGCAGCAGCGACAGCACGAGCGTGGCGAACGGTGGCATCACCAAGCGATCCGGATCCCACGGATAATCATGGTGAATTCCGTGAATCAGCCAGTGCAGATCGACCTGCCAGGTCTTGGCCGGGTTGGGCGCGAAATGGAACAGGTAGCGGTGCAGGACGTACTCCAGCAGGGTCCACGCCGCGATGCCAGCGGCAACGACGCCCGCGGTCAGGCCGACGGTCGACTCCGGCTGCAGCAGCGTGTCGCGCACGCACAGGATCGCCACCGGCGTCCAGATCAGCGGCACATGCCACCATTTGACGCGCGAAAAGTAGGTTTCCACCCAATCGATGCGAAACATCCGCGGGCTGCCGCGGCGGGGCTTGGCGAGGTGAGGATGCGGCGCGAGAAAGAACATCGACGGACCTGCACGTGGTGATGGAGGCGGCCGTCGCGAAGGGCGGGACGGCTGACAGGCACTCTGCACGGCACGCGAGGCGGCGTCAACGGGCGGCGCGATTGTTCACGCCTGCGCGCGGGCTTGCGGGTGCGCGGGCGGCCGACCCGCCGGTCAGTGCAACGTCTCGCCGGAGCGGAGCGCCTGGCGGAGCTGCGTCTCGTCGAACGGCTTTTGCAGGCTTGTCGTGCCCGGCGGAATGCGCCGCTGTTCGATGAGCATGGACGCCGGATAGGCGGACATGAACACGACGTGGACGTCCGGCCGCAGCGTGCGCAGCCACTCCGCCAACGCGCCACCACTGCCCGCCGGCAGCACGATGTCGGTCAGCAGCACGTCGATCGCCCCCGCGTGCTCCTGGGCCACGCGCTGGGCATCGGCAAAGTCCACGGCCATCAACAGTTCGAATTCCGCGGGGTTGAGCATGTGCTTGACCGCGAACCGGATGAGGTACTCGTCCTCGACCACCAGCACCGTCCGGCGTGGTCCAGGCTTGGCGCGCTGGGTGACTTCGGCGGGACGCGGCGCCTGCGGTGCGCGCACCACGGCGGTCTGCGCGTGGCTGGGCAGCAGGAGCGTGAAACGCGTGCCGCGGCCCAGCTCGCTCGCGACGTCCAGCCCACCTGCCAGCTGCTCGACGATGCCGTAGACGCTGTACAGCCCCAGCCCAGTGCCTTCCCCCGGCGGCTTGGTCGTGAAAAATGGCTCGAACAGGTGCTCCAGCGCCTCGGGCGCCATGCCCGTGCCGGAATCCTCCACGACCAGCTCCACGTAGCTGCCCGGCGCCAGCGGTCCCGACCGCGTGTGCGTCACCGTCGCGCGCACGACCTCGCGTGTCGCCAGCCGCAGCCGTCCGCCGTCCTTCATCGCGTCGCGGGCGTTGATGGCCAGGTTCATGAGCACCTGCTCCAGCGCGACCGGATCGCCCAGAATCACCGCCGGCGCGGCGCACAGCTCGACCTCCAGCTGGATGTCCTCGCCGAGCACCTTTTTCAACAAACTCGCGATGGTGCGCACGGTGTCGTTCACGGGCATCGGCTCAAACTGGCGCGACTGCTGGCGGCCATAGCTCAGCAGCTGCCGGGTCAGCGTTGCGCCGTGCTGCGCCGCGCCCTTGATCTCATCCAGCGGCCCCAGCGCGATGTGGTTCGCCGGCAGCAAATCCCGCACCGCGTGGGTGCAGCCGATGATTCCCATCAGCAAATTATTGAAATCATGGGAAATTCCGCTTGCCAGCCGGGCGATCGCCTCCATCTTTTGCGCCTGTCGCAGCTGTTCCTCGAGCAGCTGGCGCTGCGTCAGGTCGCGGATGATGCCGGTAAAGCCGACCGACGCCTCGGTCTTCACCTCGCTGACGCTGACCTCGATGGGGAACGTTGTGCCGTCCTTGCGCGCGGCGCGGGCCCTGCGCGGCGCGGGATCGTCCTTGCGCTCGCCCGTCTCGATGTAGCGCGCCACGCCGGCCAGGTGGGCGGCGCGGGCCTCGTGCGCCAGTAGCAAGCTGACATCCTGGCCGATGACCTCCTCGGCTTTCCAGCCAAAAATCCCCTCCGCCGCGCGGTTGAACAGCTTCAACGTCCCGGTCTGGTCCGTCGCCACGATGCCCGCCGCCGCGCCGTCCAGGATCGCCCGCAGCTGGCTCTCGCTCTGCGCCAGCTGCAGCTCGGAGGCCTTGCGCCGCGCGATCTCATCGCGCTGCGCTTGCTGTGCGCGCTCCAGCTCCGATGTGCGTTCCGCGACGCGCCGCTCGAGGACCGCTTCTGCGTGCTTGAGCGCGTCGATGTCATTGATCGCCAAGAGCTCTACCCGGCCGTCCTCGCCGTCGGCCACCGTGCGGCTGTCCAGCCAGGCCCAGAAAGCCGGCTGCTCGCGGCGCAGCATCCGCAGTTCCAGACCCACGGGCTCCAGCCGCGCGGCCACTTTGGCGCGCAGGTAATACGCGTCCTGGTCCGCCGCATCGATGAACGCCGTCAGCGGCTTGCCCAGCAGCTCCGTTTGCGGCACGCCCAGCAACTTCGCCAGTTGGTTGTTCGCCTCCGCGATCCGCCCGTGGCTGTCCAGCGTGCAATAGCCCACCGGCGCCAGCTCGAACAGGGCAAAATAGCGGGAACGCGACGTTTCCAGATCGACCTGCGCGCTCCGCAGCTCGTCGTTTTGCAGCTCCAGCTCGATGTGGTGGACGTTCAGTTCATGGGTCAGCGCGTCCATGGCCACGTCGGGCGGAATCCAGCGCGCGCCGTGAAGTGCCTTGTCCGCGAGATATTCCGCGCGCTTGCGCAGCTTCTCACCCCGGGATGACTCGTCTTCCTGGTCCGTCATGGGCGACCCTCTCCGTGGTTGAAATCGCGTACACGGCCCCCGATTCTGTGACCAGCGCTGTCGCGGTCAGCTCAATGTCCAACACCCGGCCATCCTTGGCGATCCGCTGCGAGGTCTGCTCCCCGAGCACTTCGCCCGCGCGCAGCCGCTCGACCGCGTCGCGCGCCCGCGGTTGTGCCGTCAATGGCATGAATTCACTCATATTTTTCGCCAGCGCCTCTGCCTCTGTCCAGCCATATTCTCGCTCCGCCGCGCCATTCCACGCCAGAATCTGCCCGGCCAAATCCTGCACCAAGATAGCATCGCGCGAGTCGTGCACCACGACCGCCAGCCGGCGCATCGCCTCTTGCGAACGCTTGAGCGCGGTGATGTCGGTAAACGTCAGCACGGCGCCCTCGATCACGTTGGCCGGCGTCCGGTACGGCCGTATCCGCAGCAAATACCATGCGGTCGCCGAGCGCACCTCGTGCTCTTGCGGCGCAAGCGTAGCCAGCACGGCGCGGACGTCTGCCACAAGCGTGTCATAACCGAGCAAATTGGAGACAATTTGCCCCACCGGCCGTCCCACGTCCGTCGCGATGAGGTTGATCACCGCGGTGACCGCCGGCGTAAAGCGCTGGATCCGCAGATCGGGGTCCAGAAAAATTGTCCCCACGCCCGTCGCGGCCATCAGGTTGTTCATGTCGCTGTTGGCCCGCGACAGCTCCGTCACGCGCTGCTGCAGCTCGGCGTTCACGTTCGCGAGCTCCTCGTTGACCGCCTGCAGCTCCTCTTTGGACGTCTCCAGCTCCTCGTTTGTCGACTGCAGTTCCTCGTTGACCGATTGCAGCTCCTCGTTGGCCGCCCGGAGTTCCTCGTTGGAGCTCTCCAGGTCGTCGGTGATCGCGCGCAGCGAGTCCGCCTGCGTCTGCAAATCGCGCTTGAGCCGGGCAATGTGGGCACCTTCCGTCGCCTGGCCTTCCAGCGCTTCCTGCAGCCCGATGCGGATTTCCTGCGGCGCGCGCGGCTCTTCCATCACGACGAGGTAAAACACCGCGTCACCCTCGGTCGGCACAACGCGAATCGTCAGGTCCAGCCGCGCGACCCCGTCGTTGCTCCGACACCGCAGCCCGGCGCAGTGCACCGTTTTGCCGGTCGCGATGGCCTGATGCAGCGCCAGGTGCAGCTCGTGGGTCAGCCCTTCCCGCGCCATTTTCAGCACGTTCAGGTTGGACTCGCCCGGCGCCGGCTCCAGATAGCGCCCGGTCCGGCCATGGACAAACAAGATGTCGCCGTTGGCCTGAACCAGCACGGCGGCCGGCGTGTGGTGCGCCAAGAGCGTCCGTTCAGTCAGTTCGCGCAGCGGAATTTTTGGCATGCGTTGTACCTTGTCCGAAGTCCTGACGGCCTCGACTGGCAGGGAAAGGGTGGGCAGCAAGAGCCCGCCGTTGCGCCGCGCGTTGGCGGTCATGTCGCCCCTGCGCGCATACAGCTTGGCCTTGGGGTCGATGAGCGCGAAAAAATCGCTGAAATGTCCGACACTTTCGGACGTGCCCAGCAAGAGAAGCCCGCCCGGATTGAGCGCGTAGTGGAACAACGGGATGACCTTGCGCTGCAGCTCGGGGCCGAGATAAATCAGCAAATTGCGGCAGCTGATCAAGTCCAGACGGGAAAAGGGCGGGTCGCGGATGATGTCCTGTTCTGAAAACACCAGCATTTCGCGGAGAAATTTGGCGACGCGAAACTGCGTTCCGTCATCGTGCGGAGCGAAGAATCGCGCCCGGCGCTCTGGTGTCAGGTCAGCCACGGCGGCCGCGGAATACACGCCGGTTCGCGCCCGCTCGATCGCGCCTGCATCAATGTCGGTCGCGAAAATCTGTACGCGAATCGGGCGCTTCGCTGCCTCGAGCTGCTCTTGCAGCAGGATCGCCAGGGAATACGCCTCCTCGCCGGTCGAGCAGCCCGGCACCCAGACACGGATGGTCGCATCCGCCGCGCGCGTCTTGAACAGCAGCGGCCCAAGCGCGGATTCCAGCGCGTGAAACGCCTCGGGATCACGAAAAAAACCGGTCACGCCGATGAGCAAGTCGCGAAAGAGCGCGCCGACCTCGGTGGCGTTGGCTTCCAGAAAGTGCGCGTATGCGGGCAGATCGGCGATCTGCTGAACAACCATGCGCCGCTCGATGCGCCGGAGAATCGTGCGCTTCTTGTACTGCGAAAAATCGTGGCCGGTCCGCGCCCGCAGCAGCGCGAAAACCGACGCGAGCGCCGTGGGCAGCGGCCGATGGGCCGCGCTGTCGAGGCGCTTCTCCGACTCGGCAAAGTGCGTCGCGTACGCGGCCAGCGCGCCCGGCATCTGCTCCGGCGTGGCGATCAAGTCCACCAGCCCGGTGGCCAGCGCGTTGCGCGGCATGCCGTCGTATTCCGCCGACTCCGGGTCCTGCACCAGGACCATGCCGCCCGCGGCCTTGATGGCGCGCACGCCCAGCGAACCGTCGCTGCCGGTGCCGGAGAGAATGACGGCGATCGCGCGCTCGCCGCAATCGGTCGCAAGCGTCCGCAGAAACGCGTCAATCGGCAAGCGGCGGCCGTGCGCCACGGCGGGCTGCAACACCTGCAGGGCGCCGTGGACGAGCGCCAGATCGCTGTTCGGCGGGATGATGTACACGCGGCCTGGCTCGACCCGCATGCCGTTTTCCACTTGAAAAACAGGGAGAAACGTGTGGCGCTGAATCAGCGTCGCCAGCACGCTCGCGTGATCCGGCGCCAGATGCTGCACGAGCACGTACGCCATGGCCGGCTCGGTGTCGCGCGCAATCGCCGAGAACAGCTGGTCCAACGCGGCAAGGCCGCCCGCCGAAGCGCCGATGCCAACGACGAAAAACGGCTTGGCTGCGGCAGCTGGCGACGCGCTCGCTGCGTCAACGGCTGGCAGGATTGGGCCCGGCGTGCTCACGGTAGCGCCTTTTTCGCGCGATCCGCCCGTGCGGAGGTCAGCGTCCAGCGTTCAGGTCATCTCCGTTGCCGCGGGCGCATTTTCGGCGTCCGGACGCGGTCCGGGCCAGTCTGGACCGGCCGGTCAGAAGGGTCAAGGCGCCTCAAGCCCGCGCGCGGCTACAGCGACCAGCCGTCGCCCTTCGCCGCCGGTGCGGCGTGCGGACGGTGGCGCCACGCCTCGATTTGCCGGGCGATACCGAACCGCGCTTCCGGCGCGATCGCCGCCGCCTCCGCATTGCGCGTCATCAGCGTCCGCAGCTGCTCCAGCTTCCAGTGGTGGTGGCGCGACACGGCTTCCAGCTCGGCGCTCAGGCTCGCCGCCACCGGCTGTGGCCAACCGGAGCCGATCACCGTCGTCACGCCCGCGTCGGTCAGCAGCCGCAGCGGGTGCTGCGCCCACGTCGCCTCCGCGTGTTCCGCCAACTGCGCCGAGGGCGACAGCAGAACCGGCAGCCGGTGCGCGCGCAAGTGCGCCAGCAGCTCCGGTTCGCGCAGCAGGCCAGCGCCGCCGACAAGCCGATCAAAACCCAGCAAAAACGCCTGCTTCAGCCGCGGCCCGGTCTCCGCGTGGACCATCCGCAGCCAGCCGGCTTGCTGCACCTGCTGCCATGTCGGCGCCAGCGCC
Source organism: uncultured Myxococcales bacterium (assembly GCA_903929795.1). Classification (GTDB taxonomy): domain Bacteria; phylum Myxococcota_A; class UBA9042; order UBA9042; family UBA9042; genus CAIYBN01. The sequence goes on along the minus strand of CAIYWC010000181.1, from coordinate 44,416 downwards.
GCCAAATCCGCGTCCAGCGTCGCCAGCACGCCGCGCACGGACGTCACCTCCGCATCCCGCACCAGTTCCGGCAGCTCGGGCCACGGCCCGTTCAGGGCCACCAGCAGCGCATACGACCACGGCGCCGTCGGGTCTGGCGACTGCAGCGCCGCGTCCATCGCCTGAAGCGCCGCCACCGGGTCCGGTGCCTCGCGCAGGTCCACCACCAGCTCGCCGTGGAGCACGCCGTCCGCCTGCCAGCGCGCGCGCACATCCGCCACCGCCGCGCCCACGTCCGCCAGCGCGAGCCCGCGCGCGAGGCGCCTGGCCAGATCGAGCTTGGGCAATGTCAGCAGCGCGCTCATCCGCAGGCCTCAGTCTTCCTGGTACTGCGCGCGAATCTCCAGGATTTGCGGGAGGATGCCGGCAAACACCGCGATCAAATCCGGGTCAAAATGCTTGCCCGCACCCGCATGCAGCTCGGCCATCGCGTCCTCCACGGTCCACGCTTTCTTGTACGGCCGTTCGGACGTCAGCGCGTCAAAAACGTCGCAGACCGCGCAGATGCGTCCGGAGAGCGGAATCGCCGAGCCCTTGAGCCCGCGCGGATAGCCGGAGCCGTCCCATTTCTCGTGGTGCGTCAAGGCGATAATCGACGCCAGCTGAATCAGCGGCGAATTCGATCCCGCCAGCAGATCCGCGCCAATCGCCGCGTGCGTCTTCATGATCGTCCACTCGTCGGGATCCAGCTTGCCGGGCTTCAGCAGCACGCGGTCCGGAATGCCGATCTTGCCCACGTCGTGCATTGGGCTCGCCCGCTTCAGCGTCTCGACCTCGTCGGGTTGCATCCCCAGCGCGCTGCCCATGATGCCGCAGTACAGGCTCATGCGGATGATGTGGTAGCCGGTCTCGTTGTCCTTGTACTCCGCCGCGTGGCCCAGCCGGTGGATAATTTCCAGCTGCGTGTTGCGCAATTCCGTGGTCCGCTCCAGGACTTTTTGCTCCAGTTCCTCGTTGTACGCGCGGATCCGTTTGTGCTGCAGGTTCACTTCGATCAGGTTGCGGATGCGCGACAGCGTCTCGATCTTGTCAAAAGGCTTGTTCAGGAAGTCGCGCGCGCCGGATTTCAGCGCCCGATAGCGTACTTCCGGGTCGGTCTCGGCGGTCAGCACCAGCACGGGGATGATGTCGCCCTCGACGTCGCGGAGCTGCGCCATCACGCCAAAGCCATCGATATGCGGCATCTGCAAGTCCAGCAGCACGATGTCCGGCCGGTTCGCCAGGTACAGCGGCAGCGCCTCGCGCGGGTCGACCGTGCTGTCCAGGTTCGTGTAGCCAGCCTCCTTGAGGATCATACGCAACAGCGCAATATTATACGGCTGATCGTCGACAATCAGGATCCGGGCGTGGAGGATATCGTCGGTCGAAATCACGGGCGCCTCATTGAACTGGACCGGCAGCATGGCCTGGCGCTGGCGGTGCAACGTCCGCGGAGTCTCGCACGGGGCCGGACGATTGGCGAGAATTCGCCCTGTGCGGACGTCAGCGCGACGGCGCGTCCCAGGCCGTGACTTCGCGCAGGAACGTCGCGTGCAGCACCTCGCGGCGGATGACCTCGGCCATCTCGTCCACGTCGCGGTATTCGTGCCAGCTGACGCGAATCGTGCGAATGCGGTGCGAAATGTCATGCAAAAATCGCTCGTATTCGTCGTACAGCGCTTGGAGGTACGCCAGCGAAATGCCTGACTCCACGCCGCGCGCGCGCTCCTGGATGCGCGCCATCGCCAGCTCCGGCTTGACGTCCAGGTAAATGATAGCGGACGGCCGGCACATGAAGTTGGACATGTGCTTGAAGAGCTGCAAGTACGTGCGGTAGTCGCGCGGCTCCATCAGCCCGGTTTCACTGAGCATTTTGGCGAAGATCGCGTCCTCGTAGATCGTGCGGTCCTGGATCGCCGGCCGGCCGCGCCAGATGATTTCCTGGTGCTGCTGGAACCGGCGGTTGAGCAGGTAGATCTGCGTGGCGAAGCTGTAGCGCGCAGTATCTCGATAAAAATCAGCCAGATACTCGTTGTCCTCGACCGGCTCGTAGTAGACGTCCAGGCCCATGTGGCGGCCCAGCGCGGTGGCGAGCGTCGACTTGCCGGCGCCGATGATGCCGGCGATGCCGATGAACAGGTTGTCGAGCGGGGCGGCGGCAGGCTCACTCATGCGGTTTGTGGCTCCGTTTCGGCGGCTTCAGCGCCAGCGCGCGCTCGTTCAGCAGCTCCATTTGGCGGTCTTCTTCGGGCTCAAAATGCCGGCGGCAGCGCGCCTCGTAGCGGTCCGACGCGCCCAGCTCCACGACCGCGTCGCCGCCCTTGATGCGCTGTGAGCGGTTCGCCGGATCGCCGCACACGGCGCACACCGCCAGCAGCTTGGTCACGTATTCGCCCACCGCCATCAGGTCCGGCATGGGCGCAAACGGCCGCCCGCGGTAGTCCTGGTCCAGCCCCGCGACGATGACGCGCTTGCCGCGGTTGGCCAGCTTGTTGCAGACCTCGACGATGCCGGGGTCAAAAAACTGCACCTCGTCGATGCCGATCACGACGGTCAAGTCATGGACCTGGCTGAGGATTTCGCCGGAAGTCGCCACGGCGCTCGCGGTGATGCGAAAGTCGCTGTGGCTGACGAGCTCCTGGTCGCCGTAGCGCGTGTCAATCGCCGGCTTGAATACCTGCACGCGCTGGTGCGCGATGCGCGCGAGCCGCAGCCGGCGGATGAGCTCCTCGCTCTTGCCGCTGAACATGGAGCCGCAGATGACTTCCAAGCTGCCGGGGCGGTGGGGGAAAAAGGCCATCAGAATCCGCCCATTACGCGCAAGTCCTAACCGCCCACGCCGTAGCGGACCATGTACTTCTTGGCCGCACCGCTGGATTGCGGAAACTGCAGGACCTTGACCGCTTCCGAGACGCACTTGCCGACCTGATCGGCCGCGTGCTTGCCCTGGACCTTGGAGCTCGCGACGCTGCCGTCCGAGTTGACCATCAGCTGCACCTTGATGGTCTCCTCGCCGCCGTCGACGTCGGCGTACAGCATGTAGCAGCGGATGACCTTTTGCGACGCGCGCGCCGCCACGGCATCGACCTGACCCTGCGACAGCGCCGGGCCTTCCTTCTCTTCTTTCTTCGCGGGCTCGGGCTCGGGCTCCGCCGCCGCTTTCTTGTCCGCCTTCGCCGGCGCTTCCTTGCCGCCCTTGTGCTTGGCCAGGATCGCGTCCAGCTCGTCGTCATCGCCCGCCGGCTTGGCCGCCTTCTTCGACGCATCCGCGACCTTGGCCGCTTCAGCCTTGTCCGCCGCCGCCTTCTTGGCCGCGTCCGCCTTCTCCGCCGCCGCGCGCTTGGCATCCGCCGCCTTGGCTGCTTTTTCCGCTTTGGCGGAAGCCGCCTTTTCCGCCGCTGCTTTCTTGTCCGCCTTGGCCGCCGCGAGCTTCTCCGCCTTGGCGGCCGCTTTCTTCTCTTCCGCAGCTTTCTTGGCCTCGGCCTTCTTCTCTTCCGCGGTGCGCTTCTTGCTGTTGCCTTCTTTCTCCTTTTCTTTCGCAGCTTTTTTCTCGGCTTCCTTGGCTTCCGCGACTTTCTTGGCCTCGGCTTTCTTGCTCTCCGCTTCTTTGGCGTCCGCGGCAGCCTTGTCCGCAGCTGCTTTTTTCTCGGCGTCCTTGGCCTGCGCGACAGCGGCTTCCGCAACCTTGGCTTGTGCAGCAGCTTTGTCCGCAGCGGCGGTGGCCTCGGCGGTTCCGGTGGCAGCTGCGTCGGCGCTGGCGTCGGGAGCTGCGGCGATTGCCGCGTCGGCTGCCGGAGCTGCGGCCACCGTCGGTGTCGGCGCGGGCGGAACCGGTGCCGGCGCGGGTGCCGGCGGCGGGGTCACGGCAGCCACGGGGGCAGCGGTCTCGACGGCAGTCTCGGCAGGCACGGGCGGCGTGGTCCCGCCTCCGCGCAGCGCGATGATGCCGACTACGGCTGCCACGACGCCCAGCGAGACGCCCACAATCAGCCCAGATCCACCCGATTTCTTGGCCGCGCCAGCCGCGCCGGGCGCGACAGGCTTGACCGGCGTCACCGTTTTCGGCGCCGGATCAGCCGGCTTGGCGGCAACCGGCTTGCTGCCCTTGTCCGGTGCTTTGGCGGCCGCGGGCTTGTTCGCCTCGGGCTTGCCGGCAGGCTTGGCAGCGTCGGTCGCGGCTGCGGCGGCGGCGTAGCCAACCGTCGTCCGGGCGGCGGGTTCCACGGCCGGCGGCGTCACTTCTGCTTTGGGCGCTTCCGCCTTGGCCACGCCGATCTTGATGTTGTCCCGGCTGACCGAGCGCGCGGGCGACAAACCGCTGGGCGTCGCACCGGTCTGGCGCGGCGGCAAGGCGGGCGCGATCGCGCTGACGCTCGCGGGCGTCGGTGCGGCAGCTGCGGGCGAGACCTCCGGCGCGGCGACCGGCTCCGGAATGGCCGGCGGCAGCTCCGGCACGGCCTCGGCCACGGCGATCGGCGGCGGCACTTCCGCGGCAGCCTGCGGCTCCGGCACCGCCGGCGGCAGCTCCTCAGGCAACACGGGCGGCACGGCGATCGACTCTTTCACTTGCGGCGGCGGCGGCGCCGCAGGCGGCTCCGTCCCCTGGTTGTCCAGCTTGACCAGCAGCTCGATCATCGCCGACGAGAGCTCCAGCGTCTGCGCGCGCCGCGGGGCACGCCCATGCACGCCCGCCGCGGCCGTGGCCGGCGAGCCCGCGACCAGATCCTCAAACGGCGGCACGTTGCGCACCGGCTTCCACGCGTCAAAACCCTTGCGCCACACCAGGTCTTCCGGGCCCAAACGTCCCGCCAGGATGTGATCCGACACTTCAGCCTGGGTCAGCGGGCCGACCTGCTTGCCGTCGATGCCGCAAAACCAAATCGGCGCGGGCGGCGCGGGCTGCGCCATGGATTCGCTCAGCGCGAACGGTAGCGTCGTGCGGCCCGCCTCATCCGCCGTCTCCACGCCGCGAACGCGAATCTCCGCGCCGCAGCGCTTGCAGTTGATCTTGAATATCCGGTTCTTGCCCTGGATCTTCTCATCGGGCAGCCGATAGCTGGCGTTGCAAGCGGGGCACGTAATCTTCATGGATGGACCTGCTCTTGGGAGGGCGACCGCCGGCGGACGCATAACAAACGCCCGATACTACCTGCTCGGCGACCGGCTCGCAACGGTCTGGCTGTCCGCCGCGGTCAGGAGCGCGCAACAGGCCGCGGCGTGCGGTGGCGGCACGAAACGCTGGATGGCCTCAAGCAAAATCGCCAGATCATCGGCCAGGTGCGCGTGCAGCGGCTGCTGGGCGGCCCAGCGCAGGTAGGTCGCCAGCTCCGCCGGGTCGCTGCGCACGAGCGCGTTGTGCAGGTGCCGGGTATGCGCGTCCAGGTCCCGCCGCGCGTGGGCGACGTGCTGCGTGCCGCGTGTGGCCCGCAGGTGTACATGGCGCGCCGCCAGCGCCGCCGCGGCCCAGTCCAGCAGCTCGGAACGCACAGCTTCCAGCGCCGTCGCCGCAGCGGGCTGTCCCGCGTCTTCGGTCAAAAAATCCAGATCGTCGTCCATCGCTCGCCTCGGCCCCGCATCGTTGTTGAAACCGCGGCGGGTGACAAGCGCGTGGCGCGCGGGAGTTGACGCCGTGGCCGTTCGGCGCGTAGACAACCGCGCGGCACGGCTCGTGCCCCGGCAAGGTTTGGCATGCGCGCGGCACTTCTGAATCCCAAGGCGGGAAACGCTCAAGCGCCTGATTTGCTTGAAGCTTTGGCGTCCACGACCTCCCGGCTGCGGCTGACCGTCGCGGAGCACCCGGACGCGATCGATCGGCTGGTCCTGGATTTGGCCAAGAACCCTGCGGAACTGCTGGTGATTGCCGGCGGCGACGGTACGGTCAGCCAGGTCCTGACGCGCTTTGCCCGCGCCGGCCAGCTGGACGCCCTGCCGCCGCTGCTGATGCTGCCGGTGGGGCGCCTGCACACGATCGCCTCGGCGCTGACGGGCAACGAGAACCCGGCGGCGATGCTGACGCGTATCCTGTATTCGTGGGGCAAAGGCGTGCGGCGGATTCGGCGCGTGCCGGTCCTGCGCGCGCGGATCGGCGACTTGCCGGAAGCGTGGGGCCTGACAGCGAGCCTGGGCGCGCCCGGGCGGCTGCACCGCGACATCCGGGCGCAAAAGCTCGGCGCACAGATGGGTCTGGCGGGGCTGCTCGCCAAGGTGGCGGTCCAGTCATTCGAGCCGGAGCGGTTTGAGGCGATCGTCGGGCCGTTTGACGCCGAGCCGGAGCCGCTGACGCTGCCGGGCTTTACCGCGGGCGTGCTGAGCGCGCTGCCCAGTTTTTTTGGCATGGTCGCGCCGTTTCCAGGCGTGGACACAGTCGCGCAAGATACCGTCCACGCAGTGTTTTCTGAGCTGGGGCCGATGGCGACGCAGGCCAGCCTGCCGGGGCTGCTGCTGGGGCGGATCGGTCCGCCGCACGTCTGGCACGGTGAGCTGACCAAGCTTGCGTGGCGCAATGGCGCGGTGCCGGACGTCGTCGTGCTGGAAGGCGAGGACCTGCCCGTGGCGCCCTACGCGCACGTGTCGCTCGAGGTTGCGGCGCGCGTGCGCGTGGTTGTCTGGCGCGATCTGCCGGTGCCGTCGGTGGCGAACCTGCCGTAGACACACCGACAAAATATGGCGTTGGACAACGCCAGAATGGTTGGCGGTTAGTTTTGCCCCCACGTGCTCGCCGCCGGACCCATCGTCAGCACCAGCGAACCGCCGGGCTGCAGGTCCGCATGATGAATCACGGCTGAATTCAGCGGCTTGCCGTTGAGCGTCGCGTCCTGCACGTAGAGGTTCTGCGCCGAGACGCCGTTGGCGATGACGCTGAACGTCCCGGTTTTGAGTTGAATATCGACCCGCGGAAATTGCGGCGAGCCGAGCAAATAACGGTCGCTGCCCGGCACCGGATACAGCCCCAGCGCGCCCCAGACGTACCACGCGGTCATCGTGCCGCCGTCGTCGTTCCCGGGCAAGCCGTCCACGCCGTTGTGAAAATACGCCTGCATCGCCCACGGCACCCATTTCTGGGTCAAATCCGGCCGACCCAGCTGGGCGAAAAGCCACGGATAGTGGATATCCGGCTCGTTGCCACCAAAGTAATATTTCGGCGGCAGGTTCATCGCCAGCACGTTGCCGTCGCTCGTCGGATCGGCCTTGGCGTCCGCCACCGCCTGCTCGCGCTCAACCTTGGATTTCTCAAAGAGATCCTCCAGTGCCGCCACGAGCTTGGCCTTGCCGCCCCAGAGCTGCGCCATGCCGTCGGCGTCCCATTGCGCACAAAATTGCGATTGGTAGGCGTCGGCTTCGACAAATTCGGCGGAATTGTCAAAGACTTCAGGCTTGAAGTTGGGATTGGTGATCGTGCCGTCGTCCTCCCGCCCGCGCAAAAAGCCGGTCGCTGGGTCAAAAAGCTTTTGATAACCGTGGGATCGCGCCATCAGCACGGTCGCGTCATCGGCCATGCCAAGCGCGGTTGCCAGATTGGCCAGGGCAAAATCATCCTGGTTCAGCTCACACGTTAAAGAAACCGCGGAGCCATGACCGACGTGAACGAAACTGTTGGCGGCATAATCGGCAAAATCGTCGCGGCCACCGCGGCCTTCGCCAGCGGGCAGGTCGGCCAAGAGCGCCGCGTCGCGCAGGCGCTTGTAGACGTCGGCGGTGTCAAATCCAGTGATTCCCTTAAGATACGCGTCGGCGATCATCACGTCGGCGGCGGCGCCAATCATTGAACCGGCGTCGCTGGCGGCGAGCGGCCACTTGGGAAAATTGCCGGTGATTTTCGCCATCGCGTGCATGGATTGCACGATATCCAGCGCCAAATCCGGCGCGATGAGGTCATAAAGCGGCATCGCCGTGCGGTAGATGTCCCAGCCGGAGATGTCGGTCAAGAACTTAAAGCCATTGGTGTTTTGCGTCTTGCCGGCGTAGGTGAAGCTGCCGTCGTTGTCGCTGTATGCGCCGGGCATGACAAAAAGGTGGTGGAGGCTGGAGTAGAAGAGTTTGCGTTGATCCTCGCTGCCGCCGGTGACAGTGAGGGTTCGGAGGCGTGGGGTCCAGGCATCGCTCGAGCCATTGGGCATTCCCGGAGCGGTCGCCATTTGTAGGACTTCCAGTTCGTTGTCCATGTTGTGGTGCGCATTGTCAGTGGAAACAAGCGAGATGCCCACCGCCACGTTGACCGGCGCCCCATCATCGAAGAACTGCAATGCGACTCCAGTGTCCTTTCCCGTCGCCACTGTCTGCGCGTCCGGGAGCGGCGTGCTATTCGCCCATAGTGTTCGCTTCGAGACCGGAGTCATTGCCAAAATCACGAAATAGAGCGTGTAGCCGCCGGACATGCCGCCGCTTGTGCGGATGAAGCCGCTCAGCGCGCTGCCGGCGGCGTCGATGTTCAGCGCGCTGTCTTGCACCGACGACAGCGAGTGGCTCAGGTCGATGACGAGCGTGCGGGTGCTGCCGGTCGGGAAAGTGAATGTTTCGTAGGCGGTGTGGGTGTTGGCGGCAAAAACCGCGCGGATGCCATTGTCGAGCGTCACATCGTAGGACCCTGGCACCGCGTTTTCGTTGGACTTTTTGAACGTCGCCGCATAATCGCTCGCGTGCAGCTTGCTCGGGTCAAACTGCGTCGTCGGCATAATCCCCAGCGTGCCAAAATCCTGCGAGCCCGTGCCGTGCAGGTGCATGTGCGAGAACGCCTCAATCGTGTCGTCGCCGCCCCAGTAACCGTCGAAGTGCAAAAATCCAATGGTTCCATACGGTCCAGACGTGTCGGGGCCAACGCGCATCATGCCGTTGGGCGCCGTGGCGCCCGGGAACGCGCTGCCGAACGCGAACGCGTAGCCGCCGCTGCCCAGGCGCGGGTCGACGTAGGCGATGGGGTTGGTGACGATTTGCGGCAGCTCGACGGTGTCGGCTGAATCCGCAGCTGCGTCGACGGCCGCATCCGTCGCGTCCGCCGCAGGTGCCGCCGCCGGCGAGCTGCACGCTGCGAGCGCCCATGCAAGTGCCCAAAACCACGCTTGAATTTTCCGCATTGTCCACCTCACCCGCGTCGCAGCCGCACCAGCGCCTGTTGGACCGGCAGGGCAGTCTGGCGCGGGCGATCCGGGCGGTCAAGCTGTGGCAATTTCTTCATCAATCTCAGGGGCTGCGCCTTGACTCGGCCGGGGCGCGGGTCCAAAATCCCGGACATGGACAACGGGGCACCTCGCCGGCGCGGCGGTGCGCTTGGCTGGAGGGCACATGCGGGACAAAAGGACGGTGGCCGTAGCGGCGCGTTGGCTGCTGCTGGCGGGCTTGGCGGCGTCAGCTTGGGCGTGCGGGCAGGACGCGGCGGCACCGGATCAATCGAACGACGCAGACGCGACGGTGGACGCGTCCGACGTGGCGGCGACGGACACGACGGTTGCGGACACGCCCGACGTCGCGGCCGCCGACGCACCTGACGCAGCACCGGACGCGGCACCGGACGTGGCGGTTGACGTTGCGCCGGACGTCAGTGCGTGCGTGTGCGGCAACGGCAAGTGCGACAGCGCGTGCGGGGAGACGGTCGCCACCTGCAGCGTCGACTGCGCGGGCTGCGGCGACGGCATCTGCGAGCCCGGCGAAGGCCCCAAGACCTGCGCCGTGGACTGCTGCGGCGCGTGCGGAGACGGCATCTGCAAAGGCTATGACTGCGGCGAAAACCCGACGAGCTGCCCGCTTGATTGCGGCAGTGCGTGCGGCAACGGCAAGTGCGACAAAGGCGAATCGCCGCAAACCTGCGCCGAGGACTGCAAAAAACAGGCGTGCGGCAACGGCGTCTGCGAGCCCGAGGACGGCGGGCCGGTCGCGTGCCCCGTCGACTGCGGCACCGCGTGCGGCAACTGCACGTGCGACAAGGGCGAGAATTTCGTCAACTGCCCGGTCGACTGCGGCTTTTGCGGCGACGGTGTCTGCAGCCCGTGCGCGACGCTGGGCGAGACCAAGGACACCTGCGTTCAGGACTGCAAGGCCGACGCCTGCAAGGGTTTTGACGTCAGCAAGTGCGACGACGGCATCAGCTGCACCAAGGACCTGTGCGGCTCCAACGGCGCGTGCCTGAACCTCATCACGCCCGGCGCGTGCGTGGACGGCAGCGCGTGCACGGACGACGCGTGCGACCTCGGTCTGGGCTGCACGCACGCCAAACTCAGCTGCGACGACGGCGAGCCCTGCACCGTGGACAGCTGCGATCCCGCCACCGGCTGCGCGCACACCGCCACCGGCGCGCCGTGCGACGACGGCGATCCGTGCACAACCGACGAGGTCTGCACCGCCAAGGGCTGCCTCGCCAGCACCGCCAAGGGCTGCGACGACGGCCAGGTCTGCACAATCGACAAGTGCCAGGGCACGCTGTGTGTCCACTTGCCCGCGACGGCGACCTGTGAGGACGGAAATGTCTGCAGCATCAATGACTTCTGCAAAGCCGGCGCGTGCGAGCCCGGCGGACCGCTGAACTGCGACGACGGCGACGACTGCACCGTCGACTTCTGCCAGGCGGGCTGCAAGCACGCGGCAAACCTCGGAAAATGCGACGACAGCAACGTGTGCACAAACGATTTTTGCGACAGCCTGACCGGCTGCATCCACCTCGCCAACACCGCGACCTGCACCGACGGCGAAGCCTGCACCGTCGGCGACGCCTGCGCGGACAGCGCGTGCCAGCCCGGACCGGTCAAGCCGTGCGACGACGGCATCGCCTGCACCAAGGACTACTGCGACGGCGGCGTCTGCAAATTCACCGCAGGTTCAGCCGGTTGCGACGACGCCAACCCGTGCACCGACGACGCGTGCAGCGCGAACTCCGGCTGCGTCCACACCGCCAACGCCAACACCTGCGACGATGGCGACGGCTGCACGGTGAAGGACTTCTGCAAGGACAGCGTCTGCCAGCCCGGCGCGACGCGCGATTGCAGCGACGGCACGACCTGCACCAACGACGACTGCGTCAGCGGCGCCTGCGTCCACACCGCGGTCGGCGGCACCTGCGACGACGGCAACGCCTGCACGTTGAGCGACACGTGCCAGACCGGCACCTGCGTGGGCGGCGCCGCGATCAACTGCGACGACGGCAACAGCTGCACCGCCGAGAGCTGCGACCCGGCCAACGGCTGCGCAACGTCGCTGGTCGCCAACGGCGCGGCATGCCCGGTCGGCGTTTGCGAATTCGGCGTGTGCGCGGTGCAATGCCCGGCCGGCACGCTGAAAATCGACCTGGACGACGGCGGCGTCAGCAAGACCGTTTGCGCCTTTACCTATCCGATCTGGGGCCAGCGCCCGCTCAGCCCGGCGAACTACACGGACAAGGGCGATGGCACGATCTACGACGCGCAGACCTCGCTGATTTGGCAGCAAACGGCGCCGACGGCGACCAGCGGTTGGGATGCAGCGGTGGCGGATTGCGACGCGCTTGTGCTGGGCGGCAAGTCGGATTGGCGGCTGCCGACGCTGGCGGAGCTGGAGTCGCTGGTCGACTACGGCAAAGCCGGGCCCGCGCTCAACAGCACGCTTTTTGGCAGCGCCGTGGTCACGGACTGGAGCGCTGAGCGCATGCCAGCGCCGTGGAATTCCTACGCGTGGCAGATCGATTTTTCGAGCGGCGCGTTCGGCAATTTCGACGCGGCCAACAGCAACCACCACCGCTGCGTGCGCGGCGGTCGGTCCAGCGACTCCGCGCTTTCCCAGCGATTTCGCGACAATGGCAACGGCAGCGTCACCGACCTCGCGACCGCGCTGACGTGGCAGCGGACGCTGCGTTCGGGCTCGCGCAGTAAGGTCAACGGCGAAGCGCTGTGCCAGGGCCTCGTGCTCGGCGGCGGGAACTGGCGCTCGCCCACCATCCGCGAGCTCGTCTCCTTGCACGACACTGGGACGACAAACGCGTGGATGGACGCCAGTGCCTTTCCGGATACCCCCGCCGTCACGTATTGGACAAGCACCTTCACCCCGGCGTCCACGTCCGTGGGCTGGTATGTCGACAACAGCAGCAGTGCCGGCTCGGGCACGACGGGCGTCAGCGCGCAATATGGCACCCGCTGCGTGCGCGATACCGGCGCATGTGTGACCGCCGGCGACTGCGACGACTTCAACCCCTGCACGACCGAATCCTGTGGCGCGGGCGGCGTCTGCGGCCACGCACCCGTCGCGGACAACACGATCTGCGGCGGAACCGGCGCGTGCCAAGCCGGCTGGTGCGCCTGCCCGGCGGACACGACCGCGGTCGCCGACGACTCCGACGTCGTTTGCGCGTTTGACTACCCGGTCTGGGGCAATCGGCCCTTGACGCCCAACACCCTGATCGACAACGGCAATAGTACGGTCTCCGACAGCATGACCGGCCTGACGTGGGAGAAATCGCCGGACAGCTCCATCTACACGTGGAACGGCGCGCGCGACTACTGCAATGCCTTGAATTTGAACAATAAAACTGACTGGCGCATGCCCACCGTCGCCGAACTGGAGACGTTGGTCGATTACAACGTGAACTACTGGTCAGGTTCGACGGTCGCCGGCCTCAACAGCACGCCGGTCTGGACCGCGCTGGCGGCACCGGGCGGCAAACACTGGACCACGGAATTCTATTGGGGCGCGTCCGCCGTCACCTCCGGCTGGCAGGGGCTGCGCTGCGTGCGCGGCCAGCCGGCGACGCAACCCTACGCGCAGCGGTTCACCGACAAAGGCGACGGCACCGTCCTGGACAAAGGCACCGGCCTGGTCTGGCAGCAGGACGCGAACAGCCCGCCGTCGCCGTTGGCCGGGAGCGTGACGTATTGCACGGGCCTCGCGCTCGCGGGCGGCGGGTGGCGGCTGCCCAACATCCGCGAGGCAGCGTCGCTGCTGTATCGCGTGGATCCAGCGTCGACAATCCTGATGGATCTCACAGTCTTTCCGACGGCCACCGCTGGCTGGACCTGGTCGTCGACACCGCGCCATGGCTCCACGACGGACGCCTGGCAAATCAACACCGGGATCACCGTGCCCGGCACGTACTTTGACACCGCGACCGACGCCGTGACCGTTCGCTGCGTGCGCTGACGACGCCTGAGTCGGCGGGAGCGCCAAGAAATACGCAAAAAAAACAGGTGCTTACGTGGAGCGCGGCCTCGCGGCGCCTGTTTGGCGTTGACAGCCCGCGCGATTGGCCTAGCATTCACAACCTGAACCGCCGTTCAACTTGTGCGCGGCGGCTCAGAAACTGTGTGTACTTTCAGCATCCGCCCGAGCGCATGGCCATGACCGCATCGCCCGATCACGATCTTCCCGCCGAGCCGCACGCGCCTGAACGGCCGCCGCGGCTGCGCGACCGGCTGCGCGAGCAGACGCAGGTGGCGATTCTGGACGCCGCCGAGCGGACCATCATCGAGGAAGGCACTGCGCACGCCCGGATCGATGCGATCGCCGCTGCTGCGGGTGTGTCGGTCGGCACGCTGTACAACCATTTTGCCGACCGGGAGGCGCTGGTCGCCGCGGTGATTCAGGATCGCCGGCGCGCGCTGCTGGGCGCGGTGTCGGAGCTGGTCGACGCGAGCGATCTGACTTTTGCCGTGAAATTGCGACGGTTTTTCGAGATTTTTGGCCACGCCGGCGTCTCGCACGGCCAGTTTGTCGCCGTCGTCCTGGGTGAACAGGGCGGACTGCGCTCCTGGCACTGCCAGCGCGACGAGACGATCGCGGCGTGGTTCGCGCTGTCCAAGCAGCTGCTGGAGCAGGGTGCGCGCGAAGGCGCCATCCGCGGCGACCGGCTGGACGCCCACACGACGTTCCTGTTCACCTTGGCCAAGACCGCGGTCATCGGCCCGCTGGCGCAGTTGCCGGCGATCGGCGCGGCGGATCTGGCGCATTTCTTCCTGCACGGCGCGGCGTCAAGCCAGCACGACGTGCCGGCGCCTGACGGGAGTTCGCGGTGAAAGTATCGATTTGTCTGATGTTTTTGACCCTGCTCGGCTCGACGACGGCAGCGTGGGCGGACGATGGGCCGTTGACGCTCGCCGGCGCGATCGAGCGCGCGCTGGACCGCAACGCGGACGTCGGCGTCGCGCAGGCGCGGCTGGGCGAGGCCAAGGCGTCGCGCGCCAAGGCCACGACGGCGTTCCTGCCGAACGTGGTGGCCGCCGGGCAGTACACGCGCAACTCGGTGGAGGCGACTTTTGACCTGACGCCGCTGGCGCAAGGTATCGTTTCTATTGCAAAACCTGGCATCACGATCCCGGCCGGGACGTTCCCGCCGTCGGTCATCCAGAAAGAGGACACGATCGGCGGTGCGTTCACCGTGGACGAGACGATTTTTGCGCTGTCGCCGATCCTGGCGCGCAACGCCGCGAGCCATCAGGTGGACGCGCAGGCGCTGACGTTGGAGGCGACCCGGCGAGAAATCATCTATCAAATCATGCAGATATTTTACAACGTCGCCGGCATGGACCGTCTGATTCAGGTGGCCCAACGCGCGCTGGCGCTCGCTGACCAGCGCATCGCCAATGCGACCGAGCGGCAAAAACAGGGCGCGGATGGCGAGGTGACCGTGCTGCGGGCACAGAGCGAACGCGACAAGGCGGAGCAGGATCTGGCGCGGGCGCTGCTGGCGCGCGACCAGCTGCTGATGGCGCTGGGCTCTCTGCTGGACCTGCCCACCCCGGCGACGCTGACGGCGCCGCCCGAGCTGGAGGTGCCGGCAGGCGACGCGGATGCGCTGGAATCCGAGGCGCTGCGCGGGCGTCCGGACCTGCTGGCGCGGCGGCAGGCGGTGGCGGCGGGCGATGCGATGCTGGCGGAAGCGAACTGGCGCTGGGTGCCCATGCTGACGGCGAATTTCACCGGGCGCTACACAGATACGCCTGGATTTATTGGCAAAAATTGGCTTTGGGCGGCGACGGCGAACCTGGTGATTCCGCTGTTTGACCGGGGGCTGCGGTACGCGGAATCCGACGAGCGCAACGCGACGTCGCGGCGGCTGCAGCGGGAAGTTGACAAGTCCGAGCGGGATCTGCGGTCGGCGCTCGCGCAGACGCGCGCGGAAATCGCCGTCGATCGCCACACGCTGGAGGTCGCGATCGGCCAAGCCAAAAAGACCAAGCGAACCGCGGACATCGTCGCGCGGGCGCAGCTGGCGGGCGCGGCGACTTCGCTGGAGGTCGCGGAAGCCGACACGAACCTGCGCGTCGCGGAAGCGTCCGTGGAGCGCGAGCGCATCAACCTGAACCTGGCCGTGCTGCGGCTGCGCCACCTGACGGGCAACGTCCGCTCGGAATAAACATGCTGACTTTATTCGAATCCCCAAAATCGTCGGCCAGCGCTGTTGCATCTGGGACTGGGGCCGCGCGCGTGCACCTCCGGTGCGAAGCCGCGAATCTGGGACGCCTGATCGAGAATCGCGGTCGGAGTGCATAACTCCACAGAATTTCAGCCCATTCGCGCGAATCGCGCCGAGGAAGAGCCATGCGCTTCATGTACGTCCTGCCCCTTGCCAGCCTGATTGCCTGCAAAAGCGCGCCGCCACCTACGGTCGCGAATCCGGTCGCGGCACCGCAAAAAGCCGTTGTAGAACAGGAAGTTCACGTCGCCGCGGTCAAGCAACAGACGCTGCCGACGGTCGTAGAGCTGTCCGGTACGCTGGAGGCCGATGAGCGCAGCGAAGTCGCGTCGGCGATCGCCGGGCTGGTGACGGAAGTCGCGGTGGACGTGGGCAGCAAAGTCAAAAAGGGCGACCTCCTGGTGCGGATCGACCGGCGCGACGCGGCGATGCGGATGGCGCAGGCGGCGGCGGCGACGGCGCAGGCGGGCGCGCGGCTGGGCCTGCGCGTGGGCGATCCGTTCAATCCCAACCGGGTGCCGGAAGTCCAGGCGGCGCGTGAGGCGCTGGAGTTGGCGGAGACCGAGGCCAAGCGCGCGCGGGCGCTGGTGGAAGGCGGGACGTCGCCGCAGTCAGCGCTGGACCAGGCCAAGTCGCGGCTGGAGCAGGCGCGCGCCCAGGCGGAAGTGACGCTGAACAACGCCAAGACGTCGTGGGCGGCGCTGCAGGCGGCCAAGGCGGCGCAGGAGCTGACCGAAAAAGCGACGGCGGATACCGACGTCCTGGCGCCTTTTGACGGCGTCATCGATGCCAAGCGCGTGGCGCCGGGCGAATACGCGACGGCCGGCAAGGTCGTGGCGGTGCTGGTGCGGACGGACCCGCTGCGGCTCAAGGTCGACGTGCCGGAGACAAACGCCGGGCTACTGGCGGTGGACGGCGACGTGATGCTGACGGTTGGCGCGTGGCCGGATCGGGTTTTCACGGGTAAAATCAAGCGGATCGCCGCGGCGCTGAAGTCGCAGTCGCGCACGCTGGCGATGGAGGCGGAGGTCAGCAACCTGGACGGCGCGTTGAAGCCCGGCTACTTCGCCCACGTCGCGCTCGTAATTCCGGGCAAGGAGACGCCGGTGCTGCTGGTTCCGCCGTCGGCGATTGGCACGTCCGGCAGCGCAGCGCGGGTTTTTGTCATCCAGGGCGGCACGGCGATCGAGCGCATCGTCTCGGTCGGCCGCACCTCGCAGGGCCTTGTGGAAGTGCGCGGCGCGTTGAAGCCCGGTGAAACGGTGGCGACGGACCACCTCGACGCGCTGACCGATGGCGCCCACGTCTCGGCCAAGTAGGAGCAATTCATGCAGTGGCTAGCGGCAATTTGCGTCCGTCGTCCGGTTTTTGCGTCGGTGATCATGCTGATCCTGACGGTTCTTGGCTTGTTCAGCTACGGCTCGCTGGGCGTCGACCGGTTTCCCAAAATCGACATTCCGACCGTGCTCATCCTGACGACGCTGCCGGGCTCGGCGCCGGAGGAAGTCGAGACGGAAATCAGTGACAAAATCGAGGCCGCGGTCAATACCATCAGCGGCATCGACGAGCTGCGTTCGACCTCGACCGAAGGCGTGAGTCAGGTGATTGTCACGTTTTTGCTGGAGAAAAACCTCGATACGGCGACGCAGGAAGTGCGCGACAAAGTGAGCGCGGTGCTCGCCAACCTGCCGCCGGGCATCGATCCGCCGGTGATTTCCAAGATCGATCCGGACGCGTCGCCGATCCTGACGCTGGCGCTATCGGCGGACGCCTCGCCGCGCGATATCACTGAATTTGCTGATAAAACCCTGCGGCGCGAGCTGGAATCGCTGGCCGGCGTGGGCGAGGTGACGCTGATCGGCGGCCGACCGCGACAGGTGAATGTGTGGATTGATCCGGACAAACTCGTGAAATATGCGTTGAACGCCGGCGAAGTGGAACGCGCGCTGAAGTCGCAGAACCTGGAGTTGCCGTCCGGGCGCGTGGAGGCGGGCGCGCGGGCGCTGACGCTGCGGACGCGTGGACGGGTACAAAATGTCCAGCAATTCGAGGATTTGTACGTGGCGAGCCGCGATGGCTCGCAAGTGCGCGTGCGCGACGTGGCGCGCGTGGAGGATGGCACGGCGGAACCGGAATCCGTGGGCTATCGCGGCGCACGGCCGACGATCTTGCTCAATATCCGCAAGCAATCGGGCACGAATACGGTGGCGATCGTGCACAACGTCAAGGAACGGTTGGCCGATCTGCAAAAGCGCCTGCCAAAAGGCTATTCGGTAGAAGTGGCGCGCGACCAGTCGGAATTCATCGAGAACGCCATTGACGCCGTGAAGGAGCACCTGGTCCTCGGCGCGCTGTGCGCCGCGCTGATCGTCCTGGTTTTCCTGGGTAATTTTCGCTCGACCATCATTGCGGCGATCGCGATTCCAGTGTCGATTATCTCGACTTTTGCCATCATGCAATTCGCCGGTTTCAGTCTCAACTCGATCACGCTCTTGGCGCTCACGCTCGCGGTGGGCATCGTGATCGACGACGCGATCGTGGTGCTGGAAATCATTTGGCGTAAAATCGATGAAGAGGGGATGGATCCGTTTGACGCGGCCATCGCCGGCACCGACGAGATCGGTCTCGCCGTTCTCGCGACGACCCTTTCTCTCGTCGCGGTGTTCATGCCCGTGGCGTTCATGGGTGGTATCGTCGGCCGTTTCATGAATTCTTTTGGCCTGACGATGTCGTTTTCGATCCTCGTGTCGCTGCTCGTTTCGTTTGTCCTGACGCCCATGCTGTGCGCGCGCTGGCTCAAGAAAAGCCTTGTGCAAAAAGTTGCGGCGAAGATCCAGACGGGCCACAGCGCGGCGGCTTCGGGTCACGGCGCCGGTGGATCCGGTGTTGTCTATCGCACGCTGGAGGCGGGCTATTTGCGGATTCTTGCATGGTGCCTGCATCACCGTTGGGTGATTGTGGTGGCGTCGCTGGGTGCAATCATGAGCATCGGCGCGCTCGCCAAGGTCGCCAACAAGAACTTTCTGCCGGACGAAGATGAGTCGCAATTTCAAGTCAGTGTGCGCGCGCCCGAGGGTACGAGCCTGGACGAGATGCGGCTGCTGACCACACGCATCGCTGCGGATGTGCAAAAGCTGCCCGGCGTGATGTATGGCGTGACGACGATCGGCGACGATCCGCAGAAGACCCTGAATCTTGGCGGAATTTACGTCAAGCTTGTGCCGGTGTCCCAGCGCAAGATGTCGCAGCTGGAGCTGATTGCCAAGGCGCGCGAGCTGATCCTGCCGAAATATGGCGCAGGTAATCGCATCTCGATCAGCTTGGTGCAAGCGTTTTCCGGCGGCGGCGCCAATTTTCCGGTCATGTATCAAATTACCGGCCCCGACATGACGAAAATTGCCGAGTATACCGGTAAGCTGATGGCGAAGTTGAAGGAGATGCCCGGCGTTGTGGATCCGGACACGTCGTTGATTGTCGGCAAGCCGGAGCTGCGCGCGCACATTGATCGCGCCAAGGCCGCGGAACTTGGCGTGAATGTCGGCGAAGTGTCAGCGGCGCTCCGCCTGTTGGTCGGCGGCTATGAAGTGACGAATTACAACGAAAACGGTGAGCAATATGAAGTCCACGCGCGTGCCGAGCCGGAATTTCGCGCGGATGCCGCAGGGTTGCGGCGACTGTCCGTGCCTTCGGCCAAGCTCGGCGCAGTCACGCTCGACAATGTCGTCTCGTTCACGGAAGGTGCGGGTCCGTCGAAGATTGACCGCTACAACCGCCGGCGCCAGGCCATGGTGATGTGCAACATCGTCAAGGGCGGGTCGGAGAGCAAGGTCATTGAAAATCTTCAGAAAGCGACCGCAGAATTGCACATGCCGCCGGAATACTCAGCGAGTCCGGTGGGGCGATCCAAGGAATTGGGGCGCGCGGCGGCCAATTTTGCCCTGGCTTTCGCCATGTCGTTCATTTTCATGTACCTCGTCCTGGCCGCGCAGTTCGAGTCATGGCTGCACCCGATCACGATCTTGCTGTCCTTGCCGTTGACGGTTCCGTTTGCCATTCTGAGCGTGATTATCTTTCAACAATCGCTCAATATTTTCTCGATGCTTGGAATTTTGGTGCTGTTTGGCGTGGTCAAAAAGAACTCGATTCTACAGATTGATCACACCATCAAGTTACGCGCGTCCGGCATGAACCGTTGGGACGCGATGATCCAAGCCAACCGCGACCGGCTGCGGCCGATTCTCATGACGACGGCGGCGTTTGTGGCCGGCATGGTTCCGCTGGTCGTTTCGTCGGGCGCGGGCGCGGGCACCAACCGCGCGACTGGATTCGTGATTATTGGCGGGCAGAGCCTGTCGCTGCTGCTGACGCTGCTCGCCACGCCGGTGGCGTACTCGCTGTTTGACGATTTGTCGGTTAAGTCGTCGCGCCTGTACGCGCGCGTGTTCAAGCCGGAGCCCGCGGCGCCCAAGGTCGGGACCGAGATTCTCTGAACCGCGGTTCGCGCGCTTGCCTGGCCGCCCGGTGTCTGGCCGCCCGGTGTCTTGACGCCCCTCCGCGAGGCGCACAGACTTTGGCCGTCGCCTCTGCGTCCGTCAGTCCGGGCGCTGGACCACGGGCGGCAAGGGCAAGATGGCCAATCCTCCCGTGATTTCCGCTGCTTCCCGCACGCGCCCGCCGCTTGGCGGCAGGCAGCCGCTGGCGGTCGTCCACGTTGCCAACACCTGCAATTTGCACTGCGTCTTCTGCCTGGAGCAGGGCGACCGCGACCGGCGCACCCAGCCCGAGCTGGCCGATATCCGCAAGACGCTCGCGGGGTTACGAGCCAACGGCGCAACCGACGTCGTCTTCATGGGCGCCGAGACCCTGCTGCGCCGCGACGCCGTCGACGTGCTGGGCGCGGCGCGCGACGCCGGCTTTCGCGGCATCCTCGTGGCGACCAACGGCACCGCGCTCAGCCGCACGGGCTACCTCGACCGCCTCGTGGCCGCCGGTCTGAACGCGCTCGAGCTCTCGATTCACGGCGCCACCGCGGACGTCGCCGACCGCATCGCCGGCACGCCCGGCACGTTCAGCCGCCAAGCCAGCGCGTTGGCCGCGATGGCCAAGGTGACGGCGCCGCTGGATCTCACCGTCAACATCGTGATATGCCAGGAGAATGCCGCCAGCCTGGCCGGGATCGCCAGCTATGTCCGCCAGCATGTGGGGATGGGCCGCCAAGTGCATTTCAAGTTCATTTTCGCGCACTTGCTGGGGGGCGCTTGGCGCCACGCGCGCGAGGATGGCCCGCACCGCTACGGCAACATCGACTTCATCGCGCTGGGTGACCGCCTCGTCGCCGACGGCGTGCATTTCCACATCGACAACGTGCCGCTGTGCCGCCTCGGCGCGCACGCCGCGCATTCGCTCAAGCTGCGGGCTTTTGCCGGCAATGAGCTGTTTTACGACCGCGAGCTGAGCACAAATACCTATCACGCCTCGGGTTTTCAGACCGAGGGGCAGATTTGGCCGGCCTCGCCCTGCGGCGCGTGCACGCTGCGGCCGATTTGTCCGGGCGTCGAGGAGCAATACGCGCGGCTGGCGGGCACGGCGGAGCTGCGGGCGTCGACGCTCCCGCCGGTCGATGTGCTGCGCCAGGCGCTGGCGTTGAACGACGGCAATCCGCTGGAGGCGGAGGTCCGCATCGCGGCGCTGCGCGGGGAGCCGCGGCCGGATCGCGTGCTGCCGCGCCTCGCGCCGGACGTCGTGCGGCTGTCCCACCCGGCGCTCGCGGAGCCGCTGGACGTGCGCGTTGAGGCCCACGCGCCGGAGAAGCCGAGCTTTGCCCACACCGGGCGGTTTGCGATGGCGTACCGGCCGTGGGCCAAAGGCGACGCGGCGGCCGATCCTCGGGTGCGCGAAGTGCTGCGCGCAGCCTTGGCCGCGCTGACGGCGGCGGACGCGGCGGGAGATACGGTGGACGAGGCGCGTGCGCGCGTGGCGGCGGCGGCGGCTGGCGGTTGGACGGCACAAGCGCGGGCCGGCGCGTAAGCGGGATGGGGTCATGACGAATCACAAGCTGAACGGGTTGCAATTCCTTCTGGCCGCAGGGCTTTTCCTGCCGCTGCCGGCATGCGCGCCGGACACCGCGGTGGGGCCAGCACCGTCGGGTGACGCGGTGGCAGATGCGCCCGCGGATGCCGGCGACGTTCCCCGCGATAGCGCGCCCGACGTGGCCGTGGATCCCTGCGTTGGCAAGCCCTGCGACGACGGTGATCCCTGCACGAACGACGGCTGTGACGCCGGCGTCTGCACCCACGTCGTCGCCACCAACCCGTGCGAGGACGGCAACCCCTGTACTTTCGGCGACGCGTGCAAGGGCGGCGTGTGTCTGCCCGGCGCACCGACAACCTGCTCGGACGGCGTGGTCTGCACCGCCGACAGCTGCACGCCGACCACCGGCTGCGTGTTCACGCCGGACAGCAGCCTGTGCGACGACGCGAAGCCCTGCACGCTGGACACCTGCACCGCCGCGGGCTGCACGCACGGCGCCTCACCCTCGGGCTGCGACGACGGCGACATCTGCACGACCGACGCCTGCGCCGCCGGCACGAACTGCGTCCACAACAAGGTCAGCGCCACGTGCAACGACGGCAACCTGTGCACGGACGACATCTGCGGCGCCAGCTGCTCGCACGTCAACAACAAAGCGGAATGCACCGACGGCAACGGTTGCACGACGACGGACACGTGCGCGAATGGCAAATGCGTCGGCGGCGCACCGCTCAACTGCAATGATTCCAAGGCGTGCACCGCGGATTCCTGCGTCCCTGCGACCGGTTGCGCCCACGCGCCGATCGTCGATGTCTGCGGCAATGGCAAGTGCGGCTGCGGCGAGACCACGGCCAGCTGCCCGGCCGACTGCAAGTGAACGCCGTGCTACCAGAGCAGCTCGCCCAGCCCTGACGCCCGGCTCACGCGCCGCGCCAGCGCCTGCGCCATCCGCTCCGGCGTACCCAGCCAGTCCAGCCGCTCGCTGGCGCGCGTGATGCCCGTGTAGACAAGCTCGCGCGTCTGGATGGGCGAATCGCGGTCCGCCAGCACCAGCGCGACCCGCGCGAACTGCGAGCCCTGGCTCTTGTGCACCGTCATCGCCAGCGCGCCCGAGGTCTGCGGCAGCCGGACGAGCGGCACGGCCTGGGTCTGCCCGCCGTCGGGCTGGGTCCGCAAAAAGATCGCCTGCAGTCCGGCGGCAGTTGGCAGCACCAGCCCGATGTCGCCGTTCATCAGCGCCACCTCATACGCGTTCTCCGTGACCAGCACCGGCTGGCCCAGCCAGAAGCCGTGGCGCCGCGGCAGCGACTCACCCAACGCCGTGCGCACGCGCTCCGCCAGCGCGCGCTCCAGCCCCGCGACGCCCAGCGGCCCGTTGCGGTGCACCGCCAGCACGCGATAGCGCTCGAACGCCGCCAGCAGCGCCGCGTGCCACCGCGGATCCTGCAGCGCCAGGCCATGGGCGCCGTGCGTCGTCAGCGCCGACCGCAGCTGCGCCACGTAGCCCGCCAGGTACGGCGCCGCCAGCTGGTCCAGCTGCGTCGGGCTCGGCCGCCCCTGCAGCGGAGCCCCCAGCGGCTGCACGCGATCCGCCAGCGTCTCGTCGTACGGCAGCGGCCCCGCGCCGGTCAGCAGCGCCAGCGCACGCGCCTCGCCTTGCGCATCCCCGCGCTGCAGCGCCGCCACCAGCTGGCCAATCGCCGGCGCCTCGGCAAACCGCCGCGACGCTGTGAACCGCACGACCGACTGCCGGAGCGGATTGTCCTCCACGCGCGCGTCGCCGTCCTCGCGGGCGCCCAGCACCAGATCCGCCAGCACGGTGCCCGCCTCCACGCTTGCCAGCTGGTCGCGGTCGCCCAGCAGGATCAGCCGCGCGTGCGGCGGCACGGCGTCCAGCAGGCGGCGCATCAGCGTCAGGTCGACCATCGAGGCCTCGTCCACCACCACGACGTCCGCCTCCAGCGGCTGGCCCGCGTTGTGCCGCGCGCCGCCATCGGGCCGAATTCCCAGCAGCTTGTGCAGCGTCCGCGGCACCAGCTGGCCCAGGCGCGCGCGGGTCTGCGCGGAAATCCCCGGCAGCTCGTCCAGACCCTCCCGAATCGCCTCCGCCATCCGCACCGCGGCCTTGCCGGTCGGCGCCGCCAGCTGGATGTTCAGCGGCCGCTCCGCCGCCTCGTGCTCCAGCAGCAGCGCCAGCAACCGCTTGATGCTAAAAGTCTTTCCCGTCCCAGGTCCGCCGGTTACCACCGTCAGCCGCCGCGTCAGCGCCGTCCGCACCGCCTGCGCCGCCTCGCCCGAGAGCTGCAGCGCCGCCAGGCCCGACTCCACCTGCTCCGGCGTCATCGGCTGCGCGACCGGCACCGCGAGCGCGCGAATTCCCGCCGCCAGCAGCACCTGCTCCTGCCACATCCGCCGCGTCATCAGCAGCACCTGGCCAGACCGCAACGGCTGCGCGACAAACGGCGTCCGGCCGTCGGGCGGCCCCACCATCGGCGACGCCAGCGCCAGCACCTGCCACGCCAGCGGGTCGACCGGCCAATCCAGCGGCAGCTGCGGCTCAGCGGTGTGCGCCAGCAGCCGTTCGTCGTCGATGGTCCGCGCCACCGCCTGCAGATCCACGCCGACCTGCCCCGCGCCCGGCCCGCGCACCGCAAACGCCAGCGCCAGCAGCACGTCCGGCCGCACCTCGCCGTAGCGCGGCGCCACGGTGTCGACAAGCAGCACGTCGGACGGCTCCAGCACGCCGGGCACAAAAGCGGCGACGCGCTCCGCCAGCCCGGGCTGCAGCAGCTGCAGGTTCATGCGCCCTCCGCGGCGGCCAGCGCGGCGTCCAGCGCCAACACGACGTCGCTGGGCCAGCGATCCGTGTAGACGCCATACGCCTCGCCGCTTTGCTGAATTGCTTCAGGGCCTTCCATGCCGCGCAGGTACAAATACAGGTGCCCGCCGACATGCGTGTCGTACGCATAACCCGCCAGCCGCTCGCGCAAAAAGCGGTGCAGCGCCAGCGTGTAAAACAGCGCCTGCAGGTGGTAGCCGTGGCCCGCCATGTCCCACGCCAGCCAATCGCGGCCGTAGTGCCCGCGCAGGCAGAGCTGGCGGTTGCGCTGGGACACGATCTTGTTGGTCTTGTAATCGGCGATGAAATAGCGGCCGCCGTCGCGCAGCACCAGGTCGATCGAGCCGGTCAGCACGCCCGCCATCGCCGGGAACTGCGTCTCGTCGTGGACCCGCCGCAGCCAGGGCAGGCCGTCCCACGCGTGGTCGCCCAGCCGCAGCGCCAGCGCCGTCTGGATCGCCTCGGGTTGCACGCACGGCCGACCCAGGTGCCAGTCCGCGCCGCCCGCCAGCGACAGGTCGAACTGCAGCTCGTCCAGACGATCGGCCGGCTGGAGCTGCTGCAGCGAAAACCCACGCGGCAGCGCCGTTTTTCCGCCGTGCAGCGGCGTCGCCAGGACCGCGGGCAGGGCGGCCAGCAGCGGCGCGTGCTGCGGTCCGTAGGCCAGCCCCGCGCGCGCGGCCAGCGCTGGCGCCAGCAGCGCCAGGTCTGCCGCGTCCTTGCCGCCACCGGTCTGAAAATCCAGATGCTCCATCAGCGCGTGTGCCCATTGGCCCACGTCGGTCCCGCCGGGCAGCGTCGCCAGCGCCACCGCGTGCGCGCGCGTGGGCTGCGCGGGCTCGGGCGTCGCGGCAAAGCTGTCGTCGTCCGCCGGCAGCGGCCGCGGCGGTTCCAGCTCGGCGGTCAGCTGGCTGGCAGGCGCCTCCGCGCCTTGGCCCGGCTCCCAATCGCCGGTCGGCGCCGCTTGCTCCAGCGTCCGTCCCGCCGCCAGCGCGGAATAGCTTGTCACAAGCCACGGCGTCGTCATCGACCGATCCGCGGGCCAGACCCGCGCCGCGAGCTGCAGCGGCACTTCCAGCGGCAATTGCACCCGCTGCGGCGCCTCGGCCAGCGGCGGCTCGCGGTGCCAGGCGATGCAGCCGTCGGACGCCGCCGCCAACTGCGTCAGTCGGGCGTGCCAGTGCGCGACCGCAGCGTCAAAGGCCTCGGGCGGGCTCGATTTCCCCGTCGCCGGCAGCCTTGGCAGTGGCGCCGCGTCCTCGCCCGGCTGTGGCCGCAGCGCCAGCGCCGCAAACGCGCTGTCCTCCGGATCGCCGCCCGTCTGCCCCGCCGGCGCCAGCCACGCCACGGTGTGATGCCGCGCTCGGGTCAGCGCCACGTAGAGCAGCCGCCGCTGCTCCTGCAGCCCTTCCGCGTCCTGCGCGGCCTGCGCCACCCGCCGCGCTTCGCTGTGCGGCGGCGCCATCTCCAGGCACACCGCGCCGTGCGGTCCGTGGAATTTCACCGGCGCTTGGCCTCGACTGGTGCCGCCCGCCTCCGCCCAGGCAAAAGGCAGCAGAACCACCGGGTATTCCAGACCTTTGCTCGCGTGAATCGTGACGATTTGCACCGCCGCCGCGTCGCTCTCCAGCCGCAGCGCTTGCTCGTCGCTCGGCTGGGAGGCGGCCTGCTGGACCTGTGCGCGGAGCCACACCGCCAGACCGCCCGGACTCAGCCGTGTGCGCCGCTCCTCGGCGTGGCACAGCTCGGCCAGGTGCCGCAGGTCGGTCGCCAGCCGTTCGCCGTCGGTGCCTGCCAGCAGCCGTTCGATGGCCTGCGCGTGGTCCAGCGCGCTCTCAAAAACCCGGACAAAGCCTTGCAGCGGCCAGCGGTTGGCCCACTGGTCGATGACCGTCATCCACGCTGTCCAGTCGCGCTCCGCTGGTGGCGTCGCGGTTTGCGCCAGCGCGTCCGCCGCCCGCAGCGCGTCGTCCAACTCGCGCAGCGTCCAGCCGACAAGCGGCGTCGTCGCCAGCGTGCGCGCGAACCCATCGCGGCCCGGCGCCGCCACCGCGTCCAGCCACGCCAGCAGCCACGCCACCGCCGGGCTCGCGAACACGCTGCGCCGCCCCGCCGCCACCGAAGTCACGCCTACCCGTCCCAGCGCGCGCTGCACCTTGCGCGCCTGGCGACCGGTCCGTACCAGCACCGCGATGTCGCCCGCCCGCAGCCGCCGCGGCTCGGCGTCGTCCAGCGCCAGCCGCGTCGTCTCCAGCAGCTGGCACGCCTCGCGCGCACACAGCTCCGCCGCCCAGTCCTCGCCGACGTCCCGCTGGCCGATTCGCCCCGGGCGCGCCCCCGGCTGGACACCCGCGTCAAACCAGCGAATTTCCAGGGCCACGCGCGGTTCCACGCCGCTCCCGGGCTCCGGCTGCACGCGCAGCGGGACGGCCGCGATCGCTGCCGGCGTCGTCACCGCCACATAGTCAAAAGCCGGCGGATCCGCGCCGCCCAGGGCAAAAGCATCCGAGCCCTCGCGCCACAGCACGTTCATCGCCCGCACATAATCCGGGTCCGAACGCCAATTCTGCCGCATCGTCGCGCGCCGCAGCGCCGCGCCGCCGGACGCCACCGCCGCCATGTACACGTGCACGTCCGCGCCGCGAAAGCCGTAGATCGCCTGCTTGGGATCGCCAATCAGCAGCAGCGGCTTGTGCGCCGCCTGGAACGCCGCGTCCAGCACGGTCCACTGCGCGCTGTCGGTGTCCTGGAACTCATCCACCAGCGCCGCGTCGTAGCGCCGGCCGATCGCCAGCGCCAGCGCGCCTTGCCGACCCTCCGCAGCGATGCGGTCCGCCAGCCGCGACAGCATGGCGTCGTAGGTCAGCGCGCCGCGCCGCTGCAGCTCTGCCTCCAGGTGCGCGCGCGCACGCACCGCCGCCGTCGCCCGGGGCTGCGCCCACAGCCGATCCTGCAGCGCCACCAGCGCCGACCAGGCCGTAAACAGCGGCGCCGCGGCGAAATGCGCCACCGGTTCCGAGCTGCGCCACGCGGCATTCAGCGTCGCCAGCGTGAACGCGGTCGGCCACGCGGTCTGCGCCGTCCCGGTCCGCTGCCGCCGAGGACCGCCCGCCGCCAGCCAGCCGCGCAGGCTCGGCCAATAGCCCGTCAGGTGCCGCGCGCCGATCGCCTTGCCGTCCAGCCGCCCGCGCTTGGCCGCGATCTCCGCTTGCATCGCCGCGAACGCCGCCGTCCCCGCCGGACCGTCCAGCCACGCCGTGAACTCCGCCACCGCCAGCCGCCATTGCCGCAGCGCGTCCAGCGGCGTGACCGGCGCCTCGCACGGCGGCAGGACCAGCGGCATCACGGCGCCCGTCACCGATCGCGCCAGTGCGCCCAGCTCGCTCCGCGTCCAGCCCAGCTCCGCCGCCAGCGCCAGCTCGGCCTCGTCCGCCGCCGCGAACAGCCGCGCCAGCTCGTCCGCGACCCACTCGTCCAGCAGCGGCTGCACGTCCGCCAGCAGCGTCAGCCCAGCCTCCTGGCCCGACTCAAACGCCAGCTGTGCCAACATCCGCTGTGAAAATCCATGGATGGTCGAGATCGGCGCCAGATCGAACGCCGAATACGCCGCCGCCAGCCGCAGCCGCAGCAGCGACTTCTCCGGGTGCGTCTGCCAGGCCGCCAGCAGCGGATCGCGCGACGGCGGCGCCTCGTCCGCCAGCACGTCGCGGGCCACCGCCAGCCGCGCGCGCACGCGGTCGCGCAGCTCGGCGGCCGCGTCGTTGGTAAACGTGATGACCAAAATCCGCTCTACCGGCAGGCCTTTTTCTGCCACCAACCGCGTGACCAAGTGCGCAATCTGCCAGGTCTTGCCGGTGCCCGCGCTCGCTTCCAGCAGCAGCGTCTGGGCGTCCGGCAGCGGCTCGTGGCCGGTCCAAGTCGGCGGTGCGGCGCTCATGCGGCCTCCTCGGCGGAGCGTACCCAGCCGGCGATCGCCGTCGCCCGATGCGCCTGCAGGGGCAACCACACGCGCAGCGCCAAGTCGCGCAGGCTCAGCGGGTCGGCCGCCTGGGCGAGCGCCACGGGCGGATCCTCGCCAAAAAGCTGCACGACCGCCGCGTCGTCGGCATCCCCGCGGGTCCGGTCGTTGCCGCTCCAGTTGTCCAGCAGCACGCGCTGCACCGTGGCTGCCGGCGCGTCGGGCTCCCTGGCCAGCACCTCCGCCAGCGCCGGCGACGTCACCCCGAACAGCGGCACCGGCTGGCACCGCGCCGACCGCCAAACCGCCACCAGATCCGCCAGCAGCGCCCGCGCCTCGTCGACCGGAGGCGGGACGAACCACACTTCCGCGTCCTTGTCCTTGTCCGCCGAGCCCACCGCCCGCGCCGCCGCCACCGGCAGCCCGGCCGCCTGCGCCGCCAGCAGCGTCAGCCACGCCTGCAGCTGCAGCGTGGCGTTGGGCGCCTTGCTCGCCGTCACCCAGTGCAGCAGCAGCTGGCCGTCGCGCTGGTAGACGTTTGTCAACCCGCCGAACAGCTCGGTGCCGTCGTCCAGCCGCAGCGTCACGTCGGGCTGCGGCACCGCCGGCCAGGTCACCGCGGCCACCCGTTCCGCCGCGCGCTGCGCCGCCGCCAGCTCCCCCGCCAGCAGCGCCCGGCCGCCCGCCTGCAGCGGCAGCGCGCCCCGACCCGCCGCGTGCGCCACCGCCCGCGCCAACAGCCCCGGCACGTCGACGTCCGGCTGCAGCAGCGCCGTCAGCAGGCGATCGCGCTCCGCCCAGCCATCCAGCGCATCCAGCTCCAGGGGCTCGCGCGTCGCCAGGGCTGTCTCGTCTTGCGCCAGCGTCAGCTGCATCCGCGCGCGCAGCAACAGTTTTTGCGGCTCCAACAGCCCTTTGGCCAAGGCGCCCACGCTGATGCGCATCGGCGGCGTCCCTTCCGCCGCGAGCACTGCGTCCGCCAGCGCCAGCAGCCCGGACTGCCGCGGGGGCAGCGTGCCCAGCCGCACCGCCTGCAGCGTGCGCGCGGCATCCAGCAAGCCGTGGTCAAAACCGCGTGGCGCAAGTTCTTGAAATTCCTTCGGACTCCACGGCTGCAGCGGATGTCCGCACACAAGCGCCGCGCGGCCCACGCCGGTCAGCCGCGCCAGCGACTCCAGGAGCTCCTCCACCGGCACTGCGGCCGGCAGCGGCTTGCCCGATCGCACATCGCGCCCGGACCAGAACAGCCAGAAATGCGTGCGCGCGGACAGCAGCGCCTCCAGCAGCAGGTGCCGGTCAATCTCGCGGCGGTCGCGCTCGCCCGTGCGGCGGCCATCGGCAAACGGATCCCAGCTGGGCGCCTGCGCACCGCGCGGAAACTGGCCGTCATCCATGCCCAGCAGCGCCACCACGCGAAACGGCACCGAGCGCATCGGCTCCAGCGCGCACACCGTCACCGCGCTGGCCACCGCGCGATCGGCTTTTTGCGGCATCTCGAACCGGCCCTGCAGCCAGCGCAGCAGCGCCGTCCGGGTCAGCGGCAGCTGCAGGTGCGCGCCGTCCTTGCCCAGCGCCGTCAGGATATCGACAACGCTCGCGCGCAGCCACGCCTGGCCCGGCTCGACCGCTGTCAGCGCGTCCAGCGCCGCCGTCAAATCCCGGACCCACGCCTCAGCCGTGCGCGGCGCCTGCAGCGTCTCGCACTGATGCCGCACTTCGCGGACAAAGCGGATCAGCGTGCCCACGCGCGCCGTGCGATCGCGGCTGGCGATCGGCTCAGGCACCAGCGGCATCGGCGGCCCAGCGACGACGTCCAGCGTCGCCGCTTCATCCGGCAGCAGCACGCCCAGCGCCAGCCGTTCCAGGCCAAAGCGGATCGTGTTCTGGTCCAGCTCCGGCTGCTCCGCGTGGCGGTGGCGATCTGCGGCGTCAAAGGCCCAGCGCATGCCGGACGCGGCGACCAGCTCGCGAATGTCGGTCAGGTCTTCTGCCTGCAATTCCAGGTTGTTGCGCACGGGCGCGAGCGTCAGCAGCTCCAGCAGTGCCGCCGCCGTCACGCGCTCGCCCGCCAGCCCCAGCAGCTGCAGCAGCGCCTCGGCGAGCGGATTCGTGCGGCGCAGGCCCAGGTCCGCGATCGCGGTGGGAATGACGGGCAGCCGCCGCCCGCCATCGTCCAGCGACACCGCCAGGCCATGGCGAGCAAAAACCGCGGCGACAAGCGGCGCGAAGGTCTCGATATCCGGCGTCATCACCAGCACATGGCGCGGCTCCAGCGCCGGATCCGCGGCAAACCGCGCCAGCAGCTCGTCGCGCAGCGCCTCCACCTGCCGCGTCGGGCCGTAGGTCGCGTGGGCGGCAAAGGACCGGTCGTCCGGCCGCCGAGGCCACGGCGCGTCGTGTGGCAGCGGCGCGGCGTCGGCGATCCACGCCTGCAGCTGGCCCAGCAGCCCCGGCGCGGGCTCGCGCTGCGGCGCCACGCGCTCATCCTCCAGATAGCCCATCTCCTCCAGCTGCACTTGTAGATCGCGGCTCGGCCCGCCCAGCGCCGCCAGCACTGGATTTTGCGACGCCAGCTCTGCCTCCACCGCCCGGCGCGCCAGATCCGTCGTGGCTGCGCGCAAATCCAGCCGCAGCTCCGCGCGCGTGCGCACGTCCGCCCACCACGCGTGCGAGGGCACCAGCAGGTGGATGTGCACATCCATGCCGCGTGCGATTTGCCCCAGCCGCTGCACGTCGCCGGGACCCATCGTCGACAGGCCAAAAACGTGCAGCCGGTGCCGCGTCGGCGTTGGCGTCTGCCGCTGCAGGGTCTGGAGCTGCTGCGCGGGGCTCGGCGCGTCGGGCGTCGTCAGCGCGTGCAGCAGCCGGGCGAGCCAGCGGTGCGGCGGCGGCGCGGAATCCGGCTGTGCCTGCCACTGCGCTGCGTCGTGCGCCCGCTCGTGCATCAGGCGATCCAGCGTCTCGGCGACCTGGCGGGCAAAAGTCAGCTCCCGCGGCGCCACGGCTTCAGTCGGCTGCTCGCCCAGGTAGCGCTGCACGGCGGCGAAATCCGGGTGCGGCAGCAGCGCGCGCAGCAGCGGCACAAGGGCAAACGCCAGCGCGTCGACCTGCCACCGCGCGTCTGCCGGCGCCCGCAGGTTCCAGAAATCCGCGCGCTGCGTCACGCCGAACAGCAGCGCCGTCGCGCCGTCAAACGCCGGGCGGGGAAAGGGAAAATCCAGCCGCGTCGCGATGCCGTGCTGGGTCGCCAGTTGGTGGCGCAGCCAACGCTCCATGCCGCGGCTGCCCACGACGATGCCGACCGGCTCGAATGGATCCGCCGGCCACTGCGCGTGCAGCAGGCGCGCGAGCTCCGCAACGAGCAATTCCACGGCGTTGGAGCGATGCAGGTGCAGCGGCATGGGCCGACGGTACTGGCTTGGCAGGGGCGCTGCAACCACAGTCGGCGGCGTCCTTGCCAACCCCCGCGCCATGCCTAAAGATAGCGCGTCCGCCGTCCTCAGCGGACAAAGGAGAGGCCAGCATGGTATCTCGCAACCCATGGACAAGACGCCAGTTTCTTGGCGGAGCGCTGGTGCTCATGGCCGCGCCCGCGTTGCCTGCGTGCAATCGCGCGGCGGCGACGGGTGGCGGTGATGCGCAACCGGATGGAACCGTTGGACTTCCTGACGATGTCACGGCGACCGCGCCAATCACCGTTGGCAATTGGACGGTTCCGGACGGCACGTTCCTGACGCCGGAGCGCTATGCGATGCTGCTGGCGGCGTTTGACGCGCTGATTCCCGGCGATCCGACCTCGCCCGGTGCGACAGAAGTGCACGCGGCGTGGTACGTGGACCAGCTGCTGGGCGCGTTTCGCTCGGATCCGCCGCGGATTTACGCCGGTGGGCCCTTTTCTGGCCGTCACGGCGGGCTGGACGGGTTTTCGAGTTTCCAGCCGCTGACGCGCGTCGAGGCGCTGCGGTGGCGGACCTACCTGGAAGGCTCGCTGGGCAAGCCGGAGCGCGAATGGAACGGACCCGTCGCCGGGCTGCAAGCGCAGTACAACGACGGCCTGGACGCGCTGGACGCGCTGGCGCAGAAGTCCGCGGGCAAAGGGCTGGCGACGCTGGATCAGGCGACGATCGCCGGGCTGCTCGACACCGCGGACGCGAATTTCGTCACGCAGCTGTACACGCACGTGGTGGAGGCGATGTACGGCGATCCGGTCTATGGTGGCAATTTCGAGCAAAAAGGCTGGAAGCTCATCGATTACGAGGGCGACCGGCAGCCGATCGGCTACACGGCGCGGCAGATGTCGAACCCTGAGGAGGGCTAAGCGATGGCCGGGCCATTTGACGTGATCATCGTGGGGTCGGGCGCGGGCGGCGGCATGGCTGCCTACGTGCTGACGCAAAAAGGCTTGAAAGTCGCGCTGATCGAGAAGGGCCGAAACGCCTATCCGACGCTCGGTGCGGACATCTTGCGGCAGTCCCTGTTCGGCAACGACGAGCTGCGTCGGCGGCGCTATTTTGGCTTTCACGACCCGTTCATCGAGCCGCGTACGCTGATTCAGGCGACCGGCGGCGACGCGGCAACCGTGGAGTTTCAAGGACTTGGCGTGACCGTCGGCGGCGGTACCGTGTTTTACGACGGCGATTGCCCGCGCGTGCAGCAAATCGACCTCCAAGCGCTGACGAACTACGGTGCGGTGGACGGCGCGAGCCTGGTCGATTGGCCGATTGCCTACAGCGATTTGGCCGACCATTACGACGTGGTCGAGCGGCTGATCGGCGTGCAGGGCGCGGCCGGCGCAGACCCGTTTGCCGAGCCGCGCGGGCCGTACCCGATGCCGCCAGGACGGCCGCCCAAGGCCGCGGCGGTGCTATCCAAGGGCGCAAAATCGCTGGGTTATCATCCGCATCCGATGCCGATGGCCAATAACTCGATCGCCTACGGCGGCCGGCCCGCGTGCGTCGATTGCGGCTTTTGCAGCAGCGGGTGCCCGATTGACGCCAAGGGCTCCACGGCGGTCACGGTCATCCGCGCGGCGCAGCTGACGGGCAACCTGACGCTGCTGTCGGAGACGTGCGTGACCCAGCTGCTGACCACAGCGGACGGCGGGCACGCGACCGGCGTGACCGTGATTGGCTC
The DNA here is from genome assembly GCA_903929795.1 of uncultured Myxococcales bacterium. Taxonomy (GTDB): domain Bacteria; phylum Myxococcota_A; class UBA9042; order UBA9042; family UBA9042; genus CAIYBN01. Next base: position 11,074 of record CAIYWC010000181.1, on the reverse strand, counting down.
CGACGGCGCGACCCAGACGCTCACGGCGCCGCAGATCATCCTGGCGGCCAACGCGATCGAGACGCCGCGGCTGCTGCTGGCGTCGGCGAACGCGGCGCATCCGGAGGGCATCGGCAATTCCAGCGGGCTGCTGGGCCGCAACCTGATGTTCCACACGGTTTTTGCTGCGATCGGCGTGTTCGACGACGAAATCCGCTCCTACCGCAGCCGCGTCGTGACCCACGCCATGGCCGATTTCACGGTGTCGGACGGCAGCCCGGGCTACCTCCGCGGCGGCTACGTCGAGCTGGGCGGCCAGACCGGGCCGATCGACATGGGCATCAGCGTGCCGCGCCAAGTGCACAAGGACATCATGGTCCCGGGCCGCTATCGCCGCAAAATCTCATCGGTTTCCATGATGGGCGAGGACATGCCGCAGCTGACGAACCGCGTCGAGCTGGACCCGAAAGTGCGCGACGTGTACGGCCGGCCGGTCGCGCGCGTGACGTACGTGCGGCACAAGCGCGACCAGGCGCTCATCGACTATTACATGCCGAAATTACACGCGATTGCCGTGGCTGCGGGCGCGGTGGAAGTGCTGGAGATCGACTTTGTCGCGCAGGACGGCGTGCCGGAATCCAAGCACCTGATGGGCACGACGCGGATGGGCGTGGACCCGAAAGCGTCCGTGACCGACCCGTTTGGCCGGCTGCACGACGTGGACAACGTGTGGATCGCCGACGGCGGCGTGTATCCGACGTCGACGGGCTTCAATCCGACGCTGACGCAGCAGGCCCTGGCGCACCGGATGGCGACGTATCTGGCGGACCCCAAGAGCCAAGGGCGGGTGAAGCCATGAAACGCGCGCCGCTTTTGGCAGTTTTCGCCGCGCTTGCCGTGGCGGGCGTTTGGGCGGTCCAGGCGGAAACCGGCAGCGGACCGACGCAGCCAACGGGCGTCGGCTCCGATCTGACCGTCGCCCCGGCGTGTGGAGAATGCCACCTGGCGATCGGCCAAGCGTGGTCGCAGCCGTCGAGTCACGCGCTGCTCTACGACTGCAACCGCTGCCATGTCGTCCTGGGCGCCGTCGGCATCGCCGGTCACGCCACCTCCACGACTTGCGCGGAGTGCCACAGCGAGGCCACGCACCCCGCCGGCGCCGCCTGCGCGACCTGCCACGATCCGCACGGCAGCAGCAACGCGTTTCTCCTGCGCCGGCAGATCGCCACGCCGGACGGCAACGGCCCGTGGGTCACGATGACTTTGCCCGAGGGCGCCAGCGCCCAGGGCCTCGCGCGCTCCGGCGGCACGGACACCACGCTGGGCGGCGGCGAGTGCGAGGTCTGCCATACGACAACGCAGTACTACACCGCGGACGGCAAAGGCAAACCGCATTCCACGGCGTGGTGCGGCCAGTGCCACAGCCATAGCGTCGGTTTTGACCCAGGCCAGGTCTACTGAATGGCTTGACCGCGCACGTGCGCCGGCCGAGACTTGCCCGTGCGCCGCCCGCGCTCTGGATGATCGGCTTTGTGCGAGAGCCAACCGCCCAGGGGCAGACCTCGCGCATTTCGGACTGGACCGCGGACCTGCTCCTCCGGAGGCGCGCCGCGGATGAACGCCGCTTGTCCCCGCGTCTCGGCCACCGCGTATGGCCCATCACTTTTGTCGTCCACGCGAGTCGCCCATGCCCGCTTCTGCCGCTTTGTCTCCATCCGCCTCGCCAGCGCACCCGGCCGACGCTGCTGCCACTGACGCGTTCTACACGCCGCCGGGCCAGCCCGGGCTGCTGACCCGCTGGGCGCAAAAGCTCATCAACGACCCGCGCGACGTGCCGTTCGTCGCGCTCATCGCCCAGGCCTCGCTGGGCATTTTCCCGGTCGCGGCTTACCTGTTTTGGCTGCGCACGTTCCCGGCCTGGTTCGCGCTGCTGTACCTGCCGGCGCTGTTCCTGATTTTCGTCGACCGCTTCATCCTGATGTTGCACAACACGAGCCACCGGCCGCTGTTCCGTCGGGAATTTGCCTTGTTGAATCAGTATATTCCGTGGGTGCTGGGCCCGTTTCTGGGCGAGACGCCTGAGGCGTATTTCGTCCACCACGTCGGCATGCACCATCCGGAAAACAACCTCGCGGCGGATCTCAGCACGACGATGCCCTACCAACGCGACAAGCTTGCGGATTTCCTGCGCTATTTTGCCCGGTTCATGACGCTGGGCATCGTCGATCTGGCCGGCTACCTGACGCGCACCAAGCGCCCGGCGCTGCGGCGGCGGTTGTTGCGCGGCGAGCTGACGTTCTGGGCGGTCTGCGCGCTGCTGGCGCTCTACAGCTGGCAGGCGACGCTTGTTGTGTTCATCGCGCCCGTGCTCATCGTGCGGTTCCTGATGATGTGCGGCAACTGGGGCCAGCACGCGTTTGTCGACGCCGACGCGCCGGGAAACTGCTTCCGCAACAGCCTGACGTGCATCGATAGCCGCTACAACCGCCGCTGCTTCAACGACGGCTACCACATCGGCCACCACCTGAAGGCGAATATGCACTGGACGGAGATGCCGGGCGAATTCCTCAAGAATCGCGCGGTGTACGCCGAGGAGCGGGCGATCGTGTTTCGCAACACCGACTTCTTCATCGTCTGGCTGCTGCTGATGACCGGCCAGTTCGCCACGCTCGCGCGCCTGTATGTGCACCTCGGCGACGGTCCACGGCCGAGCGACGCCGAAATCATTGCGCTCCTACGCTCGCGGCTGGTGCCGATCGCCGCGCCGTAACGCCGTCGTCATCAAAAACGCATAGAACTGTCACATGCCGCGCGCGTCTGGTAAGCTCGCTCCAGCGCGGCTGTTCGCTGCGCATTTGCGCTTTTTGCCGCGCGTTCTGGAGGTTTCGTGGCTGCTTTCCGTCTTTTGCTGGTTCCAGCCCTCGCGCTGGGTTTGTGCGCCGCCTGTGGCTCGTCGTCGACGCCGGCTGCGACCGCCGATGCCGATGCCGCTGCTGCGGATGGCACCGACTCCGACGCTGCGGCGTTGGCGTGTGGCGCGGCGCCCGTCGCGGATCCACACGCCGCGGATCGCTCGAGCTGCACGTTCGCTGCCGGCGCCAAAGTTGTTGATACGCTTGGTTTTTCCAGCGAGGACCGCGCCAAGCTGCCGATCGGCCACGTGATTGTCGTCATGAAGGAAAACCGTTCGTTCGACGCGATTTTCGGCCGCCTGGGCCGCACGGACGTGGAAGCCGTGCCGGCGACCGCCAGCAATCCGGACAAGACCGGCGCGGCGGTGAACGTGTTCGCGGAGGCGACGACCTGCGTGCAGCTGGACCCGAGCCACCAGTGGGACAACATGCACGCGATGTGGGACGGCGGCAAGCTCGACGGCTTTGTCTCCGACGCGATCGACCACACCGTGGGCCCGGACGAGCTGACGGCGGCGGTGACGGACGGCCATTTTGTGATGGGCGGCTTTACCCCGGCGCAGTTGCCGTTCTACAGCTTTCTCGCCAACACCTACGCGCTGGCGGACCATTATCACTGCTCGGTGCTGGGCGGCACGTGGGCCAACCGCTCGTATTTGTACGTGGGCCAGTCCTACGGCGTCAAAAACACCGGCACCAACTTCTTGCCCGACGGCACGCCGACGATCTTTGACGCGCTGGACAAAGCCGGCGTGACCTGGGGCGTGTATTCGGACGACGACTACCCGCTGGACGTCGCGCTGCTGAGCCTGGGCTGGAATGCGTCGCACGCGGGCGTGGCGCCGACGGCGGCGTTCTTCACGGCGCTGACCAATGGCAAGCTGCCGCAGGTCGTGTTCATCGACGCCAAGCTGAACGACGAGGACGAGCATCCGCCCGCGGACGTGCAAAAAGGCGAGGCGTGGACCAAGAAAATCTACGACGCGGTGACTGCGAGCTCGATCTGGTTGGAGAGCGACGGCAAGGGCGTGGCGCTGGCGTTCACGTACGACGAATCCGGCGGCTTTTACGACCACGTTCCGCCGCCCGCAGCTTGCACGCCCGCCGCGGATCAGGCGGAATTCAACAACCTGGGCTTTCGCGTGCCGTTTGTGATGATTTCGCCGTACGCCCGCCAGAAATACGTGTCGCACACGCTGCACAGCCACTCGTCGCTGCTGCGGTTTATCGAGGCGCTATACGACTTGCCGGCGTTCTCGGCGCGCGACGCCAACGCGGATGCGCTGCTGGACCTGTTTGACTTCAACTGCGCGCCGCTCAAGACGCCGCCCGCCGCGCCCGCTTCCGGCACGGGCGGCTGCGTCAAGTAGCGCGAGCTACCCGCGACCGAACCCGAAGTTCAAGACCTGGCGATCCGCGGCGTGCGACCTTCGGAACACGCTCGCCGTCCCAGTCCGAAATGCATCAGGTCTAACCGAAAGAACTTGGTGTCCGACATCGGTCGGCCTGTTCAAGGCGGCGGCGGAATCTGCGCCGGCGGCGGCGGTGGCGGCTCAGCCGGCGGATTGGCCTGCTGTGGCGGCGGTGTCAGCGTCGGCTGCGCTTGGACCGGGCGCGGCGACGGAGTCACCGCAGGCAGCACGACGATGTGGATGCGCAGCGGCGATTCTTCGCCGTCGCCCACGAGGCAATACGCCTCGCCAGCGGCGTTGGCGCGCAGCACGAGCGCCATCTCATCCTCGCCCGCGCTTTCGAGCGACGGCACGATGATCTGCGGGTTGTCGCAGCGCCAGTGCAGACGCAGCCCGACGTTCATGCTGGTCACCTCGCCCGCGTGCATCACGACCGCAGGCGAGGGCGGCTGGACCGGCACCGCTTCTGGCACGGCACCGACGTAGCCCGGCACCACGGCGGGGTAAACGACCCAGGGCATTCCGTACGGCCAGATGTAGCCGGGATAGCCAAATGCGACGCCGACGCCCCACCAGGGCGCCCAGCCCCAGTGACCGCCGCCAAAGGGCCGGAAGCCGCCGCCGCCGCGCCATCCGCCGCCGCGCGAACCGCCGCCACCGTGCCATCCGCCGCCGCCGTGGAAGCCGCCGCCTCCGCCGCCGCGGCCGCGCGCAAACGCAGCATCGGGCGTGACGGTCAGGGCAAGGGCACACAGCACCAGAACCAATCGAAGCGGCTTCATGACGCCTCCGGGCGGCGATTGGGCGCCGCACAGCTTCAACGTAGCAAGTCGCGGTTCTATTCGCCAGCGCTTGCGCCGCCGGACGCGCGTCAAACGCCGGGAATACCCACCCGCAGCCGCGACCTTCAGGCGAGGCGGCGCTCCACCGCGCCACGGGAGTTTCTCATGCGAAATGCGATTTTCGGCCTGATGCTGTGCGCTGCCTGTTCTACGGTCGGGCCGCTGGAGCTGCGCGACACGCCTACGCTGGCGCTGACCGAGCTGCGCGGCCAGGCGGACAGCTTGGGCGAGCGCATCAAGCGCGGCGAGCCGTTTATCGTGCGCGTCAAGGCGGGCGACGAGGTGCCGCTCAAGGTGACGGTGGAGATTCCCGGGCTGACGTTTCTGCCGGGCCAAAACACCGTGCGCTTCGACCGCGACGTGTTCCTGCACTACGGCGCCGGCAAGGTGCACGTCAGCGCCGACGGTCAGACTTGGGCTGAAATGGGCGATTTCAAAGCGATGGCGCGGCTTTTTGGCCTCGGTCACGGCGGCACGTTTCAGGTCGGCACGGGCGTGACGGCGGCGGACGGGCCGATCGTTTCGGTGAAGGTCACGGCGAAATAGACGCGCTGACCGAATTCGGGGATCAGCCCGCAGGCGTCCGCGGCGTGCCACCTTCGGAACAAGCGCGCGGTCCCCTCGCCGAAATGCGCCCGGTCTGCCAGAACGCGCTTGAAGTTCAATTTCGGTCAGCCTGTGTAGCGGCGGACTGTAGCGCCAGGAACGTGCCGCCGCCGGTGCCGACGTAATCGAGTGCCGGATTGCCGTCGCGCTGGGCACGCGCAACGCGGTCGCGCAGGCGGTCGCGCAGCTCCGGCGCGTACCCGAGGCGAAGCAGCAGCATCAGCACGTTGTAGGGCAGCAGGCGTGGCGCCGCCCAGGCCTCGTCCAGCGTGCCCCAGAACAGGAACAGTGCCAAGCGACCGGCGTTGCGCAAGCGCTGGAGCCCGTCGCGCGGGCCAAAAACGTAGACGTTCAGCGGCTGCCAGCGATTGCCCGCGATGGCGCGCGGCGGCAGCGCCGGCTCCGGCGCGTGGGACAGCATGATCAGCACCGCGCTCAGCGCCGCGCCCAGCCACGGATTCGCCCACGGCGCGGCCAGCGTGGCGAACGCAATCGCGCCCCAGCACATCGCCGCGAGCACGGGCAGCATGACGAACCACCACAAGGGCAGGCGGGCGCTCCACGCGATCAGACCGTACCAGGCGCACAACACGGCGGCGTACGCGATCGCGGTGCCGCTGCCGAGGCGGGCAAGCCCGGCCATCAGGCAAAAGTTGAACGACGCCATGAACGCGAAGTGGCCAAGCCGCGCGATGCGGGTCGTGTGGAAAATGTCGAACAGAAAGGCCTGGAGGTCAAAGCTGACAAACGTCAGCTGGGTGAACGGCGCGACGAGCGCCATCCGCAGCGCGCGCGAGACCAGGCCGCCGCGACCGTCCGTCGGCGCGACCAGCCACGCCAGGTGCCGAACGAGAAACTGCGCTTCGCGAGAAGGCGCCACGAACAGCTCAGAGGGAACGTCGGTCGGCCGCGGCCGCAAGTCGGACAGGTTGGACATGCACAGCTCCAAGGCGACGCGAACGTTACCATGCCGAACGAATGCGTCCAGCGCGATTTTCCCCCTGAGCCTGAACCGGTGCAAGGGCTTGTATCGAAATGGCAATCAGCCGACCCGCAGCACGTACACGCTCCGCACTACGCCCCACAGCGCGGCCATGCCCATCTGCACGGCAAGCAGATCGTGGCGATCCGTCGCCGGCCAATGCGCGACGCCCGCCGCGAAGATCGCCAGGTCGCCCACGCCCAGGCAGACCTGAAATGCGCGAAATGTCGGCAAATGCACGGATCTTTGCAGCAGCAGCCAGCCGTAAAAGCCCAGCACGAGCGAGCCCACTGTCCCGGCATACAGCCGCAGCAGCAGGACTTCCGGCGGCCCCGGCTGGGCAATCCCCACGGTGTCGCGCAGGTACGTCGTCGGCGCCGCGAGCCACAGACCCAGCGCGCTGAGGACCAGCGGCAGCTCCACCAGGAACAGGCGGCGCCAAAACCGCGGAAGCGGCGCGAATTCGTTCGACGGCATGCGAATCTCCGTGCGCTGCGTGCGGCGTTCTCGCGGGCCTTTCCGGCGTCGCGCCGCCACAGTGCGAGTGTGCCCCGGGCGCCGCTGGCGTCAAGCCCGCCGGGTCGCGGTCGCTGACTGCTAAACTTGCTGAAACAACAGGGAAAATGTCAGCTTGACGAGTTGAATCGGTCCGTTCAGACTCACCCGCCTTGGCAGGTTTTGCGCGCGCTGTGCGTGTGGGGGCCGGCGCGGGAGCTTTCCCGGGGGCGCGATCGCAGTGCGGAGCGAAACGGCAATAGCAGGGCGATCGCCGCGGTCCGCCGCTGCCTGGGCCTGCGCCGTCCTCGCGTTGTTGGCTTTTTCCGCCCGCGCCTGGGCGTTGCCACCAGGGCGCGAAGCCGACGTGCTGGCGCTTTTGCAGCCCTTTGGCGATGGCGCGAGCGTGCTGTCCGACGTCCGCGTGGCCAGCATCGCGATTGGCGGCCAAGGTTTTACCGTTGCCCTGGTCGACGCCGCCAAGCACACAGCGGAAGTGCGGTTCCTCTCGGACGCGGACGGCCGCGCCGCGGGTGGTTCGCGGTCGTTTCGCATCCAGCTGCCGCCGCCGCCGAATCCGGTCCTCGGTCAAGCGCAGGAGCGCATTCGCGCCGTCGTTATCCACAATGATCACGGCGACTTGGCTCGCGCGCAGCTGCGCATCAACCTCTCGCGGCTGGAGGCCACGCCCTGGCCATCGCAGCTCGCTCGGCTGCTGTGGCTGGTGCTGCTGCTGGCGGTCGCGCTGTCGTTGTGGCGCCACAAGCCCCGGCCGGCGCACGTGTTGGCCTTTGTGGTCGCGGGGGCGCTGGCGATGTGCGTGCGGCTACAGCTGCCGTTCGCGCCGCTGCACAACAACGGCCATGGCCTCGTCGAGCTGGCGATCGCGATTCACTGGCCGCAGGTGGCGCGCGATGCGACCCAGCGCCTTGTTGAGTACGGCGCGGCTTGGCTGCAGCTCCAACGCGACCTGACGGCCGTCTTTGGCGAGACGCACGACGCGCTGGCCTGGATTGCCGTGACGCTTGGATCGCTCGCGGTGGCGCTTTCCGTGGCTGCGGCGTGGGCCTGGTCCCGGCGCTGGACGTGGACGGCGATGGCCGCGGTCGTCGCGATTTGGACGCCGGTCGCGGTGCGGATTGCGCGCAGCGAGTCGGCGACCATCGTCGAGCAGCTGCTCGTCGCGCTGTGCCTCTGGCTGGCGGCACGGCCGGGGCCGGCGGCGCGCGTCGCCGTTGCTGTTGGGCTCACGCTGCTGGCGCTCGGTCATGCGCTGGGGCCATTGACCGCGGTGGGGCTGGTCCTGTTTCTGGCCGCGCTTGTCGAGTCCAACCGGCGCCGGGACGTCCAGCTGTGGCTACTGGCGGCGGCAATCGCCAGCGCGCTGCAGGTAGTGCTCGCGAGCGGGACGCTGGGGGCGAGCGTGGCGGAGACGCCGCCGGACATCAGCCGGGCGCTTCCGCAGCGCCTCGGGTTGTGGCTTTGGCCGCGGCTGGGGCAGGGCGCGCCGGTCGCGTTGGCGCTGGCTCTTGTCGGGGTTTTCGCGCGCCCGACCTGGCTGCCGCGCGCGCTGGCGTGCGCCGGGTTCGGGCTGTTGGCGCTGAGCAAGCTGGGCATCCACGCGTCCCAGGGCACCGGTTATCGCTATCAAGCCGCGCAGGTCGGCGTGATCTGCGTGGCGCTGGTGCTGGGCGGCGCGGGCGTTGAGGACGCGCTGGCCGGGACGCCGCTCTGGCGCCGCATTGTCATCGCTGCCTGCGCGCTGGCCATCGTCGCGGAAGTGTTTGTCGCGCCACCGCCGGTTCTGGACGCGCCGGCCCAGGCCTATCTTAGCTTGCGCCAAGCGTTTTCCCACGAGACGGGCGACATTTTCCTGCTGGTTGGGCCGCGCGCCGCCCGCGGCCAGCGCACAGGGTATGAAGTGCCGCGCGGTCGCTTGGGACCCGGCCAAGCGACGCTTTATTCCGCTGAAATTGCCGATGTCACGCAATTTTGCGCCGCCACGGGTGCGCCGCCCGCCCAGCATTTTGTCTGGTCCAGTGACGCGTGCGTCGCGACAAATGACCAGGATTTGCCGAGTCCTTGCGAGGCTTTTGCGCCGTTTGTCGGCGAGCGGTATTGGCGCAATTCGGTGTATCCGGTGGTCGATCCGCATGGGGCGCAGCTGGAAATGCAGCAATATCCGCCGGGACCCATCCAAACCTGGCTCGCGCGCGTGCGCTGCCCGCCGCCGCGGCGTCCGGGTGGCCAAGCGCGTCCAGACGCGCCGTAGGCGGGCCAATCAGCTTTGGTCAGCCGCCGCGCCCGGCACCCGTCCATCCAGGCGAATCACGGCGTCAACCAGCAGCTCCAACGGCTCGCGAACAGGCTGCTCCAGCAGCACTTCCAGCGGCGCTGACTTGACGAACGCGGTCCAATGCACCAGCGCGTCCAGGCGCGACGCGATGTCATTGGCCGCGCTGGCTTGGACAATCGCTGCGAGCGCCTTGGCAGCTTCCGGATTGGACTCGGCGATCAGCAGCGCGCGGTCGAGCACGGCAGTCAGCGCGTTGAGCGACAGCTTGGGCCCCAGCAGCGGTACCGCAGGGGTGATCGTGATTTCTCGCTTTTTCATCGGACGCTCCAGTTGGCCCAAAATCGGATTTTGGGGACAGCACAACCTGCTTGCGGCACAGTGGCTTCGCGTTCAATGTGCGGCGAAATGCGCCACGCGCGGAGCGGGACCCGACCAAGTTCTCCAGCTGACGGTGGAAGTTCCACTGGCCGGCCTCGGCACCATGACCACCTGACTCGGGCGACGCACGACGCGCACTTGCACCAAGCCATCTCGCCAAACACAGCAGCCCGGACCTGATCCGCCACCAAGAATTGTCAGCACCGCGTCACGAGTCTGTGCCGCGTGCGCAACCCTTGGGCGACCAACGCCGCTGCCGATGCGCTTTCCCGACGTGCGGGTCATCGAATTTTCTCATGGTGGCGCGCGGAAACGGCGCTAGCTTGCAAGAGGTGGCAGCGTGATTTGGCAAAGCAGGCGGCGTTCATTGTGGACGCCTGAAGCGCGGCGCGCTGCGCCACAACCCGCGCGAGATCGCGAAACAGGTGGAAAAAGCCATGGGATGGATGACAAACGACGGATTTACCGCGGGCCACGTGCTTTTGGCGCTGGCGGGTGGAACGGCGCTGGGTGTCGCGATCGGTGTGCTTGTGGCGCCGCAATCCGGGGCACAGACCCGCGCCGACATTGCCCGGCGGGCGACCGACGTGAAGAGGCAGGCGAGGCGCTTGGAGCATGACGTCGTGAACGCCTTGGAGGACACGCGGGATTCCGTGGCGCAAGGCATGGCGGGCTTGAAGCGTCAGGTGCGCGCGTGAGCCGGGACGATGGCCAGCCGCGCGTCCGCCGTAACCTGCCGCCGCCGCCGGTGCAGGTCCCGCGTGCCCACCGCCTGGTGACGTGGTGGCACGCGGGCGGTCCCGGGCGGATTGCGCCGGCGCTGTTGCTGTGGTTTCTCGGCGTGCCGGGCGGCGTTGTGCTGTTGCTGTGGTTTTTTCTGTGGCGTGGCAAGTAGCTGCCGGATCGATGCGGCTCCTGGTTCGTCCATCGCCAGTGCAATCGGCGTGGAAATGGCGCGTGTGACATTTTTCATCGGGCCGCGGCAAGAAACGCCACCGTCCGAATATCAGGGACCACGCCCACCCACGCCGGGCTACGGATCCCGCACAATTCTCGCACTTTATGAATTCTGCTACAAAATCCTCCAGGGCGAGTCCCCGGAGGCGATATGCAGGACGATACCTTGAAGGCGCGTGGATGGATCGAGTCGAAGGCGATGCGCGCGGAGTTCG
>CAIYWC010000180.1 GCA_903929795.1 uncultured Myxococcales bacterium | reverse complement strand
TCGACGCGCCGAGCTACCGGCTACGCGAGGCGGAGCTGCGGGCGCAGGAAAAGGCCGCGGTGCGCGCGGCCAGGACGAAGTGACCGCGCTGGAGGGTGCGCGTTTTGGCGAAACGCCGCGGTTTTGGGGAAGCGGCAACACTACGCCCGACCGGACCAAATGAGTGAGTCGGGTGCGCCTGCTGCACCCCGCTACCGACCGGCACGGGCGTTATCGAACTGGTTCCTCGCCAACACGGGATCCACGTCATACAGCGAGGCAACTTCCGCAACTGCGTCGATTTCCGGCATGATTTTCCGGCGTTCAGCGACAAGCCGGAAGACTTCACGACGTGGTGCTAGCAACTCCGCGGCAAATGCTCGCGACGCTCGTTGGTCGTCATCTGCGGCATCTGTGGCCAGGCGAGCGCCTTCGTCGCACAACCACAGTGCGTGGTGGAGACCTCGTGCGAGTGCAAACCGACGCGAGCGACTCCTTTGGCCGGTGGGGTCTGGCCTGGTTATTACGTCGACGCCGTCCGAGCTCCAACCTGCGGCAGCCGAAACGGGCGCTGGGACCACCAACCTCTGATGGTGAACCAGACGCTGACCGTAGGCTGCGTGAAGCACTCGTTCCAGTTCGGGCAACCGCTCGGTGGAATCGACGTGCGCGTCCCAGCGCAGGCGTTCAGCTCGTTCGTAACCGAGTGCGAACGCAGTTGTCGAATCCGGACGCACAATCGACGCGTCAGATCCACGAGTCCGCTCGGTTGGACGTTCTCGCAGCCCCGAGTCTCGGACAAGAGCACGCAAGGCACGGTCAATGCCCGGCAAATCAGTCACATCGTTGGAAAATGAAAGGATATCGGCCGAGAAGGCCGTGTCCAAGGTTCCGGCTGGCGCTTCTTCGAGCCATTCGCAGATCCCTTGGGGCCAGCTTTCAACGTCGTGGGGGTCCAGTCCGAGGCGACCGGCGGCACGGCAAAACTCTGCCTGACTGGACCTGGACGGAGTTCGGCTAATGAAATCCCATGCTTCTCGAATATTTGAAACATCTGCCCCATCGCAGTTCGTGAGGCGCGAGAGCGTCCAACTCACCAACTCGCCAAGTGACGCAACCGACTCCTCTCGGCTGCCGACGGTCAACGTGTCGTCCACAAACCGCACATCCGGGACGGCCCGAAACAATTGCCCGTGGTCAGCGCGGAGTTGCCAAGTCACGTTTCGACCGCTGCTGAAGATTCTCAAGTCAGGGAGCAGGAGCGACGAATCGGCAACTCTGAGGCTATGACGCGACCGCCAACCGGGCGCATGGCTGTCCAGGCCTCCGCTGTCTTCCTGAGTACCAGCATCGGAAACGCGAGCCAGTTCGTACAAGATGCTCCACCAGTTCTCGACGATCCACGCCGCGACGTTCACCAAAGGTATGGCGATGCTATCCGATTCGAACGATTCAGAACGCACGCGTGTCGCGCTCCCGTCGCCAATCGGCCAACGGAGGCGGCACCAAGTCAGGCGCTCCACTTCGGCGATGTCGTCCGGAACGGCCTGTCGTTCGATGTGCGGCGGGGCAATGCTCATGGCCGCCACCTCGGCGCTGACGCCAGCCGTTGTCCCGGGTCCAGTGGGTAACAAGCATCCCGCGTCAACGGGAAACCGTGATACTGCCCGTTCTCCGAGTAACGGAGTTCATGTAACGTGTCCCCGATCCAAGCCCACGCCCGCTTCGGGAAACCATCCGTCGCAACATAGGGCGCGCCGGACTTGGTGGCACCGATGAACCCTCCTTGGATCGCTTCTCGTGCCAGTCGCTGCAATTCTGGCCATTGCTCAGCCGAGAATTGCGCGCAGCGTTCGGTAGTACCGTCGGCGCGCCAAACTGGCGTCCAGTCGCCCCCTCCAGACGGAGGCGGATACGTCTTGTGCTTGCCATTTCCAACGTAGCGCGCGTTGGTGCTGGCCGGAGTCACAGTCCAGTCCGCAGCATTCGAAAGCAGTTGCCCGGGCTTGATGTCCCGTTGAGCACCTGCAAATTGAGTCGGTCTGGTCGCCACTGGATCCCTGTCTTAGTACGCCGCGTGCGTCGAGAATGCGCCGCCTCAGCTGAGTCTGCGCGGCCATAGTGTACGGACGCCCCCGAGCGTCGGTCAACACCGATGTCTGACAGCCATCTGGTCACGGCGCGTTTCAGGCGGCATATAGCAACCGCCCTTCGGCGTCCGCTTCTGCGACCGCGGTGCCCGGAATGGCGCGCGCCGTGTCCCACTCGGCAGGGCTCAACACCGCGAGGTCAAACGGGATGGCGAGGTCGGTCAGGGCGAGCCGCCAGCTCAGCGTGCGCGGCCGGTGCATGGGCGGGTCGTCGACGATTGCGACCAGGTCGACGTCACTGTCCGGACGCGACGTGCCGCGCGCGTGGGAGCCAAACAGGATGAGGCGCCGCAGCCCAGGCAGGCTCGCACGGCTGCGTTCGATGATGATGCGGAGCAGGCGTTCCTCGTCCATTTATGCATCCAGAGCTCGGGCCTCAAACCCGTTGTCACAACGTAGCGGATTTGCCGGTTCGCGCACAGCCGTTGTGCGCATCTTCTGCAGCCGATGCCGGACTGGTGGCCGGCTGCGGATGCGTCGCCGGTTCGTCACGGAGAAGCGCCTTGATTCCGGCAAGCGCGCGGAGTAACTTACAGACACAGCATCGATTGCTGTTTGGTAAGATCATGGAAACCGCGACCGTATCCAGCAAGTTCCAGCTCGTCGTGCCACGCCGGATCCGCGAGAAGATGGGTCTCAAGCCCGGAGAACGCTTGGCGTTTGTGCTGGAAGGCCGGGCGCTGCACCTGGTGCCCGTGGAGTCGCTGGATGGCCTGCGCGGGCGGATGGCGGGCGCATCCACCGAGGACGTGCGTGACCGGAGCGACGCATGACCGGGATCGTCATCGATTCGTGCGGCTGGATTTCGTGGCTTGCCAATGACGCGCGCGCCGCGATCTGGGAGCCGACGCTGCGGCGATCCGGCGAAATCGTCGTGCCGACAGTCGTGCTGTACGAGGTCGTGCGCTGGATCCACCGCGAGCAGGGCGACTCGTTTGCGCTGACTGCCGCGGCGTTCCTGCAGCAGCACGAGGTCGCGGACCTCGACGGCAGCGTCGCCCTTTTGGCGGCGGAGCTGGGCCTGACGCATCGGCTCGCGATGGCGGACGCGCTGGTCTACGCCCATGCGCGCGTTCGCGACGCAGAGCTGTGGACGAGTGACGCGCACTTTGCCGGGCTGCCAGGCGTCGTGATGGTCGGGCACTGACGCCTGGACGAAATTCTTGCGAGGTGGAACGATGAAAACGGTCATTCTTGAAGTACGCGAACCCGGCGACATGATGGCCGATTTCACCCAGGCATGGAACACGGCCAAGCCGCAGCGTGCCCCGCACATCGGCTTCGCCACGCCGGAACTGCTGTGGAAGGTGCTGACCGCCAAGCGGTGGCAGTTGCTCAAGGCGCTGTGCGGTGCGGGGCCGGTGTCGATTCGCGAGGCCGCACGACGGGTTGGACGCGACGTCAAGGCGGTTCACGGCGACGTCGTGGCGCTGCGCAACGCGGGCGTGCTGGAGTCGGCGGAAGGCGGTCGAATCGTGTTCCCGTTTGACGCCGTGAAGGTCGAGTTCCTGTTGCGGGCCGCGTAGGTCGCACACGCGACGACAGGATGAACAACTGCCTTGCCTCGTGGTTTGGACGGCCTTGTATTGCCGGCGACGGTTTGCTCGCTCCTGGGCGTGGGCAGGAGGCAGCGATTGATACGTTGGTGGCCACGATGCAATGGCAGACCAGCCTGAAATGTTGGGGGAAACGCCACGCATGGCTGACAAAGCTCGCCGATCCCGACGCGTGATTACCGGCACTCTTCCAGCCGCGTCACCCGGACTTGAGCCAAGGACGTCGACATTGTATGTTTTGTCCGGGCAGCTTTCGTACAATGCTGCCGAGGTCAAGATGCCTGCTGCCGCGCAACCACAACTCACGCCGGGACAAGTCTACCGCACACGCGACCTAGCCCAGTGGGGGCAGAACGCGCCACGGCTCGCCCAACGGCTCGTGCGCGAAGGCCTGCTCCGGCGGCTGCGTCAGGGGGTGTACGAGGCTCCGCTACAAACGCGGTTTGGGCCTGCGCCTGCCGCCGATGCTGAACTGGTCCGAGCGTTTTTGGGCACCGACGATTTCCTATTCACTGGGTCTCCTGCATGGAACGCCCTTGGCCTCGGGGCAACCGGCGTGCAGGCCGTGACCGTGGTCTACAACAAGAAGCGGACCGGTGAGTTCAAGCTCGGCAACCGCACGTTCCAGTTCCGACGGGTGGCGTTCCCATCGACGCAACTGCCGTCCGAGTGGTTCGCGGTCGACCTCTTGCGTCACCATGCCGACGCGGGTGTCGGCCGGGAACAGGTGCTGTCCGCGCTGGTCGGCGCAGTCAGGGACAAGCGTTTGGACGGCGACCTGCTCATGACGATGGCGAATGAGTTTGGGCGTCCAGGCACCGTGGCGACGGTCGCGGTGGCTGTAGGTGCGGCGCGGCGTGCGCCATGATGTGCATCGACGGGGACGCCGCCAAGGCCGTTCAGGCGGAACCACTCTCGCTCGACCGTCACCCGCGTGAGATGCTGGTCGGCAAGGGGAAGGAGCCATGAGCGCGAAACTGAACGAGCAATACTTGGGCAGCGACTTTGACAATTTCTTGGCGAACGAAGGACTGCTCGCCGGGGCCGAAGCGGTAGCGACCAAACGGACCGCTGCCGGTCAGGCTGTGTCTCCCGAAACTTCCGGCCACGTTTGGGCGTTCAAGCCCCGTTTCCGTCGCAATTCGTTTGGCTGGAAGTCGCAGCCTGCGATCGCCCGAATAAAGCAAGCTGTCAGTGAAATCAAGAAGGTGGCCCGCCGCGATCCCGTGCTGGCCGCGGAAGGAGCGGTGCTATTCCTGGAGCGTGTGTCACCGGCGCTGACCAACATCGACGGGTCGTCTGGGTCTATCGGCACAGCGGTAAACCGCGCCATCGACGCGCTCATGCCGCTCGTTGCCAGTGCAACCGTCAATGCCGCAACCCGAGCCGACTGGCTGCTGCGGCTGCGACAGGCCCATAACGACGACGCTGGCTGCGAGTACTTGTTCGACCTGGCCGCTTGGCTGGACGACTTTGATGAACAGGCCAATCCCGGCCCGCAGACGCCGTAGGGCGCTGAAGTGATCGTGGCAGGACCGCTTCCCGCGTAGTCGTTAGCCTCGCCGGCTAAGGTAAAAGTTTTTTCCTTACGGAGCAGCGCGGTGCGTTCCACTTTGGTTTCATGGACTACTGGCGCAAATCTGTTTGACGACACGGTCACGTGACAACAGCGACTTCAGTCTCGTCACTGTGGCTGTTGCGAAGGCGCGGGCACGCCATCCGGCAAAATCCCAAATCATTCCGGGTATAAGCACTCTGGAGCCGACCCCAAATCGCCCTCCAGCCAGCCGTGCGGACATGCCGCGACGGTCAACCACTGCTTTGCCACCGGCGCGCTGAAGTGCCGGCGAAGGAACATGCCATGCGCCTGATCGGAGTTCTCGACCAGGACGAGACAGTGCCCTGCGCGTCCTGCCACCATCCGTGGAACGTGCGTTACTTGCTGAAGGATCTGGGCCAGCATCGGCTCCGGCCGGAAGGCTTTGCCTTCATCTGGTTCGACGATGATTGCATCGCCGTGAACTACTGTCCCGCGTGTGAGGTGCCGGCGATGGTGCGAGTGCCGGTGATGGCTCAGCAGCTCCAGGCAGCGTGAGCCACAAACAGCAGGTCAACCGGGCGACGTCCATCGCGGGCGTTGCTGGGGCGGCCGAGCTGTTTGTTACCTGGCGCGCTTGCCCAGACGCCTTGGTCAGCATATCTACTATTGACTAATAAGTAGAAGCGCGGTCGCGTGAGGATGACGCCAGGTTGGCAGTGCAGCGTCCGCGGGGAACCGTGCGGTCGGCTGGACCGTTTCTTCTGATGGATTCAGGACTTCAGGCTTCGCCGCCCGCGTGGCACGGACTTCACTTACGATTGGTGCGACGACCACACCAGCGTCGACAGCCTTTATTCTCAATCGTGTGCGAAGTCGCACCGACGAGGATGGGGAAAACCAATGAAGCTACTAGTACCTCGTCACACGGGTTTCGATCAGTTGGCGGGCGACCGGTTGTCCGCCGAGTTCACGTCAGGATTGGCAGCTCGGACGCGGCTACAGTCAGGCGAATGCTGCGCGGCATCCCCGGTTCACGCGTGATCAGCTCT
>CAIYWC010000179.1 GCA_903929795.1 uncultured Myxococcales bacterium | reverse complement strand
GATCCGCCATGACGACGAGCCGCACGGCTTCCGGCCGGCCAAAATCCATCAGCACGTTCAGCGCCGCGCGGATTGTCCGGCCGGTGTACAGCACATCGTCCACCAGCAGCACGCGCTGGTCGCTGACATCGCCGGGCAGCCGCGTCACGCCTTCCACCGCGCGCGGACCCTTCAACCACGTGTCGTCGCGGTACAGCGTCACGTCGATCGCGCCCAGCTGCGGCGTCCAGCCGTGATCGCGGGCGATGACGTCCGCGAGCTCGCGCGCTACCGCCACGCCGCCGCGCTGGATGCCGCACAGCCACGGCTTGGGCCGATCCGCCGGCGCCAGCTCCACATCGCGCGGCCACGCCATCGCCTGGATTGCCGCGGCCATCTGCGTCAGCACCGCGTCCAGGCCCGCGCGATCGAGCAGCACGCGCGCATCCGCGGGCATCTCAGCGGCGCTCAGAAGTTGTCGCATGTGCCTCCGGGGGCGGATTCATGCGCGAACGTGAACATGCGGCTCAAGTCCGGCGCGCAGAGCCATTCGCAGGTCTGGTCCTTGGTGGCAAACCACAGCACGCCGGCCTTGCCTTTGATGGTGTCCAGCGGAATCAGGCCGAAAAACCGGCTGTCCTGCGAGTTGTCGCGGTTGTCACCCATGCCCAGCACGTAGCCTTCCGGTACGACGAAATCGGGAAAGTTCTTGTTGGCCGGCAGCGAGTAAATCGCCGCGTTTTCTTCAGCGCCCGGCGGCACGGACGCCGTCGGCCAATCTGGCCGGCCGCTGGCATACGGCTCATCGGGTCGGGCGATGTGGTGCTGGGTCGTGTAGACGATGCCGTCCAGGCACTCGCGCGCCACTTCGCACCGCGCGCCGGAGCCTTCCTGGCCGCAATCCGCGCTTTCGCCCATGATTTTGCGGGGAATCGGCTTGCCATTGATGTGCAGCACGTTGTTGACCAGGCGGATGCGGTCGCCCGGCGTGCCGATGACGCGCTTGATCAGGTCCTTGTCCTCCGAGCCCGATCCGTCCTTGTAGGGGTATTCGAACACGATGATCTCGCCGCGATGCGGCTTGCGCAAGGTCGCGAACTTGATGCGCGTAAACGGAATCTTCAAGCCATACAGGAACTTGTTGACGAACAGGTGGTCGTGCACTTGCAGCGTCGGGATCATCGAGCCGGTCGGAATCTTGAACGCCTCGAACACGAAGATCCGGATCAGCAGCGTCAGCACGACCGCCCAAACGATCGAGTCGAAGTACTCGCGCGAAGCGGACTTGCGCCACTTACCGAGGTGGAGCTCCAGGCCTTGGTCAAACGGTTCCGCCACCGCAAGCAGCGCGTGCAGGTCCTTGGACTTTGCCAACAGCAGCGCGTGCAGCGCATTCCACTGACCGTCCAGCAACTGCGCGACGTCCTCGGTCAGCTCCTTCTTGTGCTTGCGCAGCAGCCGGCCGCCGGACTCGTCCAGGTAGGTGCAGCGCTCGCGCAGCTCGGTCTGGAACCGCTTCAATTTCTTGGGATCGGTGGGGATCGACGGCGGCGGCGCGGGCGTTCCAGGCTGGGAGCGGGGCTGCGACATCGATTCCTCAAGCGGCCAAAGCGCGCGGAGCGTAGCTGTCCGCCCGGGCACTTGCAACAGCGCATTGGGTCTTTGCATTCCCGGCGGCTTGACACGCGGCGCCCGGCACGCCATACCGAGCCCGAGGAGCCGACCATGAGCAAAGCCGTCAAAGTCACGTTGCAGGGCAAGACTTTCACGCTGCAAACGGAAGAAGACGAGTCGCACATCCTCGCGTCGGCGGCGCTGGTCAACGACCGGATTGACGCGCTGCGCAAGAAGGCGGCGCTGCCGGAGGGCACGCTGGCGATGCTCGTGGGCATGGAGCTGGCCGGCGAGCTGCTGAAATCCCAAGGATCCAGCCAACGTTACGCGCCGCTCAAGGTGCGCGCGGAGCGGCTGCGCGATCGGCTCAAGTCGTCGCTGGCCAGCCGCGGAGCGGGCCATGACGGGTGATCGCGACCGGCCAAGAGCCAGCGAACAGCCGAGTCCGACGCCGCAGCCGCAGGACAAACGCGCATGGCGTGCGTGGGCGGATGGCGTGCAGCGCGCACGGACGGCGCAGGCGCGCAAGCAGCACGCGCAGGTGCTCATGGCGGAAGTGCATGGTTTGGCGACGCAAATCGGCGCGCGGACTGTCGGGCTGTACAGCCCGCTGGGCGCGGAAGTGGAGACGCGCGACCTCGCCAACGCGCTGATCGTGCTCGGCATCCGGCTGGCATATCCGCGCGTGCAGCCGAATGGCGCTGCGATGGACTTTGTGCTCGCGTCGGGTCCGGCGGCGCTGCAGCCGCGGCCGCGCAGTCGGTTGATGGAGCCCGTCGGCGAGCCGCTGCCGCCCAAAGAACTGGATTTGCTGGTGATTCCGGCGCAGGCTGTCCGCCCGGACGGCAAGCGCCTGGGCCGCGGAGGCGGTTATTTTGACCGTTTTCTGCCGGCGCTGCGCAGCGACGCGGTGACCGTGGCGGTCTGTCCGGCAGCGTGCGTCGTCGCTTGGCAGCCGGTTGAACCATTCGATCGGGCACTGGGCCTTGTCTGTACGGAAGCCGGCCTGGCCGCGTTGGGTTGAAGTTTGATGGCAGATTTGCAAACGGCGGCGAGCCAACACAAGCGCCAGTTCATCCTCTTTTGCATCGTGGGCGCGACCGGCGTGCTCGTGAACATGGCGGTTTTCGCGGCGGTGCTCTGGGCGCTGCCCAAGGACGCGCTGGGTGCCGCGACGACGCACGTGGCGGCCGTGGCCGGTTGGCTGGTCTCCGTGACGACGAATTTTGTCCTGAACGATCGCCTGACGTTCGCCGACCACGACTTCCACCACGCCGGGCTCCAGCGGCTGTGGCGGTACTATTTTGGCGCGCTGAGCGGGCTTGGCCTGCAGCTGGGCATCCTGACGCTGGCGCTGCACTGGCTGCCAGAGCAACTGCCGCTGCCGATGTGGAACGCGCTGCGTAAGCTGGCTGGCAATCTGCTGGGCATCGGCGTGGGGACCATCGCCAACTACGTGGTCGCGCGGTTCTGGGTGTTCCGCAAGCGCGCGGTCTGAACACTCCGACCGAAGTTCACGATCAAACCGCTTCCATCCGCGGCGTGCCACCAGAGGTGCACGCTCGCGGATCCAGTCCGAAATGCAGCAGGTCTGACTGGAAGAATTTGAAGTTGGACATCGGTCAGCATGTTTAAGCCAGCAACCGCTCGACATCCTTGAGCATCTGCCGGGCCCAGACCATCGCCTGCGGCGGTGTGTCGGGCGTGCCGCTCGCGACAATCTCGGCGCGCACGCGGACCAGCCGGCCATCGGCCAGCGGCGCTGCGGCCAGGGCTTCGTGGACGCGGCGGCTCGCCACTTCTCCGCCCGCAGCATCCGTGTGGGTCAGTACAACGTGCAAGTGCTTGGGCTTGAGCCGAAACACCACGTCGGTCTGCCGCAGCGCATTTTGCACCCGCTCGCCCAACTCGCGCAGGACCGCGGCGTCGACCGGCGCGTCGCTGAACGTGTCCTGCACCGCGACCTCCGGCCGCAGTCCCAGCAGCGTCGTCTGGATGCCGTACCGCTGGCCACGCCGCAGCTCAATCGGCAGCAGGAACTCGAATTGCCGCAGGCCAAACAGCCCCGTCTCGCCATCGCGCAGGCTCTGGTCGCCGGTCTCGCCCAAGGCCGCCGCGAGCGCGCGCTCCAGCGTCTTGCGCGACGTGTCGTCCTCCAGCACCGCCAGCGCCGTCGCCGCGCCCAGACCGTCCACGCGCCGCAGCCGGATCCGCACGTCCATCGGCACGCCCGCCACGGTGAGCCGCAGCGCTTCGTCCAGGTCGAGCACCGTGTCGCCGTGCTCCATCGCCACGTGGAAGGTGCCCGCCAGTCGCTGCGCCTGGTCGCTCGGCACGATTGCGCCAAAGAACACCTTGCCGCGCTCGTCTTTTGTCAGCAAGCGCGCCAGCATCGGCGGCACGGGCCCATGGGCGATCACGACGCCTTCTTGGTCCAGCAGCCACGCGCCCGGCCATTGCGCAACCAGCCGCATCGCCTCGTTCTGCTGGGTTCCTTCCGCCTGACTCATCGTCCCCACCTCCGTCGCGACGATAGCATTGCCGTCCTGCGTTGGGCAGTCCAGAATTGTCCTACGCACGGGCTGAAGTTGGAGACCGAGCCCCGGTCCAGTTCGAAATGCGCCAGGTCTCATCCAGACCGGTTTGGTTTTGCGCACAAGCGTTCGTGTACTGCGGAGGTGTCCGATGGCCCATTCACCCGAGTTCGAAGCGCTCTGTCAGGGCGCGCGCGCGCACGTCCGCGAGACGTCCGTCGCCGATGTTCACGGTCGCCAGCAGATCGGCGCGCCGTTCGTGCTGGTGGACGTCCGCGAAGACAACGAATGGCAAAAGGGCTATATTTCCGGAGCCATCCACCTCGGCCGCGGCATCATTGAGCGCGATATCGTCGAGGCGATTCCCGCCAAGGACACCGAGATCGTGCTCTACTGTGGCGGCGGCTTCCGCTCGGCATTGTCCGCGGAAAACTTGCAAAAAATGGGTTACCGCAACGTCTGGTCGATGGCGGGCGGTTGGAAAGCCTGGCTCGGCGCCGGGTTGCCCACTTCCGTCTCCTAGGCGTCGTGCGGTGTCCATTCCGGAGGAATGTCAGGGACTTGTGGTGCGCGCAGTCGCGCCGCGAGCACCGCGGCCTCAATCGTCGCCATCAGCTCTGGCAGGCCCGCGCGCGTGACTGTCGACGTCAGCAGCGCGCGCCGCTGGGACGCCACTTCGCGCACGGTCGCCGGATCGTCGATCGCGTCGCACTTGTTGAGCACGACAAGACGCGGCTTGTCGGCCATCTCGTGGTCGCCCAAAATCCGTTCCACCGCACGCAGTTGCGCTTCAAGCTGCGGGTGGCTGGCGTCGCAGACAATCAGCAGGACGTCGGCGTTTTGCGCCTCCTCCAGCGTCGCTTCGAACGCGCCGAGCAACTCCTTGGGCAAATCCCGAATAAACCCAACGGTATCGGTCAGCACCACGCTCGTGCCCTCGGGCATCCGCACGCGCCGGGAAGTCGGGTCCAGCGTGGCGAACAGCAGGTTTTCGATGTACGCGTCCGATTTTGCCAAGGCATTCAATAAGCTGGACTTGCCGACGTTGGTGTAACCCACCAGCGCCGCGCTTGGCGCCTCCGCCAGCGTGCGGCCCTTGCGGCGGGTCGCGCGGTCCTTGCGCAGCTTCTTCAGCTGCTCCTCGATGCGGTGAATCCGGTCTCGCGCGCGCCGCCGGTCGACCTCCAGCTTGGTCTCGCCGGGGCCAATCGCGCCGATTCCGCCGGTCAGCCGCGATAGCGCGTTGTCGCGATCGCCCAGCCGCGGCAGGGAATAGCGCAACTGGGCCAGCTCGACCTGCAGCCGGCCGTCGTGCGACTTGGCGCGCCCGGCAAAGATGTCCAAAATAAGCTGAGTCCGATCCAGCACTTTGGAATCCGCCTGGGTCGAGATCGCCTTGGCCTGCGACGGGCTGAGCTCGCGGTCAAAAATCAGCAGCGACGCGTCGGTCTGCATGGCTTTTAGCTTGATTTCCGAGAGCTTGCCCGCGCCCAGCAGCGTGCGCGCGTCCACCTCTCGCTTGCGCTGGATCACGCGTCCGACCACCTGCACGCGCGCGGTCCGCGCCAGCTCTTCCAGCTCGTTGAGGCTGTCCTCGGCGTCCGTCAGCGATTCCGGCCCGACGTGAATCAGCAGCGCGGTCTCGCGGGCATTCACAACGCGCCCGGCCGGCCGCACGCGCGCGAGCTGCTCGTCCAGGGACTTGAGCAAATCTTGCACGTCCAGCGCTTCCGGCGGCCAGCGCATCGCCGGCAGCAGCGTCACGGGACGCACGGACTTGTGGTCCGCCGTCAGCGAATCCGCTGCCAGATGGCCGACATAGACCAGATCCGCCACGCCGCGCCGGTGCGTGATCGCCGCGACCAGATCCAGGCCCAGCCGCGCCAGGTCGTTCTGGTCGTCTTCCGACAGCGGCTCGTTCTTCAGGTGCACGTGCACCAGGCGCAGCCCGCGCAGCCGGCCGCTTTCCGCGCCCCAGCGCCCCAGATCCGGCAGCAGCAGCTCGTGGTCGTCGCCGCACAGCACGTGCGTCACTTCGCCACGTCGGTCAATCAAAACGCCGACTTGCCGACCGATGCGCGCCGCCAGCCCGACCATCCGCTGCACCAGCGCTTCGGACGCCAGCTCGCGCGCCTCCGACTGGTGGTGATAGAGACGCTCCAGCCCGGCGCGTTCAATCGCGCCCAGACCACTCAGATTTCCATGGATTTTTTGTGACAAAAGCGCGCAACCCATTTGGCCGGAAACGGCCGGCATCAGGATAGGTCAATTCAGGTTGATCGTCGCGCCTTTGAGCGTCATCGTCGACGAAGATTTGACGTCCATGGTCGACCCAGCCTTGAGCTCCGTCGCCGCGCCGGACTCCTGTTTGATGGAGGCAGAGGCCTTGACCACCAAATCCTTGCAATCCAGCGTGAGCGTTTTTTCGGTCTTGATCAACATGTCGCCCGTCTTGCACTCAATGGTGATCTTCTTGGCTTTCGTGTCGATGAGCACGTAGTGCTCCTGCGTATGGTCGTAAATCTCAATCTGGTCGACGTCGCCGGACTGGTCCAGGCAAATCCAGTGGCCGTCGCGCTGCTTGGGATCCTTCTCGGTGTCCGCCGGCTGCACCTTGGTCTGCAGAATCACGCGCTCGGTTTTGTCGCCCTTCTTGTCGACAAACTGCAGCATATGCCCGGAACGACTGCGGATATCGCGAAAGTCATTCTTGCCGCTCTGCGCCTCGTTATTGTGCGTCGGCAGATCGACCCCGTTCCACAGCGCGCCGATCACAAAGGGCCGCCGCACGTCGCCATGCTCAAACGCCACAAGCACTTCGTCGTCGACTTCCGGCAGCCAAAACGCGCCGCGCTGCTTGCCGGCCATGAACGACGTCATGCGGCACCAGGTCGAGCGGAAGTCCTCGGCGTCGGCGCTGTCGGTGTACTGGCCGGCCTCGCTGACCCACGGGTATTTGACCTTGACGCGGTAGTGCTTATCCGGGTCCTTGTTGTCGACGACGATGCCGACGACAACCCCTTGGACTTTGAACGGTTCACGTTTGGCGCGGTCGAGCATGCGAGAACCTCCCGCCGGCAAGCGTACGCGGGCGAGAGGTCACCGGCAAGGCACGGACCGCGCGGTCGGGCGCATGGGCGTCACCCGGCTATTTCATATTCGCCGGGCCCTTGGCCTTGAGGCAATCCTCCCGAAACTTCTTGAACTCATCGCCCTTCTTGCCCTTGGCCGCAGCCATACACGCCTTCATCGCGTCCTTGGGCGCCAGCGGTCCCGCAGCAGGCGCGGCCGCGGCCGGCGCACCGGATTTGAGGCAGTCCGCCATGAACTTCTTGCGGTCGTCGCCTTTCAAGCCCTTGTCGGTCGCGTCCTTGTTGCAGGTCTTCATCTTGTCCTGCTGGGCGTTCGCTGCGAACGCGGACGTGGCAGAGAGGGCGAATGCGGCGGCAATGGCTGTGGCGAAAATCTTCTTCATGGCGGTACTCCTGCTGATGCAGTTGTCGGGTCCAATCGGCGATCGCGCTGCGACGTGCGGCGCGGTCGATTCCGGGAACGCAAGCGTAGCGGATTTGATTCAGCCGTCCATCGCCGAGGGCCCGATCCGTGCCCGCAGCCTTGACGCGCCGCCCTCACTGCGCTATCTCCGCCGCGGCCTTTGGCAGGCCGTCCTGGAGCGCCATGCTCGCCAGTCAATACGGTTACATCTCGATCCTCGTCATGCTGGCCGTCGTCGCGGTCATGGGCGTGGGCATTCTCGTTATCAATCGGCTGGTTGGCCCGCGCCGCACGTCGGACGTCAAGCAAGCGCCTTTTGAGTGCGGCTCCGACCCGATCGGCGACAGCCGCCACCGGTTCAGCGTCAAATTCTATCTAATCGCCATCTTTTTCATCGTGTTCGACATCGAGTCGGTGTTCATGTACCCGTGGGCATCACTGTTTCGCGAAATGGTCGGCGAGCCGCTGATCGGTTGGTCGACCTTTGGCGAAATGTTTGTTTTCATTGGCATTCTCGGCGCTGGTCTGGCCTACGTTTGGCGGCGCGGCGCGCTCGACTGGGAATAGGCCACAGGCGGCGATGCGTCAGCTGCGGACAACGACCGCGGCGCGGCGCTGAGCCCGGCAAACCGCGCTTCCCGGCATCGGAGTTGATGACATGTCCCAACCGCTAATCGATCTGCTGCGCACCGTGAAGCCCAAGGCGATCCTGGGCAGCCATGCCTTGGCCGGCGACCAAACGGTCCTGGTCGCGCGCGAGCAACTGCTGGATGTCATGACATTTTTGCGCGACGACTCCCGGACGCGCATGGACGTGCTTATCGACGTGACCGCGGTGGACTACTCCGAATACGACCCCGCGCTGCGCCATGCCGTGACGCCGCTGGATGCCGGTAGCCCCGCGGATCTGCCGCGCTTTGAGGTTGTCTACCACCTGCTTTCGATGCAGCACCGCCAGCGCATTCGCGTGAAAGTGGCCTTGGCGGAAGACGATTTTCACGTTCCCACGCTGTGCGGACTGTGGATTTCCGCCAACTGGGGCGAGCGCGAGGCGTACGACATGTTTGGCGTCAAGTTCGACGGCCATCCCGATCTGCGGCGCGTGCTGATGTACGAAGAGTTCGTAGGCTACCCGCTGCGCAAAGATTTTCCGCAACGCGGCTACCAACCGTTGGTGCCGATGCCGAACCTCGTGGACTACGCCGACAACGAGACCTACCGCTAACACGCGAACGACCGGATCGCGAAGCCAAAGACGAGACAGCGGAGCCGCACGATGACCATGACCGCCAGCCAGAAGCTCACGCAAATCCGCTCCGAACTACGCACGGAAGAAGCGGAAATTGTCCACGACAAGATGATCATCAACATGGGCCCGTCGCACCCGGCGACCCATGGCACGGTGAAATTCGTGCTGACGCTGGACGGCGAGACGGTGGACGACGTGGACATCACGATCGGCTACCTGCACCGCGGTTTTGAGAAGATGGCGGAAGCCGGCACATGGCAACAGGTTTTGCCTTACACGGACCGGCTGAACTACGTGTCGCCGCTCATCAACAACGTCGGCTACGTCGGCGCCGTGGAGAAGCTCTGGGGCGTGGAAATCACGCCGCGCGCCAAGTACATCCGGATGCTCATCTCCGAGCTGAGCCGCATGACCGACCACCTGACGTCAATCGCCGCAGGTGCGCTGGAACTAGGCGGATTTACACCGTTTCTCTATGGAGTGGAGGCCCGCGAGGCGCTGTACCCGTTGGTCGAGGAGCTCACCGGCGCGCGGCTGACCACGTCGTACACGCGCATCGGCGGCTTGGCCAAGGACCTGCCGGACGGCTACGAGCAGCACATGGAGACGGCGCTGGCGCATGTCGAGCAGCTGGTGGTCAAGGTCGACAAGATGTTGACCAAGAACCGGATTTTCTACGATCGGATGATGCACACGGGCGTGCTCAGCCAAGAAGACGCCATCAGCTCCGGCTGCACCGGCGTCATGCTGCGCTGCACCGGCGTGGACTGGGACCTGCGCAAACACCAGCCGTACCTGGCGTATAACGAGCTGGATTTTGACGTGATCGTCGGCTCGCGCGGCGACAACTACGACCGGTACCTGTGCCGATTGGAAGAGCTCGGCCAGTCGATCAAGATGATCCGCCAGATCTTCAAGCAGATGCCCGGCGGGCCGATCAATGTCGGCGACTGGCGCGTGTGCCTGCCGCCCAAAGATGCGGTGTACAACTCGATCGAAGGCATGATCGCGCACTTCAAGCTCATCACGGAAGGCCACCAGGTGCCGCCGGGCGAGGCGTATTTCGCCGTGGAAGGCGGCAACGGCGAGGTCGGTTTCCATATCGTCAGCCAGGGCAACGGCCGGCCGTATCGCGTCAAGGTGCGCCCGCCGTGCTTTTACGCGATGGGCATCCTGAAAAAGCTGATTGTTGGTCATATGTTGGCGGACATCGTTCCGACCTTTGACACGTTGAACATGATCGGCGGTGAAGTCGATCGGTAACCCGCTCCGGGTTCGCAGTGCGAGGCAGTGATGGCGAAAGTAACCGTAGACGGCATTGAAGTGGAAGTCCCAGCCGGGACTTCAGTCTTGCGCGCGGCCAAGCAGGCGGGCGTCGACGTGCCGGTGTTTTGCTACCATCCGGGGCTGACCATTCCGGCGAACTGCCGCATGTGCTTGGTCGACATCGAGAAAGTGCCCAAGCCGCTGCCGGCCTGCTACACGGAAGTGACCGACGGCATGGTCGTGCGCACCAAGTCCGAGAAGGTCCAAGCGACCCAGGCGGCGGTGCTGGAATTCATCCTGTTGAACCATCCCGTGGATTGCCCAGTGTGCGACCAGGCGGGCGAGTGCGTGCTGCAGGAGCACTACATCACCTACAGCGCCAAGCCGTCGCGGTTGATGCACGACAAGGTGGGCAAACCCAAAGCGAAAATCCTCGGGCCGACGGTAATCCTGGACGCCGAGCGCTGCATCGTCTGCACCCGCTGCGTGCGCTTTTGCGAGGAAGTCAGCAAGTCCAACGAGCTGACCGTGGAAAGCCGCGGAGAACACAGCGAAATCACCGTGCCAGAGGGCGTCGAGCTCAACAACCCGTACAGCCTGAACGTCGTGGACATCTGCCCGGTCGGCGCGCTGACCTCGCGCGAATTCCGCTTCCAAAAGCGCGTGTGGTTCCTCGACATGAAGGACAGCGTGTGCACGGGCTGCGCGCGCGGCTGCTCCGTGCGCGTGGACAGCCACAAGAACAAGGTCGACCGCATCGTGCCGCGGTACAACCCGGACGTGAACAAGTACTGGATGTGCGACGCCGGCCGCGACAGCCTGAACACGCGGCGCGACAAAGGCCTGACGCTGGGCGTGGTTCCGGGGCCGAATGACACGGTGCGCGAGGCGCCGGCGCTGGATGGACTGCGCGCGATCGCCGGCTGGCTGAAGGAATCGCAAGAGGGCGTAGGTATTGCGCTTTCCGCGTCGCTGACCAACGAGGACGCCTACGCGTGGGCGCGGCTGGCCAAGGAGCTGGGCGCCAAGGTGTACCTGCTCAAGCGCGCGGGCTGGCAGGGCGACGACATCTTGCGCCAGGCGGATCGCGACGCCAACGACGCTGGCGTGCGCGCGACGCTCACGGCGCTGGCGCCCGGCTTTGGCGACGCGAAGCAGCTGGTCAAGGACGCGGAGTCGCTGGACACGCTGATCGTGCTGGACAATGAAATTGCTGCGGATTCCGCGCTGGTCGAGGCGATTTCGGACATCGCCAACGTCGCCGTGCTCACGGACCTGGCGGGCAAGCTCTCGGAAGCTGCGACCGTCGTGGTGCCGCTGACCCAGCTGCACGCGCGCGAGGGGACGGTGGTGAATTGCGCCGGCTGGGTCCAGCGCATCGCGGCGCCGCTCAAGCCGGCGGTGACGACGGTGACGCCGATCGCGGCGGCGGCCAACCTCGCGCACGCGGTTCTGGGCCACGGCGAGCACGCGCTGGCACTCGATTTCACGGAAAAGACGCGCCCCGCCGAGCTTTTTGACCGGCTGGCCGCGGCGGTTCCGGCATTTGCCGGGCTGTCGTACGCGGTACTCGCCGATCACGGCCGTGGCCTGCCCCAGGACGGCGTGGTTGCCGCCGCGCGCGTGCACCTCAATGGCACGCCTGAGTGGGAGCCGGACCCCGTCTCGCCGACCTACCACCGTCCGTTCCACCTTCGTCGTGGCGCTTGATAAGCCAAGGAATTTGCCATGCACCTGGTTGACAATGTGCTCTTGAACATCGTGCTGATGACGCTCATCAAGTTCGCCGGCTTCGTGCTCGCGTTTGTCATGGGTATCGCCACGGTGCTGACCTGGGCCGAGCGCAAGTACTCGGCCGTGCTGCAAAATCGCATCGGGCCCAACCGCGCCAATCTCGGCACGATCCGCGCGGGCGGCCTGCTGCACATGCTGGCCGACCCGATCAAGATGCTGACCAAGGAAGACTTCGCGCCCAACACGCCGAATCCCATCCTGTTTCGCCTCGCGCCGCTGCTGGCGTTCGTGCCGGCGCTGCTGGTCTTCGCGGTCATTCCGTTTGGCCCCGGCGATAACTTTCAGGTCTCCAACACCAGCTTGGGCATCCTGTTCATCTTTGCGATTGCCAGCTTGAACGTCTACGGGTCGGTCATCGGCGCCTGGGCGTCCAACAACAAGTGGTCGCTCATGGGCGGCTTGCGCATCTCGGCCCAGATGATCAGCTACGAAGTCGCGATCGGCCTGTCGCTTTGCGGCATCTTCATGATCTACGGCTCGCTGGACCTCCAGGACATCGCGCGGCGCCAGGGCCAGCTGCTGCTGGGCTTCATCCCGGCGTGGGGCATCGTGCTGCAGCCGTTCGCGTTTGTGCTGTACCTGGCCTGCGCCATCGCCGAAAACAAGCGCGCGCCGTTTGACGTCGCCGAGGCCGAATCCGAGCTGACCGCAGGCTACTGGACCGAGTATTCCGCCATGGGTTTCGCGATGTTCGCGCTCGCGGAGTTCATTGAGGTCGTGCTGATCGGCTGCGTCGGCACCACGCTCTTTCTCGGTGGCTGGACCATCCCCGGCTTGCACGGCGACGCATGGTGGATCGTCGTTCTGGAAATCGGCGGCTTCGCGTTCAAGACCGTGTTCCTGATCTGGCTGCAGATGACCATTCGCTGGACGCTGCCGCGCTTTCGCTACGACCAAATCATGCGGCTGGGTTGGCGCATCCTGCTGCCGGCGGCGCTGCTGAACTTGGTGGTGACCGGCATCGTCCTGACTTTTGTCGAACGCGCGTAACGGCACGGACTTACTGGAGATTGACAGATGGCCAAAGTCGTTAACCGCATGCACCCCGATTTCGCGACGCAGTCGTACGTCATCGAGGCTTTCAAAGGCGTCGCGCTCGTGACGCGGCAGTTCGCCCGCAACATTTTTGCCAAGAAAGACGTCGTCACGGTGCAATATCCCGAGGATCGCCGGCCGTACACGCCGCGTTTTCGCGGCAAACACCGGCTGATGCTGCGCGACGACAAGTCCGTGCGCTGCGTGGCGTGCATGCTGTGCGCGACCGCGTGCCCGGCCAACTGCATCACGATTGTCGCCCAGCAAATCGACGATCCGGCCATCGAAAAGGCGCCGTCCAGCTTCGACATCGACCTGCTGAAATGCATCTACTGCGGCTTTTGCGAGGAAGCCTGCCCGTGCGATGCCATCCGCTTGGACTCCGGCGTGCACACGATCCCGTCGTTCACGCGACGCGACCAAAAAGCCGGTGTAATCAACTTGTTGTCGCTGGGCACCGCGTCCATCGCCGCGCAGGGCGGCGAACACCGCGCGCACTCGCATGAAGGCACCGCGCACGGCCGGTCGTCCGGTCACTGAATCCGGGCCGGCAAGGGGTCAGCACCATGGTGAGAGACCGCGAACCGCGCGAGGCAGAGGAAGGCGGCTTCATCCCCGACATGATCCGTCGCACCGTCGAGCGCAGCGTCAACGCCGTCCTGCACAGCGAGGACGAGCGCCGGCGCTTTTTTTCCTCGCTCCTGCCGCGCGATTTCATGAATAACGTCGCGGCTCAGGTCGACAGCACCAAGCGCGACGCCGTGGCGATGATCGGCCGCGAGATGCAGCAGTTCCTGCAGAACCTCAACGTGGGCGACGAGATCAAGAAGATCCTGACCAGCGTGAGCTTTGAGGTCGCGACGACCGTGCGGTTTGTGCCCAACGGCGAAGGCGGCTTGAAGCCCGAGATCAAGCGGAGCAAGAAGCCGTTTGTGCGGTCGACCGTCGCGAAAAAGCCCAAGGCGACCCAGCGCAAGGCCCGCAAGCCCAAGACACCGCCGCCGGTCGTGGCGGAAGTGCCGGTGGGCGCGCGGCGTCGGCGTGGACGCGTGCAGCGGGTCGTGGACGCGATCGGCGAGACGGCGGAGATGATCGTCGGCAGCCGCGATGCCGACGACGACGATGACGACGACGCGTGAGCGACCTGAACGCCATCTGCGTCTTTTGCGGCTCTTCGCTGGGCAAGGGAGACACGTTTCGCGACGCGGCGTCTGAGCTGGGCGCGCTGCTCGCCCGGCAGAACCGCACGCTGGTTTACGGCGGCGCGCACGTGGGCACGATGGGTGCGCTCGCAGACGCATGCCTGCGCGCGCAGGGGCGGGTCATCGGCGTGATGCCGCAGCGCCTGGTCGATCGCGAAGTCGCCCACCCGGGGCTGACGGAGCTCTTCGTGGTCGACACGATGCACACGCGCAAGGCCAAAATGGCCGATCTCGCCGACGCGTTCATCGCGCTGCCCGGCGGTTTTGGCACCTACGACGAGCTCTTCGAGATCCTGACGTGGGCGCAGATCGGCATGCACCAAAAGCCCATCGGGTTGCTCAACATCGGCGGTTTTTACACGCCGCTGCTGGTCTTTTTGCAGGTGTCGGTGGACGCGGGCTTTGTCCAGCCGCGGCACCTGTCGATGCTGCAGGTCGCGGACAGTCCATTGGAATTGCTGGAAAAACTCGAAATCGTGCGGGACGCGTCGCCGGTGCCGGGCAAGTGGACGGTGGCGACGGACGCGTAGACCTGTCGCCCGCTGTCGCTATTTCCAAGCCAGCCGCGACGCACCATCGGCGCGCGCCGGGATTCCGCGCAGTTCGGCTTCATCGCAGCGCTCGACAAACAGCCGCGCCGCGCCGTCCTCCGGACATGCCTCCAGCGCTTGGGCAAACGCCGCGCGCGCGTCCGCCGGCTTGCCGGACTGCCACAGCGTGACGCCGCGCTCGTAGGCCTCTCGCCCCGCCAGCTTGGCTTCGCGGCGCGGGGAGAGCTCCGCATCCAGGACCTCGTACACGTCCGTCGGCTGCTCCTTGCCGCTCGCGATCACCCGGTCCAGCAGCCGCAGCTGATACCGCTCCGGATCCGCCAGCCGCGCGCGCGTGTCGCCGCCGATCAACAGCGACGCCACGTATCCCTTGCAGAGCCCTTCCACGCGCGAAGCGACGTTGACCGGATCGCCGATCAAGCCGCGGTCCATGCGCGACCGTCCGCCGATCACGCCGACCATGACCGTTCCGGTGTTGATGCCGATGCCGATGGTGATGGGCGGCTCACCCCCCAGCGTGCGCTCGGCGTTGAACCGCGCGAGCGCCTCGAACATCGCCAGCGCCGCTTGGACAGCGTCGTCCGCCTTGCCGGGAAAGACCGCCATGATGCCGTCGCCCATGAACTGCTCGACGTGGCCGTTGTGGCCGTAAATCGCCGGCTCCATCTCCGCCAAGTAGCGATTCACAAGGGCGAAAGTCTCTTTTGGCCCAAGGCGCTCCGCCAACGTCGTGAACCCGCGGATGTCCGCAAAGAGCGCGGTCACCTCTTCCTGCACGTGATCGCCAATCGCCACCTGCAGGATGCTCGTCTTCCCCAGCTGCATCATGAATTCCTGAGGCACGAAGCGCTGGTACGCGCGCGTCAGGCGTTTTTGATCGTCCAGCGCAGCGTCCAGGCTCTCGTACAGCAGCGCGTTCACCAGCGACACGGCGGCCTGCGCGGCGAGCGTCTCCACCATCTCCAGCCGCTGGGCGTTGAAGGCGCCGCTCATGTCCCGGTGCTCCAGCACGATGATGCCGACCAGTTCGCCGGCGCGAATCAGCGGCGCGGCCAGTACGGCGTTGCCGCTGCGCTGGGCAAAAGCGTCGGCAAATCGCGGATCTGCCCACGCGGCATCCAGCAGCAGGGACTCGCGCGTATGGTGCACGTAGGCCGCGACGGCCGCGAGCGGGCCCAGCACTTCGTCCGGATCCGCGCCCTCGCGCGACGCACCGGTGGTCAGCGACCGCACATCCAGGCCGCCCGCCACGTCCCGAGCGAGCGCCGCCACCGTCGCCTTGCCGTCGCGCGCCAGCAGCAGCGCCCCGCTCGTGGCGCCGGCTGTTTGCACCGCCAGCCGCAGCAGCTGCGTCAGCAGCGCATCCACGCGAATCTCAGCCGACAACGCGCGCGCAGCCCGGGCAATCGCGGTCGCGTCGAGCCCCGTGGCCTCCGCCGCACCCAGTGCCGGCCCGCTCGCGTGCGGTGCAACCAGGCCACCCGAGGCCTGCGCCTGCTGCAGCAGCTCCTCAAATCGGGCGATTCCCGCGACGACACCGTGCTGCATCCACGTCGCCCGCGCGTCCAGCAGGTACGCCGCGGCCGCCCGACCCTGACCGCGCCGCAGCCACGCGCGCCCGGCCAACTCCAGCGCCAGCGCCTTGTCAAAACCGTGATCGGCCGCCGTCGCCGAGACCACCGCCGCCTCGTAGCCGCGCGTCGCTTCCTCCCAATCGCCGCCGAAATCGGCCAGCTCGGCTCCGATCAGGTCGCGCAACTGCGCGTAGTTCACGGCTTTGGGCTTGAGCCAAGGCGCCAGTTTTTTCAAGCTCTTGCGCGCCTGAGCGACGAGCCGGCGCGCGCCGCGGGCATTGCCTGCCGACAGCGCTTCGCGGGCCGCGGCGATGCACGCCAGCGCCGCGTAGCCGTGGATGTTGGGCACCAGATAGGTGCCTGGCACGAATTGCGTGCCTTCTTCCGCCGCCGTCAGGCTCTCCAGCGCGCGGACGGGCTGGCCTTGCCACAGGCACAGCTGCCCGGTCAGCAGCCGGTAGCTGACGCCGGCAGCCTTGTCCCCGACGTGTGCCGCAAGCCAAGCGTCACCGACGATGTGTTCGCCACTCAAAATGAGCGGATCCGCGCACTTGGCGCGCAGGCAATCGACGCCCTGCAGGTACATGCGCGCCCACGGCACGCTGCGGTCCTGGCGCAGGCGCAGGCACAGGGCCAGCGCGTTTTGACCGTGGCGCTCCAGCTCGTCGACGTCCACGCCGCAGCAAAACGACTGCGCGACCGTGTTCGTCGCGGCCTGGGCTGCGTGCGTCATGTCGCCGCCCTCGATGCCGTGCCGAACCACGCGACCCCACACCGCAATTCCCGCCCGCAGCGGCTGGATGCGCGCCTGCACAAAGCCCCAGTCCATCAGCTCGACCTTGGCCAGCATCTCGGTGGCGCCGAGCCGCGCGATGATGTCGTACGCCGCCGACTCGTACATCGCTCCGCCCGCGAGATCGCCAAAAAATGCCGCGCGCAGAAAGCCGTAGCTAGCGATTGCATAAGCACCTTGCGGAGTTACGCCGTGGCGCATCGTCCGATCCACGAGCTCCAGCGTCCACAGCGCGGTCAGGTTGGGCTCGCAGAGGTAGGCCGAAATCAGCGCCTCGGCCATTAGGCTGATGGACGCCGCCATGCGCGGATCCTCGCACACCGGCAGCGCCGCTACCGACGCACGGGTCGCGCCGCGCATCCGCCACAGCACCCGGCCAAACGCCAGCGCGAGGTGGTGCGGCTTGGGCCGCAACGGCGTGCCCAACTCCAGCCGGTCCAGCGCGGCGCCGCTCAGGCTCACCGCCGCTTCATGCTCGCCGCGCGCCATGTGGCCACGGATCCGCACACGGTCCAGCGCCACCTGCGCCAGCACGTCGGGCGCCTCGCGTTCGCCGGCGTGCACATGCTGCTCGGACCGCGCGCGATCGCCCAGCACCATCGACGACTCCGCAGCGGTCAGGTATAGCTGAAACACTTCGATTTTACTTCTGTTTTCATTGGACACCAGCGTCAGCGCCGCCTCGGCAAAGGTCACCGCCGGGCCAAATGCGCCAATCGCCCGCGCGCGCATCGCCGCCTTGGCCAGCTGCTGCAGCGCGTCTGCGCGATCGCCGGTTGTCGTCAGGCCCGCCATGCCGCGAATGACCTGCTCCGCCACCAGGAACAACCCGCGATCGTGGCGCTCCCCCACGCCGGCTTGCCACATCCGCTGCGCCAGCGCCAAGTGCAGCGCCACGCGCTCCGGCTCGGTCAGCCGCGCCCGCGCCGCTTCCTGCACGCGGTCATGCGGAAACCGCACCACGAGCCGCTGCGGCGTGTCCGTCCCGCTCACTGGCTCGGCGCCCAAACCGCTTGCGATTTCCCAGCCTTCGCCCACGGGCACCAGCAGGCCGCGCGCGCCCAACACCGCGGCGTCGCGCACCACATTCGGCATCGGCTGGCCCAGCGCCACTGCCAGCAGTTCGATGTCCACTTCCTGGCCGAAACACGCTACCTGCGACAGCAGCACCGACGACTCCGGCGGCAGCGCGTCGATGCGGCGGCCCAGCAGCTCCGCGACGCCATGGCGCGCGGCGATCCGGTCCACGGCGTCCAGCGACCACAGCCACTGGCCTTGCGCCTGGTCAAACGCCAGCGCCCCGGCGTCGGCAAGCGCGACCAGAACTTCACGCATTTCAAACGGATTTCCGTCCGACCTCTCGGTAATCCGCTGCGCCAATGGCCGCACCGCCAGCTCCGGCATGCCCAGCGTGTCGGCCAGCATCCGCGTGACGTGGCTCACCTGCAGCGGCGCGAGCGCGATCCGCACGGGGCCACCGTCGCCCAGCCGGTGGAACAGCGCCTGCAGCGGATGGCCCGCGGGCACCTCGTCATCGCGCCAGGCGAGGATCAGCACCGGATTGCGCTGATCCGGCGCGCGCAAGATGGCCTCCACCAGATCCAGCGTCGCCGCGTCCGCCCACTGCATGTCGTCCAGGAACAGCAGCAGCGGCGTCTGCGGCTGGTGCAGCGCGCGCAGCAGGTCGGTGATCGCCGCCAGTTGCCGCGCCTGCGTGTCGCTGGCGGACAGTGTCCGTCCAGGCTGGGCGTGAGGCAGCAGCGCCTGCAGCGCCGGCAGGAGCCCCACTACCACGTCCGCCGCCGTCCCAAGCGCGAGTGTCAGGCGCTCCCGCCACGCCTCCACCTGGTGCGTCCGCAGCGTCAGGATCTGCCGGATGACCGGATCCAGCGCGACTCGCAGCGGACCAAATGCCTCGGTGTGCAACAGCTGGTCGAACTTGCCCGCCGCGAACAGCCCACCGCGCGCCCGCGCCCACGGCCGCAGCTCCTGGACGATCGACGTCTTGCCGATTCCCGCTGGGCCCAGCACCGCCACCGACGACGCCTGCCCCGCGCAGACGCGCTCCACCGCCGCGACCAAGGCCTGCACGTCGTCCGCGCGGCCGTACAGCACGGACGGCAGCAGCAACTGCCCGGAGCGATCGGCGCGGCCGATCTCAAACGGCGCAATCGTCCCCGTTCGCTGCAGCGCCAGCTGGCACGCGCGCAGGTCGGTCGCCAGCCCTGCCGCCGATTGGTAGCGATCGTCAGGCGACTTTTCCAGCAGGCGATCGATGATGCGGCACACGACTTCAGGCACATCGCGCCGCACGGTCAGCAGCGGCGGCGGCGGATGCGCGACGATGGCGTGCACCAGCGTCAGCGGGTCCGTGTCCCACAGCGGCATTCGACCGGCGACCAGCCGATACAGGATGGCGCCCACCGCATACAAATCCGTGCGGGCATCGGCAAGGCGGTCCAGGCGACCGGTCTGCTCAGGCGCCAGCCAGGCCAGCGCGGCCGGCGTGCGGCCCATCGGCTCCGGCGTTGGCACCGGCAGCTGCGAAGCGCGCGAAAAATCGATGAGCGTCGCCGCCCCCGTTGCGTGCCCGACCAGCACGTGCTCCGGGTTCAGGTCCAGGTGAAAGACGCCGCGCACGTGCACGCCCTGCAGCGCGGTCGCCAGATGGACGGCCAGGTCGAGGACTTTTTGCAGGTGCAGCTGCGTCGCCCCCAGCAGCTTGTCCAGCGTCTCGCCATCCACCGCGTCGACGATGAGCGTCAGGCCCAGTTGGGTTGTCGCCAGCGCGTGCAGGCCCACGACGCCGGGCCCCTGGGCGCGAAGCAGCATCGCGCGCTCGTGGCGCAGCCGGTGCCGCGCGCGGTTCTCCGTGACGCCCGGCGCGATCGCCTTCTGAACCACGCGCTGACCGGTCGCCGTCCACGTCGCGTACTGCAACAGGCTGCGCTGGCCGCGGTGCAGCACGGCGCCGGGCTGCAGCGCATCGGTTTCCAACGTTTGGGTCTGCTCCAGCATCACACGCTCCGACCGGAGTTCGAGATCAAGCGTTCGCGATGCGCGGCCCGCCAACGGAGGCGCAAGCGCGCGGTCCCGGTCCGAGATGCAACAGGTCTGAGCGACGAAGTTGGGCCGTGGAAATACGTCAGCATGTTCAGATATCAGTCGAGCGCGAGACGTTGCGCGGGTCCAGGTAGCGGTACGGCACCGCGCGCGCCTCGTTGCGCAGCGCGATTTGGTCGGACAGGTCATGCATGCGCCGGCGAAAGGCTGCCACAGCCTCCGACGCTTCGCGGCACACGTTTGGCGCAAACGCCCCGCAGTCGCCGGTGTGCAGCAGCGAGCGCACCGTCGGCATGGACAGCACCCAGACCATGCCCATCTGCGCCATCGCGGGCGTTTTCAGCGGCAGCCCGTCGAAATACGCCGATTCGTCGATGTGCGGCGCGTCCGTCAGGTCGGAAGCGAACGTGCCGGGCGTGTTGGGAATGTAGCCGTAGGCGTCATACTGACCGTTGTTGACGGCCGCGTGCTGCGGCGCGGCGCGGAAGATGAAGTCGGTGAGGACTTCGAACAGCTGATCCGGCGTGCCGATGCGCGCGGGCAAAGCGCCGCTGACGCCGTCGATGCCGCCTTCCGCGGTCTCCGCCACCGTCGGGCAGCTGCCGATTCCGCCCGCCGCCGCGACCTCATCCAGCCAGGCCCGGAGCTCAAAATCCTGCACGACGTCATCGCCGGTGCGGTACCACGGCGACATCACGCCGCGCACGTACCGCGTCAGCCCCTCGCGAATGCGCCGCGCGTCCTCGCGGTACGGGTAATCGGGGATGTCGACCATGCCGCGCGTCTCCAGATCGCGCTCCAGCGTGCGCTCGCGCAAATCGAACGTCCGCGCCGTCGCCCGCGCGGCCGCCATCGCTCCGACAACGCCGCCGGGCATGCTCAGGTCGATCGGCCCGCCGACTTTGAGCAGGTTGCCGCGCGCCATGCTGTCGATCGCCAGGTTGTACTCGTAGTGCTGCTCCAGCAGCTGCCGCACCGGGTGCTCCGGGTACAAGTTGCGGTACATGCACAGCGCGATGGTCTCATTGACCAGGTGCGTCTCGAACAGGTGATAATACGCCTCGTGCAGCTGC
Source organism: uncultured Myxococcales bacterium (assembly GCA_903929795.1). Lineage (GTDB taxonomy): Bacteria > Myxococcota_A > UBA9042 > UBA9042 > UBA9042 > CAIYBN01. The sequence goes on along the minus strand of CAIYWC010000179.1, from coordinate 71,884 downwards.
GCGTCCGCGGACTGCGCGTGCCCGCGTGCCAGCATCCAGCGGCCCTGATCGCCGTTTGGCGTCGCGATCGGCGCCGAGCCATCGGGCTTGCGCACGCAAATCGCCAGCGGCCGTAGGCAATCCAGGTGGTCCAGCCCGTAGAGCGCCAGCGGCGCATACATCAGCGAACGGCCGTCATCCTTCTTGTGTTTTTGCACCTCCGGGTCCAGCAAGACCGCGTAATCCGTCATGAATGCGCGCTTGTTGCGCACCAGATCGGCGAAATTCGGCGCCCGCGGTCCCCAGGCGTGCAGCGCAGAATTCGCCGCTTCCACCAGCGCGCGCGTCGGCAGGTCATCGCAGCGCCGCAGCGCCATTGGGTTGACCCCGGACAGCCGCTGGCGGGCAAATTCGAGGTCATCGCGCCACCGCACGATCGCCTCCTTTGGCCCGGCCATGATGCGGTACAGGCGCTCATAGCGCGTCGCCGCTGGGCCGGCAAAAAGCGCCAGCTGGGCGTTGAGCTGCATCAGCAGCTTGCCCGACGCGAACGTCAGCGTGCGCGGCACCGGAAACGCTACCTCAGCCGGCAGCGAAGCGACAAAGCCCGGGAGCGGCGGCAAGCCGTCGTTCGCGACGGCGGTCTCCAGGACAAAACGCTGCTGCGTGGCGACAATCGTCGCCCGGCGGGCGCGCTGGCGGTCAACCGAGCACTGCTGAGGTAGCTGGTAAAAGCTCGGCGCGACGGCGTCGGGCACGGGAGCGATCGCGGCGGACTCGGTCATCACTCCCCCTTCACGTTGGCGCCGAAGGTCGGCAGGCCAAACTGGTGGTACATCCACTTGCGCAGCCGGGCGGTGCGGGCAATCACGCGGCGTTCACTGTCAGCCGGCGAGCGCGGGTCCATCGGGCCCATCGCCACCGGCACGCCCAGGCTCGGCGGGTGCACGGACGGGTCGAAGTACAGCTGCTCCGCTTCCCCGTCAGACAGCGCGGTCGTCAGCACCACCGTGCCCAGCGTGTGCCACGGGTGCGCCGCCGGCGGCCAGTCGTACATGCCGTTGTACCAAGCCAAATCGTCGCCCACGACCGGCAGGTGGAATTGCGCCTGCAGCCGCATCTTGATGGGCACGTGGTCCAGCCGCTGTTTCAGCTCGCGGCGGAGGTAGTCGCGCGCGCGGGTGTCGCCGGGCTTACGCGTGCGATCCCAGGTCACAAGATCGTCGGCCAGCGTGGGCACGCCGGATTCCGGCACGTGCGGGTCGCCCGGCAGCAGCCGGTAGCGCACCAGCCAGCGGACGTCCTCGGACGTCAGCCAGTAGCGCGTCGATTGCGCATAAAAGTGCAGCAAGCTGTATGATTCCGGCGCCAGACGCAGCCCAGAAATCCCGCCTTCGCGGCCTTTGCGGTCCTTTTTCACCGCCAGGACCACCAGCTTGTGCGGCAGGAACTTGGAAAACACGAGCATCGCGAACTGCGCGACGTTCTCGATTGGCCCACACGAGCCGGTATTCATCAGGATGTCGACGAATTGCTCGTTCAGCGGGGCGATGCGCAGGGCCGCGCCGCGGACGTCCATGCCGGCGTCGTCGCCAAATGTCACGTTGGCAAAGCGCAAGGTGCACTCCACGCGATCCGGGCGTTGCTTGCCGGGAAAGAACCACGGGTGCTCCGGGATACCGTCGGGCGTCCGCGTCGCCAGATCGGTACCCGGCGCGGTAAGCGCGGCGTGGGTGGACCGCGCCGGCTCCCAGTAGCCTTTTGCCGCGACGCCCAAGGCGTGCGTGCCCCGCCGCTTGGCCAGCAGGACGCGAAACGCCACGATGGGCCCAGCCACCAGATCCATGAACGTCCAGCCATCGGGCGGATCGCCGATCTCCTCGGGCGGGGACGCGCCCTTGTGCGCTGCCGCGAGCGCATTCGCCAGCAGGAACAGGAACGGCACGCCGGCGCTGACCAGCATGACCCACGGCGAGAACAGCGCGGCATTCGATGCCAGCAGCGCGCCGACCACGATCACGCCAAACGTCAGCAGGTGCACCATCCGAAAACCGCGCCACTCGGAGACGCGCGTCTCCGGAATTCCGGCTACCGCCAGCACGCCCAGGCCGATCCACAGCGCGCCGATCCGCTGCGTCCACGCCATCGACCAGTGCAGCAGCAGCAGCTTGTCGCCCAGGCGCGCGCTCTCCTGGAACCGCTCCGGGCGCGCCAGACCCGCCCACATCACCTTGTGGCCCCAGCCGACCAGCACTACGCCCAGCGCCACGAGCACCAACAGCTGCGCGGTCCAGATCAGCCACATGGACGACGGCTTGGTGTCCGCACGGCCCGAGAGCTGGCGCTCGGTGGGATCCGCGATCGGCCACAGGGACGCGAGCGCGTTGAAGCCGCCGAGCGCCATCGCAACCCAAACCAGCGCCGTGTCCCGCGCGGTCTGGTCCAGCAGACCGCCGTCATCGCCGGTCCAGTGCGCCACGGTCGCGCGGAAGTGGTGGACGGCCGCGAAGCCGCAAAACGCGATCGCCAGCGCGCGAGCGATGCGCCGCCGCGCGGTCGGCTCCTGACGCATGGCGGCATACATCGCCGCGAACGCCAGGCCCAGCGTTGGACCCGCGGTGTACTGCAGCGTGGACGTGAGCAGGCTGAGTCCCGACGTCGCGACGTCGTGCGGTGCCTGCACCCACGCTTCCGGACAGAGCAGGAGCAGCATTGCCCAGGCCGCAAGAAGCGGCACATGGAACACCCAGACCACGGTGAAGAGGCGTTGCATGCGAAACCTTGGCACGTCGAGGCGACGGGGCGAAGATACGGTGAAGGCTTGACGAAATGCAACAAGGATCGGCACTTTGCCGACGTTGCCAGGCGGGCGGGAGATCGTCATGGACCTATGTTGCGGCGGCTAGGTGTCCGCGTCGGGATCGGGGTGCGCCGCCGCGGTCTGCACGCACAATGCGACCAACAGCAGCCAGGCCAGGAGCAACAGGGGAAAACCAAACGCAGGGTTCACGGCGACCGTCGGCAGCCCGACCGTCACGGCCCCCGCGCCGGCAATCACGCACAGCACGCGCGCGATGTGGCCCAGCCGCGTGGTCTTTCCCAGGCCATGCGCGCACGCGGTCGCCAGCCCTACAGCCAGCCACTTCACGTTCGTCGCCGCCACCGCGTCCAGCAGGAAGCCGACTTGCACCAGCCCGTGGACTTGATCCGACACCGCATGGACCATCATGGTGTTTTGCAGCAGATCCAGCGAGACAGCGATCGCCAGCAGCCCGTAGCGCACCTGACGCGCGACCAGATGCTTCAGCGGTTCCGCGGTCTTACGGGAACGGCGGGTCATCCGAATCACCAGCCACAGCAGGCCCCCGTACCCAGGGATGAGGAAAAACGTGTTCAGCACCGCGACGTCGCGCATCACCAGCTCGGGCGTCGGCTCAAAAACCGGCTTCAGGCGGTGGAGCTCCGCGGTCAAACCCGCGGCCGTGATGGCGTCGCCGGTCGCGATGTGCTGGTTGGCGAGCCGCTCCATCGCGAGCGCGTCGTTCTTGCCGTCCGCGCTGCGGCCGACAATGGCCACGCCGGTCGTGCCCGCGAGCAGAATCAGCACGTAGCTCGCCAAAAGCCGCATGTATCGCGGCTGGTTGGCGCGCGCGCGGCGGATGACTTGGCGCCAGGGGATGCGCGCGCTCATGGCGTGGCCTCCGCAACGGTCGCGCTCGGCGCCGCGGGCAGGTAGAGCGACGTCCGCAGATCCGGCAGCAGCGCCGCAACGACGTCCTTGGCCCGCCGGTCCATCGTCTGCTGTGCGCTGGGCGACAGCGCCCAGCCCAGCGGTTCTTCGCGACACGCCTTGGCGTCGGCCGGATCCGGCATCGGCTGGCTCGTGCCCAGGCCGATGAAGAACACCCGGTGCAGGAAGTTGTCGAACACGTTGCGCGGCGCGGCCTCGACCACCTGCGCCATGGCGAATTCCGCTTCACGCCCGCGGGCATCGCGCGTCGCAAAGATCGCATTCAATGGCGCCAGCACCTCGGAAGCGAATTCCGCCGGCGGGCCAAGTGGCTGTGGCGGCGCCAGGTAGCAGTGCTGCGCTTCGCTGACCGCGCAGATCGGCTGTTCGTTGACGTCATTGCTGATGATGAACACGATCGGCTCCACGCTCTCCAGCCGCTGCCCCAGCGCGGCCACCACGTCTGCCAGCGTCGCGGCGCCGGAATTCTCGAAGTAGCCGCCGTCGACGACGTGCAGCACCGGCTTGGAGGTCGCCCGCTCGCGGACCAACCCGGCCGGCGACACGAGCGTGAACCGCGCGCTGTTGTGCACCGCGCCCACCATCGGCGCCGTCGCGGTCGTCCACGCGGGATTGCCCAGGTCGTACACGTCCGGCAGCTCCGACAAGTCGAGGTTGGACTGCACCGCCCGCTTGCCATCGGCCACCGACGTCGCGTTCAGCAGCAGCGTCGGCGCGCCGGGCCGAGCGTCGTAGAACTTGCCCACGCTCTGCGCCATCGTCCCGTCTTCGTCCCATAAGAACGCCCGCGCCCAAGCGTCCTCGATGGCGCGCGAGCGATCGAGGAGGTGAATCGGCATCGGCAAGAAGCGCTGGACGAAATCCGTGAAGAACAGGCCGCCCGCTGCCGGCGAGAGAAAGTCGTGGGACAGCGGTTCGGTCGGCTCCGTCGTCGCGGGATCGCGCCAGCCGTCTGCGCCGTATTCACGGGCGACAAACGCCGTGACGCCGAGGCTGCCGCCAGAGACGCCGCTCAGCGCGAACAGCGCGCAGTCAAACGCCGGCTCGCCGTGCAGCTGCAGCCGCACCTGATGGAGCACCGCCGCGGTCCAATACGCCGCGCGAATGCCACCGCCGGCGGAAGCAATCAGCACAAGCGGCGTGCGATCGCCCGGGACCGGCCGCTGCCGACAGCGCGCCTGGCGCAGCCTCCACGCCTCGAACGCCGCGATCGGCGTCGGGCGCGCTTGTGTGGGACCCAGCGGATTGTCGGCAAAATCGGCGGCGAGCCGCATGTCGTGGTTGTCGTTGAACACGCTGAACACCAGGAGCGCGAGCACGACCAGCGGGCGCACGCTCAGGCCGTGCGACAGCGGCCAATAGGTCAGCGCGTAGCCGCCGACCATGCTCAGCGCGGCCAGCGACAGCAGGGTCAGCGCCACGGCCCCCAGAACCCGCGGCAGGCTGACCGGCCACGCCACGAGCAGAACCGCGAGAAACAAAAAGCCGAGCAGACTCCACGCGACGGCCAGCTTGGCCTGCAGCGGCATGTGCTCGACCACAGCGCCAGACTCTGGCGTCAAGTGCAGGCGTGTCGCGACCGACTTGCTGCGATTGCCGAGGAAGAAAAACAGCAGGACGCTGAGCGTGCAGTAGGCAATGGCCATCGGCCACGCGTTGACCGCCAGCGCGCTGTCTTGGGCGCCCAGACGCCAGAAGCCGATCCCGGTGGCCAGCAGCGGCAACGCGCCCAGCACCCGCGGCAACAGTGAGCGCACCACGCGAACGTGCTGCACATGCAGCGGGTAGTCCGCAAAGTCCCGCGCCAGCAGCCAGCGCGCCGGATGCCACGCCGCCAGACCGAGCACGACGTGCGCCAGCAGGGCGGAAACATTGGATGTCGAAACGACCGGATCGTGCGCCCCCGGGTGCATGCGCGACAACAAAATCCGTAGAAAATCCTGACCTTGTGTCGTTCCGACGTACAGCCCGGCAGACATCGCCACGGCCAGCACGGGAAAAATGCACAGGTACGGGACCCGCATCAGGTTGTGATATGGCCACTCGAGCGCGGCCAGCAGGCGCTTCCAGTTGCGCGCGATCGGCAGGTGGCGGGGCGCGTTATTCACAGGCGGCCTCGTCGTTGGCGGATCCACAAAACGCTCGCATAATCGAAGAGTTACGAACGCGCCGTGCGTCGCAGTCGGAATGGAGTTCTGGGTCAAAGCCGCATGCGCGCCCGCGCGCGCCAGTCATTTCCGCGAGTCTGTCGCGCCGAGCCCGACGCGTCAAGTTGGCTGATTCCGACTACTTGCGGTTGTCGCTGTTCAACGACGTCTGCGCCGTGGCAAACCGTCGCCGGCGGCTGATCACGGCGATCGTGCTGGCCGCGCTGCGCCACACTGCCGCGCCGCGTTCATGCCAGTTGCGACCAACGCCGTTCTGGGTGGCATCGCGTGGTTCCGCAAGGTCTTCATCGGACTGCGGAATTTCCTGAGTCGGCCCGCCCGTCAGCGCTACTTGAGCTTCGCAGCCTTGGTCGCCGCGTCCACGATCGCCTCGGGCGTGAACCCGCTGGACGGCTCCCACTTGCGGCCGTTGATGAACACCGTCGGCGTACCTTCCACGCCGACCTTGTTGCCCATCTCCTGAAGCTTGTTCAGGAAATCTTCGTGCTTCTTCTTCTGTGCGTCCGTCAGCTTGCTGACGTCCACGCCGGCATCCTTGGCCCACTTCGTGATGTTTTCCTCGGACAGGTCCTTCTGGTTGCCGAACATCTGCGCGTGCAGCTTCCAGAATTTCTCCGGGCTCTGCTCCCAGGCTTCCTGGGCCATGATCGCCGCGGGCTTGGCGTTCTGGTGAAACGACAGCGGGTAGTGCGCAAAAACCACTTTGATTTTCGGGTCTTTCTCCAATGCCGCCTCCATTGGCGCGTTGATCTTGGAGCAGAACGGGCACTGGAAGTCGCTGAACTCGACGATCGTGACCGCCGCGTCCTTGGGGCCCTTGAAGGGCAGGCCCTCGATGTTGATGTCCTTCTTGTCACCCAATTCGCTGAAAACTTTGCCATTTTCGATGATGGAGTCGTAGTACGCCGGACCCTTCTTGCCGGCTTTCTCGGCCTTGGCGATTTCCTCGTCGATAACCGCTTTGAAGACGTTGGCCGGCTGGGCGCCGACGACCTTGCGGCCGTTGATCATGAAGCCGGGCGTGCCGCGGATGCCGACAAGCTGGCCCGCCGCGATGTCGTCCTCGATCTGCTTGGCGACGGCCTCGTCCTTGCGGTCCTTGTTGAACTTGTCGACGTTCAGGTTCAGCTCCTTGGCCCAGGCCTGAAAGCTCTCGTCGCTCAGCGCCTGCTGGTTGGCAAAGCATTTATCATAGAATTCCCAGAACTTGCCCTGCATGCCCGCGGCGATCGCCGCCGACGCCGCCGGCTTCGCGTTTTGGTGAAACGGCAGCGGCGTGTGCTTGAAGACGATGCGCACTTTGTCGCCGTAGGCTTTCTCCAACTCCGTGACGGTCGCAGCGGCGCGCGAGCAGAACGGGCACTGGAAATCGCTGAATTCCACAATCGTAACCAAGGCTTTCTCGCTGCTGCCCTTGATGGCGTCCTTCTTGGCGTCGACCGGCACTTTCCAGATGTCGTAGCTGTCCGCCGGCGCCTTGGCCGGCCCGTCGTCCTTGGCCTCGGCTTCATGCGGCGCGGCGGCGGCTTCAGCGGCCGGCGACTCGCCTTTGATGTAGTATTTCAAAACGTTCGGGCCCACGGCCGCGTCGCGCGCCGTGAACGCCGCCAGCAGGAAGTCCACGCCCTTCTTCTGCGCCGCGATCGGCTTGGCAGCCGCGATCGCGTCGTCCACTTCCTTCTTGAAATTCTCATACGGCTGCGCGCCCGAAAGCAGCTTGCCGTTGATGAAAAACGCCGGCGTCCCGCGCGCGCCCAGCGCGTTGGCGATCGCGATGTCGCGGTCGATCTGCTTGGCGATCACCTCGTCTTTCAGGTCCGCGTTGAATTTCGCCATGTCCAGGCCGATTTCTTTGGCCCACTTCTGGAAGTTGTCGTCGGTCAAGTCGCGCTGGTTGGCGAACAACTTGTCATGCATTTCCCAGAACTTGCCCTGACGGTGCGCAGCTGCGGCGGCCGTTGCGGCGGGCTTGGCGCGATCGTGAAACGGCAGCGGCTGGTTGGCCCAGACCACGCGCACGTCGTTGGGATAGTCTTCCTGGAGCTTCTTGAGCGTCGGGCCCACGCGACCGCAGAACGGGCACTGGAAGTCCGAGACTTCGAAAATCGTGACCAGCGCGTCCTTGCTGCCGTGAACAGGCAGGGTCGCGGGCAGGATGCCATCGCCGCCGACCGCTGCACCGCTTTCCGCGACAGCAACCGGCGCGCCTTGCGCACCCGGAGAGACTTTGGCCGACATACGACCAGCGCCAAACGCCAAGAGCGTGGCGAAAAGAACGACGAGAATGCCAGTTTCTTTCTTCATGAATGCGTGCCTCGCAAGAAGTGCCACGGAGTGCGGCAGCAGGGGCAAAAGGCTAGGAGGGTGCATCCGCGGTGTCAAGGCGACCGCAGCGCCCGGATCCGCCGCTTCGGGCCAGTCTCGTCCAGCTCCTCTGTCGCGCCAAAGGCACGCAAGCCGGCACTGCGTATCCGGAATCGGCGGCCTCGGCGGAAATCGGTGGTGGATTCAGCTGCGCCATCACCACTTGGACCATTCCACGCACGCGATGCCGGCCTGATCCGCGACTTCGCCGAACGCGCCTTGGGCGCCGACCGCGACTTCGCCGAGCTTGCAGGTCTCCGTAAAAGGCGTGCCTCCGGGTCCGCCGACCACGCGCGAGGAGGCCAACCGCCGCTCGTCGCCGATCCACGGGATGGGCGCGCACAGGATGCCCAGCGCATCGACGAACAATCCGGCGCGGCCGGTGATGCCGACGACAAAAGTGTCCGCGGGGCACCGCAGCCGCACGTCCTCCGCGTCCGCCGCGCGCGTGCCCAGGCGGCGGCCCGTTTTTTTCGCGTCGTCGTCCTCCGCAGCTGGTTTCGCGACTTGCGCTGGCCGCGGTCGACCGTCTGGCGCGGGCGGTGCGGCCGCCTGCCCGGCACGTCCTTTGAGCTCGCCACACAGCGGCGTAAGGCTGCGGACGATGTCATCTTTTTGCTGAACAATCAGGCCGTTCAGCGCGAGCCCGCGCGCACAGTCGCTGAACTCGCCGGTCCCGCCGTCGCCGCCCGCCGACGCGACATGGACGTGCGCGCGATCGCCCGGCACGACGCGGTACAGCCAGAAGTGGCCCTGGTGCCAAATACGCTTGAGATACGGGGACATTTCTGCGTAGACCGGCAGCGCCGCTTCCCGCACCAGCACCGTGTCGTAGTCAAAAAGGTGCGGATTGTCCCAGAAGGCGCCGATCAGCGGCGTCGGCATGGCGCCGGGCCGGTATTGCACCGGCGTGTAGGGCCGCACGGCAAAGCTGTCATCGACCAACCCCCCATGCTGCAAGGCGAAAATCGCCCGCGGCACGTGCCAGACCGCGCCCATGTAGGTCGTCTGGTTGTCGCGCTCGTTCAGCACATAGCAAAAGCGCGACTTCGCCGGCAGATCGCGCATCGCCTCGGGCAGTCCGCCAATCTCCACGCGTTCAAACCTGCGGAATTCCTGGCGAACCGTCCAGGCGTAGCCCACCGCCAGCACCATCATCGGCGCCAGCAGCCAGCGCCGCCACGCCGTGAATTCGAGCTGCGGCCACAACGTCGCCATCAGGATGACCTGCATGACGACGCGCTCCGTGATGATCGCCATCTCGTTCATGTGCGACGGCAGGTGGAAATACGCGATCGCGCATAGCACGGTCATCAGCTCCAGGCTGCGATCGCGCCACTGCAGCTGTCCCTTGACCGTCCCCCGCAAGCGCGCAAACAGGCCGATCGCCAGCAGCGCGAGCCAGAGCAGCAGCGCCGCCCAGGCCATCTTGCGGTCGACGCCGTCGCGGAAATACTGCAGCGACCACTCATACAACTGGTCGACCAGTTCCTTGCGCTTGAGAAACCACAGACCCAAGTCCCCGGAATGCGTGCCAAAAGTTCGCCCCTCAGCGGTCGCCTCCAGCGCCACGAACTTGCGCCAGACCCACTGCCCGCCGACCGGCGCCGCCGCCAGCACGACCCACAGCCGGGTCAGCCGCTGCCAGCCTTCGCCGTGCCAGAGCAGCACAAAGACCGCCATGCCCATGCCGATCAGGAACGCGATGACGTGGCAGAAAAACAGCAGCATCAGCAGCAGCGCGAGGCCCACGCCGCGCTGCCACCGGCCCGACTCGGCGTAACGGCGGGCCAGGGCGAGAACGCAAAAGAGCACCGGAAGCGCGATGATATAATTCAGGAATCCGATATTGACAAGTGCATTCCAGGTCAGCGGCAGGCTCAGCAGCGCCAGAAACGGCGAGCGCCGCCACGTCCGCGCCAGCCACGCCAGCGACAGCGGCAGGCCAATCACGTACGCGCTCAGCAACGCGCGCGCGGCCGTCAGCGCGCCCATGCCCGGGACCGCGCGGGCGAACCAGAGCGACAGCGTGTTCGGGTCCAGCGAGCGTGGCAGCAGGTACGCGGCCTTGTAGGTCGTCGCCGGATCGCTGTACCGCAGCACGATGTCCATGAGCTGCACGTGGCCAAACAGGTCGCCCATCGGCAGCCACGTCACGGTCCAAATCGGCAGCAGATTGGCCAAAATGCCGATGGCCAGCAGCCACGGCAGCAGCTTGGGCGCGGGCGGCAGCGGTGGCAGATCGTCGTCAGGCATCGCTTGGCACAGGCGCGGGTGGGGCAAAATCAGCGCGCGGGGAGGATACTGGCGCCGGGGAGGCACGGCAAGAACGGCCGCGATCGCGCGCTTGACCGGCGGCGGCAGCGTCACTAGCCTCGCCACCGGCCACAGCGCCACATTTGGAGACGCATGAGCAATCCCACCGCTCCAGGCCAGGACGGCCTGCGCGAATGGCTCAAGAGCCTGCCGCTGTTTTACCGCACGATGACCGTGGTTTTTGGCCCGGCGCTGCTGGTTTTTGGCCCCGGCTGGTTCCTGAAGAACTTCCCGCGGCCCGGGCGCTGCCTGAACCTCGGCGCGGGCGTGCGGCGGCTGGGTCCGGGCGTGGAAAACATCGACATCGCGCCGGCGCCAATGGTCGATATCGTGGCAGATATCGCGCACTTGCCGATCGCTGACGCCAGCGTGGCGCGGTTTGTTTGCGACAACGTCCTGGAGCACGTTCCGGACGTGGAAGCGGCCGTGCGTGAGATGCACCGCATCCTGGAGCCCGGCGGCATCGGCTATGTCAGCACGCCGTTTCTCTACCCGTTCCACGCCTCGCCAAGCGACTTCCACCGCTGGACCGCACCGGGTTTACTGATGCTTTTCAAGGACTTTGATCTGGTCAAAATCGGCACGCGCTCCGGGCCGTTCTCCGCGCTGAACGTCTGGCTGTGCTACACGTTTGCGACGATTTTCTGCCTGGGCAGTGACAAGCTCTTCTGGCTGCTGGTCAACGCGTCCCTGTTCCTGTTTTTCCCCGTGAAATTGCTGGATTTTCCGCTGCTGCTGCTGCCGCAATCGCTGCACAGCGCGTCGGTCTTTTACCTGGTGGTGCGCAAGCATGGCTGAATGGACAACCGCTGATTTGTGCGACGCTTTTGACGCCGAATTGCAGGTCGCGCCAGGCGTATTCAAGGCCTACGGCGGCGCGGCGGCGTTTTGCGGCCCAATCGCGACGGTCAAAGTCTTCGAGGACAACGTGCTCGTGCGGGACGCGCTGTCTGAGCCCGGCAGCGGCCGCATACTGGTCGTCGACGGCGGCGGTTCGCTGCACCGCGCGCTCGTCGGCGACCAACTGGGCGCGCTCGCGGTCCAGAACGGCTGGGCGGGCTTGATCGTCTGGGGCTGCATCCGCGACAGCGTGGGCCTCCTGCCGCTGGCCTTGGGCGTGCGCGCGCTGGGCGCGAATCCGCGCAAGCCACTCAAGCAAGGCTCGGGCTATCGCGACGTTCCGCTGCAGTTCGCCGACGTGCGCTGGGTGCCGGGCCACTGGGCGTACGTCGACGCGGACGGGATTGTCCTGGCGTCGCGGTCGTTGCGGCCCTGAGAGCGGTGCGCCGGGCCGTCGCACCGGTTGACGCGCCACAGTAATCCTCTATACTTGCGCTCCCCGCGTTCCCGGCGACACGCCGTCTCGCGGTCTAACTCGGCGCAAATCCAGAGAAATCTGGGTTTGCCAGCAGGAAAAGGGCTGCGGCTCCCCTGCTGCCGCGCGGACGCTTCGGTTCCCATTCGGGGGCGAACGCGGCGTCGCCCGGACGAAAACACCAGTGGAGTTCCCGATGTCGCTGCCCACCGTCTCGCTGTCCGTTCGCCCGCGCCACCTGTCCGGCTCTGGCATTTCCAAGAAGATCCGCCGCGCTGGCCTGCTTCCGGCCGTCATGTATGGCGCCGGCACGCCTTCGACGCCGATCGCCGTTGAGCCGCGCCAGCTCCGCAAGGGCCTGACCAGCGCGTACGGCCGCAACCAATTGTTTCAGTTGGAGATTCAGGGTGGCCAGAGCCTGCTCGCGATCGCCAAGGAAGTGCAGCTCGACCCGCTGACGCGCCAGCTTGAGCACGTGGATCTGCTGCTCGTTCAGCCGGATACCGCGATGACGGTGACGCTGCCGGTGATTCTGTCGGGTCGTTCCGCGGGCCAAAAGGCCGGCGGTCGCTTGGAGTTCATCACGCGCCACGTCAAAGTGTCCTGCACGCCGACGACGCTGCCCAAGAGCATCGAGATCGACGTCACGCCGTTTGAGAACGGCTTTGTGATGATGGCGGAAGGCCTGCCGCTGCCCGCGGGCGTCGTGCCGGTCTTCAAGAAGACCTTCAAAATCCTCGAGATTTTCGCGGTTAAGGTCGAAGAAAAGGTCGAGGAAGCGCCCAAGAAGAAGTAGTCGAACGGCGGACAATCCGTACGGCCGTTCCTGTGCGGAAGGGTCGGATTGCCGTCAAGCCGTGAGCCAACGATGGCCAAGCCCGAGCAAAAGCCGCTGCCGCCCGATGTGCCGATCCGCGCGATCGTCGCGCTGGGCAATCCCGGCAAGAAGTACGCGGAAACGCGACACAATGTCGGGTGGATGGCGCTGGATGCGCTCGTAGGCCCCGTGCAGTGGCAGCAGAAGTTCAACGGTGAATTCGCCAAAGCGTGGATCGCCGACAAGGAAGTTCTGCTGCTCAAGCCCGGTACGTACATGAACCTGTCGGGTTTTCCGGCGCAGGCGATGTGCGCGTTCTTCGGTGTGAAAGCCGAGGAAGTGCTGGTGCTGCACGATGATCTGGACCTGGCCTTTGGCCGCGTGCAGGTCAAGCTGGGCGGCGGGCACGGTGGGCACAACGGCCTGAAGTCGCTGCACGCGCAGCTGGCGGGTGCGGACTACGCGCGGATTCGCTTGGGAATTGGCCGGCCGGAGCCGGGCCAGGGTGAAGTGGTGGACTGGGTGCTGACGCCGTTCGCGGCGATCGAGCGCGCCGAGTTGCCGCACGTGCTGGCCCGCGCGCGCGACGCGGTGGACGCGTGCTTGCGTGTGGGCGTGCGGGCGGCGATGAACAAGGTGAACGGCGTGGCGCCGGCGCCGAAATAGACGAGGCCGCGCAGTGCGGTCCGAAGAACGCTGCCGGATAGCCCGGCGGCGAACCCTGCGGGAATCAACCCGCAAACGCAGCGCAACGCTGCGGAACCATAGGGAGAGAGTAAGAACATGCTGGTTCGTATGTACGAAACACTGTTCATCACCCAGCCGGAAGCGGAAGCAGAGACCGTGGAGAAAATCCGCGTTCGTCTTGCCAAATCGCTTGAAACGGTGGGTGGTGCTGAGTTGAAGCTGGTGGATTGGGGCAAGCGCAAGCTGGCCTACGAAGTCGCCAAACACAAGAAGGGAAACTACTGGTATTACGGATACTTGGCGGCGCCTGCGTTCGTCAAGGAGCTGGAGCGCCAGCTGCGGCTGTCCCCCGATGTGATCCGCTACCAGACCGTTCGCCTGAGCGAACTGGCCAAGCTGGAGTCGTTTGACATCGAGGAAGAGACCAAGCGCGTCGAGAGCTTGACGCCGGAGCGCGAGGAAGACGAAGAAGAACAGTACCTTCGCCGCGCCGATGAATACCGCAGCAGCCGTGGTCGTCGCGACGACATGGACGACGGCATGGAGGATGACCTCGTATGAAGCCGACCAACACCAAAGAGAAAGATCCCACTGGCGCCGCGGCTGAACCCGCACGTCAGCGCCGTTTCGGCCGCCGCAAGGTGTGCCCATTCTGCGCCGACAAGACGCTCTACATCGACTACAAAACGCCCAGCATGTTGAAGCGGTTCATTTCTGAACGCGGCAAGATCGTGCCCCGGCGCATTTCCGGCGTGTGTGCACCGCACCAGCGACAGTTGCAGGAGGCGATCAAGCGCGCCCGCATCATGGCGCTGATGCCGTTCTCCAGCGCGACCGCGGATTAAGGAGCTCGCCATGAAAGTCATTTTGCGTGAAAACGTGCCCAACGTGGGCAAAATTGGCGATATCCTGACGGTTGCGGACGGTTTCGGTCGCAATTACCTGCTGCCGCGCAACCTGGCGATGCTCGCCAACGAGCGCGCGGTCGGTGAGATGGCGCACAAGAAAGCGATGGTCGCGTCGCGTCTGGCCAAGGCGAAAGCTGAAGCCATGACGGTCGCCCAGAAGCTGAACGGTGTGACGTTGACCGTGAAGCGCCACGCCGGCGAAGATGGCAAGCTGTTTGGCACCGTGACCTCGCGCGAAATCGCGGAGTTGCTGGCCGAGCAGGGCTTCCAGGTGGACCGTCGCGATCTGGTCGTACCGGAGAACATCAAGGCGCTGGGCGAATTCGCGATTACCGCGAAGCTGCACGGCGACGTGAGCGCGAAGATTACGCTGACCATCGAGTCGGCGGACTGAGTCAGCGGGAAGGGTTTGAGGCAGAGGCCGTCGCGGGAAACTGCGGCGGCCTTTGCGCGTTTTGGGCGTCGGCCGACCGGCGCCTTGACGCCCTCGCCGCTGAGGCCTACGTTGGGAATGCACTGGCTGGCGGTGCAGTAGGTCGGGGTATTTCGTGCGCCAATTTGTCTGGTTCCTCACGCTGGCTATCACCACCGGCTGCGGCCAGTCCGGCACGTCCGCGGCCGGCGGCGATGACGCTGGCGATGGGAAAAGTGGCGTCACCGACGCGACCGCGCTTGATAGTGCCGCCGACGCCACCGCAGCGGCCGGTACCGACGCGTTCAGCGACGCAGCGCTCGACGCGGACAGCGCCAGCGGCACAGACGCCACCGCGACGGCCTGCGCGCCCACGTACACGGGCAGCATTCCCGGCGCGCAGCTCGACTTGTCCATGACGCCCTGCAAGTTTTCCATCAGCGCGGCCAAAGGCGTGTTCAACTTACCGTATGGCCTGACGATTTCCAGCGCGAACACGCTCAGCATGGACGGCACATCGGGCGGCTGTCAGCCCCCAGTGAGCAGCTTTCATGGCGGCATTGCGGCGGCTGAACACGTCAGCGGCGGCGGCCAGAGCTGGTGCCTATGCGACGTCGGCCTCTGCGCGCCAACGGGTTCGCCGTTCGCTGCCACCGTCCCGGGCGACTACGCGACGAATTTCGCCTGGGATGGCAACAACTGGAATGGCCCGTCCGACACCGGCAACAAGCCTGGTCCCGCTTTTCCGCTGGGCAGCTACCTGTTCACGGTCACAGTCAGTGGCAAGCGCCAGGCGCCGGATGGGGCGACCCAGCCGTTTTCGGCCGCCGCGTCGCTGACGATTGTACTGTCGCCGTAGCAACGGACCCGCAAAGGCCTGGCTCGTCCTTCGCGCTGGGCCTCCACGCGGCCCAGCAAAAAGCCTCCCCCGCTGCGTCCCCGGTTTCCCGGGCACGCCACCACCTTGAACTCCGTCGGAGCTCGTCGCCCCGCCGTAGCCCGCGGCCCCGCGGCGATTGCCGCGTCCGCCCCTCCGTCGCGCCGCGCGGGTTGGCTCCCGGCGTTGGCCACGCAGCTTGGTTGTGGCAGCACGACGCATCCGTCCGTACGCACGGCGTCATTCGCGCTGAAGGGCCCAGCCTGACCCTCAAAACAGTATTCGTCGGTTGTTGGATTTTGCCGCGCGCGGACCACAAACTTTCTGCGGCGCGCGATTACTTCGGCTTTCCGCCCATGCCCAGCGACACGTTCTTGACGCCGAGACCTTGTAATTTACCCAATAATTCAGCCACTTGTAAGTACTTCAGCTCCTGATCTGCCTCGATGCGCACCTGCAGGTTGGGCTCCTTCGCCAGCCGATCGATGACGTCCTGTTCCAGCGTCTTCGGATCTGTCGCCGTCCCCGCGTTGTACAGCGCGCCGTCTTTGGTCATCTTGACGACCAGATCCTGCGCCGGCGGCTGATCGCTCGGCACCATGCCCGACGGCAGCTGCAGATCGAGCGCCGTGGCCGCATCCGCGTCGCGCTGGCCTTGATCCGTTACCACCGCGGCGGTCGAGACCATGAAGATGATGAGCAGCACCAGCACGACGTCGATCAGCGACGTCAGGTTCAGGTCGACGGACTCGGAGCCTTCCAGGTCATCAGCCGTGCCCCAGTCAAACCGCGCCATGGTTTTCCCCCGCCGCGCGCCCTTGGTTGCCCATCGCCGTCACCAGCGCTTGTGGCGGCAGCCGCGCGAGGTCGTCGGCCGCATCCTCCACCAGTACCTGGACTTCCAGCACGGCATTTTGCAGCTGCGCCTTCAGGAACTGGTGCAGCAGCACGATCACCAACGCCACCGCCAGACCGCCAGCGGTGCTCACCAGCGCTTCAGACACGCCGCCCGCGACGACGTCCAGACCGCCAGATCCGGATTGTCCAATATTTTTCAGTGCCTGCATGATACCCAGCACCGTGCCGAACAGCCCGGTAAACGGCGCCATGGAGCCCAGCGTCGCCAGCATGCCCAATCCGCGCTTGAGCCGCAGGAGCAGCCGTCGGCCGTCGCGGCTCATCTCGGCCAGGATGTCGTCGCGCGGTGCGTTGCGGATCGCCGCCTCCACGCCGCGCATGAGCACCGGCGACAGCCCCGCTGGCGCTTTCGAGCACAGCGACAGGACCGCCGGCAGGTTGCCCGCCACCACGGCATCGCGGATCCGCCGGTCCAGCAACCGCACGTGCGTCAGCAGCGTGCGAACTGCCAGCACGCGCTCCACAAAGATCGCGATGCCGGTGAAGCCAAGTCCGGCGATGGCATACATCGTCGGACCACCGAGCTCAAAAAGGTGCCGCAACTGATCGAGGTTCATGTCTGTCCAAATCGCCTGTGCAAAAACGAGTCCGGGGTGCAACACCACCGCGCGGTGAAACGTTCCCACGCCGACAGTATAGGGGCTGACCGGCGGTGACGGAAGCGATTCGCGTTGACACCGCGCGTGAGCCAACCGATCCTGTTGCATCGACCGTTTCCCGGTCGGCGAGGTCCCATGCAGCGATTGAGTGGCGTGCCCTTTGAACCGTGGCTGCTGGAGCGCATCCAGTCGGCCGGTCACATCCTGCTGTCGACGCATGTCGGGCCGGATGCCGATGGCCTGGGTGCGCAGCTCGCGTTCGTTCGCGCGGCGCGGGCGACCGGGCGGACCGCGCGCGTCGTGAACGAGGATCCGCTGCCCAAACGCTATGCGTGGCTCGATCCGGACGGCGATATCGGCCATTTTGACCGCGACGCGGGGCAGTTGGCTGACGCGGATTTGGGCCTGCTTTTTGACACCCACGAGGTCGACCGCGCTGGTCGGCCAGCCCAGACGCTGCGGCGCGCCGGCGTGGCCGTATGGGTCATCGATCACCACGCCGTCAGGCCGGACGAGGAACTTCAAGGCTGCGTCGCGACAGAGTTTTCGTCGAGCGGCGAGTTGGTCTATCGACTGCTGCGCGCCCTGAAGTGGCCGATTGACGCCGTGGCGGCCCGCGCGCTGTACGCCGCGATGAGCTTTGACACCGGCTCGTTCCGTTTCCTGCGCAACCAGTCGGAAACCCTGCGCGTTGCGGCGGATTTGCTGGATACCGGCTTTGACGCCAACCCAGTCCAGGAGGCGCTTTTTGCCAGCCGGACCCGCGACGAGACGCTGCTGCTGGGGCGCGTGCTGGCGCACATGCAGTTCGCCGGTCGCGATCGCATCGCGTGGGCGGCGTTTGGCCCGGAGATCTGCGACGGGTTGCAGCTGGCCGACGACGCGATTGGCGAGACGATTCCGCATTTTGTCGGCGTGGACGGCGTGCTGATCGCGATGCAGCTCAAGCCTGGCCGGGCTCCGGGCGACTGGAAGCTGTCGCTGCGCTCGAAAGCTGCGGTGAGGATCGGCGATGTGGCGCGGCATTTTGGCGGTGGCGGGCATGAACACGCTGCCGGCGCGACGCTGCACGGCGACAAGGACGCGCTGGCCGCGCAGGTGCTGACGCTGCTCGAACGGGCGCTGGCGGACCAGCTGGACTGAGATGCGCAAACTCAAGCCCGATCGCCGCGACCCGCTGATTTGCCTATGCAATTCTGTGTCGCGCTCTCGCATCGACGCGGCCATCGACGGCGGCGCCTGCAGCCTGGCGCAGATCTTTGACACGACCTGGGCGGGCTGTGGCCCGTGCGGCGGCACGTGCCAACCGGAGATCGTGCGCATCCTGACCGAACGCCTGACACCGGTTCGCGAAGGGGAGCGATGAAGATAGACGAGCGCAGTGTTTTCGCGGCGTTTGCGCCGCTGCTGCACCGACTGTCGACGGTCATTTGGGCGGGGGCGCGTGCGGCGTCGCAAGGTTCACGGCTGCAGCGCGACGGCGCGGTGGGCCGCGTGCGGCCACTGGCGGAAAACATGCTTACTGCATCGGTTTTTGACGGCGTTCCACAGCGTGTGGAATTGTCCATCGTGCGTCAAGAATTGCATGCGAGCTGTTCGTGCGGCGATGCGCCGTGCGCCCATGCGGTGGCGGCGGCGTTGGAGGCGGCGCGGCTGGCCCGGCAGGCCCACGCCGCGGTGACGCAGCAGAGTGATGTGCTGGCGGCGTTGCGCACGCGTTTGGCCCGGCCGGCGACACCGCCGAGGCAACCGGATCCCGCGAAAATGCTCAGCGATTTGGCGCGCTTGCCGCTGGATGCCGCCGTTGACATGGTCGCCCTGAGCTGGCGGCAGTCGCTGCGCCACGGGCCCGACGACATTCAGGACCTTCTGGGGCTGGTGGACCGGCTGGAAGCCCAGGCGCGCGCGGATCACGCGGTGGCGCGCGAGCTGGCGGTACGGCTACTGACGGCGTTGGGCGCGACCAAGGTCGTCTTCAGCGGAATGCCGGAAGCCGTGGAACCGCCGATCCGCCTGCTGGCGCGGCTGGCGCTTGACCGGCCGCTGGAGCTGGGCCCGCAGTGGAACCTGTTGTTTGACCTTGCCGAGGCAGGCCATCCGCAGGTCGCGGTCCATGTCGCCATCGGTCTGGAGCACGTCGCGATGCGTTCTCCGGAGCTGGCGGTGGCGCTGGCGGAGATGCTGTCTGGCCGCGTGCTGGCGCAGCGCGCGACGTGGCGTGAAGTGGCGACGCCGACGTCCCGCGACGCGCTGGCCGATGGGCTTGTCGTGGCGCTGCTGCGGCACGGCGACCTGCCCGCGGCCTTGGAGCTGGCGCGACTGTGGCCACCGATGCGTCCGGGCGCGCTGGGACTGGCGGAGGTGCTTGGCGCGCAGGGCCGTCACGGCGAAGTGCTGCAGCTGGCCGACCACTATGACCCGCGGGGCGAGACCTGGCAGGCGCTGATTGCGGCAGCGCTGGCCGCGGCGCTCCCGAATCATCCCAAGTCTGCGCAACAACTGGCAAATGTCGCGTGGCGGCGCGGGCCAAACCTGCAGACGTTCAACCAGCTGGCGCAGCTCTGTCCGGCGGAGCTGTGGCTGGAGCAGCGCCGCGCTCTGGCGTCCAGCGCGCTGGCCGACGACGACGTGGCGTGGCTCGCCGACCGGCTGGCCCAGGAGCCCGACGCCGTTCAGGCGCTGCTGGAAGTCGCGCTGCACTGGCCGCTGCGCGAGCGGTTTCAGCGTGAGGCGTTGGCGCATTTGGAGCAGCTGTCGCCCGAGGCGGCCTTTCGAATTCGCGCCTTGCGCGTGCACTCGCTGGTCGTGACCAACGTGGCGGCGCGGACGCTGAAAGACGAGCTGCTGCGGCTCAAGGACTGCGCGCTGGCGATGGGCGAGCCCAGCTTGGCGAGCGATCTGGCGCGGCTGCTGGCGCGCGAAGTCGGCGAGAAATCGGCTTGGGTCAGCGCCGTGTCCGCGGTTTTTGGCCGCGGCTAGCCGTCCAGTCGCGCCAGCCGATCGCAGAGCGCCAGCGCCACGTCGGCGGCCGGCACATCAAACGCCAGCGCCGCCGCCGCTCGGGCGCGATCCAGCGTCGCGGCGAGATGCGCTTGCGCAGTCGCACCGCCGCCCGCCGCGCGCACCCACGCGACCGCATGGGCGACCTCGGCGTCGCTGGGCGGAGAACCCTGGGTCGCGTGCCGCAGCAGCGCCCGAATCGCGTCAGCCTCTGGGCCAGGCGTATCCCTCAGCGCCACGAGCACCGGCCACGTCGGCTTGCCCTCGCGCAAGTCCGCACCCGCGTCGCCGCGGCCTTTGGTGCCCAAAAGGTCCAGCAGATCGTCGCGGATCTGAAACGCCAAGCCGATCTCCCGGCCAAGCTCAAACGCCGCGCGTTCCGCCACCGCACCGCGTCGCAGCAACCGCACCGCGGCGACAAAGCAGGCCGAAAACAGCGGCCCGGTCTTGGCCAAATGCACCGACTCGACGTCCAACAGGCTCGGCTGCGGCAGCTCGCGCAGCGCCAGATCGGCCACCTGACCGCGAATCGTCTCGCACAGCGCCTCCGCGAGCAGGCCGCCCAGCGACGCGCGGAGGTCTTCGGGAATCTCCGGGGACCGCAAAACGCCGGCTACGGCGCCCATCAGCAGCGCGTCGCCGGCGTTGATGCCCTGGGCCACGCCAAATTGCGTCCACAGCGTCGGCCGGCCGCGCCGCAGCGTGTCGCCGTCCTGGATGTCGTCGTGCACCAGCGTGCCGTTGTGAATCAGCTCCACGCCCGCGCCAAACACGCGCGCCCCCGCCACGGGACCGTCTGCGGCCGCGACGATCGCCGGCGTCAACAACGCGCGCAACCGCTTGCCACCGCTGGCGAATTGGTCGCGGCACATCGCCGTCAGCAGCTCCTGCCCCGCCGGCCGCGTCACCCCAGCCGGCACGTGCGGGTTGGGCAGGTTCAGCAGCGCCAACGCCAACTCCTCGCAATCCGGGAGAAATGGCGCGATGAAGGTTTCCAGCGGCAGGGAATGCGGTGCGCTCACGCGGCCTCCGGGGCAATGTCTTGGGGAAGGGATGCGACGACGTGACCGCCGCCCGCGCGCCAATCGGCGGCAAGGCTGGCGAGCGCGACGGCGTCGGCGGCAAACGCCAGCACGCAGTCGCCACCGCCGGCACCCGACGCGCGTGCGACGCACCCGTGGGCGGCAATGCGCGCGCGGACGGAAGCGACATGCGGCGGCACGAGTCCAGGATCAGCCGTCGCGGCTTGCAAAAAAGCGGCATCGCACGCCTGCAGCGCCGCGAGAATAGCCGCCGGCGCGCCCTGCCAGACAGCCAGCAGCTGTCGGGCCGCGCGATCGATCGCGTCGAGGTGCGCATCCGCGATCGGCACCCGCTCCAGCGCGGCCTGGGTCAGCGCCGGCGCGCCCGAGAACAGCGCGAGGCCATGCAGGCCAGCGGGCCATGCCAAGCGGTGCGCGCGGTCGGGCGTGCGCGCATAGGCCACGCAGCCGCCAAAAGCGATGGCCGTGACGTCGTAGCCGCTGCCTGCGCCCTGACCGGCGCCGTGGATCTGCCGCGCGGCGTCCGCAACCTGGTCCGCCGGCCACACCACCTGCGCGCCCTGGAGCACCGCACGCAGCGTCGCCACCGTCACCGCGGCGCTCGTTCCCAGCCCGACTTTTGCCCCGCCAACCGCACCAGCGACTTCCAGCGTCAGATGCCGTTTCAGCCGCAGGCCATGGTACTCCGCGAGCCAGCCCAGCGCCCGGGCGGCAAATCCCGGCAGGCCGGTTGCCTCGTGCTGGTTGGCCGCGAGGGCAAACGTCTGGTCAAAGGCGTGCACCGTGACCCCCGGCTCGCCCGGGGACAGCCTGGCCCGCGCGACCTGGCCCACCGCGACGGCCAGCGCAAGACCATGAGGCCGCAGCACCGCGTACTCGCCCGCCAGCATCAGCTTGCCCGGTACCGCAGCCAGCTCAGCCACGTTCAGGCACCAGGCGCGCGCCGTCGCCCACGCGCGTCTGCAGCACCGCTTCCACGCCGTCGATGTCTGCCAGCGCTTGCGCCACCGGGCCGGCGTCGCTCGGCTCCACCAGCACGACAACCGACGAGCCGGCGTCGATCGTGAAGCAGCACGCCGTGCCTTCCGCGCGCAAGTTCCGAATCGTATGGATGATTCCCACCGTCGCGGGCTGCCAGTACAGCAGCGGCGGCCGGCTGGCCATCATCGTGCCGTGCATCGCCATCGCGTTGCCTTCGACAACGTCCGCCAGCCGTTCCATGTCCTTGTTTGCCAAGGCGGATTGGCACGCAACGACGTCTTTTTCGCACTGCTCGATCCAGCCGCGAAACGTCAGCGAGTCCGACGCAGCCATGCGCATGCCGCTGGTCGACGAGACTTTCTTTTTGCCATCGCGGACTTGCGCCACGAGGATGGTCAGCGGCCAGTGGTCCGCGCTGAACAGCTGGCGCGCTTCCGAATCCGCGCCGTCGGCCCGCTCGCCGCGCTCCCATTGCACGAAGCCGCCGTGGATGGACCGGCTCGCCGAGCCAGAGCCCGTCCGCGCCAGCCGCGACAGCGCGGCCCTGTCCAGATCCAGGCCGTACGCGTTGGACGCCGCCACCGCCAGCGCGGCAAAAGCGGACGCGCTGGAAGCCAGTCCGCGCGCGGTCGGCACGGTGTTGATTGAATTCAGCCCCGCGTGCACGTCCGAACCGGCCATTTCGCGAATGATTCCCAAGACGCGCCGCACTTTGATCATGCCGGCGTCGTCGAGCGGCCGGTCGTCCACGGCCATCACATCGTGCGTCAGTCCGGCCTCCGGCGCGCACACGGTCAGCGAGCCCAGCTCGCTCAGCGTCACGGAAATCGAGGAAGCCAGCGGCAAATTCAGCGTGTGATCGCGCTTGCCCCAGTATTTCGTCAGGGCGATGTTGGACGGCGCAAAGGCCGCCACGCGGTGCAAGCTCATGAGTTCTCCGGATAAATCGCCAAGGTCCAAAACGCCCGGATCCGCGGCGCGACGGCGGCCGCCACAGCCTGGGCCTGCGCCTCCGTAGCGCACAGGGCCAGCAGCATGCCGCCCATGCCCGCACCGGTCTGCTTGGCCGCCAGCGCGCCGGCTGCCCGCATCGTAACCAGCGCCTCGCGCATCGCCGCATTGACCACGCCCAGCGGCTCCATCGCCTCGCCGGCCGCCCGCAACGCCAGGGAGAGCCGCACCAGGTCACCCGCTTCCAGTGCCTGGAGTGCTTGGTCCGCCGCGGCCGTTGTCTGGTCGTTCAGCGCCTGCACCGCCGCCGGTCCCAGCTCCCGCCGGTGGTGCATCGCGATCGCGATCGCGTCTCGGGTTGGCACCGACGCGCCCAAGTCCACGAGCAGCCACCGCGCGGTTGCCAGCGATGGCGCCACGTGCACGCGCTGCAGCACTTCACCGCGCTGAAAGAGCACCGGTTCCGTGCCCGCCGCCGCCGCCGGATCCAGCCCCGACGACCGGCCATGGACGATGGACTCGCACTTGCGCGCCGCCTCCAGCAACTGCCCGCCGGTCGGCGCTCGCCGTTGCGCGAGCTGCCACGCCGCCCGCACCGCCGCAACGGCCAGCGCCGCCGACGAGCCCAGACCGCGGCGCATCGGCACCGTCGACTCGATGTGCGCGCGAATTTCTCCTGTAAGTCCAGCCGATTGCGCCGCCGCGTGGAACATCTGACGCGTGTCGTTCGCCACCAGTGCATCCACGTCGTCCAGCAGCGTCACGCGCAGGTCGCCTGGCTCGCCGCGGGTCAGCGTCACGTCTGTGCGAAACGGCGGCAGGCCGATCGCCAGCGCGCGCGCGCCATCCATGACGTGGTGTTCGCCGATGAGGATCGTCTTGCCGTTGCCGTGCCCGGTCGCGCGCGTGTTCATCGGCGGTCCCGCGGGTCAAGGAGGTCGAGGTAGCGCAGCTCCACTTGCCGCAGCTGCAGCAGGTCGGGCGCGCCCGCCAAAAACATCGTGATGCGCAACGTCTCGATAACGCCTTCGATCGCCGTGACGACGGCCTCCACGCCGTCCTGCGCCGCCACCAGAAACGGCCAAGCCATCGCGCACGCGTCCGCACCCAGCCGCAGGCATTTCGCCACCTCCAGGCCGTCACGCAGGCCGCCTGAGCCGATCACCAGCCGGTTGGGCAGCGCCCGCCGCGCCAGGATGATGCTCTCGGCCGTCGGCGTGCCAAAATCGGCCAGCACCGCGCCCGCGATCGCCCGCGGCGTGCGCGCATGTTGGCGCAGCGCTTCGATTTGCGCCCAGGACGTGCCGCCCACGCCCGCCGTCTCCACGCCGGCGATGCCGGTCGATCGCAGCGCCCGCAGCGTCTCTTCACCCAGCCCGCAGCCAACTTCCTTGACCAAAATCGGCAGGTTGGCATCCGCGGCCACTTCGCCGATCGCGTCGAGCACGCCGCGCCAGTCGCGATCGCCCTCGGGCTGGATCGCCTCCTGCAGCGGGTTGAGGTGCACGTAAATCGCGTCCGCGCCCACGGCCTGCGCCAGCGCTTCCAGGCTCGCTGCATCCAGCTCATCGCGCAGCTGGATGCCGCCGATATTGCCGATAATCAGCGTGTGCGGCGCCAGGTCGCGCAGATCGAAGCTCGATACCTCCGATGGCCGCTCCAGCATCGGACGCTGCGATCCGAGGCAAAACCCCACGTTGGTGCGCTCCGCCGCTTCGGCCAGGATGCGATTCACGCGCCCCGCTTCCGTCGTGCCGCCGGTCATCGCGCCGATCAGCAGCGGCGCCGCCAGCGTCTTGCCCAGCAGCACGCAGCGCGTGTCCACGCGGTTCAGGTCCAACTCCGGCAGCGAAAGCAGGTCAAAACGATAGCGGGCGAGGCCATTGCCCGCGCCTGGCCGCTGCACTTGGCCGTCCAGCGCGATGCGCAGGTGGTCGCCTTTGCGGTCGCC
Source organism: uncultured Myxococcales bacterium (assembly GCA_903929795.1). Lineage (GTDB taxonomy): Bacteria > Myxococcota_A > UBA9042 > UBA9042 > UBA9042 > CAIYBN01. The sequence goes on along the minus strand of CAIYWC010000179.1, from coordinate 46,847 downwards.
AAGCTGGTCAGGTTTTCGCGGAGCGTGCGCCATGGGGCGCCGATTGTGCAGTGTGCGCGGCTTTCGGGCAACGGGCTCTTGCCGTCCGCGACTGCGTTCTGCCATGCTCCCGCGGCCATGTCGCTTCTCAATCGCCGCTCCCAACCAGCCCCGCGTGTCCTCGTCGCCAGCGGTTTGAACCCTGGGGAGACCGAGGCGGACGAGGTCATCAGCGACGATCTCGATGCGCTACTGGACCCGAATTTCCCAGCGATGTCCGTGCCTTCCATTGTCGCGGCGCAGGCCGGGATGGCGTATTTCACGCTGCTGCGCGACCTTGTGCGGCTGGGCGAGGCGGGTTTTGTCGTCCGACTGGCGGTGCTGACCGAGCTGGCGAGCTCCGACCGCACCAAATGGGATCCGGAAGTGCTGGCGCGGCATTTTTCCTGGCTGACGGCGGACGCCCGCTCGGCAGTGCTGCGGTCGCTGCGCAAGGGCGGCTGGCTGGAAGTCGTCGAGGGCGCGCACCAGCTGACCGAGCGCGGCGAGGCGCTTTACGCCGTGATCAGCCGCGTGCTGGGCATCAAGCCTGAGGAAGGCGATCTGGCGCTGGGCGTGCTGAACGTCGAGCTGACGCGCGATCTCGGCCACGAGCAGGCGCCGGCTTTGCGACATCTGCATCACAATTTGCGGCGCATCGTCGGTACGGCGGAGGAAGCGGCGCGGTCGCACTCGGAAGTGCGCGTGATGGAAGCGCAATCGCGGATTGAGCGCAACCTCGCGTGGGCGCGGCGCGCGCGGACGTGCGTGGAGCGGCTCGATCTGGAGAACGACCAAGCGTATCGCGCGGCGCAGGACGTCGGCTCGGCGTTGGCCGAACTCCACCAATGGCAAGCGGTTTTGCAGCGGGCGATCGGCGATTTGAGCCGCAAGCGCGTGCAGCTGGGCGCGACTGGGCTGTCGATGACCGACGTGACAACGTTCCTGATGCGCTGCGACCTGCAAACGCTGGCGGATTTTGGCACGCCGATGGTCAGCCAGCCCGTGGCGCCGATGTTCCTGATCCTGGACAATGCGCTGTCGGAAGCGGAGTACGAGTATGTACAAGTACCTGCACGGCCTGATGATTTATACGCGACGGGCTGGGCCGATGGCCCGCCGGACGAGTCCGCTGCTGGGCAGATGGACCTGCCGGAATTCACGGCGCTGGACCGCTTCATCGCCGACATTCGCGGGCTGACCGAGAAGGGCGGGTCGCAAAAGCTCGCGAACTTTGTGCCGCGCCGCACGTGGGCGGAGAGCGCTTACCGGCTGTCGCTTTTGGCGCTGGGCGAGTCGATCGGCGTGGCGGAAGGTGCGGGCGATGAGGCGGAGCCGGCGGCGATCGAGGCGATGGCTGCGCTGGCTGCCAAGCCGTTCGAGGTCGTGCTGATCGGCGACGGTTCAGACAAGGATCGCGTGTTCACCGATGCCGCGAGCGAAGTGTCGCGCGGCGTCGTGCGGCTGCGTTGAATTAGAAATACTCAGTTATGTTCCACACTTGAATGACGGCGTGTGCAGGCACTGGCCGCTCGGGAAGATGCATTTGTCGTCGGTGCAAGCGTCGCCGTCGTCGCAGTTTTTGGTCACGCCGCTGCAGACGCTTTGGGTGCACTTGGTGTCGTAGGTGCACGGATTGCCGTCGTCGCAGGCGCCGCCTTCCTGAATCGGCACGTTGCTGCACGTCGCGTTCGCGCTGTCGCACGTGTCGGCGGTGCACGGGTTGCCGTCGTCGCAGGTCTTGACGGTGCCTTTGCACGCGCCGTTCACGCACGTGTCAAAATTGGTGCACATCAGGCCGTCTGAGCAAATCTGCTCCAGATTCACATGCTTGCAGCCGTCTGTTCCCTCGCAGCTGTCCGCGGTGCACGGGTTGTCATCGTCGCACAGCCCGCCGCCTTTGCACGCGCCGAACGTGCATTTGTCGTTGAGTGTACAGGGGTTGCCGTCGTCGCACGCCGGGCCGCTCAGCGCGACGGTGTGGCAGCCCAGCGTGCCGCTACAGCTCTCCTGGGTGCACGGATTGCCGTCGTCGCACGCGGAACCCACGGCGAAGCACGAGCCGTCGGTGCACTGGTACGCCGTACACGGGTCGCCGTCGCTGCAGGACTGGTTGGTCGGGGCGTGTACGCAGCCGGCGGTCGGGTCGCAAGCGTCCAGCGTGCACGCGTTTCCGTCGGAACACGGAATCGGTGAACCGATGCAAGCGCCCTGAAAGCACGCGTCGTTGTGCGTGCAGATGTCGTTGTCATCGCAGACGAACCCGTTGGGACCCGGTTCCAAGCGGCACTTTCCGGCCAAGCACACTCCGACGCCGCACGGCGTGTCGGTCTCGCAGTCGCTGTCGGTCGCGCACGGGCGGCCTTCGATCGGATTGGCCGCCGCGTCGTTTTGCCCGTCGCCGATCGCGGCGCTCGTGTCCTGACCTGAAGCGTCGCCGCTGTAGCTCATGTCCTGGGCTACGCAGCCGCCGAGCGAGAAGAGACTGACGCCCAACAGGACCCACGAACCTGGCAGATTCTGGCTCCACGTCTCTTGGCCCACCACACGCCTCCTTTGCATAATCTAGGCGCTTGTGCGGCGCCCGTCGCGCGTGCCTCACGAATCTAAACAACTGCATTCACAAAAAACGCGGCGCAATGCGGGTTCCTGGCGATCCAATAAGTTGACGCATGGCAACCCTATGAAAACACGGCGTCGCTGGCGATCGTCACCAGACCGCAACATGATCCTCCACCACGCCAAAGGACGGCGGGATCGTCAAGGCCTCGCCCGTCGGCAGCTGCACGGTCCCGGCGAAGTGCCCGAAAGGCTGGACGAAACGGCTGCGCACGACCCCCAGGTTGACGCTCTGCTGGCGCGCGCCGACCGGGGAAAACGCGAGATCCACGCCGTCGCCGCGCACGTGCCAGATTTCGGCCGCCGGCGAGGCGGGCAGCGCAAACGTCACGCCGCCCAGCAGGTGCAGTTTGCCGTCCAGCCATACCGCGTTTTCCATGCTCGCGCCCGCTGCGTCGTCGTACACGCGGGCCGACAGGTTCAGCCCGAAACGCCGCCCATCGTCGAGCCGCGTCGCCACCGACGCCCAATTCCAGCAGGTCGTGCGCAGGGCTGCCGAACGGGTCCAGTCCAGCGTCGCCAAGCCTTCGTGCGGCAGCGGCTGATCGGCAAACGCCAACCGCACGTCCGCGCGCATGCCGGCGTCCTTGTGCGTGTACGCGACCCGCTTGGGCGCGAGCGGGAACACCAGCGCGAGGCCTTCGCCGCTCGCGATCTCGGCGGTGCCGCGCAGCCATTTCCCGGCCAGATTCAGCGCCAGCGTCGCGCGCCATCCGCTGGGAATTGCCGTGATTTCAAGGTGATTCTCGCCGCGCTGCCAAATCGTCGTCCCGTGCAGTGAACTTTCCGCAAACAGCAAGCCACGGCCAAGCGGCGCCAGCGCTTCGGTCTGCCAGAACGCGTGGCTGCGGCGATCGACAACATAGCAGAACAAATTCGCAACGTAGCCGAGCTGCACGACGGCAAAGGCCACAAAGTGCGTTTCGGTCGCCAGCGACAAATAGCTCCATTCTTTCAAGCGCCAACGGCCGCCTGGGGCCGTGACGTTGGGATTCGCGATCGCGCCGAGAAAGCGCCCGATGTGCGTCTCGGTGCCTTCGCAAATACGGCTTGGCGCTGGCTGGAAAATCGTTCATGTTGCCTCGCCGCGGCGGAGAATTGGCCTGCACGCACGCATTTTGCCGCTGCCGACCCCCGGCCAGCGGCTCGGGACGCGCCATCCGGTCGCGATTCTGCCACAGCCGACGCGCGATGGGCACCGTCCGTTCGCGCTTGACGTTCGGCGTGCCAAAAGGTACTCGCTACAGGTTGCGCCACGCCGATGGCGAGTTGACAGATTGCGATTGAAAAAGTTTCAAGGTTTCAATAAGTTGGACTCGAAGTTGACAAAACTGGCGGAAGTTATCAGTCCGGTGCATCTTCTGGGCATGAAGTCGCTTCGCCTGACGCTGCTCGCCGTGCTCTTGACCTTGCCCGCCCCGGCGGTGCTGGCGGCGGATCCGCATGCCGTGGCGGCGATCGCGCCGCTGCAGTGGGTGGAGCCGGATGCGGTCGAGTACACGCTCGCGCGGATTCGCGGCTTGGGCGACGCCAAGGAGCAGCTGCGCGAGGTGGCGCAGGCTGGCTTGGAGCAGATGGCGTGCCGTGGGCTGATCGATTTTCGCGGCCTGACGGCGGTGCGCACGGGTGGTTTTGGCTACCGGGACCAGTTTCGCGGCCGCAGCTGGATGCGCCCCGCGCTGGCCCGCGTGGTGCTGCGGGCGCACGAGGCGTTTCGCGCGGAAAGGCCGACCAATTGGGTGACGGTGGCGGACGCGACGCAGCCGGGTTGCGGGCAGGTGTCGTATGGCACGCTGGTGCGGATGGTCGAGGATGGCCAGTCCCCGGAAGCGCGCGCGGACGCGGGGCGCGTCGCTGGTCTGAATGCCGCAAGTCTGGACAGCGAAGGCCCATCCGAAACACAGCGGCTGCTGGCACAGGTGCAGTTTCTCGTCGGTCAGCCCGGCGTGGCGGAAATGCACACGGCAGCGGATTTTCCGTTGGAGCATGAGCGGTTCCATAGCCTCAACCAGCCAGTCCTGATGGAGCACCGCATCCTGGCGCGCGGCGAGTCGGAGGACGGCGAAGGCCGCACTGTGCTGCGCGTAGCGACCCGCCGGTACGCGCTTTTGCCCAACCCGCCCAAGCCGCGCCAGCAAAAACGCTTGGTGGCGGCGATGACGCGATCGCTGCAGAAGCTCTGGGCCGTTGGGCAGACGATTCGCGCGGAGCAGGTGGCGGATTTTGAACCGACCGTCGGCCAGCGGCAGCTGTGGCTGGTGCACAAGGTGGACCAGAAGGCCGGGCTGCAGGTGACCGTGCTGGCGCGCGAGCTGCCGGGCGCGGCGCTGGATCCGCAAAATACCGTGGAAATTCGCCTGTCGCGCTGGAACGATCGCAAGCCGGGCAACGGCAACGGCGAGGTGCGCTGGCGGCCGACTGAAAGCGGCTGGCAGCGCTGGCTGATGCTGAGCGAGGCCGGGCACATGACCCACGCGGGCGGCCGGGATGCGGACATCAGCTATGTGACGGCGGACAACGCGGAGCACCTGCGCGTCCGGCTGAACCACATCGACGTGCTGGGCACCTGGCGGTGGTGGCAGCTGCTGGACGAGACCGCGCGGGCGGCTGGGACGCCGCTGGAGCGGATTTTCATCGACGGCAAGGTGCGCGCGCTGTTCGCCAAGCGGCTGCCGGCGGACGCCAAGGGCTCCCTGCTGTGGCAGGACATCGTCGCGGTGGCGCAAGGCCACGACGCGCACCACCACCTGCGGCTCGCGTCGGCGCCGGCGGAGCGCGAAGGCGCGGCGCTGGTGGACCTCTTCACGCCGATGGCGCCGATGGAGGACGCGGTCGGCGTGAGCATGCCCGGCGATTCGTGGATCCGCGCGCAAGCCGTCTGCGTCGCCCCGCTGCTGCCGATCACCGCGCCGCAACCGTTGTCGACGGCGGCGTCGTCGCGCGCGCTCTCGTCGCCGGTGCGCTGAACATGTAGCGGTGGCGGCGGCGTTGCCCGGTTAGCGCGGCGTCTGGCTGTATTTGCGTTCCGCCCGCAGGCTCCAGGGACTCTCGAACACGGTCGCATCGCCCGCGCGCTCGGTCAGCTTGCCCGCGCGCCAGAGACCGACGGCCTCCAGCCATGCCGCGAATTCCGGCGCCGGCCGCAAGCCGTAGAGTTCGCGCACCTGGGCATTGTCGTGAAAACTCGTGGTGTTGTAGTTCAGCATCACGTCGTCGCCCATGGGGATGCCCATCAGGTAGCTGCAGCCCGCCGACGCCAGCAGCATCTCCAGGTTCTCCTGGTCGTCCTGGTCCGCGTCCGCGTGGTTCGTGTAGCAGGCGTCGCAGCCCATGCTGATGCCGCTCAGCTTGCCCATGAAGTGGTCTTCCAGCCCGGCGCGCGTGATTTGCTTGCCATTTTGCAAGTATTCCGGGCCGATGAAGCCCACCACCGTGTTCACCAAAAATGGCGTGTACCGGCGCGCCAGCCCGTAGGCCCGCGCTTCCATCGTGGTCTGATCGGTGCCGTGGTGCGCGTTCGCCGACAGTGCCGTCCCCTGGCCGGTCTCGAAATACATGACGTGCGGCCCCGCCGCCGTACCTTCACGCTTGGTCAGGTCGTACGCCTCGTCCAATAGCTTGACACTAATGCCGAAATTGCGGTTGGCTTTCTCTGAACCGGCGATCGACTGAAAGCACAAATCCACCGGCGCGTGGAACCGGCGGATCGCCTCCATCTGGACCGTGACGTGCGCAAGTACGCAAACTTGCGTGGGAATTCGCAGTTGGCGCATCAGGTCCTTGACGGCGTGCAGGATCGCCGACGTGTTCTCGACGCTCTCCGTCGACGGATTGATGCCGATGACCGCGTCGCCGTTGCCGTAGCTCAGGCCCTCCTTGATCGCCGCCAGGATGCCCGGCACGTCGTCCATCGGGTGATTCGGCTGTAATCGCGAGGAGATATGGCCAGCCAGGCCGATCGTGTTGTTACAGCGCCGCACCTGCGTGATCTTCTTGCCGGCCACGACCAGATCCAGCGTCGACATCAGCTTGGCGACCGCGCTGACCATCTCTGGCGTCAACCCCATGGAAATCGCGCGAATTTCGTCGGCCGTCGTCTTGCGGTCGAGGATCCACTCGCGCAGCTGCGCCGTCGTCCAGCCGCTGATTTTCTGGTAGGCGCGCGCGTCAAGGTCGTCGATGACCACCCGCGTCACCTCGTCCAGCTCATATGGAACCGAGGGAAATTCGTAGAAGTTCCGCAGCTGTAGCTCGGCGATCACCCGCTTGGCCGCCACGCGCTCGCGGGCGTTATGCGCCACGAGCCCCGCGCCGCGATCGCCGGACTTCAGCTCCGACGCCTTGTTCAGCGCGTCTTTCACGCCCCGGAAGGTAAAGGAATCGCCATGAACGGAGGCCGTCAGCTTCATGGCGCAAGTGTACGGCGCCGTCCGCGATTCGGGAAGAGCGCGCTCCGGCGGTCGAAGCTTGCCGCGCCGCGCGTTCAACCGTAGCGTGCAGGGCTGGAGATGCCGATGAAAAAGCTCGACCAGACGCCCGACGACGCCTTGCTGGGCGCGTTTCTGCAGGAAAAACGCAAGGAAGTAGGCGCGGTTGCCAAGCCGGTGGCCGTGCCGCGTTCGCCTCCGCCCGTGCGCACGGTGCCGGCGCCACCGCCCGAGGATCTGCGGCTCGTGGCGCTGCGGTCAGAACATGCGGCGCAGCAGGCCGCGCTGCGGCAGGCCGAGGCGGAGGTGCAGGCGCTGCGGGCGTCCCTGCAAGCGGCGCACGCCGCACAGGAGCAGTTGGACCGCGAGCGCCGGCTGGCGGACAAGCGCGCGGCTGAGGCAAAAGACCTTGTTATTGCACTGGAATTCGCGCTGAAGGCGGCGGACAAGACGGCCCTGTGGACGGAGCGCGGACTGACCAAAGCCGAGGTGCTCGACGCGCTGGGGCTGTTGGCGGCGCACCAACCGCAGGCGCTGCTCCACGCCGTCATGGCCGTGGACCCGCAGCCGCTGGCGCAGTTGCTGAACGACCGGTTGGCGCTGCTCTGCGGCGCGGCGCTGTGCCAGCCCAACGGCGAGACGGTCGTCCTGACGGTCGCGGCGGAGCGCTGCGAGCTGTGCGGCGGCTCCGATCTGCGCGGCGCGTATCGCGCGTTTGCCCAAGCGACCACCGCGGCGCAGCTGCCCAGCGTCACGTTCATCGGCGGCTCACCGTCGTACCGCGAGGCGTTGCGGTTGCTGCACCGCGAAATCAAGCCGGCGTTTGAGCTGGACGTCGTGAGCCGCAAGCGGCCCGGCGAAAGCAAGCGGGCGCAAGCGGCGCGCGGGCTGATCGTGATCTGGGGCGGCAGCGAGGTCGACCACGACACGACGATTCACTACCGCCAGAGCGGCGACCTCGTGCTGACGATGAACCACCGCGGGCTGTCGGGCCTCCTGCCGCGGCTGACGGCGCAGCTGCAAAAAAGGTAGACGAAATCAGCAGTCTTGATCTCACACCCTCCGGCGCCGCACCGTCAGCCCTGAGCGCTGTCGATGGGCGCGGAACCGCTACTTTTTCTGCAAAGCCGCGAGCGGCGAGACCTGCGTTGTGCCGTCCAGAATGGCCGCGACCTGCGCGCCCGTGTCGCCCAGCACCACCTTGCGCGCCAGCGCGAGCGTGTACGTCCACACGATCGGCGTGCCGACGTCGGCCGTCATCGGCGGATCGCAGTCGCCCAAGCCGAAAGTCTGGTGGCACGCGCCGGTGATTTCCACCCACCAGCCGTGCGGCAGCGGATCCCACAGCGGCGCGGATGGGTGATCGGGATCGGCCGTGCCGGTCATCATCAGCAGCGGCAGCGTCTCCGCGGTCGGCGCGTCGGGCGCGAAGACGCCGGAATCGACGCCGCCCGCCAGCTGAGCCGCGCCGACGATTCGCTTGTCCGTGAAGCCAGCTTGGTACTTGTCCATCGCGACTTGGGCACAGTCGATGTCTTGTTTGCCCGCGGCGCAGTTGGCCTGGATCAGCTCGAAATCATAGGGAACGCCGCTGAGCGCCCAGACGTCGGTGCTGCCAAAGCTGTGGCCGGAGAGGAAGACGCGGTTGGTGCGCGCCTTGCCATGCAGCGGATCGGAGGGCGGCAGGTGCTCGAGCCAGTCAAGGCACGCCACGTCGTCGGTCTCGCGCCACCAGTAGATCGCCGGCGGGCGCGGATCGGCGTTGTTGATCAGCGTGTTGCCGGTGTGATCCGGCGCGATCACGACCCACCCGTGCGAGGCAAAATGCCGGACCATGTACGGCGCAGAACCGCCAAAGCCCAAGTGGCCATGGGTAAATTCGTGAACCGGATAGCCCGACGGATCGACCGGTGGCGCCAGCGACGCGTCCTGAAACACATCCGGGTGCGGCGTCGGCAGCGCGGCAAAATAGACCGCGGGCGTGCCGGTTTGGTCCTGCGTCGGATACCAGACGTTGATCTGGATGGTCCGCGTCACGCCATCGGGTGCCGGCACGTACGTCAGCGCAACATTTCGATATCCAACCTGAAATGGCCCGGCCTTGTCCGGCGGCCAGGTCAGATCCGCCCGAACAGTCGCGGTCGTATCGCTTGGCGCATCGGCGATTGCGTCGGCCGTCTCCGCATCTGTCCCGCTCGCCTTCGCGCTGCCGCACGCTGCGCAAACCACCCACGCCAGCGCCACTGCCGCGGCACGCCCCGATTGTCCCGCCATGTCTGTCATCCCCGCAAAGGTCCGCCGTTACCGTACCGGACCTGTGGACGGCGCGCAAAATTCGCCCGCGCTTGCCGTTCGCGAGTCCCTTTGCGATCCTCCGCGCGGGGTGCCACATGTCCAACGCCGTCGTCTTCAATCCTTTGCCGCAACTGGGCAGATTCCTGAACCTTTGCGGGCCGACACCGCTCGTGCCGGTGCAGCTGACCCGCGACGCGCCGCTGGTATGGTGCAAGCTGGAATTCCTCAATCCGTCCGGTTCGACCAAGGACCGGATCGCCCGCTACATGCTGGAAAAAGCTTGGAGAACCGGGGAGTTGTGCGAAGGCGGCACGGTCGTGGAGGCGTCGTCCGGCTCGACAAGCATCGCGCTCGCGCTGACGTGCGCGCAGATGGGTCTGCGGTTTGTCGCCGTCATGCCCGAGGGCGTGAGCCAGGAGCGCGTGCTGATGATTCGCGCTTATGGCGCTGAAATTATTCTGGTATCTCGTGAGTCTAGCATCCGCGGCGCCATCGACACAGCCGAGCGGTATGCCAAACAGCACGGCGCGCTTCACACGCGGCAGTTTGAGAACCCGGACAACGCGGAAGCGCACCGGCTCTGGACAGGTCAGGAAATTCTCTCGCAAATTCCGCATGGCATGGTCCACGCGGTCGTCAGCGGCGTTGGCACCGGCGGGACGATCGTTGGGCTCCACCACGCGTTCGCCCAGGCCGGCTGCCCGACCATTCCCGTCGCCGCGCGGCCGGTGCGCATCGGTGGCGGCGGCGCGCACACGGAAATCGAGTGCTGCAGCTTCTCCACGCGCGTGCCCGGCGTCGTCGACGGTATCAGCAAGCTCTACACCCACGCGGCGCTGCCCGGCCTGCGCGAGCTGGACATCGACGAGGAAGCGGCGCTGCAGACGACTCGCGCCTTGATTCGCAAAGGTTTTCCAGTCGGACCCTCAACCGGGCTGAACTTCTGCGCGGCGGAGCAGATCGCCCGCGAGCTGGGCGCAGGCGCCCAGGTCGTGACGGTTTTTGCCGACCGCATGGAGCGGTACTTCTCCACTGAGCTGTTCAGCCACTAGCCGGTCAGTTGCGTAGGGCTGCACTGCCGAGAATCGCTTGGACAAACCGCGGCCATTCGCGAATACTTTCGCTGCCCAGCGCGTGGGCTGAACGAGGACCGGATGCCGCTGTTCTGGGCTGTCGTGACGCTGCTCGCCGGCGTGGAGGTGCCGCACGCTGCGGAGCTGGACTTGCCGGCGATGGTCGCGCAGGCGCCGATCATCGTGCTCGCGCGCGTCGCGGATCCGCGGCTGGACGTTCAGGATTTGCCGGTACCGGGTGCGCCGGGGCGGCCGTTCCAGCGGCTGCGCCGACACCTCGAGCTGCTCGCGGCGTTGCGCGGTCAGGCGCCGAGCCAGCTGCGCGTGGACGAGCCGGCCTGGGCGGCGCAACTGGCCCAGCGCCGCACCTGCCGGGAGCAGACGCACTGCCAGCCGCTGCCTGTCGCGCGGTACCGGGGTCAGCTGTCGCGCGAGCCGAATCCGCGGCAAAACGTTTTGGTTTTCCTCAAGAAAAATGCCCAGGGCGAGCTGGAGCTGGCGGCCGATTTTGCCTTCGACCGCGCCGATCGCGCGCCGGAGGTCCGGGCGCTCCTGCAAGCGACGCGTGCGGGCGGTCGCCGATGAAGCGGCACACGGTCATGCGGTGCGTCGGCTTCGCGGCAAGCCTGTGGGCGTCAACGGCTTCGGCCGGTTCGACGGTCTGCGCTGTCGGCGCCACGACGCCGGGCATCGACGTGTCCAAATGGCAAGGCGCGATCGACTGGAGCCAAGTCGCCAGTGAGCAGCAATTCGCGATTGCGCGCGTCAGCGACGGCACGTACCTGGACACGTGGTTTGACAGCTACTGGCCGGCAATGAAGGCGGCCGGTCTCGTGCGCGGCGCGTACCAGTACTTCGAGCCTGCGCAGGATCCCATCGCCCAGGCCGACATCCTGCTGCAAAAAATGGGGCCGCTCGAGGCTGGCATGCTGCCGCCGACGCTGGACGTGGAAGCAACCGGCGGCCTGGCGCCGGCGGACGTGGAAGCGGCGGTGCAGCAGTGGGTCGATTACGTGCAAGCCCAGCTGGGCGTCGCGCCGATTGTCTACACGGGCGACTGGTTCTGGGATCCGGACGTGAGCAGCGCGGCGCAAGCGGGCTTTCCGCTGTGGGAATCAACGTATTGCACCAACTGTTGCCCGAGCATCCCGACGCCATGGAGTACCTGGGCGATCTGGCAATACAGCGACACCGGCACCGCGGCGGGCGTCAGCGGTGCGTGCGACATGAACCTGTGGAACGGCGACCTCGCGTCGCTCCAGAGCTTCGCCGGCGGCGCGGCGACCGGTCCCAGCGGCCCCGTGTGCGGCGACGGCACTTGCGACGCCACGGAAACCTGCAGCGGCTGCCCAGCGGATTGCGGCAACTGCGCGGCGGTCTGCGGCGACGGCGCGTGCAACGGCGGCGAGACCTGCAGCACGTGCGCCGCGGATTGCGGTACCTGCGCAGCGGACGCGTTCAACTGGGACATCTTCGCGTTCGACGCCGGCTCCGGTGGCTCCGGCGGCTGCACTACCGACAGCGAATGCCCCAACGTCTGCGACCTCGCGACCGGCACGTGCGTGCAATGCAACAAGAGCGCGGACTGCATCGGCGGCCAGCAGTGCCAGCCCGACCACAAGTGCCTCTCGGTCTGCGGCGATGGCCAGTGCGCGGGCGACGAATCCAACCAGACGTGCTGCGTCGACTGCCCGTGCAGCAGCGGCCTGAAGTGCGTCAACAGCGCGTGCGCCGCCGGCGGTGCGTGCACCGACACCTGCGTCAAGCTCTACGCCAGCGAATGCGCCAGCCCGACGACGTACCACACGTGCCAGAAGACCAGCGGCTGCCTCGCCTGGGCCGCCGACAAGAGCTGCGCCGCCGGGCTCGTGTGCTACCAGGGCTTGTGCATGAACACGGCCAGCGTTCCGGACGCCGGCAGCAGCGACGGGAGCGTCGCCAAGGACAGCGCCAGCCAGGCCGGCGACACGGTGATCGGCCCGGGCGACGCGCTCGCCGACGCGAAGCTCGCCAACGACATCACCACCAGCGCGGACGGCAAGGGCTTGACCGGCGACGGCAGCAAGTCCGACGTCAAATTCCTCGGCGGCGGCGCAGCGTCAACGGGCTGTGGCGCTGGCCGGGGCGCACCGAGCGGCTGCTGCTGGGGCGCGTTGCTCGCCTGCGCGGTCCTGTGGGTCCGGCGCCGCGGCGGTCACCACACGTAAAGCCCGACGCCAATCCATGGAAAATACACCGGAATTGCGCTCTGGCGCCCTGCGGCGGGATTCGCGTCCAGGATCATCCACGCCAGCGCGAGGTCGATGCGCGCCTTGATGCGGTCCAGTGCGACGAAGCCCGCTGGCGCGTCGCCGCCCGGCAGCCAGCGCACGCCGGTCGTCCACATCGTGTTGCTGATCGGGTAACGCGGCAGCACTTCGACCGCCGCCGACCAGTGCTCGTCGAAGGCCTGCTCCACGCCGAAAAAGCCTTGAAATTGCAGGGGAAGATGCGCCAGGTCCGTGCCGCCGCTGCACTTGGTCATCGCCGCGCCGCCGCTGACGCCGTTGCTACCGGCGACCCCGCACGCCGCCGTGAAGCTCGCGCTCTGCGGCAAGATGTTGTGGTTGTCCAGGAGCCAGCCGCCCAGCGTGACCTGCGTGCCGGTGCTGAAGTGCTTGCCGGCGGTGAGCGTGAACAGGTTGAACTGCGCGTTGGCGCCGCCGGTTCCGACAAAGCCCGCGCCGCCCAGGCCGCTGCCGCCGATGCCGACCCCGCCGCCGCCGCCGACGGCCGAGCCGAAAACGTCAAGCATGTCGTACGAGATCGCGATGCCGGGGCGCGTGCGGGTCTCTTCCAGTGCGACAAACTTGGCGCCGATGTCGAACAGGCCAAAAAGCGCGAGTCCGGCGCCGCCGCCCGCGACGATCGCGCCGGGCAAGGGCAGGGCGCCGCCGCCGAACGCCGGGACGGGCAGGCCGCCGACCCACAAGTCGAGCTGCAGGCGGCGCGTGACGCCGTAGGCCACGCGGAGCAGCAGGGCTTCGTCGTCGCTCAGCACGAAGGCGCCGTCGGGTACCGTGCGCGCCGTTGGCGTAAAGAACAGCCGCTCGTCGGCGGCGCGGCGCGGATACCACTCGGCTTCCTGGACGTGCATCGCCTTGCCCACCGCTTCGCCCAGATCCAGGCCCGCGATGCCTGCGAGGCTCGCCGGCGCCCCGATGGCCTGCCACCGTGACGCGCCCAGCGTCGCGCCGCCATCCGGCCCGCGCAGCGTGGCTTCCACCGCGAGCAGTCCGCGATCCGCGTCGCGAAAACCACCAAACGTCGCCAAACCGCTCAAGATTTGATCGCGGAACGACGCCTGCGCCGCCACCGGTGTCTGCGCCTCGGCGATGTCGAGCTCCAGCGTGTACGCCGGCTCGCCCTCGTTGGCCATCCGCCAGCCCGCGCGCGGCAGCCCCGCCCGCGCGCCCGCGACAAGCTCAGCCGCCATCCGCGAGCCTGGCTCCGTCGCGACCACGCGCACGGCCTTGACGTCCCGGTACGGCGCCAACGGCGACACACGGGTTTGGCGCACCGCCCCGGTCGCGCAGCCCACCAGCAGGCAAGCCACCATCCCCAACGCCACTTTGCCCATCAGTCGTCCTTATGCCGCAGATTCGCCGAGTTCCGACTCGATCGCCTCAATCCGCAGCGCCAGATCTTCCCACTTCGCCATCGCTCCGTCGACCGTCGCCTGGAGCCCCGCCTGCGCGATTTGCAGCGTCCGCACGCGCTCGCCGTCCGCGTAGAGCTCGGGATCGAGCTGCGCCGTCGCGATCGCCGCCAGCCGCGCTTCCGCTTGGGCGATCTCCGCCTCCAGCGCCACCAGCCGTTCCCGCAGCGGCTTGGTCCGCCGGCTGAGCTCATTGCGCCGCTCCGCCGCCTCGCGTTTGCGCGCCTTGTCGTCCGCGCGCGTCTCGCCCGTGCCCAGCCCCGCGACCGGCGGCGCCGCGCGTCCCGGCTCGCGGTCCAGCACCAGCTCACCGCGCAGCAGGCGCTCAATCACCAGCGGATCACCGCCGCTCTTGCGGTACAAATAGGCATCATAATCGCCGGGGTACAGCGTCGTTTGGCCGCCAGGCTGGACTTCCAGCACGTGGGTTGCCACCGCGTTGATGAAATAGCGGTCGTGGCTGACCAGCACCGCCGTGCCCGGAAACGCCGCCAGCGCGTCTTCCAGCACCTCGCGGCTGACCAGATCCAGGTGATTGGTCGGCTCGTCCAGCAGCAGCACGTTCGGCTGACGCAGCACCATTTTCGCAAGCGCCACGCGGGCTTTCTCGCCGCCGGAGAGCACCGCGATCTTCTTGTCGACCATCTGTCCGGAAAACCGCAGCGATCCCAGCAGGCCGCGCACGCTGGAAATCGTCGCATCGCTCGCCGCCGCGCGCCGCGCTTCGTCGATGACGCTGCTCGCCGGATCCAGCTGCTCCAGCTGATGCTGCGCGTAGTAGTCGGTCTTCACGCCCGCGCCGTAGATCAGCTCACCGGCCTGGATGTCGGTCACCCCCGCGAGAATCTTCAGCAAAGTCGACTTGCCCGCGCCGTTCGGTCCCACCAGCGCGACCTTGTCGCCGCGCCAAATCGTCGTGCTCAGGTCCGTGTAGACCACGTTTTGGCCCCAGGCCTTGGTCACGTGCTCCAGGCGGATGACCTCCTTGCCGGTCCGCGGCGGCTCGGCAAAGCGCAGCGTGATGCTGCCCGCGTCGCCTTCCACGTCCACGTTTTCCAGCTTGGCCAGCATTTTCATGCGCGATTGCGCCTGCTTGGCCTTGCTCGCCTTGGCGCGAAAGCGGTCGACGAAATGCTGCAGATGCGCGCGCTGCTTGTCGACTTTCGCCTTGGCCGCGTCCTGCTGTTCCAGCCGCAGCGCCTTGCCTTCCAGAAAATCCTCGTAGCCGCCAACGTGTTCGAACACGCCTTTCGGTGTCAATTCAACAATGTGGCTGGGTACGCGGTTCAGGAAATAGCGGTCGTGGCTGACTGCGACGATCGCGCCTTGGTACGCTTCCAGAAAATTCTCGAACCAGGCCAGCGACTCGAAGTCCAGGTGATTGGTCGGCTCATCCAGCAGCAGCAGATCCGGGGACAGCACCAGCAGCCGTGCCAGCGCCGCGCGCATGCGCCAGCCGCCCGACAGCGCGCGCGCCGGCAACTCCGCTTGCTCACGGGTAAAACCGAGGCCGCCGAGCGCCTGCTGCGCCCGCACCGGCACGTCCTCGCCGCCAAGCCGTTCGAATTTCGTCTGCGCCGCGTCCAGGTCCGCCAACGCCTGCTCGGACTGGCCATACGCGTGGTCGTGCGCCATGCGCTCGTGGACCCGCGTCAGCGCATCGCGCGCGGCGATCCAGCCCGGCATCCCGGACAGCACCGTCTGCAGCACAGAGCCGTCGCCGAATTCCTCCATTTCCTGCGCCAAAAAGCCGATCGTGTACTGCTTGGGCCGCACGATGCCGCCCGCATCCGGTGGCAGTTCGCCCGCAAGGATTCGCAGCAGCGTCGTCTTGCCCGCACCGTTCGGCCCGACCAGGCCATAGCAGCACTTCGGCTTGATTTGCCACTGGATGTTGGCAAAAAGCGCTTGACGGCCAAAGGACTTGGCGATGCTCTGAAGCTGCAGCATGGGGTGACTTTACGGCTGTTGCGGTACGCCCGGCGACTTGGCCGGACAGGTGCCGCTGGTTTGCAGGCAGCTGTTGCGCGGCGTGCGCGTCTGCGTCGTGATGAAGTTGGCGGCGTTGTTGTTGGTGTCCCAGCCCGCGCCGGCGTAGAACCAGGGCGAGAACAGGGAAAGGACGTCGCTGGCGCTGACGCCGGGTGCGGGCAAGCGCTTGAAAGCACAGGGGGAAGTCGTGTCAGCGCACGGCGGCGCGCCGGTGCCTTCGCCGTAGTTCCACATCTTGGGGTCCGTACCCCACGCGAAGCGATCCAACACAACCGGCTGACCTGCGGCGTCAAAGCGGTTCAGCCGCACCGTGCCGGTGGTCGGATCCAGGCCCCAGGTCAGCCCGGAGACGAAGTCCGGCCCCGGAATCTTGCCGTCGTACGTGCTCGGCACGATCAGGAAATAGGAGTGCGCGTGGATGACGCCGGTCAGCGGCTTCTTGGTCAAGTCCGCGTCGGTCGCCTTGAGCATCGTGCCGGCGGTCGTGGCGCGGTAAGCGATGTACAGGTTGTCGAGCACGATGTCCTGGTTGGCGCGGTTGTAGAGCACGATGTACTCGTTCGCGGCGCCGCCGATGACTGCGTTGCCGGGCGTGGTCGAAGCGGGGCCTCCCGGGCTGACTTCGGCGATGACCAGCCCACTGACGTCGCATGCCGGCGTGGGCAGCGAGATGTTGCACGCAAAGCCGCCGCCGGACGTCGCGCTTTGGACGTTGCAGATGCCGCCGCATTGCGGGTCGGCGCACTTGCCGCCGTCGGTGCCGGTGAACGGGCACAGGAGGCCCAACGAGCAGGTGCCGCCGCACGCGGGCTCGAACTGGCCGGACGCGAACGATTGTGCGCCGGGGACGTCCTGCTCAAACCAGTCCGCGTCGTCGTGGTTGGTGTCCAGTCCGTTGCCGGAAAGGCAATGCAATCCACCGGGTTTCATCGTGACGGCGTAATCAGCGTTCATCGATTGGCGCTCCAGCGAGTTGCCCGGCGCGACGTTGCTGGCGGCGTGGTACGCGGAGTTGGAGCAGTTCGTGCACGACAGCGCCGTTCCCCAGCCCACCGTGTCCAGCTCCATATCCGCCCGCGGATCCCACAGCCGCACCGCCGCGCCGTTCGGATCCAGGCCCAGCGAGCCGGCGATCAGCGCGTCGATGCCGCCCGCCGTAGCCGCATACGCCTCCGTGCCGACCGTGTAGTAACGGTGCATCGGGAGGATCGTGCCCGCCGGCATCTGGTACAGTTTGGTCCACGGATCGGTGTAGGCAGCGGTCGCCGTCTTGGTCTGGATGACAAAGCCGGACATGTCCATGGCCGCACCGCTGGCGTTGTAGAGCTCAATGAACTGCGCGTTCGGGTCCGATACGCCGCCCGGCAGGATCTCCGAGAACAGCAGCCCGGGCTGGTTCACGATGCACGCGTTCACGTCCAGATTGCAGGTCGCGTCGCTGCCACACCCGTTCGCACAGTTGAGATCGGCGACGCAGGTCTCCTGCAACGGGTTGTAATTGCACATCATCACCGCCGGTGCCGCCGGGCAGGTCCCGCCGCACGCTGGCTCGTACACGCCTGAAGCGAGGGTCTGCGGGTCAGGCGTCAAGCGAAAGACGTAGTTGTCATTGGGCATCGCGCCGTCGGTGTAGTCATTGCCAGCCAGCCACTCGGCGTGGTGGTAGGCCATCGAGTCGGCGGTGCTGGCGCTATTTGCCTTGCGTTCCAACGAGTTGGATGTCACCGAGTTCAGTGTGATCGGCGTGATGTCGACGCCCAAGTCCGTGCAGCCGCCCGCGTCGAAGCACAGCCGGTCCTGGACCAGCCCGGTCACGCCGTCGCGCAAGCGGACCTGCCCGACGTTGATGACGACGGGCACGCTGTTCACGTCCAGCACCGGGACGCCCTTCACGTCGACCTGCGTCGCGTGCTTGAAGTCGATTGTGCTGGAGACGACGTCGGCCTTCTGGCCGCCGACGACCGTGGCGCTGTGGGCGAAAAGCAGGTAGCCGTGCGCGGTAATCGTGCCCGATGTGCCGGTGTCGGCCAGTGGCGTCCAGCCGATGCCCACGTCCGGCTTGGCCTCCGCGACCTCGATTGCGTAGCTGGGAATGGCGATGTCGTTGGCCGTTGGGTTGTGGATCTCGATCCAGTCATCGCTCGGGTCGCCGGGTACGCCGGTGTAGAACTCGCTGATCAAGATGGGTTTGCTGGCGAAGACGCACGACGGAACGGGGTCGTTGTTGCATTTCGCGAGCGGGCCGCAGTTGCCGTTGGGGTCATTGGTGTGGACGACGCCGTTCGTCTGCGAGCAGGAGTCGAGCGTGCACGGGTTGCCATCGTCGACGGCGATTGGCTTGCCGCTGCAGTTGCCCAGGTTGTCGCAAGTGTCCTTGGACGTGCACTGGTTGCCGTCGTCGCAGGGCGTCAAGGCTTGCGGGTCGAACTTGCAGGTGCCCGGTGCGGTCAAGCCGTCCTTGATATCCCAGCAATAATCGTTGGTGCAGACGTTGGCGTCGTCGCAGACCTTGGGCGAGCCGCCTTGGCATACGCCGTTCTGGCACGCCTGGCTGACGATGCATGCGTCGCCGCCCTGACACGGGTTGGTGTTCATCGACTGGAGACACGCGTACTTCTTGGTCAACGGGTCCAAGGCCGTGCTCGTCGGATCGCACGTGCTGGTGTAGCACGGCCCGGTGTTGGCCACGGCGCAGCTCTTGGCTTTGGCGGGCACGCACTTGCCCAGGATGCAGCCGTCCTGGCCGATGTTCACGGAGCCGTCGGCTAGCTTGACGTCCTCGCCGGTGCAGGGGTTGCCGTCCGAGCAGGCGCTGCCGTTCACCGCCGAGACGTGCTTGCAGCCGGCCTTCGGGTCGCACGAATCGACGGTGCACGGGTTGCTGTCGTCGCAGTTCGGCGCCGTGCCGCTGCAGATGCCGCTCGTGCAGGTCGGCGTGAGCTGGCATTGGTCGTTCAACGTGCAGGCGGTGCCGTCGTCCAAGGCTGTATGCACGGAGCAGCCCAGCGTCAGCAGCTTGGGGTCGCAAGGCTTGTCCGTCGTGCAGTCGTTGCCGTCGTCGCACGTGTTCAGCAAGCCGGTGCAGTCGCCGGTCAGGCATGCGTCGTTTTGCGTGCACCAGCTGCCGTCGTTGCAGATGACGCCGTCGTCCTTGTTTGTAATGCTGCAAGTGCCGCTCTTTGGGTCGCAATTGTAGAAGCGGCAAGGCGATTTTGTCTCGCTGGCGCACGGATCGACCGGCGGCGTGCCGGACAACGTGCAGGTGTTGGCCGACGAGCAGACGTACGGCGCCGAACACAAATTCTTGTTCCATGTGGCGCAATCGTCGTTGGTCTTGCAGTTGCAGACCAGGTTTCCGCCGCCATCGTACGGGCTGCCCACGCATTTCCCGAGCGTGCACTTGTCGAGGGTGGTGCACTGGTTGCCGTCGTCACAAGGCAGGGTATTTTGTTGATTTTTGCAACCGGACGCGGCGATGCAGTAGTCGGACGTGCAGATCTGGCCGTCGTTGCAGTTGAGGACGCTGGTCTTGACGCAATGGCCGGCGCCGTCGCAGTGGTCGCCCAGCGTGCACACGTTGTTGTCGTCGCACGGCGTCGTGCTGTCGGAATAGGTGTACTTGCAGTTGCCGGTCGCCTCGTCGCAGCCGTTGGTCTCGCAGGCGGTGTCGCCGGCGGGCGAGCAGTGCTTGATGGTCGTGGTGTCCAGCACGCATTTCGTGTTGCTGCAATGGAACTGGCCGCCGCAGTTGGTGTTGTAGCTGGCGCAGTCTGCGTCAGCCTGGCAGCCGCACGTCGCTGTGTTGAAGACGCCGCTGGTGCACGCGCCCGTGCCGCACTTGTCGCCGTCGGTGCACGCGTTGCCGTCGTCGCATGGCGCCGTGTTGTTCGCGTACTGGCAGCCGGCGACGGGCAAGGTCTTTCCGGGGACGCACGTGTCGTCCGTGCACGGGTTGTCGTCGTTGCAGACGAGCGGCGTGGATGTGCAGGCGCCGTCCGTGCACAAGTCCGGGTACGTGCAGAGGTTATTGTCTGTGCAGGCCGTGCCGTTGCCGCTGAAGACAATCGCGCACTTACCGGTCGTCGGGTCGCACGCGTTCAGCTGGCACGCGACGCCGGGATCGACGCACTTGACCACGGTTGTTGTGTCCAGGATGCAGCTGTTGTTCTGGCAGATGTGCGTGCCGTCGCACGGGTTCGGGCTGTCCTGCACGGCGCAATCCGCGTTCGACTTGCAATCGCACACGCTGTTGCCGGGGACGCACACGCCGACGGCGCACGCATCGCCGACCGTACACGGGTCGCCATCGCTGCACGTGGAGCCCGCCTTGGCCGTGTCGTGTTTGCATTTGCCGGTCAGGGTGATGCAGGAGTCGACGGTGCACGGGTTGCCGTCCTCACAGTCCACCAGCGTGCCCACGCACTTGCCGTCGTTGCACACGTCGGTCGTTGTGCATTTCAGGCCGTCGTCGCACGCGGTGCCGTTCTGTGCCGCTTGGAAGGCGACGCACGTGCCGACCTGCGTCCCGGCGTCGACCAGGCACAGGAATTTCGCCGCGCACGTGCTCGTGGGCACAACCCCGCAATCGCTGTCGAGTTTGCAGCCAAAAGTCGTGATGCCGGTGTCCAACCCCGCGTCCACGTCCGCCTGTACATCCGGGCCGGTGTCCACGTCCACTTGCACGTCAGGACCGCTGTCGGCGGTGTCGGGAACGTCGGTCACGTCGGCCACATCGTCGTCCGTCGCGGTATCGTCGGTCGCATCCAGGTCGGTCTGGTCCGTCGCGTCGTCCTGCAGATCCGGGCCGGAATCGGTATCTTTCACGTCCGGCTTTTTGATGTCCGTGTGCTTGATATCCGGCACGTCGACAGTGTCATCGGTGGCATCGGCGTCATCGGTTGCGTCGCCGTCGTCGGTCGATTGGTCCACGTCATCCGTGCCCGGATCGTCCGTGGACGCCGTATCCGCCGCGCTGCCTTTGAACAGCGCCGTCAGCTGCGCGCAGCCCGACGCCGCCAGCAGCGCCGCCAGCAGCGCGAAACTACACAGCAAACGGAAAACTGACGGTTGAAATCGCCGCATCGTGTCGCTCCGGGCCCTCACGCATGAGTCCGACCCACTTTAGAATACCGGTTAGCTGGCCACCGCGGCAAGGATCAAGGTGCGCTTGCGCCAAAGCAAACCCGTCAGGCGCGCAGCCTCTGGAAATACGGCGCCGACGTCGCTTGCGTGGAACCGACCTCCGCCCTACCCTATGCGACCGCCCAGGCAAGTTGCCCGGCCGCGACAGATGTGGAGCGGCACTCGCGCGGCGAATCGGGCGACGCGGCAGCAGCAGCGAACAGGAACTCGAATGTGGCAGAAGTGGATCGCCAAGGCCTTTGGCACCAAAAATGACCGTGAATTGAAGAAGATCCGCCCGCTGGTGGAGCAGATCAACGCGCTGGAATCGGCCATCCAGGCGCTGGACGACGACGGGCTGCGCGCCAAGACCGCGGAGTTCAAGGTCAAGCTGGCGAACGGCGCGACCCTGGACGACATCTTGCCGGACGCTTTTGCGGTCACGCGCGAGGCGGCCCGGCGACGGCTGGGTCAGCGGCACTACGACGTGCAGCTCATCGGCGGCATTGCGTTGCACAAGGGCATGATCGCGGAAATGCGCACGGGCGAAGGCAAGACGCTGGTGGCGACCTTGCCGGCGTACCTGAATGCGCTCGCCGGCCGCGGCACGCACGTCGTCACCGTGAACGACTATCTGGCGCAGCGCGACTGTGAGTGGATGAGCCAGGTCTACAACTACCTCGGCCTGACGACCGGCGTGGTCACGACGTCGACGCCCAATGGCTGGCAGCGCCAGCAGGCCTACCGCGCGGACATCACGTACGGTCAGAACAATGAGCTGGGCTTTGACTATCTCCGCGATAACATGAAGTTTTCGCTGGACCAGTACGTGCACCGCTACTTGCCGAACACCACCGGTCGCGCCAACGAGAAGCTGCTGCCGTACGCGATCGTCGACGAAGTGGACTCGATCCTCATCGACGAAGCGCGCACGCCGCTCATCATTTCCGGCAACACGGACGACAGTCCGGAGCCGTACATGAAGGCGAACGTGGTCGTGCAGCTGCTCAAGCGCGACCTCGACTACAACATCGATGAGAAAGCGCACTCGGTGACGCTGACAGAGTCGGGCGTGGATCGCGTGGAGGCGCGGCTGAAGGTCGGCAACCTGTACGACGCCGAGAACATGCCGTGGCTGCACTTCATCAACGCGGCGCTCAAAGCCCACACGCTGTACCGCAACGGCGTCAACTACCTGATTGAAGAAGGTAAAGTCATCATCATCGACGAGCACACGGGCCGCAAAATGCCTGGGCGGCGCTGGTCGGACGGCATCCATCAGTCGATCGAGGCCAAGGAAGGCGTGCAGATCCAGCAGGAGACGCAGACGCTCGCGACGGTGACTTTCCAGAATTATTTCCGCATGTACGAGAAGCTGTGCGGCATGACCGGCACGGCGATCACCGAGGCGGAGGAATTCGGCAAGATCTACAACCTGGAAGTGCTGGAAATCCCGACCAACAAGCCGCGCAAGCGCCTGGACCACGACGACGTCATCTACAAGACCGAGCGCGCCAAGTTCAAGTCTGTGATCGGCGACATCGCGCAGGCCAATGAGAAAGGCCAGCCGGTGCTGGTGGGCACGATCTCCGTTGAAAAGAGTGAGTTCTTGAGCCACCTGCTGACGGAGCGCGGCATCGCGCACAACGTGCTGAACGCCAAGCAGCACGCGCGGGAGGCGGAGATTGTCGCGCAGGCGGGCCGCTTTGAGGCGGTGACGATCTCGACGAACATGGCGGGCCGCGGCACGGACATTTTGCTGGGCGGCAATCCGGAACTGCTTGCGCGGCAAGAGGTTTTTGGCCCCGGCAAGGTGCACGAGCATTTTGACGAGACCAACCCGGAGTATCTGGCGGGGCTGGAGCGGTATCGCGGCGAATGTGCTGAGGAAAAGCAGCGCGTGCTCACCGCGGGCGGCCTGTACATCATCGGCACGGAGCGGCACGAGAGCCGGCGCATCGACAACCAGCTGCGCGGCCGCGCGGGCCGGCAAGGCGACCCGGGCGAGTCGAAGTTCTACCTGTCGCTCGACGACGACTTGATGCGCGTGTTCGGCGGTGATCGCGTGCGCAAGATCATGGAATGGCTCAAGATTCCCGAGGACGAGCCGATCATCGACAAGATGGTGTCCAAAGCCATCGAGGGTGCGCAGAAGCGCGTGGAAGGCCAGCACTTTGACGCCCGCAAGAGCGTGCTGGAATACGACGACGTGATGAACCTGCAGCGCAAGGCGATCTACGCGCTGCGGCGGCGGACGCTGGCGGTGGACGACACGCTGGAGCTCGTGACCGACGCGATCGCCAACGTGGTGCTGACGCTGGTGGACAAGTTCTGCCCGCAGGGTCAGAACCCGCTGGATTGGAACCTGGAGCCGTTGGAAGACGCGGTGTTCCAGCTGACCAACCTCGATCTTGACCTGGGCGAAGTGCTAAGGAACTACGACGCGCTGGTGCGGTCGCTGTCCGGCACGCTGAAGGATGAGTTCGTTGAGCGGCGCGACGCGCAGATCGCGCGGATCGCCGACAGCATGACGCCGGAGCGCGGCGATCAGGACGACGAAGACCAGGAAGTCGTCGACGAGGACGCGCTGGCGGCGAATGCGACAAAGGAATGGATCGTCGTCGAGCGGCAGCTGTACCTGGAGCAGATCGACACGCACTGGCGCGAACACCTGAAGATCATGGACGGTTTGAAAGAGGGCGTGTACCTGGAAGCGTATGCCCAAAAAGACCCGAAGCTGATCTACAAGAAAGAAGGCTATGAGCTGTTCCGGCAGATGATCGAGCGCATCGAGGCAGACTTGACGCGCGCGCTCTTTCACGTGGAGGTCCAGGGGCGGCGCGAGATTGACCGGATGGCGGCGGAGGCGGAGGCGCGGCGCGTGAAGGCGGCACGGGCGATGCGCGAGCAGCACGAGGTCGCGAGTCTGCACGATGAGGCGGAGCACACGGCGGAGGGCGGCCAGGCGGCACCTGCGGATCAGGCGCGGCTCCGGGCGGTCCAGGCGCAGAAAGCGGCGCAACTTCGGGCGATTCAGGCGGCGCAGCTGGCCCAGGACGCGATGGCCGAGAGCGACGACGGCGAAGCGTTGCCGGCGCCGCCTGTGGATCAGCCGTCCAAGGTCGAGACCTACCGGCGCGAGCGCCCGAAGATCGGCCGCAACGATCCGTGCTGGTGCGGCAGCGGCAAAAAGTACAAAAAGTGCCACGGCGCGAATGAGGACGACGCGGGCATCCCCGGCTAACGTCGCCCCTGTTGCGCGTGGCCAACCGTGCGAGGTCCCACATGACGCTGCGCCCGATCGACCTCTCCGAACCGTTGACGCTCGACGCTGCCGTCGCCATCGCGCATCGTCAGGCGTTGCCGCACCTGGGGCCTTTGGCGCGCACCCGCGTGGCCCGCGCGCGCGCGATCGTGGACGCGTTCCTGCGCGAGCACGACGTCCCGCGCTACGGCATCAACACGGGCTTTGGCGCATTGGCAGAAGTCGTGATTCCGATTGAGCAAGTCGAGGCGCTGCAGGTCAATCTGCTGCGGTCGCACGCCGTCGGTGTCGGCGCGCCGTTGGACCCGGAGATCGTGCGCGCGGTGGTGCTGCTGCGCGCGGCGGTGCTGGCCAAGGGGCACTCCGGCGTGCGGCCCGAGCTGGTGGACGCGCTGTGCGCGCTGCTGGAACGCGACGTGCTGCCGGTGCTGCCGTGCCAGGGCTCGGTCGGCGCGTCCGGCGATCTGGCGCCGCTGGCCCACTTGGCGCTGGTGCTGATCGGCGAAGGCGAGGCGATGTTTGCCGGTGAGCAGCTGCCGGGCGCCGAGGCGCTGCGGCGCGCCGGTCTGGCGCCGATCAAGCTGGGCGGCAAGGAAGGCTTGTCGCTGATCAACGGCACACAAGTCATGACTGCGATTGGACTTTTGGCCTGGTCGCGGGCGCAGAACCTGCTGAAGACCGCGGACATTGTCGGCGCGATGACGCTCGAGGCGCAGCTCGGTTCCGTGCGCGCTTTTGACCCGCGCATCGTCGCGGTGCGGCCGTATCCCGGCGCGATCGCCACGGCGCAGAACCTGCGCGAGCTGTGCCACGACAGCCCGCTCATCGCGTCGCACGCTGGGCCGGACTGTCACAAAGTGCAGGACCCCTATTCGTTGCGTTGTATGCCACAGGTTCACGGCGCGGTGCGCGAGGCCATCGAATTCCTGCGCCGGACGCTCGAGATCGAGGTCAACGCCGTGACCGACAATCCCCTGATTTTCCCTGATGAATCAGGAGATTCTGCGAGTTCGGTGATCCTGTCGGGCGGCAACTTTCACGGTCAGCCGGTCTCGCACGCGTGCGACACGGCGCGGTCGGCGCTTACGTCGCTGGCGTCCATGGCGGAGCGGCGCATCGAACAGCTCGTCAACCCGGCGCTCTCGTCCGGGCTGCCGGCGTTCCTGGCGCAAAGCTCCGGGCTGAATTCCGGATTCATGATCGCGCAAGTGACGGCCGCGGCGCTGGTCAGCGAATGCAAAGGACTTTCGTTCCCGGCGTCCGTGGACAGCATTCCGTCGTCGGCGAACCGCGAGGATCACGTGAGCATGGGGCCGATCGCCGCGCGGCGCCTGACGGACGTGGTGGAGGCCGCGGAGCGCGTTTGCGCCATCGAGCTGCTCTGCGCCGGTCAGGGGCTGGACTTGCGCGCGCCGCTGGGGCCCGGAGTGGGCACGCGCGCGGCGTGGCTGCGGCTGCGGCAGGACGTGGCGCCGCTCGGCGATGACCGCGTGCTGTACCCGGACCTGGCCGCGGCGACCCGGCTTGTGCGTTCGGGCGCCATCGTGGCGGCGGTGGAAGCCGCGCTCGGCCACACGCTGCACTGACTTTTGGAGCAGACGATGACCTGGTGGCCTCTGCCCGCGCCGCTGGTGCTGGCCTCGACCTCGAAGTACCGGTACGCGCAGCTGCAACGACTCGGCGTGGCGTTCACGGCGTTTGCGCCGTCCTACGAGGAGCTGCCGCTCGCCGGTCTGGACGCGCGCCAGCTGATCGTCCACCACGCGACGCAAAAGGCCGACGCGGTGCGCCGGACGTATCCGGACAGGTTGGCGTGGATCCTGGCGGCAGATCAAGGCGTCGTGCTGGCGGGTACGCTGCTGGGCAAGCCGCACACGGCCGCGAACGCTGTTACGCAACTGCTTGAAATGGCTGGGCAAATCCACGAGCTGCGCACGCACGTCGTCCTGGACACGCCCGGCCAGCAGTGGCAGGAGACGTCGGTCGCGCGCGTGCAGGTGCGGCCGCTCACGCGCGCGGAAGCGCAGGCATACGTGGCGCGCGATGCGCCGCTGGATTGCGCGGGCAGCTACAAGATCGAGTGCGCCGGTCCGTGGCTTTTTGACGCCATCGAGACGGACGATCCCACGTCGATTGAAGGGTTGCCGCTGATTGCGGTCGCGCGCCTGCTGCGACTGGCTGTGGCGGCTACGGCGGCGTGAGAATCGGCGCCTTGCGCACGCCGCGCTGATAGTAGACGAGCACTTCTTTGGGCAGCACGACGTAGACCAGGCCTTTGCGATTGCGCATGGACATCCGCTTGCCCGGCTCGTTCTCGAACAGCGTGCCGTTCAGCACCGTCTGATCCTTGTTTTTCAACAGGATCTGGTCGTCGTTCTGCAGGCCAACCGGCTCCTTACCCGCCGCCCATTGCACCTTGGCGATCTCCGGAAACTGGATGAACCGCAACTCGCCAAAGCGCGAAACCACGTAGCCGTCCTGATTTTTCGCAATGATGTCACCAATTTGGGTCTTGCCGTCGGGCAGGATCAGCTTGTCGCCCTTCTCGGCGCATGTCGGGCACACGGTCTGGACGTTGGCGAACGGCCGGTACGCCGACAGCAGCACAGCCGCGGCTAGGAGAAGCACAAAAAACGCCAAGCGATTGCGGGTCATCACGTCTCCAGAATGCCGGCACACGAGCCGCGCCGCGATGGTAGCACGATGTCGCAGCGCATCCAACTTGCCAATCGCACGCGGCCCAAAAGTCCCGTATGCGCGCTCACTTTGGCCTTGGCCCCTTGCGCGGCGCGCCAAACCAACTACTTTGGCCCCCACGCCGCTGTCGGCGAGAGAGCGACCATGCAAGCGTTCATTGAAGAAACCCTACGCAACGCATTTCCAGGTGCGACGTTGCGCGTGACCGACACGACCGGCGGTGGCGACCATTTCGAGGTCGAAATCGCCGCGTCCCAGTTCGCCGGCCAGAGCATGATTCAGCAGCATCGGCTCGTGTACGAGGCGTTGGGCGACCGCGTCGGCGTGGAGATCCATGCGCTGGCACTCAAGACCCGCGTGCTCGCGAACTGAATCAAACCAATGCAATAAGGAGTGTGCCCATGCGCGACGTCAACGCCGAAATCGATCAACTCGTCAAATCCAATCCAGTGGTGCTGTTCATGAAGGGCACACCGAGCTTTCCGATGTGCGGCTTCTCGGCACGGACTGCTGAAATTCTCAAGGCCTGCGGCATCGCGCAGTCGCAGTACAAGTCCGTGAATGTCCTGGAAGATCCGGATATCCGCGAAGGCGTGAAGCTGTACGGCAAGTGGCCGACAATTCCGCAGCTCTACGTCGGCGGCCAGCTCATCGGCGGCTGCGACATTGCGATGGACATGTTTCAGAGCGGTGAGCTTGCCCCCCTGATTCAGTCCGCCATTCACACAGCCTGACATCTGCCAAAAATGCGCGCGCCACGCCTCCGGACGCTTGGGCAGCCGGAAGCGTGGCGCGTGGAAGAGCGACTTATTCGGCGGCGCCCGCGTCAATCCAGGCGGCCACGGCGTCGATCTGCGCCTGCGGCAGCGCCGCGAGGCCAAACGGCATCTTCTCAACCGTGCCGGTGCCGCAGCCCGTCGCCGTCGGGCTCATGCGGACCCACATCGTGCTGTTGGCGTGATCGCCGGGCTTGACCCGCAGCATCGGGCCGCAAATGTTGTCGGCCGAAGCTGCCGTCACAAGCGCGGCATAGGCGATCGACTGCGAGCTCATGTCCAGCTTGCCGGCGAACTGCTTGTTCGCGGTCGAGTGGCACGACGCAGTGGCGCACGAGGTCTGCAAGTTCGGGTAAATCTTCGCGAAGCTGACGGCCGCGGTCGTGTCGCCCGCCGCCGTATCGGTCGTCGCGGTGTCGGTCGTCGCGGTGTCACCGGTGGCAGTATCGGTCGTGGCGGTATCAGCGGCGGTGTCGCTGCCCGCGGTCGTGTCGGTGCCGCCGCCGCTGCTGGACGTGGTGGTTCCGCAGCCGCTGGCGGCGAGGGCGACCGTCAAGGCGGCGCCGGTGAGAGCGAGGCGGTGAATCGAGAACGTGCGCATGGGAGGCTCCAGAAGTTCGAGGTAGGGGACTGGCACGACGTGTGGCCCAGATTGGCCACGTCGGCGCGCCGAAGAAGCGACTTTTTAGGGTTTTCCGGGTGCCGGTTCAAGCAATCGCGCATAAATTCACACAAACTTGGCATTTGCACCGCCGCGCGGACCCGCTCATGTCGCCTAATACCTTGATGTCACGTCGGAATGTTGAAAAGTGCGTGACGTGATCGCGTTTTGCCTGTTCGAGCGCGCCAGAGCCCCGCCACACGCCGAGGGCTGCAGCAGCCGCCAGGCGCTCACGGCGCGTCCGGCTGACGCTCCGCCCAGGCCCGCCAGCGGGGCAGCCAGACTTCCTCGCCGAGAATCCGCAGCGTCGCCGCGACGGGCACCGCGAGCACCAGCCCGGCGAAGCCCGCAAGCGCGCCGCCCACGGTCAACGCGATGATCATCGTCAGCAGGTCGAGCTGCACGGCGTCGCCGACAATCAGCGGATTCAGAATTGATTCAGCTAGTTGCCCGACGGCGTAGACGCCCAGGACCGCCAGCAGCCACGCCCAGCCATGCGCACCGGTTGCGCACTCGACCGCGCTCATCGCCAGCACGGGCACGAGCGCCATCACGTTCGCCAGCGGCACCAGCGTCAGCGCGCCGACAGCCAGCCCGGCCAGGATGCCCAACCGCACGCCCAGCACAGCCCAGCCGATCGCCGTCAGCGCGCCGACAATGGCGCACACGACGACGCGGCCGCGGACAAAAGCGCTGATGGACTCGCTGATCCGCCGGACAACGCGCAGCGCCACCGCCCGCTGTTCGTGCGGCACGTAGTTGGGCAGCGAAATCCGCCAGCCGGGCAGGGCGAGCAGCAGCAGGAAGGCATAAATCGGCGTGAGGATGGCCGCGATCGTCGCGCCCAGCAGCGCCATCAGCACGTCGCCCACGGAGCCGAGCACGCGCAGCCCCACATCGCCAGCGGTCGACAGCTGCGGCCCCGAGAGCAGCTTGACCACCCGTTCACGCGACAGCGCCTGATGCACCGCGTTGCGCACGCCGCGCAGGACCCCGTTGCGCTCCAGCCAGGCCAGCACCTGGCCAACGCCGCTGGTCCTGTCCCGCTGCAGCAACCGCAGGCGCTGTGCGTAGCCAGGCTCAAGCCGGCCATCGCCGTCGCGGTCGCCGAGCGCGTCTGCCAGCGTCTGGTCGTGGCCCGGCGGCGGCGCCTGGCGCAGCAAATGCACCGTCTCCGGCGGCGCCCCCCGCGTCTGCGCGGCGTTGGCAAGCTGCGTCGGCTGCCACTGGGTCAGGTCCGAGTCGGCATAGCTCCCGTAGTCGACCGGGTGATCGATGCCGCTCATCGCCGCGCCGCCCTCGCCGGTCACCGCCACGGTCCAGTGCCGCGCTTCCGCGATCATCATCGGCACGGCGATCGCCGCCAGCACCAGCGCCACAAGCACCACCGCGCCCAGCGCCAGTGCGATCGCGCGCACGCGCGTCCCCAGGCGCGGGGTCCACCGCTCAATCGTCGGCGCGAGCACCAGCGCAAGCACCGCGCCCAGCATCAGCGGCAGCAGCACGCCCGACAGCCACCAGCAGAGCGCCGTCACAAGCGCGAAAACCGCGAGCATCATCAGCAGGGGCGACCGTGTCGGCATCGGCAATTCCCTTGGCGCGCGCGCCGAAAAACGTCACGGGTACAGCAGCACCTTCTGGCGTTTCAAAGCAAAAATCGCCAGTTCCGGCTGCCAGCTCTCCTCGATCTTGTGCCAATCCACGCCGTCACGCAGCGCCGCCAGCACGCGATCGGTGCCCCATACGCGGCCGAACTTGCCGAGGTCTTTGATCTGCAATTCCTGTGGAAAGAGCTTGTAAAGATTGGCTAAAATGGCCAGCGCGGTCTTGAGCGGCCGGAAGACCCGCGGGTTGGTCAGCACCAGCTGCACGCCGTGCACCAGCTTGCCCGAAAACTGAGCGCCCGCGCGGGGTTTCCAGCTCATGGGCCGAAACAGCACGCCAGGCAGGTTCTCATTGCGCAGGCAGTCCGCGAGCTTCTGCGGGTCGATGTACGGCGCGCCGATCAGCTCAAAAGGCATGGAATTTCCGCCACCTTCGTTCACATTCGCGCCGCAGCCGCCGACCATCCCGGTCGCCACGTACAAATGCGCGTTCAGCTCGTGCGGAATGCCCGGCGAGGACGGCACCCACGGCAGCCCGGTATCCTCCCAGACCATGTCGCGCCGCCAGCCCTTCATCGGGACAACCTTCAAATCCACTTTAATCTTCAGCTCTTGCTGGTAATACCGCGCCAGTTCGCCCACCGTCATCCCGTGCGTCACCGGCAGCGGCCCCCAGCCGACCAGGCTCTTGTGCTTTTGTTCGATCATTGGCCCCTCGAACAGCAGCCCGCCACCCGGATTGGGCCGGTCCAGCACGATCAGCGGCTTGCCCGCCGCGCCCGCCGCGATCATCAACTTGCCCAACGTCGTCGCGAACGTGTAGGTCCGCGAGCCGAGGTCCTGGATGTCGAAAACCAGCACGTCAATACGCTCCAGCGACGCCGCGCTCGGCGCAAAATGGCCGCCCCATACAGGCTCAACCGGCAGCCCGCTGCCTGGATCGATGCCTTTGTCGCCGCCCTTGCCGTTCGCCAGCGCGGCCGAAATACCGTGCTCCGGCGCGTACAGCTGCGTCACTTCCACGCCCACTTTGCGCAGCCGATCCAGCGTCGGCACCAGCTGGCTATCGACCGCCGACGGATTCGTCAGCAATCCCACGCGCTTATCGCGCACCAGATCAAGCTGCTCGTCGACGAGGACCTCAATCCCCGGCTTGACCCCCGCGGCGTGCGCCGGCAGCGCGAGCGCGGTAGCGAGGGCAACTACCAGAAAATACGCATGTTTCATCGGCTCTGTCTCTCTCCGTTGCGGGCCGTCCGCAGGCACTGTAACCGGAATTTGCCGCCGCGCCAGTTGCCGCGCCAAAGTCCGCAGTTTGGACGCTTGCGACGACGGCAAGACTCCCCGACAATCAGGCTCCTGCGAACGGAGGACCGAGTGGCGCGAATTCACTATCTGGATGACAACAATCAGCCGCAAGTGATTGATCTCACTCCGGGCGCTGAGGATGTGCTGGTCGGTCGCTCGTCGGAGTGTCAAATCCGGACCGCCGGCCATTCGGTCTCGCGTAAGCACGCGCGCATCGGCTGGCAGGACGGGCTGTACGTGCTGGAAGATCTGGGATCGTCCAACGGCACGTTTTACTTCACGGATCGCCTTGACCCCAATGTGCCGGTGATTCTGGAAGACGGCGTGATCTTTCGCTGCGGCGCGTTTGAGTTGCGCTTCGAGCGCGAGGGGCTCGACGCGACGCTGGAACAGCCGGTCGTGTTCGCAGAGCCGGAGATTCCGCCGCCGCCGCCGTTCGCGATCCCGCCGCCGCCGCCGGGCATTCCGCCGCCGCCGCTCGACCTCCCGCCGCCTCCGCCTCCGCCGCCGCGCGAGCCGTCGTCCATCGAAAACGCGTCGACTTCCGGATTTGCGCTGGGCGGTGAGCCGGATGCGGACGTGCAGATTCGCGTTTCCGGTTCGCAGGTGGCGGCAGCCGTGATTGCGCCGCCGTGGACGCCGGAGCCGGACGCAGAGCCGGACGCGGAGCCGGTCTTTGACGACGATGTGCCGTTGGACGCGCCGCTCGGGACGCCGCCGGAAGCCACGCCGGAACCTGAACCCACTGCAGAGCCGGAGCCCGCGCCCGTGGCCGCCGATGTGGAGTTGGCGCAGGAGCTGGCGGCGGCACGCGATGAAGTCGAGGCGCGCACGGCGCTCTGGCGTCAGGCGCTGGCGGATCTGTCCGACGCGCACGGCGAGACCGCGGCCGCCCTGGCGCGGGCGGAGGCGCTCGAGGCCGAACGCGACAAGCTCCAGGCGGCGTTTGCCGAGGCGGAGGCGGCGCGGCGCAACTTGACGGCGCGCCTGGAGCTGATGGAGAGCCAGCACGCCGCGGCGGAACAGGCGCTTCTGGCGGAGCTGGGCGCGGCGCGGGGCGGGCGTCCGGGGCCGGCGGCGGATGGCGAGGCGCAGCGGCTGCGCGATGAGCTCGCTGCTGCCCAAGCGGCGTTGCGCGGGCTGGACGATCAGGCCGAAGCGGAGGCGATCGAGCTGCGCCGCCAGCTGACGGAAGCGCTGATGGAAAATGACCGTCTTTCTGCGCAGTTGGATGCCGCGAGCTTGCCGACGACCCCGTTGGCGCACGATGCTCCCGGCGATGAGTGAGCGCACGGCTCGCCGCACTTTCGGACCACGCTGATGCCGCCAGGTCGATTTCCCGAACTCCTGGCGCCGGCCGGTGACGACGACGCGTTGCGCGCGGCGCTGGCTGCTGGTGCGGACGCGGTCTATTTCGGCCTGGATCTGGGCTTCAATGCCCGGGCGCGCACGGCGAATTTCTCGCTGGAGATGCTGGCGCAAACGGTCGCAGCCATCCACGCCGCGGGCGCGCGGGCCTACCTGACGCTGAACACGCTCGTTTTCGAGCCGGAGCTGCCCGCGGTCGAGGCGATCGTGCGCGGGGTAGCTGCGGCGGGCGTGGATGCGCTGATTGTCCAGGATCCCGCCGTGGCGCTGCTGGCCCGCGCGTTGGCGCCGACGCTGGAGGTGCACGCGTCGACGCAGATGACGATTTCGTCGCCCGAAGCTGCGGTTTTTGCGCAGACGCTCGGCTGCACGCGCGTCGTCGTGCCGCGGGAGCTGTCCGTCGCCGAGATTCGCCAGTTCGCGGCTGGCACGCCGCTGGAGCTGGAGGTCTTCATCCACGGCGCGCTGTGCATGTCGTGGTCCGGGCAATGCCTGACGTCGGAGGCGTGGGGCGGTCGATCGGCCAACCGCGGCCAGTGCGCGCAGTCGTGCCGCATGCCGTATGAGCTCGTGGTGGACGACGTGGTCCGGCCGCTGGGCGACGTGGCGTACCTGCTGAGCCCGCTGGACCTGGCAGGCCTGGACGTGGTCGCGGATCTGGCGGACATCGGCGTGCATGGCCTGAAGATCGAGGGCCGGCAAAAGAGCGCGCAATACGTCGCGACGGCGGTCAAAGCGTACCGGCAACGGCTGGACGGCCTCGCCGGGCGACCGACGCCGACGCGCCTGGAAGACGCGGCGTCGCAGATGGCGCTGTCCTATAGCCGTGGATTTTCACAAGGGTTTCTCGGCGGAACGGACCACCAGACGCTGGTCGAGGGGCGTTTTCCCAAACACCGCGGGCTGCTGTTGGGCGCCGTCACGGCCGTGGACCGCAACACGGTGACGGTCCGGGCGCAGCAGCGTGCGGCGACCGGCGGCCTGGGGCTCGGTGCGCCATCGGACGCCAAGCCGCGCGCACCGCAGATGCCGCCGAACGCGCCGCGTGCCGGCATGGGCGTGGGATTCGAGCGCGGCCAGCCCGAGTCGGTCGAGCCCGGCGGGCCGCTGTTCGCCGTGGAACCGCTGGCAGACGGCTGGCAGCTGCGTTTTGGCCAGCCCGGTCCGGACCTCGCGCGCGTGCGTGTGGGCGACCGCGCGTGGCTCACCGGCGATCCCAAGTTGGGTATCGAGACCGCCGAAGCGCTCCGGCAGGCGCCGGTCGGCCGGATTCCCGTGGCGCTGACGGTCGCGGGCGCGGTCGGGACGCCGTTGACGGTCGCGCTGGTCGCGAGCGGGCCGATCGGTCTGGAGGCGACGGTGTCGGCCAAGACGGACGCGCTGCTGGAGCGGGCGAGCGCGGGTGGGCTGGACCCGGCCGTGCTGCGGGACAAGCTCGGCGCGTTCGGCGGGACGCAGTTCCGCTTGGTGGCGCTGGAAGCAGCGGGGCTGCAGCCCGGCCTGCATCTCCCGGTTTCGGCGCTCAAGACGCTGCGGCGCTTGCTCGTGGCGGAGCTGATCGCGGCCGTGGAGGCGAAGCATCGCCACGCGGTGGACCCGCAGCCGCAGGCGCTCGCGCTCGTGGAGGCGGCGGTGGCGCGCCGCGAAGTCACGCCGTGGCAGCCGCCGCCGGTCCCGCAGCTGCTGGCTTTGTGCCGCAATGACGCGCAGTTGGACGCGGTGATCGCCGCCGGGCTGCCGGAGGTCGAGCTGGACTGGATGGAGCTGGTCGGCCTGACGCGGGCGGTTGAGAAGGCACGTGCGGCGGGGCTGCGCGTGACGATCGCGACAGTGCGGGTGCAAAAGCCCGGCGAGGATGGCTACGACCGGCGCATCGCGCGGCTGCGGCCGGACGGCGTGCTGGTGCGGCACTGGGGCGGGTTGATGACTTTTGCCCAGCTGCCGGCGCTGGATCGCCCGGCGGTGCATGGCGATTTCTCGCTGAACGTCACCAATTCGCTGACGGCGCACCACCTGCTGGCGCTGGGCGCGAACACGTTGACGGTCGCGCACGATCTGGACGAGCCGCAGCTGCTGGCGCTGCTCGCGCGCGTGCCGCCGGAGCGGCTGACGGTGACGGTGCACCATCACATTCCGACTTTTCACACCGAACACTGCGTCTACGCGCATTTGCTGAGTCGCGGCGCGGACTTTCGCACATGTGGGCGACCGTGTGAATCGCATGCCGTCAGCCTGCGCGATCACGTCGGGCAGCAGCATCCGGTGATTGTCGACGTGGGCTGCCGCAACACGGTCTTCAACGCTCAGGCGCAGAGCGCGGCGAGCGTGGTACCGGGGCTGCTGGCGCGCGGCGTGCGGCGGTTTCGCGTGGAATTCGTCCGCGAGTCGCAACCCGAAGCGTTGGCAGTGATCTTGGCCTGGCAGGCGCTGCTGGCGGGTCGGATGACCCCGGCGGATTTGCGCAAAAAAGTTGCGGTCCACGAGCAGTTCGGCGTCACTTCTGGCACGATGCGGACGTTGGGAGGGCAACCGTGACGCTGGACGAGCTGCGGCAGGAGATCGACGAGACGGACAACCGGCTGCTGGAGTTGCTGGCGGAGCGCGGCCACCGGGTGCGCGTGGCGTGGGCGCTCAAGGCGGCGTCGGGCGAGAAGCGGCTGGACGTCGGGCGGGAAGCGGAAATTATCCTGCGGCTGCGCGCGCGCGGCGAAGCACTCGGCCTGGACCCGGCGGACGTGGAGCGCATCTGGCGCGAGATCCTGCGGGTGCGGGCACGCTAGTTCGCCATGCAAGTGCCGAACTGTGCTGAGCAATCCGTGCTCAGGCAGGTGTTCTGGCAGTTCTGATCGCCGTTGCACTTGGGCGTGCAGACCGTGACCATGCAGGTGCCCAGCGCGTCGATGGCTTGGCGGCCGGTTGGCGACGCCTTGCCCAGGCACTGCCAGACGCATTCCTGGACACCGGCGCAATTCTGCGTACAAGTTACTGTTTGCATACAGGTATTGGTCGCCGCGGCGCCCTGGTCGTAGCAGTTGCCGATGGCGGCAAAGCAGCTCTGCGTGTTGGGCTTGGTCTCGCAGGAAATCAAGCCGCCGACCTGAAGCTGGGCGTCGAGCGTGCCGTTGGCGTAGCATTTGGCGCCGATGGTCAAGAGCTTGCCCGGGTAGCCCATGGCGCAGCTGAACGTGGCTTGGCAGTCGGCTGTGCCTTGCTGGTCATTGGAAACACAGGACAAAAACTGGTTGGGGCAGTTCTTGCCGATGCACTGGTTCATGCAGGTCGTGTCGGTCGCCGTGGCGCAGAGGTCGACGCAGTAGGCGTCCTGACAAGCGCGGACCGGCTCGAACAGGTAGTTGGCGTAGAGCGAGCCCTGGCTGGCGACGCTGTCGATGCACGCGGCGGTCGGGTTGTTCGCGCCGCAGGTCTCCTGCTGGTAGAGGTAAAGGCTGAGGCAGCTGTTGATGGCGCCGCCGTAGATGTCCGCGTCGGCGGGAAAGTCGGCGTCCGGGTAGCCTTGCCAATCCAGGCCGGTCAGGCCGTCGGTGTCGACGTCCGCGGCAGCGTCGCTCACCGCATCAGCGGACGTCAGGTCGGGCACCTGGCCGTCGGCGATTTGCGCGTCGGCACTGTCGGCCAGGGCGTCGGTAGATCCAGCATCTTCCAAAGTTAAATCAGAAACTTGTGCGTCCCAGACCGCGGAGTCGGGTGCGGCTGCGTCAGCCAGCGCCGTGTCCGGTGCCGCGACGTCGAACGGCGCCGTGTCGCCGGCGGACCCGCCATCCACCGCCGTGTCGTCCGCGACCGCATCGGGTGCGCTGGCATCGACAGCGGCAGCGTCGGCAGCGAGCTTGCAGACCATCGCGGGCGATGAACACTCCCAACCACTTGGACATGCGATGGTTTTGCACGTCGGGCTGCACACCAGACCGGTGGCGCCCAGCACGCACAGGCCGCTGGCACATTCCTGGCTGTTCACGCACGCGCAGCCGATCGGGCGCGTCGTGCCCGCGCACGCGTTGGCGCCGTCGAGCACGCCGTCCGGCGCGATGAGCCCGTCGGGCCCGCTTGTTTCCGCCGCCCCATCGCTGGCGTCCGAAACGGTTGCATCGCTCGCTGTCGCGTCTTCACCCAGAATTTCAACGACGAGCCCGTCATCGGTGCCCGCAGACGCGTCTTCGGTCGCGGTGTCGGTAGCGCCCGTGGCGTCCGGTTCGTTGGTGCCTTGCGTTTCCCACCAGACCAAACCGGTGTGATCGACGTCGTCGGCGCCGGGCGGCGGGTTGGACACGGCGATGTTGCCGTTGACGCCTGCGTCCCAATCCGTGCACGCAGTCAGCGCGACCACCGACAGCAACAGGGCGGCAAGAGCGAAGCCAAGCTTGGGCATGGAGCCACCGAGCCGCGCGATCGCGACACCGCTCATGCTATGCGAGTCGGGATTCCCGCGCCAGTTCCGCCCGGCATTTTTTCAAGCCGCTGCCATCTCTTGCGGCCGCCGCTGCGCGTTTCAGCTGATGACCGGCTTTGTCGCGCCGTTCTTGCGCTGCCGCTCGCGGCCTGTGCGCTTGTCGACTTCCGCTTCAAATTGGCGCGTCACGCGTTCCACGGCGGTATCCACGGCCTTGACCAGCGTGTCCGCGTGGCCGTGGCTGACGAGCTCAGGCGTCCCGTGCAGGGTAATCGTCAGCGTGCAGTCGTAGCCCACGGCCACTTCTTCCAACGCCGCGCGTGCCGTCACCGGCTTTCCCCAACGAATTTCCAGCTTTTCCAGTTTCTTTTCCAAGTGCTTCTGAACCGACCCATCGATGGCGACAATGTTGCCTTCCTGGCCAAATTTCGTAGCAACTGTGAGTTCCATGTTTTCCTCCTGGACGGTGAAGCGCCGTCTTTGCAGCATAGCCCGTTCGCGAATCCGCGCCACTCTTTGGCCGTCGCCCCGCCGCCTCCGCGTCTGCGGTTCGGGTGCAAGGCGTCACCGCTTTGTCGCATTCCCGCTGCGGGCCGTTCACGCCACCAGCCACGTGCTCCGGCCGTTGAGCAGCCCTTGCAAATTGGCCTTCTTGGCGGCGCGCTGCTCGGCGACCTGCGCGTTGACAAGCGCGTCGTACACCGGCCGCTGCACCGAGCGCAGCACGCCCACCGGCACCGGGAATTGTGGGTATTCCATGCGCGACAGCAAGAACGCGCGGGTGGGATCTTCGTCGTGGGCGTCGTGGATCCACAAGTCGTCCAGCGTCACGCCGCCTTCGCCAATCGTCACAACTTCCGGACGCAGCCCGCGCAGCCGGATGCCCTTGTCGCGATTTGCGCCAAAAATCATGGGCTTGCCATGCTCCAGCAGGATCGTCTGGTCAGCGCGGAATTCCTTGCTCGACAGGTGATCCCACGCGCCATCATTGAAAATATTGCAGTTTTGCAGAATTTCCACGAGCGCGGTGCCCTTGTGTGCCGCAGCCGCTGCGAGCACATCTGCCAGCGTCTTGGCGTCGACGTCAATGGACCGACCGAGGAAGCTGCCTTCCGCGCCCACCGCCAGCGACATGGGCAAAAACGGATTGTCCACAGAGCCTTGTGGTGACGACTTCGTCTTCTTGCCCAGCTCGGACGTCGGCGAATACTGGCCCTTGGTCAGGCCGTAGATCCGGTTGTTGAACAGCAGCACTTTGAGGTCCACGTTGCGGCGCAGCATGTGGATGAAGTGGTTGCCGCCAATCGACAGCGAGTCGCCATCGCCCGTCGCGACCCAGACTTGCAGGTCGGGACGCGCGACCTTGAGGCCCGTCGCGACCGCGGGCGCGCGGCCGTGAATCGTGTGAAAACCGTAGGTTGCCATGTAGTACGGGAAACGCGAGGAACAGCCGATCCCGGCGATCGTCGCGATCTCGTGCGGCGGCACGCCCTGCTTGGCGAGCGCGCGCTGCACGGCCGCGAGGATGGCGTAGTCGCCACAGCCCGGGCACCAGCGTGGGTCCTGGTCGGTGGCGAAATCCTTGGGCTTGAGCGCAATGTCGGTAGCGAGTGTCATGGCGACGCCTCCGGAGCAAAATGCGGGTCGATTAGTGCGGCAGGACGGCCACGATGGCGTCGCGCAGCTCAGCCACGGTCAGTGGCTGGCCAGAGATGCGGTTGTACTGCTGAATGTCGAGTGCGTATGCCGCGCGCAGCACCTTGACGAGCTGCCCGTTGTTGATCTCCGGCACCAGTACCACCCGAAACTTTTGCAGAATCGCGCGAAGGTCCGGCGGCAACGGGTTGAGCCAGCGCAAGTTCGCGTGCGACACTGCGCGGCCCTGCGCCTGCAGCTCGCGCACCGCCGTCAGTGCCGCGCCATACGGTGAGCCCCATGTCAGCACCAGCACGTCGCCTTGCGCCGCGCCCGCCAGCTCGGTTGGCGAAATTTCCGCTGCGATTGCATCGACTTTCGCCTGCCGCGCCTTGACCATATTGTGGTGGTTCTGCGGGTCGTAGCTGATGTGCCCGGTCTTCTCCCACTTTTCGATGCCGCCGATGCGGTGCTCCAGCCCCGGCGTCCCCAGCTTGATCCACGGCCGCGCCAGCGTCTCCGGCTCGCGCAGATAGGGTAGCAGCGGCTGGCCATCAAGCTTCGCCGCGTCGTCCAGCAGGTTCGGGTCAATCGTCGGCAAGCTGTCCACGTCCGGAATCTTCCATGGTTCCGCGCCATTGGCGATCGCGCCGTCGGTCAGCAGCACCACGGGCACGCGGTATTTGATGGCAATCCGCGCCGCTTCAAACGCCGTGTCAAACGCATCACCGGCACTGCGCGCCGCGAGGACGGGCAGCGGCGACTCACCGTTGCGACCGTACAAAACTTGAAGCAGATCAGCCTGTTCCGTCTTGGTCGGCAGGCCGGTCGACGGCCCGCCACGCTGAACATTGACGATCACCAATGGCAGCTCCGTCATCACCGCCAGGCCCATCGCCTCGGACTTCAGCGCGATGCCGGGTCCGGATGTACCGGTGACCGCCAACTGGTTACCGTACGCCGCGCCGATCGCCGCGCAAATCGCGGCGATCTCGTCCTCGGCTTGAAAAGTGCGCACGCCGTATTCTTTCAACCCCGCAAAAGTATGAAGAATATCAGACGCCGGCGTGATGGGATAGCTGCCGTAGAACAGCTCCAGACCGGCCTTGTGCGCCGCCGCGACAAGGCCAAGCGCCACGGCTTCGTTGCCGGCGATGCTCCGGTACGTGCCCGGCGCGATGTCCTGCGCCGCTGGAACGCCGTAGCGCAAGGCAAAAAGCTCCGTGTTTTCGCCGTAATCCCAGCCGGCATGGAAGACCTTCAGGTTCGCTTCCAGCAGCAGCGGCTTGGTCGCGAACTTGCGGCGGATCTCGTCCTCGACGAGGTCGCCGTTGCGCTCAAAGAGCCAAAACACCAGCCCCAGCGCGAAGTAATTCTTGCAGCGCTCGACCTCCTTGGCCGACAGCCCATAGCCCTGCAGCGCGTCGTTGGTCAGCCGGCTCAGGTCGATCTGGAACAGCTGGTAGTCGGCCAGCGAGCCGTCCTCCAGCGGATTCTCCGCGTAGCCGGCCATCCGCAGGTTCTTGGCCTGAAAAGCATCGGCATTGGCGATCAAAATCCCGTTTGGCTTGAGCCACTTGCGATTCGCTGCCAGCGCTGCGGGATTCATCACAACCAGCACGTCCGCGCGATCGCCGGGCGTCAGGATGTCCCGGCTGGCAAAATGCAGCTGAAAGCCCGACACGCCGGCGAGCGTGCCCGTAGGTGCGCGAATTTCCGCCGGATAATCGGGAAAGGTCGCTGTGTCGTTGCCGGCCAACGCCGACGCCGCGGAGAACTGGCTGCCGGTCAGTTGGATGCCGTCGCCGGAGTCGCCAGCGAAACGAATCACAACAGAATCACGGACTTCACGCGGCTTGGCCGAGGTGGCGCTTGCGGTCATCACAGAACTCCATGGCGGGAATCAAGGGTGCGGACGCAGCGCGCCGTGCAAGGATGCCGGACGCCGACTGAGGTAGACACCGCACGGGCGGCGCTTATTCCGCCGATTTCGTGGCCTGATCGCGGGCGATGGCCTTGCGGCGGCGATTGAGCCGCTGCGGCGTGGGCGCCCCCGAATCCGACGAGAGCGCGCCGTGGTTGCTGACGGCTGACAGGTCGGTCTTGTGGCCCTTGAGCAAGAAGATCGAGCCGACGATGTAGAGGCCGGTGAACGCTGCCAATACACTGAATTCACGAACGAAATCTGGATCCATCAGTCTCTCCCTGCCGCGGCGATGCGCGGCCAGCTTGCGGTTCTAATCGGCCAAACGCGGCCGCCAAACGGTGCCCTGCGGCGTGTCCCGCACTTCGGCGCCCACCAGCGTCAGCGCTTCGCGCACTTCGTCGGCCCGTTTCCAATCCTTGGCCGCGCGCGCCGCCTGGCGCTCCGCGAGCAGAAGCTCCACGCTCGCCAGCGCCTCGCTGCCCGGCGGAAACAGCCGATCGCGCGCCTGCGCCACGATCGCTTCTACCACGGCTGCCGGCGGATGTTGAAACAATCCCAGCCAGCCCGACGCTTCATGCAGGAAAGCGCGCACTTGCGCAACGACGTCGATGGCGCCCGCCGCCTTGGGCTTGTCCAGCGCCAGCGACAGCGCCGTGATCGGCTCCGACAGCGCAGCCAACGCGCGCGGCGTATTGAAGTCGTCGCACAGCGCTTCCCGCAGCTCTTCCCGAGCCATTTCGACCACTTCCAGCACTGGCTCGTCGATCCGCCCGCCGATGTGCATCCCGCGCGCCGCGAGAAGCGCTTCCGCCGCCGCCAGCTTTTCGTAGATCGACAGCACGCGCTTTTGCGCATCTTCCAGCGCCCGATCGCTGAAATTCAGCGGGTGCGTGTAGTGCGCCGTCAGCAGGAAATAGCGCAGGACCTGCGGATGAAAGCGCGCCAGAACGTCGCGAATCGTAAAGAAATTTCCCAGCGATTTCGACATCTTCTCAGAGTCAATCGTCACGAAACCGTTGTGCATCCACTGCCGCGCGAACTCGTGGCCGTTGGCCGCGCGCGCCTGCGCGATCTCGTTTTCGTGGTGCGGAAACACCAGATCTTTGCCACCGCAGTGCACGTCAAAAGTCTCGCCCAGGTGCTTGCACGCCATCGCCGAGCACTCGATGTGCCAGCCCGGTCGGCCCCGGCCCCACGGCGAATTCCAGAATGGTTCACCAGGCTTGGCGGACTTCCACAGCGCAAAATCTGCCTGATTGTGCTTGCGCGCGTCGTGCTGCACGCGCTCGCTCGCGCCGTCCGTATTGTCTTCCTGACTGCGTCCGGAGAGCGCGCCGTACGGTGCAAAAGTCCGCACGTCAAAGTAGACGTCCTCGGCGATCGCGCCGTCCGGCTGCGGCTCGCCTGGCACCACGTAGCCGTGGCCGCGGGCGATGATCTGCTCAATCATCGCAATAATTTCCGGCATGTGCGTCGTGACGCGCGGCTCGATCTGCGGCCTTTCGCAGTCCAGTCGGTCCATGTCCTCGTGAAACGCGGCGATCATCCGGTTGGTCAGCGTCTCGGTCGTCTCGCCGTTCAAGTTGGCGCGGTTGATGATCTTGTCATCGACATCCGTGAAATTGCGTACATACGTGACATCCAGGCCCATGCGCCGCGCGGTGCGCTGGACCACGTCGAACACGATGTAGACGCGGGCGTGGCCGACGTGGCTGAAGTCGTACACGGTCACGCCGCAGACATAGAGGCCCAGCTTGCCCGGATGCAGCGTCCGGAGCGGCTCTTTTTGGCGGGTCAGGCTGTTGGTGATGCGAATTTGCACGGTGCCACAGGTGCTTGAAAGGGCGTGCAGTGTAGCGCCCGAGTCGATGAATCACAAGCGCCGCGGCGGGCCATTGGCGCCTGACACAGCCGTGGCATTTTGAACGCGACTTCCAGTTGACAGAGCCGTTACGTCTGCGTTATCTCCTCGCCGTCGCAAACGACTTCCGCTGGAGCTGCTGGCCTTGAATCGCCTGAGTCTGAGCCATCGCTACGAGAGACGCTCCGTGCTGCCGTCGGTTGCCGCGGTGGCGGTGATCCTCGCGGTGGTTGTGGCCAATGGCTGGTCGATGTGGCACGCCGCGCCGGAGCTGGCGCCGCTGGAGCCGATG
This sequence comes from uncultured Myxococcales bacterium, assembly GCA_903929795.1. Classification (GTDB taxonomy): domain Bacteria; phylum Myxococcota_A; class UBA9042; order UBA9042; family UBA9042; genus CAIYBN01. The sequence goes on along the minus strand of CAIYWC010000179.1, from coordinate 3,803 downwards.
GCGCGCCTGAGTACGCTGCAGGACGCGGAAAACAGAGGCGCGCTGCCGGAAAACGCGACCGCGATGGGCCCGACCGGTCAGCCCAGCGGCGCGCGGGTTGACGCTGTGCTCGGCAAGGCGCAGCCGGCGGTGCGTCTGACTTCGACCAAGTCGACGCCCGGTGGCCAGCCGGAGTCGACGCCCGGCATCACGCGTTCCGTGCTGGTGGAGCAGGGTGAGAGCCTGTCGCAAGCGCTGGCGCGGCTGTTCATCCACGGCGAGACGGCGCGGCAGGTCGTGGCGGCCTACACCCAGCTGCGCAACCCGCAGAAATTGCAAGCAGGTTGGCGGCTTTGGGCGCGCTTTGACACGGCAGGCGTCATGGACGCAAGCGGGCTGCAGACGCTGGTCGTCGCGCCGGTTCACGCGGAAGGCTTGACCATCCAGCGCACGGCGGACGGTTTTGAAGTCAGCGAAGGCGGCCTGCCGGGAACGGTCATCCGCACGGCGCTGCGCTGCGGCATCATCGGCACGCTGGAAGCGTCGCTGCGGCGCTGTGGCGAGGGTGAAGGCCTGGTGGAACTGCTCCAGCCCATGTTGACCGACCGCCTGCTGCGGCCCATCGAGCTGCACACCGGCGACGAACTGCGCATCGTGCTGGACAAGCTGGTGGACGGCGACCACGTGGAGCGCTATCTCGGCGTCGCGGCGCTGGAACATCGCAGCGTGCTGCAGCCCAAGGACGGCCGGACGGTCGCGCTGAATTTCCACGGCGATCTCTACGCGCCCGATGGCGAAGGTCTGGAGCCGCTGTTTCTGCGTCAGCCGCTGCAAGTAGGCCATCAGACGTCGAATTTCGGGATCCGCATGCACCCGATTCTCCACAAGATGAAGGCGCATTTTGGCGTCGATTTTGCCGCTTCGGTGGGCACGCCGGTCTATGCGGCGGGCGACGGCCATCTGGTGTCGGCGGAGCGTTCGGGCGCGGCCGGCAACGTGGTGCGGCTGCGGCACGACGGCGGATATCTGACGGAATACATGCATTTGCAGCGATTTGCCACTTCGGTCAAGCCGGGCGACAGCGTGCACAAAGGGCAGGTCGTCGGCTTTGTCGGCTCGACGGGCCTTTCCACCGGGCCGCACCTGCACTTTGGCGTCAAGCACAACAGCAAATACCTGGATCCGGCGACGCTGGGCGACGTGGTCCAGCCGGCGGTTGCCACCCGTGAGCGCGCGTCGTTCGATGCCGAGTCCAAGGCGCTGCTGGACTTGCTCGCGGCGCTTGGCAAAGGCTTGGGCGACGGCGCCTGATCGCGGCCGTTGGGGCGCCAACGACAACAATTCGATGTTTCAAGCGTTTTCAGTCGGCGCCCTCTGCTGAACGCCGGGTCGCCAAGCGCGCCCGCCCGTGGCGATACGCGCGGCGCCACAAATTTGTCGGTCAACGACTTGATTCTGTTGGTGTCCTTACCGGACCAGCGCGCTGCGCCAGAACTGCCCTTCCAGGTCGATCGCCACCAGCTCCTGCGCTGTGCCGCCGGCCAGCGTCAGCTCCGCCACGACCGCCTCGCGGGTCCGCTGCGCACCGCCATCCCACCAGGCCAGCACCTGCCCCGCGCCGTCCGTCACGCCCCACGCCGACAGCGCATCCGGGCCGCGCCCGGCCATGTCCGGCGCCAGCAGCGTCACGCGATCGCCCACCAGCCGTGCGCCCGGCTGCGGCAAGCGCCGAACCGCCAGCGTCGCGTCCACATTGTCCAGCTGCACCGCCGCGCCCGCTTGCACAAGCCGCCCGCGGCACGCGTCCAGCGCGACCGGGCTGCGATCGCCCAGGATCGCGTGCCCGCCCGCGCGCACCGCCGCGATCCCCAGCGTGCCTGAGCCGGCCATCGGATCCAGCGCCACCCCGCCCGGCGGCAGCGACGCGTGGACGATCCGCTCCAACAGCGCCAGCGGTTTCTGGGTCGGATAGCCCGTGCGCTGGCCGTCGCTATTGGACAGCGTCAAGTCGACCAGAGAATCTGGCCACGCGCCGGCAATTTGCGCGTCCGCGCCCGCGTGCGCGGTTTGCCACACGTCCGTCGCGCGCTTGGACTGTCCCTTCAGCCGCTGCGACGTCGCTTTTTGCAGCGGCGCCTGGAAATACGCCTGCTTGGCGTCCCGGGTGTAGAACTGGATCACGTCGTGCTTGCGGCCAAATCGGTCCTTGCTCGACCCGCCGAGGCCGTATGCCCAGACGATCTCGTTGCGCAGATTCGCCGGGCCAAAGCGCTCGTCCAGCAGCAGCCGGGCGTGCGGTGCGCGGCGAAAATCCAGGTGGAGGTACACGGCCCCGCGCGGCGACAGCAGCCGGTGCACGCGATCCAATACGGCATCCAGGTGCTGCAGCCAGTCGACGAGATCGTCCGCCGGATCCTCGTAGGCGATCACATCCTGCGCGGTTTGGCCCTCTGCGGTCTGCACGTCCCGCCGCCGTGGCCACGAGACGCCCGCGCCAAACGGCGGATCCAGGTAGGCGAGGTCGATTTGCCCCGCACGCCCTTCTTGCAGCAGCCGATCCAGCACCGCCAGCGCCGGTCCCGCCAGCAGCCGTGCTGCGCCGATCCCCGCCACGCGCCCCGGGATCGTCAGCATTGGCGCCAGGTTATGCACGGTCGGCAGCGGTGGCGGATGGCGGCCCGGCCACGTCAGCTGCACACCGCTCATTGGAGGACGATGTCCGCGTCGGAACGCGCGCGGATGAGCCACTGGCCAAACGACCACTCCAAGTTCCCGGTAATACTGGAAAATGCTTGGCCAGCCGTGAATGTTGTCGTCGTGCCGTTGGTGCTCGTGCCCAGATAGGCGGATCCGGTGGCCGGCGCGAAAAGCACGGTCGTCGCGCCGCCGTTGTGGTTGATCGCGCACTCCCCATGGGTCTTGCCGTCGGTGGAAATTGGATTGGGATCACCCACTTGGACGACGCTGATGTGCACGAGGTCGCCTTCGAAGGGCTCCGCCGTGCTGTTGTCCGCAAACGCGCTGACCTGGATGTTGTGCGGCGCCGTGGCGCCGACGTTGCCGGTGACGACGACGTCCGCAGGCGCGGCGCTGATCTCGGTCATGCAGTAAAATTCATCAATAGTTCCGGTAATTTGCAACACGTCGCCGACGTTGACGCTGAACGGGCTGGCGTTGACGATGACCTGGATGCCGGCCCAGCTGCCGTCCGCGGCGGCGCCATTTTGCGACTCGACAAAAAAGGTCGTGAAGTATGTGGTTCCGCTGCCTTTCAGCGTGGTGGCCGGGCTCGTGACGACCACGGGCTCAAGCGTGACGCCGGTGGCGATCGTCGTGCTCGAGGTGAGCGTCGTGCAACTGACGCTCGCTGGGGCCTGTTCGATGGCGCTGACGGTCTGCGCGCCCGATGGCACGTCCGGGCTCGCGCTGTCCAGCGCGCTGCTGTCGACCTGGATGTCGCTGGTGTCGGGCGCGCTGTCGGCCTTTTCGACATCGCCTGACGCGCCGGTGTCGCTCTTGACAGCCAGATCCCCGCTGGCCACGTCGGCGCCACCGGGAATGCACAGATTATTGACATTACAGCTGAATCCGGCGGGGCACGCGCCGCCAGCACCGCAAAACAGCGCGCCGCCGCCGCCGCCGCCCGCTGTCGCGCCGCAGCCCAGCAAGACCAAGCAGCCGACACTAGTACCTCGTCACACGGGTTTCGATCAGTTGGCGGGCGACCGGTTGTCCGCCGAGTTCACGTCAGGATTGGCAGCTCGGACGCGGCTACAGTCAGGCGAATGCTGCGCGGCATCCCCGGTTCACGCGTGATCAGCTCT
>CAIYWC010000178.1 GCA_903929795.1 uncultured Myxococcales bacterium | reverse complement strand
GGCAGCGGCTGCGACCCGGGCCGGACCGCGGTGGGATCTCCGCGGTCCGGCCACTGGGAGCTGGGGAACTGTCAATTCAAGCGAAACTGCGCCCAATCGATCCCGAACTTGCGCATGCGCGCCCGGAGCGTGTGCGGATTGACACCCAGGCGTTCCGCCGCGCCGCCCGCGCCTTCAATCCGCCCGCGCGTGTGCCGCAGCGCGTCCTCGATTTGCACCACCTGCGCGTCCTGTAGCGTCGCCGGCCTGGACACCGCCGCTGGCGCCGGCAGCCGCGCCCCCAGCGCCAGCGCCGCCCGCAGATCCAGCCGCTGGCCATGGCCAAGCAGGACGGCGCGCTCCACCACTGCTGCGAGCTCGCGCACGTTGCCGGGCCAATCGTAAGCCGCCAACTCGCGAATGTCCTCGTCGGTGGGCTGCACGCCCGACCAGCCCAGCCGGCCACCCGCCTGGGCGGCAAAATGCCGCGCCAGGGCCGGCAGGTCGTCCAGCCGCTCGCGCAGGGGCGGCAGCCGCACCGGAAACACGCTGAGCCGGTACCACAGGTCCTCGCGGAACTGGCCGGCGCGCACCATCGTCGGCAGGTCGCGGTGCGTCGCCGCCACCACACGCACATCCGCATGGCGCACTTCCTGGCCGCCGACGCGCTCGAATTCGCCGTCCTGCAGCACGCGCAGCAGCCGCACTTGCGCCGCCAGCGGCAGCTCGCCGACCTCGTCCAGAAACAGCGTGCCGCCGTCCGCGCGCTCAAACCAGCCGCGTCTTGCCTGAACCGCGCCGGTGAAGCTGCCGCGCTCGTGGCCGAACAGCTCGGAATCGACAAGGTCCGCCGGAATCGCGCCGCAATTCACCCGGACAATCGGACCTTTGCTGCGCGGCGAGCGCTCGTGAATGAGGCGCGCGAGCAGCTCCTTGCCCGCACCCGTCTCGCCCAGAATCAGCACCGGGATCGTCGTTCCGGCCACGCGCTCGACTTGCGCAACGACGGCCTTGAGCCCGCCTTTCATACCGACAATCTCCAGCACGCTCGCTTCACTGCCACTGTTGGGCGTCGTCCGGTCCAGCCAGCCCTGCCCCGCACGCTCCTGGGCGATGCGCTGCGCTTCCGTGTCGCGGGCCAGCGCCACCGCCAGCGGCCGGGCCAGGGCGCGCGCCCGTTCCAGCAGCTCCGGAGTCGCCGGTCCGACCAGCAGCGTGCCTTGCAGCCCCGACTCCGTGACGCACGGCACCACCACGGGCGGCAAATGCGACGGCAGCCACCCCGCGTCGCGCAGCGCCGGCAGCGTGCGCCAATCGAGCTGCGGCAAGCGCGGCGCGAGACCTTCGGGCCCCAGCAGCACCGCGCCCGTCGGCAGCACGACCGCGACCGAACCCGTCGCCGGATCCACCAGGATTTCCCGCAGTTGCGAAGTGACCAGTTCCGGCAGCGGCTTGGCGCTTCCCAGCTGGCGCCAGGCGGAAAGTTCAGCGGCCTGAACCACCGGCTTGACAGAAGAATTAGGTGATTTCATGCAGTTCCGTTGCGTGTCCGAGCGGCACAGCAAGCTGATGCCAGGCGATGACGACCTGGCGCGGGCCGGAAAATGGCAGCCGGCCGTGGCTGGTCGAACGGTTGTCGACAAGCACGAAGTCGCCGGCTTGCCACGGCTCCACGACTTGGTGATGCCAGATGACGTTGCGAACGTGCTCCAAGTCCGCTTGCGCAATGGGATTTCCATCCAAGTGCGTCACGTCCATCGCGCGGTCTTCCGGGTGCTTGCTGTGTCGCGTCAGCGCGGTCACCAGCCGCCCGGCGTGGCGCCAGAACCGCGCGTGCGCCGTACCGCGCAGCTGGGCGATCCGCCGCAGCTCCGCCTCCGGCGTGCCCACTTCAAACACCTGCAAGTGGCTGAAATAGGCCGACTCTCCGGTCTCCGGATGGACGCGCACGACCGGCGGCGTGCAGGTCAGCCGCAGCCGATCGCCGGGCAGCCACTCCGGCACCAGGGCCTCGCGGGCGCACGTTTGCGCGATGGCGTCGCGGTCGGTCGTGCCAAAGAGCGCGTCCCAGCGCTTCAAGGCAAACGGGTCCAGCGACCGCGGCGACCCCGGGCCGACGTAATTCCGCACGATTCGCACGCCCCGCCTCTGCAGGCGCTCGCGCACGGCCGGGTCCAGATCGCGCCACACCAAGCGGAAATCGCACAGCGGGGTCTCGCCACCCCAGCGTGACGGCTGGAGGCACGCCAGATACAGCCGCGTCGGCGGGTGGGCGAGAAAGCTCATCTCACAGTGCTGCGGAATCGGGTAGTAGCCCGGCAGCTCGCTGGCAGAATGCACGTGGCGGGTCAAGGCGTTGCGCGGCGAGGTGCCGAGGTACTCGCCCGCCGCCAGCTGCGGATCCAGCGCGAGCGCGACGTCCTCCACCGCTTGCGGGGTCGCGAGCGCATAGCCGCGAAAGCGAATCGCGCCGTGGACCAGCAGGTCCTGCGCCAGCTGCAGCCGGTGCGCCGCGATGAAGGCAAGCAGGTCCTGCGGCTGGGATTCGCCGGGCAGCGCGTGGTGGGTCAGCGGCAAGGTGGGCATGGCAAGGCTCCGGCGGTTCTGGCGCAGTCACGCGTTCTCGGCGACGAACCGGGCGCAGTCGAGGTGGGCGCCCGCGAACGGCCGCTGCGCGACATCGCGCTCCAGCTGCGCCGCCAGGGACTCATCGCTTACGGTATCCGCGTGCAGCAGCCAGACCGCGGCGATATCGGCGTCCGGCCCGCGCGCCACCCGCGCAGCCAGCAAAAAACGCTTGAACACCGGCCCGGCGATCAGGCACCGCCACGGCCGCGCGCGGATCCGCCAAGCGCGCGCGCCGTGAACGACCGAAACCGCCACCGCGCCGTCGTACCAGATGGCTTGCGTCAGGTTCTGGCTGGACTGGTCGGCATCCGACGTCTCCGCAAACGCCAGCGTGTGGTCGTCCAGCGCCACCAGGCTGTCGCGCAGCACCACGTCCGGCACGCCGTCGCGGCCCACCGTCGCCAGGATGCGGATGGCGTGCGGCTTGTGCAGCACCTCGCGCAGCTTTTTCGGCAAAACGTCCATATTTCCCTCCAGAAAGCTCATTGGACGCGCTCCAGGTCGCTGTCGCCGTGGTTGCCGCAGTGGCGGTAGTCGTCGTTGCTGGCGCGCAGGCCATAGGCGCGGCGGATGTCGCGTAGGCCCTCGACAAGCCGGGCGTAGAACGCCAGCGGCGGCTGCTTCTGGCCATGGAACTGCGAGCCGCGCCACGGAATCCACACCAAGCTCAGGTAGATGACGCCGTTTTTCGCAAAGAATTCACAGGCTTCAAAGTGCGATGCCAGCGCTTGATCCAGCGTTGCAAAGCCGTGCGGCTTGGCCAGTTCCACGCCGGCAACCGCGTTTGTGTAGACGTTGCCGGGGCCAAAGATGTCGACCGCGTCCAACGCGCTGCGGATCCACGCGTCGCGGCCGTTCCACTTGGCTTTGCCGGGGCAAATCCAGTCAAAGATCTTGGGGTCCCAGACCTCGATGTCCGGGCAGTAGGTCGTCAGCCCGGTTTCGGCGTACAGGCGCTGGAGCTGCGGCCGGCTGTAGCCGCAGCCGATCAGCTGGCTGGCGAAGCGGCGCGTCTTGAAGTTGCGGCCAATCGCCTGCAGCGCCTCGATTTGCCGGTCGACCTCGAAATCGAAGGTCTGGTCGCCGCGGGGATCCGCGCCGCTGGTCAGCATCACCTGGGAGAACCGCCCGGGCTCTTTGAGCGCCTCCGCGACCGTCTCGTACAAGTCCTGCCCGGCGACCTGGCGGGGAAATTTGCCGTCGGCCAGCGTGCTGGACGCCTTGACGTCGGTGAAATACGCGCAATAGCGGCACTGGTGACCGCCGTCCCAGAAGTGGCAGTAGCGGTACGGGTTGATGTCCAGCCGCTGCGGCCGCGCCGTCGCGATGGTCTCCATCGGCACGCCGGAGGACGTCCGCTTGCCGTAGTAATCCGGCCGCGGCGAGAAGTCGACCTCGTCGATGAACGCGTCGCCGTCAAACAGCAGGAACCGCCCGTCGCGGAAATCCACTGTGTACGCCTCGTTGTACTGCGCGCCCGCCAGCACCAGCACAGACGTGCCATCGCGCAGCAGCATCGGCCCCGGCGCGTTCTTGCGCACCTGCTCGCCTTGACCGTAAATCACGTAGCTGCGGCCATAGTCGTACAGCGGGTCCTGCACCGCGTCCAGCGCCGCCGGCGTCAGCAGCAGCCCGCGCCGCTGGACGTCCATCTTCAGCAGGATGAAAAATGGCACGCGCGGGTGCGACTCCGCCAGCTCCCGCGGCCCGGGATCGTGGAGCCGCGGCTGCTGGACCACCGGACTGCGCGTCGGACGCTGGCTCGGCAGCCGCAGAAAAAAGTGCGTCGCGTCCTGACCTTGCTCGACAAAGCCCAGCCGCCGGTAGAGCTTGGCCGCCGGATTGACCCGCAGGCATTGCAACCGTACCGCCCGACCTTCGCGCCGCGCCCGGGCGATGACATGCCGCAGGACCGCCCCGCCGATGCCGCGCCCTTGCAGCTCTGGCTGCACGTGGATGTTGTCGACAAACAGCTCATCCTGCGTGACCAGCAGCGTCAGTCGGCCGACATCCTGACCATTGCACTGGACAATCTCGGTATGCTCTGGATCGAAGCGGTTCTTGGCAAAATACGCTGCAATATCGGAGACGTTGGACCAAGTGCGAGCCACGTAGGCGAGCATGGTCTGCCGCGTCAGCGCATCGACAAAAGCCGCATCGACAGCGCGCGCGGCGCGTAGCGTGACCACGCCGTCGCGCAGCGGCTGGACAGTCCGTGGTTGGACACTGGTGAACGCAGGGGCTGCGCACGGGGCGGTCATGGTCTTCTCCTGATGCAGTGGCGCGGTTCGGGCTTGGGCAGACGCGGCGGACAAACGGCGCGGCACCCGCGCATCCGCGAGCGGTCACGCCGTCAGGTACACGCGCAGGTCCGCAGCGCGCGAGCGGGCGTGCTGCTGCGGACAAGCGGGCTGGCATTCAACAGGGACATCACGCGACCTCAAGTCCATAGCCGATTATTCAGACAAACACTATCGGCTTAGTAGGATACTAACCGATCCGCGGGCGGTTCGCAACTGTTTGTGCGCTGCTGCTGTCCCAGCCCGGCGCCGCAATGCGCGAATGGCTGCCGACCAGCTTGCGCACGGCCACCGCCAGCTGGTCCAACTCCGCGCAGGTATTGTAGAATGCCACCGATGGCCGCACGGTCGCCTCCAGTCCCAGACGTCGCAGAATCGGCTGCGCACAGTGATGCCCGGAGCGCACGGCGATGCCGTCGCGGTTCAGGATCGCGCCCACGTCCTCGGTCTTGTGACCGTCCAGCACAAACGACAGCACGCCCGCCTTTTCCGGCGCCGTACCCACCAGCCGCAGCCCGGGAATGTCGCGGAGCAGCCAGGTGCCGTAAGTCAGCAGCGCATGCTCGTACGCCGCGATGTTGGCCATGCCCAACGCGCTGACGTAGTCGATGGCGGCGCCCAGCCCTACCGCGTCCGCGATGCTGCCCGTACCCGCCTCAAACCGCGCCGGCGCCGGCTGGTAGCTGGTCCGCTCGAACGTCACGTCGGCAATCATGTTGCCGCCCGCCTGCCAGGGCTCCATCGCGTTCAGCAGCGCCTCCTTGCCGTACAGCACGCCGATCCCGGTCGGCCCGTACACCTTGTGCCCGGAAAACGCGTACCAGTCCGCATCCAGCGCCGTCACGTCCACCGGCATGTGCGACACCGCCTGCGCGCCGTCCACCAGAACCCGCGCACCCGCTGCGTGCGCCAGCGCGACAATCTCCGCCACCGGCGTCACCGTGCCCAGCGCGTTGGAGACCTGCGTGACCGCCACCAACTTGGTGCGCGGGCCAAGCAGCTTGGCGTAATCGTCCAGCTGGAGTTGGCCCGCGTCATCCACCGGAATCACCAGCAGTTTCGCACCTTTTTCCGCCACCAGCCGCTGCCAGGGCACGATGTTGGCGTGGTGCTCGAGGTGGCTGATGATCACCTCGTCGCCCGGTCCGATGTGGCTGCGGCCCCAGGCTTGCGCCACCAGGTTGATGCCTTCCGTCGCGCCGCGCACGAACACGATCTCCGCCGCCGACCGCGCGTTCAGAAACCGCCGGACCTTCTCGCGCGCCGCCTCGTACGCGTCCGTCGCCCGCGCCGCCAGCTCATGCGCGCCGCGGTGGACGTTGGAATTCTCCGTGGCATAGAACTGCGACAGCCGGTCGATGACCTGCCGCGGCTTCTGCGTCGTCGCGGCATTATCCAGCCAAACCAATGGCTTGCCGTTCACCTGCTGCGCAAGGATCGGAAAGTCGCGGCGCACGAAGTTGACGTCAATGCCAGCCGCTTCGGCCACCTGACGCAGTTGCGTCGCAGGCAGCCCGATGGCGTCCGGCGGCGGCGCCAGACCCAGGATGTAGTGCGACGCGTCGCGCTCCAGCACGCGCACCGGTGTGACCGCCTGCAGCAGCGCGCGCAGCTCGGCGTCGCCCGGGACCAGCGGCGTGTGCGGCGGCGGCGGCTGGCCCGGCGGCGCCTGGAACCATGCCGTCGCGAGGCGTGCCAGCGTCGCGACGTCCAGCGGCGGCACTTCAGCGGTACTTGGGCTGGTAGTCATGGTATTTGGCAATCTCCACGTCCTCGAGGACGGCAATGGCGTCGTCGGTCAGGACCGCGAGCGAGCAATACAGCGACACCAGATAGGACGCGATGGCGCGGTGGTCGATGCCCATGAAGCGCACGGACAGGCCCGGGCTCTGCTCGCCAGGCAAATTCGGCTGGTAGAGGCCAACGACGCCCTGGCGGCGCTCGCCGGTCCGCAGCAGCAGGATGCTGGATTTGTTGTGGACAATCGGCAGCTTGTCCGACGGAATGAGCGGAATGCCGCGCCAGGTCAGGAACTGCGCGCCAAAAAGCTGGACCGTCGGCGGCGGAACGCCCCGGCGCGTGCACTCGCGGCCAAAAGCGGCGATGGCGCGCGGGTGCCCCAGGAAAAAGCCCGGCTCCTTCCAGACGTGGGCCAGCAGCTCGTCCAGGTCGTCGGGCGACGGCGGTCCGGCCAGCGTCTTCAGGCGCTGCCGGGGCGCGATGTTGCTCAACAGCCCGTATTCCTTGTTGTTGATGAGCTCTGACTCCTGCCGCTCCTTGATTGTCTCAATCGTGAGCCGCAGCTGCTCGGCGATTTGGTTGTACGGGCTGCTGTACAAATCCGAGACGCGCGTGTGCACGTCCAGCACGGTGTTCACCGCCGTCAGCAGGTATTCCCGTGGATTTTCATCGTAATCCACGAACGTCTGCGGCAGCTCGCGCTCGTCGCGGCCGCCGCAGTCGACGTTGACGTTGCCTTCGTCCTTCACGCGGTTCAGCCGGTAGATGCCCGCCTCGACCGGCACCCACTGCAGCAGGTGCGTCAGCCAGCGCGGCGAGATCGTGGTCAGCTGCGCGACGGTCTTTGTCGCGTTGGCCAGCTGGCGGGCGGCGACATCGCCCAGCGCGGTGGGATGTTGGTACGGTTCAGTCATGACAAGCCTCGTGCGTGGTTGGAAAACTACAACATTTCAATGTGTTTCAGCCGTCTTGGCCGGGACGCGAACGATCCAGCGCTGCGGCGCGATCCGCTCCAGCGCATCAAACAGCGCCGTGCCGGCCAGCATCGCCAGCGTGAAAACGACCGCCTGCGGCTGGCCGACGCCGAGGTTGACGATCGCCGGCGCTGGGCAATAGCCCGCGAGGCCCCAACCGATGCCGAACGTCAGGCTGCCCAGCACGAGCCGCGGCGTGATGGCGCGCAGCGTCGGCAGCTGCATGGCCGCCCCCAGCAACGCGCGCGGGCGCCGGACCGCGTGGCGAAAAGCCAGGAACGCCACGCCAATCGCCCCACCCATCACGAACGCCAGCGACGGATCCCACGGCCCCACGAGGTCGAGAAACGCCAGCACCTTGCCCGGGTCGGTCATGCCGGCGAGCAGCAGACCGACTCCGAAGGTCAGCCCGATGGCAAAAGCCGTAAGCACCTGAGTCGCGGTCGACGATGGCGAAGATGCCATATCAATTACTCCATAAATCCAAGAAGTTCATCCGATAAACAGCAAGTGATTCATCACAAAAACAGTGCCAAAACCGCTGGCCATGAAGGCGAACGTCGCGACGGCGGAGCGCGGCGATAGGCGCGCCAAACCGCAAATGCCATGGCCGCTGGTGCAGCCGTTGGCGTAGCGCGTGCCGGTGCCGACCAGCACGCCGGCGATCGCCAGCCGCGGCCAACTCGCAGGCACCCGCGGCGCTGGCAGCTGCAGCTGGGCCGGCCACATGCCCGCGAGCGCGTGCAGCAGCCAAGGCGCCACGACCAAGCCGGCCAGCAGGGACAGACGCCAGGGCAGCTCCGCGCTGTCGCGCCGCAGCACGCTGGCCAGGATGCCGCACACGCCGAGGATGCGCCCATTCAGCAGGATCAGCGCCGAGGCTGCGACTCCGAGCACGCACCCGCCGATGAGGCTTGACCAAGGGGTGAAGTGGCTCCAGTCCACGCAGGCTCCGCGACGCGCCGCAGCGGTGCGGCAGCACGGTCAGGCGCTGCAAAGGTCATGCCAGCGGCGACGGCGCTGCTATAACAGACTATTCAGATAGGGAATGTTGAATTCGACGGATGCGGCGTACCCGACGGCTACCGGGCGCGGCCGTGACGGGGCACGGTTGGCCGTGATGGCCGCCAGCCCTGGGCAGGATGCCGACGGCTTCCACGACGACGCTGCTCGCGACTTGCCGCGCGAACCGGCTCGAGCGGTTCGGAGACAACCGCAGCCTGCCGACCGCACTCACCTCGACCGCGTGGCCGATCCGACAGGCGGTTCCGGGGCGGCGTCTTCGCCTTTGGGTCCGCCTTGCGGCGGCGTGCGCGTCGATTGCACGTCCAGAATCGCCGCGGTCGGCTCCACAGGCTTGCCAGCTCGCTCCCGCGCCATCGCGCGCAAGCGGTCGTACATCGTCTCGAACACGCCCTGGCGCGACCACCGCCAAAACGTCGCGTACACGTTCTGCCACGGCGGGAATTCCTTGGGCAGCGTCCGCCACGACACGCCGCCACGCACCGCAAACAGCACCGCATCGACCAGCAATCGCCGGTCGTAGCGCGGCTTGACGGCTTTCCGGCGCATTTCTATACTGTCGCGATGAAGCTAAGTTTTCGCAATCGTGATGAAGTCTTAGGCCTGCTCGAGGGCCTCTGGCGGGAGGGCGGCGCGGTGGATGCGGGGCGCACGCTCGATGCCATTGTGTGGCGCAACGGCGCGTGGCAATTGGCAATCTGCGGTGGCGTTGTGCCGCTGAGCGTCCAACTGGCGCTGGCCGACGAAGCCAAGCCGGCGTTCCGGCGCACGCGACGGTTCCAAATCAGCTACGGCGACATCGCCGGTGGTGCGACGAAGGCGGATCTGGCGCTGCTGGAAGCGTTGGTGGCGCATCTCCAGCGGGCTGAAGGCAGCATCGATGACGTGGACGCAAGCGCCGAGCCAGAAGCGGCGCCGGTCGCGCGTGTCGTGGCGGAAATGACCTTTTCCGCTGACGGACTGGCGGAATTCCTTTCGCCGGAGGTGCGTACGGACGCGCCGTGCGTCGATCGCTGGCGGCTGGTCGACATTCGCCACGGCACAACCGCGCTGCGCCAGGAGAGCGTCGAGAGCTACCACCTGGTGTTTCAGGCCGACGGCAGCACGGAGACGGCGATGATCGCCATTGGCCCGCTGCAGTCCGGCGGCGCGTTTCGCGAGGTGACGCCGCATTTTGTGCTGTGGACCTTTGGCCACTGGTTGCCCGACGGCCGCGACGGCGATGTCGCGCTTGCCAGCCCGCTGTTCCACTTCATCGTCGGCGTCGTGCGCGCCAAGGATACCCCGTCGCTGCACGTGCATCCTGATCCAGGTTCCAGTATTCTCTTGTCCCGTCGCGGGGTTGCACAGGACCAAGCGCGTGAACTCAACCTGGGCGTCCGAACGCCATGCCACCAGAGCTGCGTATTTTGTTCGCTGATGGCGATGAATCCGCCGCGCGACGATGGCGAGGAGATGCTGGCCAAGTTCAAGGTCCAGCTGCTGGAAGCCCGCGAACTCGGCATTCGCCGCATGCGTCTCAACGGCATCGATCCGCTGACGTTTAGCAAGCTTTGGGAATTGCTGGCGTTGATTCGGGAGCTCGGCTTTACTTCCATCGACACGTTTACAACGGCACGACCGTTTGCCGACCCGGCGTTTTGCGACCGCTTTCTCGCCGCCCAGCCGGAAGAATTCTCCGTCAACGTCCCCATCTACGGCCTGACGGCGGCGGAGCACGAGGCGGTTACGCGCGCACCCGGGTCCTTTGCCGAAATGTGGCAGGGACTTCACAACCTGCTGGAGCGCTGCGGTCCGGAGCATATCGAACTGGAAAGCGTGGTCGTGCGCCAGAACTTGCCGTCGCTGCCGGCACTCGCGCGTTATGCCCACGAACACAAGTTGGCCTTCATGGCGCACTTGGCGTTTCCGATGTCTGGCTCGCGCCAGGATCCGTATCTGGACAGCGTCGTTTCGCTGCGGGAGATCGTCGAGACGGTCAGCCGGGATGGGCCGCCGGAATACGTGCACGGCATTCACCCCTGCGTGGCGTTTTGGGTGGAACAGGAGCTCGGCCAGCCGGCGTTTGCCTGGTGGAACTATGAGGCCGATCCGCCGCTGCAGGGGACCGAGTACGCGAAATCGACCGACCGCTACGCCAACCTCGACCGTGCGGACCAGCTGGCATCCGTGGCCAGCTACCAATGCCCGCACGCGCACGGTTGCGCGCTCGCGGCGTACTGCCCCAAATCGATGTATCGCCTGTACGTGGAACGCTTTGGGTGGGGTGAATTCCGCCCGGTTCGGCTGGAGGATCTGGCGCGGGCCCGCTTGCAGTCCCGGCCGTGAGGGTCGAGATGCCGCCAGACGCAGCACTGACAAAGCACCGCGGCGGCTTCACCCCACCCTGATGCGCGAGCGGCGCCCATAACCGCCGACCTGGGCTCGGCCGGGTCGCGGGCGCGACGAGCCAAGGATGGCTTCGGGCCCGATCTCTCCGCTTCAACCCATGGATCGACCCGTGGATCCGCGTGTCGCTTGAATGGCTGCAGGTTTGCTGGCTCTTCATCGGTCGCACACGCCTTCACCGCTTGACGGACGACCTGGAGCGCCCGAAACTGGCCCTCGGGTACGGCGACGGGCAGCGTGAGGTGGCCGCGAAATTCCGCGGTCGAACGCGCCTGGCACACCGGTGAGTCAAGCTCCAAATCTGTCGACGAAGGCGGACGGCGCCGCGCGGGAGGTCACGAAGTGGAACGCTACGGCGATCAGGCAGCAGCGCGACGCCGTTTGCGTGACGTGTTTGCGGCGTGTTGCGCAGGGTGTCTCCTCGTCGGATGTGGCGCTCCCAAGGCTGCGTCCGCTGATGCAACCGCCGAGACGGTCGACGACACGACCGCCGCAAGCGATGTCGAGGATTTGGACAGCGTCAGCGCAGATGCGGCAAAGGCAGACGCGCCGGCCGCGGACACGGTTCACGATGGCGCGGATGCGCCAAAAATCGACGTCGCGGATGATGCCACGGCAACGGCAGACGCCGCGGACACCGCAGAGGCCCCAGACGCGGTGGACGCCGTGGACGCCAGCGTGGACGCACCCGACGCTGCCCCGGACGCAGCTTCATCGGATGGCGACGCGCTCACGTGCAGTTGCGGCGACAGCGTCTGCGACGCCGCGTGTGGCGAGACCCTGCTCACGTGCCCCGCGGACTGCAAAGGCTGTGGCAACGGCATTTGCGAGCCCGGCGAAGGTCCCAAGACGTGTTCCGTCGACTGCTGCGGCGGCTGCGGCGACGGCAAATGCACCGGCTACGACTGCGGCGAATCGCCCCAGACTTGCCCCGGCGACTGCGGCAAAGCGTGCGGCAACAAGGTCTGCGACAAGGGCGAATCGCCCGCGACGTGTGCCGAAGACTGCGTGTGGCAAGCGTGCGGCAACGGCGTCTGCGAAGCCAGCGACGGCGGCCCCACGCAATGCCCGCAGGACTGCAGTGCGTCGTGCGGCGATGGCGTCTGCAACAAAGGCGAGGACTTTCTGGGCTGCCCAATCGACTGCGGATACTGCGGCGACGGCTTCTGCGTCGCCGGCTTGGGCGAAACGACGATCACGTGTCCCGCGGATTGCGACAAGAATCCGGATTGCGATCCGAGCCTTCCGGGCGATGTCACCAAGTGCGACGACGGAAACCCGTGCACGATTGATCAGTGCAACAATGTCGGTCACTGCAAGCACGTCCCCGGCGCGGGCACGTGCAGCGACGGCAACGCGTGCACGGTGGGCGACACGTGCTTCAACGCGATCTGCACACCGGGCGCCGCGGTCGACTGCGGCGACGACAACCCATGCACCGCGGACAGTTGCGACGCCGCGTTGGGCTGCAAGCACAAGCCGACGACGGCAGCGTGCGACGACAGCAACCAGTGCACCGTCGGCGACACGTGCAGCTTGGGCACATGTTTGGGCGGCAGCGTGCTCGACTGCGATGACGGCAACGTGTGCACGTCCGACACGTGTGACCCAGCGAACGGCTGCACGTCCGTCACGGCCGATGGCGTGAAGTGCACCGATGGCAACCCCTGCACGGTCGCGGACGCGTGCGCGAACAGCGCGTGCGTCTCCGGCGAGCCGCTGGGCTGCGATGACGGCAACCCGTGCACGGCCGACAGCTGCTCCACCAAGACCGGCTGCGTGCACTTGCCCAACGCCGGCACGTGCTCCGACGACAACGCGTGCACGGTCGGGGACACGTGCCTGAACGCCGTTTGCACGCCCGGCTCCGCGGCAGTGTGCAATGACAACAACGCGTGCACGGACGACGCGTGCAGCAGCAAGTTTGGCTGCACCTTCAGCGCCAACGCCGCCACCTGCGACGACGCGAACGCGTGCACGGTCGGCGACGCGTGCGTGGAAGGCCTGTGTGCAAGCGGCGCCGTCCTGGGCTGCGACGACGGCAACCAGTGCACCGTCGACAGCTGCGATCCCGCGTCGGGCTGCAGCCATGAGAGCAGCACCGCGGTGTGTGACGACGGCAACAAGTGCACGGTCGGGGAAGTCTGCAAGAGCGGCAGTTGCTCGGGCGGCGGAGCGCTCGCCTGCGACGATGGCAACGACTGCACAACCGACACCTGCGCGCCGACCAAGGGCTGCATCGCGACACCTGCGGACGGCGGGGCGTGCTCGGATGGCAACGCGTGCACGATTGGCGACCTGTGCGCCGGCGGCGCGTGCGGCGCCAGCGGTCCGCTCGGATGCGCCGACAGCAACCCGTGCACCGACGACAGCTGCGACCCCAAGAGCGGTTGCGTCCACCTCGCGAGCGCAGCCACGTGCAGCGACGGCAACGCCTGCACGGTCGGCGACGCGTGCTTGAACGCCGTCTGCACGCCCGGTGCCGCGACCGTTTGCGACGACGCCAACCCGTGCACCACGGACACGTGCAACAGCAAGTCCAGCTGCGTGTTTGCCGACAACGCGGCGGTGTGCAGCGACGGCAACGCGTGCAGCGTCGGCGATGTTTGCGCCATCGGCGTTTGCCAGCCGGGCAACGTCCAAGCCAATTGCGACGACGGCAACCCGTGCACCGTCGACACGTGCGACGCCAAGGCGGGCTGCCAGTACACCGCTGCCGCGCTGAGCTGCAGTGACGGCAACCCCTGCACCGCCGGCGACACCTGCATCGGCGAGGCCTGCGCGCCCGGCACACCCGTGACCTGCGATGACGCGAACGTCTGCACGTCGGACGCGTGCGACACCGTCAAAGGCTGCCAGCACACGGCCGTCGCCGGGACATGCGACGACGGCACCTCTTGCACCTACGCGGACTTCTGCGCCAACGGCAGCTGCACGGGCAAACCCAAGATCGGCGTCACCACTTGGGGCGGCAGCGGCACGGAGGCGGCATACGACGTCGCGGCGATCGACGACGGCGGCTTTGTCGTCGCGGCGACCAAGCCCTCGCCAACGGGCAAAGGCCAAGCGGTCGACGTGACCCGCTACGCGGCAACCAGCGTCAAGATGTGGACGGTGGTCATCGACTCGGCCGACGACGACGTGCCGATCTCGGTGCTTGCGACAGCCGGCGCGGCGCAAATCGTTGTTGCGATCAACGTCTCGGATAACCTCGGCGACAACGTCGGCACGCGGATGGTCGCGCTCGACGCCACCGGCACCACGTTGTGGGACAAGAGCTACAACGCCGGCGGTTGGTACTACTTCGACGGCGTCGCTGCAGTCGCCTCGGGAGGGTACCTCGCATCCGATTCGAGTTCCGGAGTGCCCAATGTGCTGCGCGTCGGCGCCGACGGCACGTCCCTGTGGTCGGTGAAACTCGCCCTCGGCGGCGACACAGTCATGGCTATCACCGCCGCCAGCGACGGCAGCGCGTTCGTCGCAGGCACCGGCAACATTTCCGACGTCTGGGCCGCGATCGTCAATCCGACCGGCAGCAATGTGACGTACTTGAACCTCGCCGCGACGCAACTGGTCGACCTCTCGACCGCGTGTGCGATCCCGTCCGGCGGCTATTTCCTCGTCGGAACCTGCGACAGCGCCAACTACTACGGTCCGTTGCTCGTCAAGGTCGACGCCGCTGGCAAGGTGCTGTCGACGCAGCATCTCGACAGCGCTGCGGGCGACGCGCTCACCATCGGCGTTGCGGACTCCAGTGGCGTGCTACTTTCCGGCTCAAACGCCAGCGGGACCGACACGATCGCGTGGCTCGGGCGCTTTGATGAGAACGCCAATGTCGCGTGGCAGCAGACCGAGTTTCAGGTCGGCCCCAGCGGGCTGTCCGCGGCCAAGCAGTTGGTCGACGGCGGCGCCATCGCGGTGGGCTATCGCGGCGTGCAATGGGGCGCGTCAGATGTGCTGATCATCCGCACGGACCGCTGGGGCAACCTCAGCTGTCCAGCCTCTGGCGCGTGTTTTGACGCGGCGCCAACCAGCTGCGATGACGGCAACCCCTGCACGGCCGACAGCTGCACCGCGACCGATGGCTGCACGCACGCGCCCTTGGCCACCGGGGCCGCGTGCGGCGCGGGCAAGACGTGCAGCGGCACCACGTGCTCGTGAGCGGCGCGCCATCGCGTTGACCGCGTCGTCGACATTGCCAAAAGACCGGAGCCGACAAGCAGACCATTGCCGACTTGTTTGCCAATGTAATCGAGCGGTTGACCGTCCTGCCCGCGCGGCAGCACTTGCGTCCGGCGCTGCCAATCCTTACGCTGCGATCCCCACCGGAACGCGCCGATCGCCTGTCCTGAGGTCTTTCCCTTGCGCAAATCAACGCTTTTCACGGTCTGCGCGATCACGCTGCTCTCCCAGATTGGGTCCACGCGAGTCGCCCATGCCGCGGACGCGGAGGCCGTGGATCGCCGCGGGCTGCAGCTCGGCCTTGGCGGCGTATTTCACGAGTGGACAGCGCGCGATGAGCTGGGCCAGTACTGGACCGGCCACTCGATGGTGAATGGTTTTGGGCCCTTGGCGCGCATCGGCTGGCGATTTTTGCCCTGGCTCGGCGTGGAAGCGGAGGGCGTACTGCTGCCGACCAAGGGCCGCGACGACGGGATTGCCGTGCTCGCGTCCGGCATCCGCGCCAGCGGCGTGCTCTGGTGGGATCTCAGCGATTGGCAACCGTTTTTCCTTGCCGGCGTCGGCAGCAGCCTCGCCAATCCCTCCGCCGGCAGTGCCATCTTCGTCGACCAGGACACCGTCAGCCACGTCGGCATCGGCGTCGAATACGAATTCAGCCACGCGTGGGGCGCGCGCGCGGACGTGCGCAGCATTTTTCTGCCAGCGATCCACGACGGTAACGGCCGCTACACCGTGGAAGTTGAAGGTCAATTGGCGCTGACGTGGCGCCCCTTCGGCCACGCGCCGGCCGATGCCGCCGTGGTCGTCGTCGACACCGCCGCCCCTGCCGGACCGCCTGACGCCGATGGCGATGGCATTCCCGATGACGTTGACGTGTGCCCGTGGGAGCCGGAGACAAAAAATGGCATCCGCGACGCCGATGGCTGCCCCGAAGCCGATGCCGTCGAAGCACCTCCCGCCGCCACACCGGCCAACGCTGCCGCGGGAGCCAGACCCGCCCTGGCGCTGCCACCGCCGGAAGCGCGCTCCGACCCCGATGGCGACGGCTTCATCGGCGACGAAGACCTGTGCCCCAACGCCGCGGAAGACAAGGACGGCTTTGCCGATGGCGACGGCTGCCCGGACCCAGACAACGACCAGGATGGCATCCCCGACAGCGCCGACAAGTGCCCGCTGGTCGCCGAAACTGTCAATGGTTTTGAGGACAGCGACGGCTGCCCGGATGAAGTCCCGGCGACCGTCGCCAAGTTCACTGGCCGCATCGAAGGCATCACGTTTGCGCCCAACCAGGACCTGATCCTCAAGCAATCCAATAAGGTATTGCTGGCGGTCGTGAAGGTGCTGCAGGACAATCCCTCCGTGCGGCTGCGGATTGAAGGTCACACCGACGACAAGGGCGACGCGCAAAAGAACACCGAGCTGTCCCAGCGCCGCGCCGACGCCGTGCGCGCGTGGCTGCTGGCCAAAGGCGTGGCGCCGCCGCGTCTCGAGGCCAAGGGCTACGGACCGAGCCAGCCGGTCGCCGACAACGTGACCGCGGCGGGACGTGGCAAGAACCGCCGCGTCGAGTTCCATTTGCTGCTGGACGATGCCGCGCCGAGCGGCCAAGGAGGCCGCCGATGATGCGCATTTTCTTGCATTGCCAAGCCATCTTGCTGCTCGCGCTGCCGGCGTGGGCCAGCCCAACTTGCCAGGTGGCGATCGACGAAGGCGCGGTGCGTGTCGAGCCGCCGCTGCCGGTGGATGAAGCCGGGCTGCAAGCCGCGGGGCCGTGCCTGAAGGTCCTGGCTGAGGCGCTGGCGGCGGACAAGGACCTGCGCTCGCTGATTGTCAGCGTCAAGCAGCCCGATGCGGCGCGGCTGGCAGGCCAGTCGGCCAAGCTGGGCAACGCGGTCCGGGACGCGCTGGTGGCGCGCGGCGTGGCCCAGGAGCGGGTGTCCGCTGTCTCGGTTGCGCTGCGTGCGGGGGAATCACCGGGCATCGCGCTCCTGCGGACGGCTCGGCGTGCGCCGCGGCCGGTGGCGAGCGTGGTTGGCCTGACCGGCGCGGTACAGGTGGCGGACAGCGATGCGGAAGGTCAACCGGCGCAAGTGGGGCAGATGCTGCTGGCGGGCAAGGTCGTGCGCACGCCCGCGGGCGGTGGCGCGCGGCTGCTGTTGGCCGATGGCAGCTGTGTCTGGCTCGGCCCGGCGACGGCGGTGCGCTTGGGCGCGCTGTACCTGAACGCGGAGTCCAAGCGCGTGGCGCGCATCGAGCTGCTGCGCGGCGAGGTCCAGCCCGAAGCGGCGCACGAAGGTCTGGGCTCGGTGTTTGACATCGTGACGCGGACCGCCGTGGCAGGCGTGCGCGGGACGCGCTTTCGGGTGGCGACGACCGACGGGAGCGTTACGCGGGTGGAAACGCTGCAGGGCAAGGTCGAACTCGGCGCGCCCAAAGGCAAGGTGGACGTGGCCGCGGGTCAAGGCTCGCAGGTCGACGAGAGCGGGCTGCCCGAACCGGCGCGCAAGCTGCTCCCGGCCGCGACGGTGGAGGAGCCGACGCACGGCAGCGTCGCACCGGGGACACAGTTGACATGGCGAGCAGTGCCCGGCGCCGCGACCTACCGGTTGGAGGTCGCACGCGACGCCGAGTTTTCCACGCAAACCCAGCAAATTCGCTGCAATGACGCCCGCTGGCCCATCACGGGCCTCGACGCCAGCCGCCGCTGGTTTTGGCGCGTCGCCGCCGTGGACAGCGCCGGCTTTACCGGCATGACGTCGAAGGTCTACGCATTTCAGCTGAGCGCGCAGCCGTGACGCTGCGCCCGTGGTCCGCCTTGCCGCTGCGGATTCGCCGGGCCACCGGGCTGGCGGCGCTGCTGGCGGTGGTGCTCGGCGCGTGGCCGACGTTGTCGCGGCTGGACGACCTCGTGCACGACCAGCTGACCCGCAGCCTGCTGGCCGATTTCACGCCGTCGGGAAAGCTGGCGTTCCTCATCATCGACGATCCGAGCCTGGAAGCGCTGGACCTGCGCCTGCCGCTGCCGCGGATCGTCTGGGCGCACGTGCTGCAGGTGCTGGCGCAGCACAACCCCAAGGCCGTGGCGTTCGACGTGCTTTTTGACCGCCCGGAAGCGCAAGCGGAGGCGGATCTGGCGCGCAACCTCTTGGACGACGCTGAGGACGCGGCGCTGACCGGGCCAGGCGCGGCACCGCTGCTGGCGAAATTGCGCGCGAAGGCGGCGGAAGACGGCGATCGCAGCTTGGTGGCAGCGGCGTCAGCACTGCCGGTCGTGTTTGGCGCCGCGGTCGTGCAAACGCCCAAGCCGGCGCCGGGGCGCGTGCCGCCGGCATGCGTCCAACCGCTGGATGCTGCGGTGCGCCCGGGTCAACTGGCGCACGGTGGCAATGAAGCCGTCGCCGCGATTCCGGCGCTGCAGGCGGTCGCGGCCGGCTGTGGCACGCTGAACGTCTGGCCGGACGCGGACGGTGTGATTCGGCGCTATCCGCTGGCGGTGGGGATGCTGGACCACGCGGCGCCGAGCCTCGCGGTGGCGGCGCTGCAGGCGGCAGGGCTCGGGTCGCCGACGCCGTTGGCCTCGATCCTGGCCCGGGACGGCGGCCAGCCGCGGCTGACTTACGCCAACCTGGCGACCGTGCCGCGCCTGCGGCTGGCGGACCTGCTCAATCCGGCGACGTCGCCGCGCGCGCTGGATGCGGCGCTGGCGGGGCGCGTGGTGCTGGTCGGCATGGCGTCCCTGGGCGCGGGCGATCTGGTGACCACGCCGCTGGGCACGCTGGTGCCGGGCTATGAACTGCACCTGCAGGCGATGGAGGCGCTGCTGGCCGGCCGCGTGACCCAGAGCGATGGCTGGGCGCGCTGGCCGGCGATCCTGGCGGCGCTGCTGCTGGCGCTCGGGCTGGCGCTGGGGGGCATGTCCCGGCTGCGGTCCGTGCCCCGGCTGGTGCTGGCGGCGCTGGCGGCGCTGCTGCTGTGGCTGGCGCTGCTGGGTCTGGCGGCGACGCTGGCGCACGCGCTGCTGCCGGTGACGCCGGTGCTCGCCGTGTTGGCGGTGCTGACCGCGGCGTGGACGCTGGAGTGGCGCGCCGAGACCGCGCAAGCGCTGCGCCAAGCCCAGGAGCAGAAGCGAATGACGGAAATGAAAGGCGAATTCCTGGCCATGGTCAGCCACGAGTTGCGAACGCCGATGACGTCGATTCGCGGATCGCTGGGCCTGCTGACCGGCGGGCTGCTGGGGCAACTGCCAGACAAGGTCGTCAAGCTGGTGACTGTCGCACAAACGAACACGGAGCGGCTGGGCCGGCTGGTGGACGACGTGCTGGACCTGCAGAAGATGGACGCGGGGCAGATGGCGCTGCGGCGCGCGCCGGCGGACTTGCTGCACGTGGTGGAAGAGGCGGTGGCCGGCGTGAAGGGCTTTGCCGACCAGCACAACGTCGCGCTGGAGGTGCACGGCGCGCCGACGCAGATGGACATCGACGCGGACCGGATCATCCAGGTTGTCATCAATTTTGCTTCCAACGCCGTGAAATTCTCGCCAGATGGCGCGACCGTCACGCTGACCATCACGCCAGCGGGCGAGCGCGTGCGTGTGGGCGTGCGCGATCGCGGGCCGGGAATTCCCGAGGAGCTGCGGGCGCGGCTTTTTGGCCGGTTTGCCCAAGCCAGGGGCACCGGCAAGCGTCCCAAGGGCACCGGGCTGGGTCTGGCCATCTCAAAGCAGTTGGTGGAATTGCACGGCGGCACGGTGGGTTTCGACACGGAGTTGGGCGTGGGCACGGAAATGTGGTTTGATCTGCCCCTGCAGTCGCCGCCAACCGGAGGGTCCTGAGCCATGAGCCAGCCGCAGCCCCAGCTTCAGCCGGTAGATGCCGCACTGGCCAACGAGCTCATCACGGAGCGCGATCGCCAGGCTGAGGTGCTGAGCGCGGCCGCGGCGACGTTGGCGATCGGCCAGTTCGTCGCGGGTCGCTACGAATTGTTGGAACTGCTGGGCCGCGGTGGTTTTGGCGCCGTGTACCGCGCCGAAGACCACAACATTGGCCGCATGGTCGCCATCAAGGTCCTGCACGCGGCGCATGAAGTCGACGCGGTGGCGGTGAAGCGCTTTCGCCAAGAGGTGGATTGCATTGCCCAAATTCGCCATCCAAACGTCATCGCGGTCACCGATTTTGGCGTCGATCCGGACGCCGGGCACTTTCTGGTCCTGCCGCTGCTGCAAGGCCGGTCGCTGCACGCGGTGATGGACGAACGGCAGCTGGACTGGTCGGAGATCCAGCTGGTGGTGACTCAGGTGCTGGAAGCGCTGGCGGCCGCCCACGAGCTGGGCGTCGTGCATCAGGACCTGAAGCCGGAGAACATCATGCTGGTGCAGAATCGGCGCCGGGCGGGCCTGGGAGACGTGCAGTTGCTGGATTTCGGCATTGCCAGCATCGGCGGCACGCAGCTGGAGACGGCCAAGCAGACGGTGATCGGCACGCCGGGCTGGATGAGCCCGGAGCAACTGACGCAGGCTCCCACGGACGGGCGGAGCGACCTGTACAGCCTCGGGGTGCTGCTGTACTGGCTGGCGACGGGCGACGCGCCGTTTCATTCGCCGGACATCGTTGACCTGATGCGCCAGCACGCGTTTGCCCTGCCGCGACCGCCCGCAGCGGCCCCGGGTGGCGGCTGGATCCCGGCAGAGCTGGATGCGTTCATTTTGGACCTGCTGGCGAAGGATCCGGCTTGGCGGCCCGCTTCGGCGGAGGCCGCGATGGAGCGCTGGCTGACGGTGCAACCGGCGGCTTCGGAAGCGTGGGCGCTGCACCTGATTGGCGGTTCAGACGCACACGCCAGGCAGCTCATGGCGGAGGTCACCGTGCCGACCAACCGGCCGGTCTACACGCGCGAGGAGCTGGAGCGCCCGCCACCGCCGCCGATGCTCGAGGAGCCGCCGGTCAGCGATGGCGTGCTGATTGTCGACGACGACGCGGCCATGCAGTTCCTGGTGCGGTCGGTGGTGCAGGCGGTCGGCTGGCCCTGCTGGACCGTGGATTCCGTAGACGCGGCGGTGCGTTGGCTCGACGAGCGCGGTCATCCGCGCGTGGTTGTGACAGACCTGTTGATGCCCGGCGGCAATGCGTTTGACATGCTGGCGGCGCTGGATCGGCTGAATTTTCGCGGCGGCCGGGTGGTGTGCACCACGGTGGCGTCCCAGGCGGTGCGCGAGCAGGCGGAGCGGACCGGCGCGGCGTACGTCAACAAGGCGATGGAGCTCTACAAGCTGCCAGAAGTCTTGGAGCCATTCCGAGTGCCGGCGGGTGAGGCATGACGACGCTGACGGGCGAGGTGTTCGACGACGTGCCGCTCGGCAAGCTGCTGGCGATTGGCGGTCCCCAGTTGGCGCGGGCGATCGCCGGGCTGTTCCTGAGCATCGGACCGACGCGCGGCGCTGAGCTGGCGGCGGCGGCGGCGGCGAGCGACTGGCCAACCTGCGGGCGTCTGGCGCACAATCTGCGGTCGGCGGCGGGCAATGTCGGCGCGCGGCGGGTCCAGGCGCTGGCGGAGCAGATGGAGCACGCGGTGACGGACGGCGAAACGGCAAAGGTGGCGGCCCTGGCGCCGCTGGCCGTCGCAGAAATTGCCAGCGCGGTGGCGACGCTGCAAGCCTGGCTGGACAGCCGCAGCTGACGGGAGGACGCCATGGCGGCACGGATTTTGCTGGTGGACGACGAGCCGGACATCCAGCTGATTGGCCAAACGACGCTGGAACTCGGCGCGGATCACGAGGTGCTGGTGGCGGACACCGGCGCGGACGCGCTGGCGCTGGCGGCGGCGGGGCATTTTGACGTGGTGCTGCTGGATTTCCAGCTGCCGGACATGCATGGCCCGGACGTGCTGCGGGCGCTGCGGCAGGTGCCGGGCCACGCGCAGACGCCGGTGATTTTCGTGACGGGCAGGACCCGGCCGGAGGACGTGGCGCAACTCAGAGCGCTGGGCGCCGCGGGCGTGATTGCCAAGCCGTTTGACCCGATGACGCTGTGCGCGGACGTGGCACGGCTGGCGGGGATTCGCTGAACATGCGGAGCGATGTCGGACGCCAAACGCATGCAGCAAACTCTGCTGCCTCCGGAGATCGGGCCTCAGGCGTGCGCCTCTGGAGGCACGAGGCGAATGCCGGACGCCCGATCTCGCGCTTCGGCCAGCGGGCACACACGCAGCGACGGAGGCCATGATGAAGCGCGTCATTTCCGCGGACCACGTGGAGCAAGCCCATGCGGCCGGGCAAAACCGTTTGGAAGCGCCGCGCGGCCAGACGCTGGTGACGCCGGCGGCCTGGACGGCTGCCGCGCAGCTGGGCGTGGCGATCGAGCTGGATGCGCCGCCGGATCCGCCGCTGCCCGAGACGCGCGCGCCAGATCTGGGCGCCTGCGCGCGCGAGGTGGATCCGTCCGGAATCGTGCTCGTGCGGGGCGGATCGGTGCGCCTGGGCCGCTTTGACGGCGCGGGACCGGATCGCGACATCGGCCTGACGGACGTCATCACGGCGCGCGACGGTTCGCCGATGACGGCCGGCGTCATGAGCTGGCACCGCAAGGACTCTTTTGCGTGGGCGCTGGACTACGACGAGGTCGACCTGGTGCTGGAAGGCGTGCTGCACATCCACACGGACGGCCGCGTGCTGGAAGGCCGCGCGGGCGACGTGTTTTACCTGCCCAAGGGCAGCCGCATCGTGTTTGGCACGCCCAGCCGGACGCGCGTTTTCTACGTGACCTACCCGGCAGACTGGGCGGCGGCGGGTGCGGGCCTACCGGGGCGACCGGGAAACGACGCGCGCTGATCGCACGCGGCCAAGCGGCACCGGTCGGACGCGTCAGCCCGGCACCGTGTACCGGCGGCGCCGGCGCAGCACAAGGCCCGCGCTGGCGAGGATCGCCCACCAGCCCAGCCCGCTGGCCCGGGAGCTGCCGGCGGTGCAACTGCTGCTCTGACTGACCGGCGCGCCGCCGATCGCGCCCGCTGCGGCGTCGCCCTTGCCGGTGACAAGGCTGACGTCGCCGCCGGGGTGCGTGTCCGGGGTCGCGCTGGCGTCGGCGGTGCTGCCCGCATCCGGCGCGCTGGAACTGGAGCACTTGCCGGCGACGCAGCTCTGACCGCCGGGGCAGCCGCAGTCCGCGCAGCAGGTGCTGCTGGTCTCGCCGCTGCCGCAGCTGCCGTCGCCGCAGAAGCCGGGCGCCTTGCAGCTGCCGGCCGTGCACGTTTGGCCGGTCGGGCAGCCGCAGTCCGCGCAGCAGCTGGCCATGGTCTCGCCGGTTTCGCAGCTGCCGTTGCCGCAGGTCGCGGCGAATTGGCAGACGGTGCCCGCGCATTTCAGGCCGGCGGGGCACGCACAGTCCGCGGCGCACGACGCGCAGGTCTCGCTGGCTTCGCACTTGCCGTTGCCGCACGCGTTGGGCGGCGGGCCGCAGTCGGCGGGGCACGTCAGGCTGGACTCGGCGCCTTCGCACTTGCCATCGCCGCACACCGCGCTGGAGACACACGCGCCGGCTTGGCACGCGCTGCCGCTGCCGCACGCCTGGACGACGGACCACTCCAGGCAGCCGTCGCCGTTGCTGTCGCCGCAGGTCTGCACGCCGTTGCCGCTGCACTGCTTGCTGCCGGAGCTGGGGCACAGGTTGCTGCAGCTGCTTGTGCACGCGCCGCCCGAGCAGCTCTGGCCGCCGCTGCAGCTGCTGACCAGCGCGACCTCGTTGCCGCACGTGTCGACCTGCCAGATGGCGTTGCCGTTGCAGCCGTTGCTTGTGTTGGGGATGCACCAGACGCCGGCCGCGCTGCAGTGCGTGCCGGTCGGGCAGCCGCCGGAGCACGGCGCGGCGCAAAACGTGATGGTCCCGGCGCTGTCCCACCAGCGGCAATCGAGCCCGAGCGCGCATTCGTCGTGGTTGGGGCACGGGTCGCAGCTGTTGCCGACGCCCTGGCACGCGCCGTTCACGCACGCCAAGCCGCTGCCGCAGGTGCCGCATTGCGCGGTGCCGCCGCAGCCGTCGCTCCAGTTGCCGCAGGTCTTGCCGAGGTCACTGCACTGGCTGGCGACGCATTTCGCTTGGCATACGCCGGCTTGGCACGACTGGCCGGTGCCGCAGTTGCTTGCGCAGTTCAAAGTGCCGCCGCAGCCGTTGTCCAGGCTGGCGCCGCACGCGCCGGGGAAGTCGCCGCACGTGGCGGGTACGCAGCTGCAGGCGCCGGGCAGCGTCTTGTCCAGCAGGTACGCACCGGCAGAGTTTGCGTAAATCTTGAGGAAATACGCGCCGGACGCCTGGCTGACCGAGCATGCGCAGCCGGCGCTGCCGTTGTAGGCGTCGTTGCGAAGGTAGCCTTCTGCGCCGCCTTGGGTCAGCTCCGCGCCGCTGCTGTCCAGGATCGCGCACGAGCAGTCGAAGCTGCTGCTGTCGGCCACGACCGTGGCGTTGAAGCTGCCGCAGCCGGAGAACGAAAAATAGTCGGTGTCGCCGACGGCGCAGGACGTGCCGGAATACGCGGCGTTGGTCGTGATGGCCTTGGCGGTCGCGCTGGTGTCGTAGACGGTGACGCATGCGGGCGCGCCGCCGCTGGCGAAAGCCTGGAGCGAGGCGAGGTCGCCGTTCCATTCGTCCAGGTCGCAGCCGGCGATGCCGGAATTGGCGGCGGTGCCGGAATCGGAGAACTGCCAGATCACCCAGTCGGTCCACGCCGCGGGGATTGTCGCGCAGCAGTTGC
The DNA here is from genome assembly GCA_903929795.1 of uncultured Myxococcales bacterium. Taxonomy (GTDB): domain Bacteria; phylum Myxococcota_A; class UBA9042; order UBA9042; family UBA9042; genus CAIYBN01. The sequence goes on along the minus strand of CAIYWC010000178.1, from coordinate 52,023 downwards.
TGCAGTAGTTGCTGGCCCACAGCGGCATGGCGGACTGCGCGGTGCTGACGACGGACGGGTCCCAGAACCACGCGCCGGTGTAGATGATGGGCGTCACGCCGAGCTTGCCCTTGACGTAGCTGACCCACTGCGCGATCGCCGTTTCCACCTGCGCGGGCGTCAAGCCGCCGCTCGCTTCCACGTCCAGCGTCGGCGGCAGCATCCCGGCCTGCATCGGGCCCATCTTGCTCAGCAGCAAATCCGCCTGGGCGATGACGTCCTGTGCCGGCCGGAAGAACTGGTACGCGCCGACGACGAAGCCGGCCTTTTTCATCGCCGGCCAGTACGTGTCAAACATGCTGTCGGGCGTGTTCACGCCGTCGCTGACCCGCGCGATGACGAATTTCTGGCCGGTCGCCGCGACGCTGCTCCAGTTGATGGCGCCCTGGTAATAGGAAACGTCGATGCCGAGCGTCGTTGTGCCTTTGGGGCAGACCTTGGCCAAAGCCGGCGCGGCGCACAGCAACGCAAGCCACAAGCAGTTGAGAGAAAAGGCCTTTCTCATCGCGCGCCTCCGGGAGGTTGCGCGCTCGGCCGCACGCGCAGGCGCCGGACTTCGTCGGCCCGCTCCGCTTTGTCCACCGCGAAATCCGCCGTCCATTCCAAGCCGTCGCGCGTCTTGCGCAAGAACAGCAGCACGCGATCGCCCGGAACCGGCTCCCGATGCACTTGGCCGATGTAGCGGTCCGGCACCGGCGCCAGGCACGCCGTCTGCCCGCCACAGCGCTTGGCCGCCTGCCAGCGCGCGCGCCACTGTGCCTCGTCCACGCGCAGCAGCGCGGGCGCGCTCCCGCGCAGGACTTCGAGCCGCTGGTACAGCCGCACCAGCCGCCGGAACGGCGCCACGGGACGGCCATTGGCGGCGCGCACCGTCAGCTCGGTCACTTCCGTCCGATCCAGCACTTGCGCAACCACGACGACGTCACTGCGCTGCCACGCGGTCGGCAAGTCGATCCGCCGCGGCGCCGCCTGAGCCCACGCGGTCGACGCCGACAAGAGGGCCAGGGACGCGCCGACGGTCGCCAGAACCGCGCGCATCGCCACACCGCCCGAAGGCCGCATGAGCCTTTGCGGACGCCGGGGATCCGGCACCGTTGCCAAGAATTTCGCGCACATCGAGCCTCCAGCGGCAGCGCCGTTTCCACAGCCGCGCGCGTCGGCGAGTTTGACCGCTCCGGCACCGCCGTCAAGCGTCCCGTTTGTCGGCTTGACGGCGAGGCCTGGGCGCGCTTACGTGCGACACAAGACCGCGGGCCGGAGGATGGCTGCGGCGGTGAGCGTGTGGAATCCGCTGAAGTTGCTGCGCTTTCGCCGATTGGCGATCGCCGTGCTCCGGCGCGAAGGGAGTCAGGCGCGGCGTCGCTGCATCGGCGGCCGCTCAGAGGCTTGATGTAACCAGGAAGCGCAATGAACAAGCCCAAATCGACGCCCGTAGGCCTCTTTTGCAAGACGGCCGAGAGGTGGTTTTTTGTCTGCGGCAGTCGGTGTGGTTTTCCTGGATAACGGCTCAAGAGCCGAGCAGTCAGAGGAGACACGACATGAAAGCGCATCGACGGTCCTGGTTCCTGGCATTTCTCGTAGGGCTCGCGTGCATCGCCGGTTGCACCAGCGGCGGCGCGGGCCCGGGCACCACGCCCGCAGACGGCTACAGCGTCACGTACGACGGCAACGGCAACACCGGCGGCAGCGTGCCGGTCGACGCCACGCACTACACGCAAGGGCAGACGGCGACGGTGCTCGGAAATACCGGCGGCTTGGTCAAAACAGGATATGTATTCGCCAGTTGGAACACGCAAGCCGACGGGACCGGCACGAGCTATTTGCAAGGACAGGTCTACACCATCGCGACATCCAACGTGACGCTGTATGCCCGATGGACGCCCAACGGCAGCGGCGGCTACACCGTCACCTACGACGGCAACGGCGCGACTGGAAACGTCCCAGTTGATTCAGGCAGTTACGTGCAAACGCAGAAGGTCACGCTGCCCGCCGGTGCCGGTGGCCTGACCTATGACGGCTATACTTTTGTCGGCTGGCAAACCAAGGCGGACGGATCCGGCGTGGCGTACGCGCCCGGGACGACGTTTGAGATGCCGGCGAACAACGTCACGCTGTACGCGCTTTGGGCGGGCGGCTATGCGTATGTCGTCAATCAGAATTCAGGCTCTGCGGGCAACATTTCCCAGTACACAATCGGGCCAAACGGCGCGCTGACGGCCATGTTCACGCCGACCGTCGCCACCGGCGGCGCCAATTCCCAGCTCATCGCCGCCGACCCGTCTGGCAAGTACATTTACGTGTCCAACGTCTCGGCCAACACGGTTTCGCAGTTCACCATCGGCGCAAACGGTGCGCTCACGGCCATGGCCACGCCGACGGTGCTCATGGGGACCGGCGCAGGTGTCCTGTATTACCCGTTCAGCATCGCGGTGCATCCGACCGGCAAGTGGGCGTACGTCGCAAACATCGAGAAGCTCACGGTCAACCAGTACGCGATCGGCGCGGACGGCGTGCTCTCGCCGCTGACCCCGCTTGCGGTCACGACGCCTGCTTCGCCTGATTCCATCGCCATCCACCCGACGGGCAAGTGGGCCTACGTCGCGGACGCGGATGGCAACACCGTCTCCCAGTATGCGATCGACCAAACCGCCGGCACGCTCGCGCTGATGACCCCGCCGACGGTCGCCTCCGGGCACAACGCCTACACCGTCGTCGTCGAACCGAAGGGCAAGGCAGCGTACGTGACCAACTACGGCGACGGATTCCTGTCGCAGTACGCCATCGATCAGTCGACCGGGGCGCTCACGCCCATGGTCCCGCCGACGGTCCCGATCGCTACCGGCGCCGTCGGTGCGGTTTCCATCGCGGTCGACCCAACAGGCCGGTTTGCCTACGCGTCGATCCTCGTCAACGAAGCGGCGCCGGACGCCGTCATCGCGCAGTTCACGATTGACCAGACGACCGGCGCGCTCACGGCCATGGCTACGCCGACGCTCTCAGCAGGTGGCGCGGCAGCCGTGCGGATCGCCATTGAATCCTCGGGCAAATTTGCCTACGCAACATGCGGGAACAGTGGCTGGGGCTCCACGACCGTCGCCCAGTTCTCGATTGACCAAACCACCGGCGCACTGACGTTGCTGAAGAATCCGACGGTCCAGGCAGGCTCGTGGCCCAATGGCATTGTGACGGTTGGAAAATAGCCGGCCTCTTCGCGGCAGCCCTCCCTGTGTCGGGTGGGCCAAGGTGTTCGCATCCCGGCGACTTCTGCCGCGCGCCCGCGCAAATTGTCACACAGGCGCCCGCCGGGGCGGCTCGGCCATTTTCCGCGGGACAACCGGCCGCGGCTGCTGCATCCTCAGCCCGGAGGTGGGGCATGGCGGTTTGCGGCACATGGCGTTTGCGTGCAGTCCTGTGGAGCGCCGCCTTGGCGGCCTGTGGCGCGCCGGATGCAGGCACGCCGGCGACACCGGCAGACGTGGCCGATACCGCCCCGCCGGCCGACACAATCGCCATGGACACGGCCGGCGACGCGACGCTGGATGTCGCACCCGCATCTGGCGCGTCCGTCGTGCAGCACCACGCACATGCCAGCCGCGACGGTCTGTACGTCGCGCCGCAGCTGACGGTGGCGAGCGTGGCAACCCTGCACCTGGACACAACTTTTATCGCGCCCGTTGCGGGGCCGACCTACGCCCAGCCGCTGTATTTGGCCGGCGGGCCGGGCGGCAAGGAAGTGCTGGTCGTCGCGACCGAGCAGAACGTGGTCTACGCGCTGGACGCCGCGACGGGCACGCCGGTGTGGCAGACACCCGCGCTCGGTGCGCCGGTGCCGCTGGCTGCCCTCAAGCTGGACCCGGGCTGCGGCAACATCGACCCGCTCGGGGTCACGGGCACGCCGTTCGCGGACCTGGCGTCGCGGCGCATCTTTCTGGACGCAATGACGACGCCGGATGGCGGAAAGACCAAGCGCCACAAGGTGTTTGCGCTCTCGGTGGACGATGGCAGCGTGCTGCCGGGCTGGCCCGTGGATGTGGAAACCGCGCTCGCGACCGCCCTGCCCGCGCCGTTTGTCTCCAAGGCGCAGAACCAGCGCGGCGCTTTGCTGCTCCAGGACGGCATCCTCTACGTGCCGTTTGGCGGCCACGACGGCGACTGTGGCAACTACCGCGGCTGGGTCGTCGGGATCGACGTCAGCCACGCGCAAACCGTCAGCGGCTGGGCCACCCCGGGCCTGCTCGGCGGCATCTGGGCGCCCAACGGCGTGTCGTCCGACGGCGCCAGCATCTTCGCCACCAGCGGCAACACCGCAGGCGTCACCAGCTGGTCCGGCGGCGAGGCGGTCCTGCGCTTCTCCCGCGGCCCGGTCTTCTCCGGCGCCGACGCAGACTTTTTCACACCCGCCGACTGGTTGCACCTCGACCAAGCCGATCTCGACCTCGGAGGCGCCGCCGCGCTGCTGGTCGACGTCCCCGGCGCCACGCCCGCCAGCCTGATCGCCGCCATGGGCAAGGACCGCAAGGTCTATCTGCTCGACCGCAGCAACTTGGGCGGCATCGGCCACGAATTGCTCAGCCAGGTCGTCGCCACCAACGAGATCAACGCCGCGCCCACGACCTGGCACACCGCCGCCGGCACGTTCCTCGCCTTTCGCATCGCCAACAGCGGCACCGGCGTCGCGTGTCCCGGCGGGCGCAAGGGCAACCTCGTCGCGTTGCAAATCGCTGCCAGCGCGCCGCCCACCGTCAGCACCGCGTGGTGTGCCGTCGAGACCGACCTCGCCTCGCCCATCACGTCGGTGTCCAGCAACAGCGGCACGGACGCGATCGTCTGGGCCATCAGCAGCAACCGGCTGATCGCCTACAACGCCGCAACGGGCGACGAGATTTTCGCCGGCGGCAAGCCCAGTGACGCCATGACCGCGGTGCAATATTTCCAGACGCCGATCGTCGTCGGCAGCCGCGTGTTCGTCGCCGCCAACGACCGGCTCTATGCATTTGCCCCGTGACGGGCCGGCCAAAGCAGCTACCTTGTGCGTGCGTTTGCCGGGCGGGCACGGTCCAAGAGGCGGCGGGCCTGCCTCAGAGTGTCAGATGTCCACAATCCGTCAGCATGTTTCGTGCCGGCGCGCTGAGGTGAAGATGCACGGCGGGCTGACGACCGAGCAGGCCACGCAACGACGTGCCGCACAGGGTCCCAACGCGCTGCAGCGCGCAGCGCCAGCTTCGCCCTGGCGGATGCTGCGTGGACAATTTGCCAGCCCAATCATCTGGTTGCTAGCTGGCGCATGCGTCATATCGGCCGCACTGGGCGAACTGGCGGACGCGATCGCCATCGGCACGATCGTCGTGCTCAACGCGCTCGTTGGTTTTGCCCAGGAATTCCGCGCGGATCGGGCGGTCCTCGCGCTGCGGACGCTGACGGCACCGCGGGCGCGCGTGCTGCGTGACGGCCATCCGCAGGCAGTACCGGCCGTCGACGTTGTCGTGGGCGACCTGCTGCTGCTGGAGGCGGGCGACATCGTGGCGGCGGACGCCAGGGTGCTGACGGCGCATCGCCTGGCCGCCGATGAGGCCGCGCTCACAGGCGAGAGCGAGCCTAGCGCGAAGTCGGCCACGCCGACGCCGCCCGATGCGCCGCTGGCGGAGCGCCACGACGCCGTCTTCATGGGCACGCACATCGCCGACGGCACGGGGACGGCGGAAATCGTCGCGACGGGTGCGGCGACCGAGCTGGGCAAGATCGCCGACCTGCTGGCGACCGCGGAGTCGGGCGAAACGCCGCTGCAAAAACGCTTGGCCAAAGTCAGCCAAACGCTGCTGGTGGCCTGTCTGGGCATCGTCGTGCTGGTGGCGATTTTGGGCCTGCTGCACGGGCTGGGACTGTTCGCGGTATTCCTGTCGGCGGTGTCGCTGGCGGTGGCCGCGGTGCCGGAAGGGCTGCCGGCGATTGTGACGATCGCGCTCGCGGTGGGCGTGCAGCGGATGGTGTCGCGCCACGTGCTGGTGCGCCGGCTGCCGGCCGTGGAGACGCTGGGCTGCGCGACGGTGATTTGCACCGACAAGACGGGCACGTTGACGACCGGCCGGATGACAGTCCGCGAGCTGTGGGGCCCGGACCACGACCGGCTGCTGGCGGCGGCGGCGGCGAACTGCGACGCGGAGCTGTCGGCGGACGAACGGGGCGGCATCGGCGACACAACGGAGCTGGCGATCCTGCGGGCGGCGGCGGCGCGCGGCGTGCAGCGGGCGGCAATCGAGCAGCAGAACGCGCGGGTGGCGGTGAATCCATTCGACGCGGAGCGCAAGTGCATGTCGGTGCTGCGGGCGGACGGCGTGCTGTACGTCAAGGGCGCGGCGGAGGTCGTACTCGCGCAGTGCACGCGCGGCGCGGAAGGCGCGGCGGAAATCCACGCGCAGATGGCCGGGCGCGGGCTGCGCGTGCTGGCGGTGGCGACGGGTCGGGACACGGTGGAGGCAAACCTGCAGCTGGTCGGCCTGATCGGCCTCGCGGATCCGCCGCGTCCGGAAGCGATCGCGGCGGTGGCGGCAGCGCGTGCGGCGGGCATCCGCACGGTCATGATCACCGGCGACCACCCCAGAACCGCCGAGGCGATCGCCCGCGAAATGGGCATCGTCGGGCCGGGCGAGGAAGCGACAGCATGGGTCCACGCGCGCGCGACCCCGAGCGACAAATTGCGTATTATCAATGAGTTGAAGGCTAGCGGCGCGATTGTCGCGATGACCGGCGACGGCGTAAACGACGCGCCCGCGCTGCGCGAAGCCCACATCGGCATCTGCATGGGCAAGACCGGCACGGAAGTCACGCGCGAAGCCGCCGCCATGGTGCTGACCGACGACAATTTCGCCAGCATTGTCGAGGCCATCCGCGAGGGGCGCGGCATTTTTGACAACATCCGCAAGGCGCTGGTGTACCTGTTGTCCGGCAACGCTGGCGAGCTGGCGATCATGCTGTTGGCGTCGCTGTTCGGCCTGCCGCTGCCGCTGCTGCCGCTCCATCTGCTGTGGATCAACCTGGTGACGGATGGCCTGCCGGCGCTCGCGCTGGTGCTGGACCCGGCGGATCCGGCGGTCATGCGCCAGCCGCCGCGCCGGCCTGACGAGCCGATCCTCGGGCGCGCCGAGTGGCGGACGATCGCGCTGACGGGCGCGCTGCAGACCGCGGCGACGCTGGGCATTTTTGTCTGGGCGCTGCGCGACCGCAACCTGACCGAGGCGCGCAACTTGGCGTTTTCAGTCATTGTTTTTGCCGAGCTGTTTCGGGCATTCGCCTCGCGAAGCGCGACGCTGCTGTTTTGGGAGGTCGGCGCTTTCGGCAACCTGACGCTGCTCGGGGTCGTGCTTGCGTCGGCGCTCGCGCAGCTGGCGATCCTGCGGATTCCGGCGACGCAGACACTGTTTCAGATTGGCGAGCTGTCCTGGAGTGACGGGGCGCTGGCGCTGGCCGTCAGCCTGCTGCCGGTGACTGGCCTGGAGCTCGCCAAGCTTGTCGCGCGACGGAAAAACCGCAAGTTACAAGAAGTTGCGCCGCGCGGGGAGGGGCTGTAGCCTGTGGTCCACACGGCGGCGCGGCCGCCCAGCAACCGGAGACAGACCCATGCGCATCGCCACGTTCGCGTTCCTCTTTTGCCTCGGCTGCGGCAGCAGCACGGCGAGCACCGGCAGCACCGTCGACGACGCGCTGGATAGCGGCAGCGGCATCAGCGCCGACCAAGCCTGCGCCGACGCCGCCCAGGCCCAATGCCAAAAGCTGGACGCGTGCCACGTGAACGGCGTCGCGCTGCGCTACGGCAGCAGCGCCCTGTGCGTCAGCCGCGTCAAGGCAAACTGCCTGAGTTCGCTGGGCGCGCCGGACACGGGCCGCACGCCCGCCAACGAAGAAGCGTGCGCCGCCGCCTATGCCAGCGCGACGTGCGCGGATTTTGTGCAAAACACCATCGCCGCGTGCCAACCGCCAGCCGGGACGCGCGCCGCCGGCAGCGCGTGCGCGTACTCGGGGCAATGCGCCAGCGCGTTTTGCGCGTTCGCCCCCGGCGCGGCGTGTGGCACTTGCGCCGCGCCCACCACGCCCGGCCAATCCTGCGCGAGCAGCCAATGCGCCGACGGCCAGACTTGCCTCAAAGCCGGCGCGGTCTGCCAGACGTTCGGCGCCGTCGGCGACAAGTGCTCCGCCACGAGCGAGTGCCAAATCGGCCTGACGTGCGTCGGCGCGGTGAGCGCGACGGCCACCGCGGGCGCGTGCATGGCCGGCGCAGAAACCGTCGGCGCCGCGTGCGATCGCACCACCGGGCCACAGTGCGACGAAGTCCAGGGGCTCTATTGCAGCTTTGTCCCCAAAGCCACGGCAGGGTCGTGCGTCAAGTACCTGACCGCCACCAGCGGCGCGTGCGGCTTCACGGCCGGTGTCGGCACGACCGGCTCCAGCTACACGATCTGCCTCGGCGGCGGCCAATGCATCATCCCCGCTGGCGCGAACACGGGCACCTGCGTCCCCGACGCGCTGGAAGGCAAGCCCTGCGACACCGTCAACGGCCCGGGCTGCCTGACGCCGGCGCGCTGCGTCACCCCGCCCGGCGCGACGACCGGAACCTGCACGTTGCTGGATCCGACCGTCTGCGGCTGATGCCGTTTCCTGAAAAATCGATTGATTTCAATATGTTTTATCAACGCCATGCCGGCGCGCCGTGACCGTTGATCAAATCGACCAGCTCGCCGTGAATCAACCCATTGGACGCCAGCGTCCGGCAAGCAAACAGGTCCACCGGCGTGCCGTCAAAATCCGACAGCTGACCGCCCGCCGCACGCAGGATCGCCGCGCCGCCCGCCACGTCCCACGGCTGCAGTCCCGGCTCGTAGTAGGCGTCCAGCCGCCCCGCCGCGACGTCGCACAGATCCAGCGCCGCCGCGCCACCGCGCCGCACGCAATGCGCCCGCTCCAGCGCGCGGCCGAGCCACGCCAAAATCTGCGGCAGCCGCTCGCGCCGGTCATACGGAAAGCCCGTCGCGACAAGCGCTTTGTCCATTCCCGTCACCCGGGAAACGTGAATCGGCTGGCCGTTGCACGTCGCCGGTACGCCTTCGCCGCCGACAAAGAGCTCGCGCCGCGCCGGCGCCAGCACAACGCCCAGCACCGGCTTGCCGAAATGCAGCAGGCCGATCGACACGTTGAAATTCGGATGCGTGTGGGCGAAATTCGTCGTGCCATCCAGCGGATCCACCACCCAGCACCAGGGCAGCTGCGGCACCCGCGCGCGCATCGCCTGCGCGCCATCGCGGCCGTCGGTCTCTTCGGCCAACAGCGCGTCGTGCGGGAACGCGGAACGCAGCTCAGACAGGACCGTCGCCTCCGACTCGCGATCCGCCACCGTCACCAGGTCCACCGGCGACTTCTCCTCGATGCGCTCCAGCTTGCCGTAGTGCCGCATCAGCACCGCGCCCGCCTGCTCGGCCGCCCGCAGCGCGATCTTCAGCCGCGACGCGAGCTCCTGGGCAAACCTTTGTCCGTCATCCTGCAGTTCCTTGCCGATTCGCACTGACATCCGTCGCTCCCGACCCGACCGCGCGGGCAGGCGCCACGTTAGGTGCACGCGCGCGCGGGTGCAAGCGATCGGCGGCAGCGCGCGCCCAGCCTCTTCACCAAACCGCGCGATGCCGCTATGGTGCAGGTGCCCGGGGGCCACCTTCGGAATCGGGGAACGAACCCAGTGTCGCAGCTGTTTTTTCGCCGCCTCCTGTACCCGCTGCCGCTTTGGCTCTTCGCGCTCAGCGCGTTTGCCGACAAGCCGGAATTCGGCACCCATGACGTGGCGACCGTCTTTTTCATCGACAAGAGCGATGATCACAATCGGGTGGATTATGGCCTCCGCCTCGACGCGGCGTGTCGGCCGGTCGGCGAGGAGGCATTTTTTCCGTACTGGCGCGAATTCGAGGACGCGCCGCCGGTGCGCACGCACGCGCTGGGCTGGTGGGAGTACACGGCCTATGGTGTCACCGATCAAGGGCCGACAGCCGTGCCAGGCGAATACCGCGTCAAACTCAAGCGACTGCCGCGCCCAATCGTGATCGTGATCTCCCGAACCCAGGGCGGCCGATGCGCCACGGTCGCGCGTTCCCTGGTCGCCGGCGTCGCGGACGCGGAGGTGACGAGCGCCTTTGCAAAACTTCGCACCGCGATCCACACGGTCGAATACGTCGAAATTCACGCACGGAATCCGCACACTGGCGCCATACTTTCGGAGCGGCTGACGAACTGAAACGACACCGTTCGGCGCACCGTTTCCGCATCGTGGGCGTTTTTTTGCTGTCTTTGCCTTGGTCGGCTGGCGCCCGCAGGCTCGTTCCTCTATCATCCGCCCGCCGCGGCTGGACGAGCCGGCCCGCGACGGAGTCGAACCACCCTCCTGAGGCGACCCATTGTGACGATGGAAGCTGCGAATTTGGCGCAATCCCTGACGACAACCGGCGTGCCGGCGCTGCGTCGGCCGGTCTATCCGGCGGTGGCGGGTTGGGCGATGTTGCAGGCCGCGCGGCTGACCGTGCGGCGCTGGGACCAAGCCGCGGCGAACGTGGAGCAGGTGCAGCAGAAGGCGTTGCTCGACATCGTGACGCACGCCGCGGACACGGAATTCGGCCGCCAGCACAATTTCGCGACGATTCGCAGCTACGCCGACTTTGCCCGGCGCGTGCCGGTCGGCGACTACGACACGTTTTCACCGTACATCGAGCGGATGCGCAAGGGAGAGCGCGGCTTGTTGGTTCCTGAATTCATTCGCCATTTTGGCAATTCGTCGGGCAGCTCGCAAGAAGGCCGCCCGAAGTTCCTGCCGCTGGGTCGGCGGCAGGTTGGCCACACGCGCCGCGCGGGCGCCGACATCGTGATGCGCTACCTGGTGCACGCGAACGAGGCGAAATTCCTCAGTCATTACACGTTGGCGCTGCTGCCGCCGACAACGATGAAGCCCGACGGACCGGTGCTGATCACCTCGAATCCGGCGCTGATGGTCACCGAGCTGCCCGCGTTCGCGAAGCCGATCTACTTGCCGCGCGGCGAGATGATGACGATCAGCGACTACAACGTGAAGATGCGGATGATCGCCGAGGCGTATCTGGACCACGACGTCGGCGCCCTGTCGGGTACAACCTGCTGGTTTCCGGTGCTTTTGGAGACCGTCCTGCGCGTGGCTGCGGAGCGCGGGCGCACGGCCACGACGATCGCCGAGATCTGGCCGAACCTGCGCGTGATGATCGGCGGCGGCGTGTCGGCGGCGCCGTACTTGCCGTTGCTGCGGCGCCTCATGGGCGGCGACAACTTCACGCTGGTCGACACGTACAACGCGACCGAGGGCGGCATCTACGCCGCGACCGATTTCTCCGGCAATCCCGGCATGTTGATGCTGCCGCACCGCGGGACGTTCTTCGAGTTCGTGCCGCTGGACGAGCGCGGCACCGCCAATCCGACGCGCCTGCCGCTGTGGCAAGTGCAGGTCGACACGCCGTATTCGATTGTCGTGACAACGACTTCCGGACTTTTCGCCTACGAGCTGGGCGACATCGTGCGGTTCACAAGCGTCAAGCCGCATCGCGTCGAATTCATGGGCCGCACGCAGGGCTGTCTGTCCGTGACCCAGGAGCTGACGACGCACGTGGAAATCGAGCGCGCCGTCGCGTTCGCCATCGACAAATACCCGTGCCGCACCATCGATTTCGGCGCGGCGGCCGACGTCGGGACCCAAGGTGGCGGCAAGTCCCGCTACGTGCTTTACGCCGAGTTTGACGAGGCCGCTGAGCCCGAAAATCTCAGTGATTTCGCGGCAGCTTTTGACGAAGGCCTGTCTCAGGTGAACCGCGTGTACCGTGAGCACCGCACGGGCGACGTCGCCATCCTGGCGCCGCGCGTCGTCGCACTCAAAGCAGGCGGCGCCAAGCAGTTCTTGGACACGGTCACGCGTGGCAATGTCCAAGGCAAGTTCCCGCGAATCTTGGACGAATCCCGCAGGGCCAAGCTTGCGCCCTTTGTTCGTGTGGAGTAGCGCGATCCCAGAATCAGCGTGACTTCGGTGAGTTTCCCCACTCTTTTTTTTCAACCAGGACGGACCAGATGAGTAAAGTTGGAGTAGCGGTAATCGGCGTCAACGGCGCAGTCGCATCGACCATGATCGCCGGTGTGGAAATGATGGTGAAAGGCCTTGCGCCGCGTCTCGGCATGGTCACGGAACCGGGCAAAGAACAGCTGGCGGACTCGCTGCCGTCGCTGCTGGACATCACGCCGCTGGAAGACCTCGTGTTTGCCGGCTGGGACGTGCGGTTCGCCAACGTGTTCGACGGCGCGATGGAGCACAAAGTGCTGCCGAAATCCGAGCTGGAGCCGATCCGCAAGGAGCTGGAGGCCATCAAGCCCTGGCCGGCGGTATTCGCCAAGAAGTTCGCGGCGAACGTCGAAGGCGACAACATTGTGACGGTGAAGACGTACCGCGAGGAAATCGCGGTTTTGACCAAGAATCTTGAAGACTTCCGCAAGCAGCACAACCTGTCGGCGATCGTCATGGTCAACCTCGCGTCGACCGAGTCCTGGCTGCAAGCCGGCCCGACCCACGCGTCGCTCAAGGCGTTCGACGCGGCGTTGGACGCGAACGACGCGACCATCACGCCGGCGATGCGCTATTTCTACACCGCGTGCAAGCTTGGGATTCCGTACTGCAATTTTACGCCGACGCTGATCAACGTGCCCGCGCTGGCGGAGCTCGCGGACGTGACCAAGACGCCGTTCGCCGGCATGGACGGCAAAACCGGTCAGACGCTGCTCAAGACCGCGCTGGCGCCGATGTTCCGCGTCCGCCGGCTGCATGTCGAGGGCTGGTTCTCAACGAACATCCTCGGCAACAATGACGGCCTGATCCTGAACAACCCGGAGTCCAACAAGACCAAAGTGATGTCCAAGGCCTCGGTGCTCGACTCGATCGTCGGCTACAAGGTGGAAAACCACGCGGTGCACATCCACTACTACAAGCCGCGCGGCGACTCCAAGGAGGCGTGGGATAACATCGACATCCAGGGCTTTCTCGGCATCCCGATGCAGATCAAGGTCGATTTCCTGTGCCAGGACTCCGCGCTCGCGGCGCCGCTGTGCATCGACATCGTGCGGCTGCTGACGGTGGCCAAGCGCGCCGGCAATTTCGGCATCCAGCGCCAGCTGTCGCTGTTCTTCAAGTCGCCGTTCCACGGCCCGGGCGAGACGCCAGAGCACGATTTGTTCAAGCAAGAAGCGCTATTGTACGCGTGGGCGCGCAAGACGGGCAAAATTGCGGGGTAGCAGCCATGGCGTCGAGTCCTGCGTTCCTGGGTGGCGCGCCGACGCTCGCCGCCGATGCGCATGTCCACTGGCCCGTGGTCGACGCTGGCGTGCGCGCTGCCGTCGATCGCGTGCTGGCGCGCGGCGTGCTGTCCGGTGCCAGCGCGCCGGAATCCGCAGCTTTCGAGCGTGAATTCGCAGCGTTTGCCGGCGCCAAGTACGCGCTGCTGACCCACTCGGGCACAAGCGCGCTGCACTTGGCGCTTGTGGCGGCGGGCATCGGCGAGGGCGATCACGTCATCGTACCGGCCTACAGCTTTGTCGCGACGCCGCTGGCGGTCGTCCATGCAGGCGCGATCCCGATCTTCGCCGATGTCGACGAGGCGACAGGTCTGGTGACCGCCGAGACGATCGCGCGGGTGCTGACGCCGCGCACGCGCGCGGTCATGCCCGTGCACGTGCACGGCTGTTCGCTGGCGCTGGGGCCGATCCTGGCGCTGGCGCAGACGCACAAGCTGCTTGTCATCGAGGACGCGGCGCAGGCGCACGGCGCGACGTGGCAGGGCAAGCCGGTGGGCGCGCTGGGCACGGCCGGCGCGTTTTCGCTGCAGTCGAGCAAGAACCTCGGCATCGGCGAAGGCGGCGTGCTCGTCACAAACGACGATGCGATCGCCGAGGCCGCCAATAGCATCCGCAGCTTCGGCCAGAACCTGACGCTGCCGGATCGCCTGGAATTCGATGCCGATCGGCCGCTGGACGGCAGCAAACCGCTGGCATCCGGGCGCATTGGCTGGATGTACCGCGGCAATGAGCTGGCGGCGGCGGTGGCCCGTGCGTCGCTGGTGAACCTGCCGGAGCGCACGCGGCTGTGCCAGGAAAATGCCGCGCGGCTGACGGTGGCGTTGGCGCGGCTGCCGGGCGTGCTGCCGCCGGTGGTGCCGCCGGGCGCGACGACGGTGCACCACAAGTTCCGCGTGCGGTTCGACCTGGCCGCGGCGGGTGTGGACGCGCAGCCGAAGGTGTTTCGCGACGCCCTGGCGCGCGCGCTGCGGGCGGAAGGCTGTGAGGTCGTGCTGTGGCAGAACCAGCCGCTGCCGAGCCATCCGGTGTTCCAGGAGCGCGTGGGCTACGGCCACGGCTTTCCGTGGACGGCAGACCCAACGACGGATTTTGCCGCGCAGTACGCGCCTGCGCACTTCACCGCGACGCAGCGGCTGCTCGACCATTCGCTCCTGCTGTTTTCGCAGACTTGCCCGATGATTGCCCAGCCGGCGGCGACGGTAGATGCGTACGCGGTCGCTTTTGCCCGCGTCTGGGCCGCCCGCGCCCGTCTGGCCAATTGGGCTGCGAGCCAGGAATGACGACAACGCTGCGGTCCCGCGTCTTGCCAGTCGTGCTGCTGGCCGCGGGACTGGCGCTCGTGGTGTGGCTGGTTGTGCAGGCGGGCCCTGCGGCGGTGTGGCAGGCGCTCCGGGACTCCGAGCGCTGGCTGCCGGCGATCGTCGGGCTGGAAGCGCTGATGGCTGTCCTCGACGCCGTTGCAGTCCGCGGCCTGCTTGGCCCGATCGGCGCGCAAGTGCCGGCGGCAGGCTGGGTGCGCGCGACGGGTCTCGCCTATGGGGCCTGCATCCTCTTGCCTGCCGGGCGCTTGACGGGAGAGGCGGTCCGCGCCGGGTCGCTAGGGGCCACCGTCGGGATCGCCCGCGCGACGCGTGCCTGTGCCCGCTTGCAGGCGTGCGCGCTGGTAGGAAACGCCGTGATATCCGCGATCGGTATCGCCGTCCTTTTCGCCGCGCCGCAGAGGCCGACGATGCTGCTGTTGGCGCTCACCGCGAACGGCGTGGCTTGTGGCGCGCTGGCGACGGCCGTCTTTGTGCTCGCCAGCCAACCGCGCGTGGGCGCGTGGCTGCGCAAACGCCTCGCGCGCTTTCTGCCACCGCTTGACGGCAGCGATCCCGCGGTCTGGGCCGTCGGCCAAACGCTGCCCGCGATCGGCCTCTGCACCCTCGCCCGCGTGCTTCAGGCGCTGCAATACGGCCTGGTCGTCGTCGCAGTTGGCGGCAGTCTCGGCGTCACCAACGCGTTCGCGGCGCAGGCGATCCACCTGGTCGGAGCAGCCGTGGGCGACGCGATCCCAGGCCAGCTGGGCGCCACGGAAGGCTCCTATCGCGCGTTTGCCCATGTTCTTGGTTTTGCTGCGAATCCGGCGCGTGCCCTCGCCGTCGCGCTCGTCATGCGCGCTGTCCAACTCACGGTCGCGGCGGGCGGTTTGCTCATCGGCTTCGCCGCCGGTCGCTTCCTCTCGCGCACGGAGTCCGCATGAATACCACCCAGCAACCGTCTCCGCAGGTCCGCGCCTACATCCATTGGCTGCTGCGGCACGCGCGCGTCATCTGGATCGTCGCACTTTTACTGGCCATTCCGGCGACTTGGCGCACAGCCAGCATGTACCTGCACCTGCGCAGCGAGATCGAGGAGCTGCTGCCGCGCGACGCGCCGAGCGTCAAGGCGCTGGGCGAGATGCGCGAGCGCAGCCCGGGCCTGCAGTTCCTGGGCGTGGTGGCGGAGGTCGACGACGTCAAGGAGCTGCCGGCGGCGCAGCGGTTCTTGCAGGATCTGGCGGCGCGCATTCGCAAGTACCCGGGAAAACTGGTGAAAGACGTGCGGGCGGACGATCGCGACATCCGCGCGTTCCTGGAGCACAACGCGGCGCTGTACGTCGATTTGCCCGACCTGCAGGACATCCACAAGCGCATCGCGGCGCGCAAGGAGTGGGAGGCGGAAAAAGGCTTTGACGCGCTGCTGGACGAGGACGAGAAGGCGCCGTCGGTCGATTTTTCGGCAATTCAGAAGAAATACGAGGCCAAGCGCGGCGAGGCGACGGGCTCCGCGTTCGCCAGCGAGAAGATGAAGACGGCGCTGATGTTCGTGGAGGCGGGCGACTTTTCCACCGGGGCGGCGTCAGCGCGTGCGCTTTTGGCCGCCGTGCAAGCCGATGCCGCGGCGCTGTCGCCGGCCAAGTACGCACCGTCGCTGAAGATTGGCTACGCCTCGGACGTGGCGATCAACGTCGAGGAGATGGACGCGCTGGAATCCGACCTGTCCGTGTCCTCGATTCTGGTGATGATTGCGGTGATCGGCGTGATTTTGCTGTATTACCGCTGGTGGCGCGCGGTCGTGGTGCTCCTGCCGCCGCTGCTCATCGCGACGGTGTACGCGTTTGGCCTGGCGTCCTTGCCGCCGGCGAACGTGACCGAGCTGAACTCCAACACCGCGTTTTTGGGCTCGATTATCGTTGGCAACGGCATCAACGTCGGGCTGGTGCTACTGGCGCGCTACCGCGAGGAGCGGATGCGCGGCCTGAGCGTGGAAGACGCGCTTGTCGCGGGCGTGTGGGGCGCGCGCACGGGCACGCTGGCGGCGGCGCTGGCGGCGGGCGTGGCGTATGCCTCCCTGATGATTACGGAATTTCGCGGCTTTCGCCAGTTTGGCGTCATCGGCGGTTTGGGCATGGTGATGGCCTGGCTGACCGCGTTTGTGCTGATGCCGCCGCTGCTGAAGTGGCTGGACGACGGCAAGGCGATTGCGCCGACCGAGGCGCAGCGCCACGGGTTCCTGATGCGCCGCGTCGTCGCGCTGGTGCAGCGCGGTGCGCCCGTGGTCGTCTTGCTGGCGGCGGTGGGCGCTGTCTTGGCATTCGGCCCGGTTCGGCATTTCGACGCCAGCCAAATTGAGACAAATTTCAACAAGTTGCGACGCTACGACACGTGGACCAACGGCGCGGGGTTCTGGGGCAACAAGATGGACACGATGTTGGGGCACTACCTGACGCCGACCGTGATGCTGTTTGACACCCAGGCGCAGGCGGAGAAGGCCGCCCAGCTGGTGCGCGCGCGGATCGACCACGGCAAGCTGGGGCCGCTGGTGGGCCGGGTGGTGACGGCGGACGACGTGCTGCCGCAGGGCCAGGAGGCCAAGGTGGCGGAACTGGCGGCGACGCGTGCGCTCCTGACGCCGCGCGTGCGGGCGCACATCGCACCGGAACAGTTGAAGGATCTGGATCGCCTGCTGGGCGACGACACACTCAAGCCATTGAGGCCACAGGATTTACCGCGTCCGGCGGTGACTGGACTGCGCGAGAAGGATGGCCAGATGGGCCGGACAGTGCTTGTCTACCCCGCGGCGACGGATCGCCTGTGGAAAGCCGAGGGTATTGACCTTTTTGTCGAGGAGCTGCGCGCCGTTGCCAACGAAGCGGCGCCGGATCACCCCGGCCGCGTCGCCGGTTCCATCCCGCTGTCCGGCGATATCCTGTCGTCGATCGGCCACGACGCCCCGCTGGCGAGCGCGGTGTCGCTCGCAGGCGTGATCCTGGTGGTCCTGCTGACCGTGCGGGCGATCTCCACGTCGTTGCAAGTGATTGCGTCGCTGCTGCTCGGCGTGCTGTGGCTGTGCGGTGCCGCCCTGGGCTTTGGCGTCAAGCTCAATTTCACCAACTTCATCGCCTTGCCGATCACGTTTGGCATCGGTGTCGACTATGCCGTGAACGTCATGGCGCGCTATGTCCAGGATGGCCGGCGCGACGTGACGGGCGCGGTGCAATCGACCGGCGGCGCAGTGGCGCTGTGCTCGATGACGACGATTATCGGCTACTCCTCGCTGCTTTTGGCCAAGAATCAGGCGCTGTTCCTGTTTGGCACGGTCGCGGTCATGGGCGAAGTGGCCTGCCTGACCACCGCGGTCGTCGTGCTGCCGGCGGCGTTGCTGCTGCTGTCGCGCTGGCGCGGCCGGAAGTCCGCGGCGGCCTGAGGCTTGCGTGAACCGATCTTGACCTCATCCGCGGCGCATGCCACATCCGCCCAGCGCGTGCGCCTTGCGCGCCAGGAAACCCGATGCTTGCGAACCCAGCCAGCCAAAACGCCGCCGATCGCCTGAGCCCGTCCGACCTGCGCGCCGCCTTGGCGCTCGTGGAGGCCATGATCCCCGGCAGCGCGACGATTCCCGGCGCGGATGAGACCGCGGTCCACCTCGCCAACACGCTGGTGCGCGACTTTGCCCCGCAGCTCGCCAAGCCGTGGGCGCTGCTGCACCGGACGTTGGACCAGGCCGCGCGCCTGCGCACGGGCAAGGCGTTCCAGGACCTGACGGTGCCGCAGCAGCAGCACCTGCTCAGCGTTTGGCAGCAGGATCCCGTGCTGCGGCTGCCGCTGACGGTCGCGTCGCTCATCTACAAGCTGGCGCATTTTGACCGGCCGGATGTGTACGCGGCGATGGGCGGAAAACGCAATGTCGTCAAGCACATGGATCAGCCACGCTGGCTGCAGCAGGTCGTGCGCGCCAACGACTGGACGGGGCCGCAGACGCTGGAATGCGACGTCGTCGTGGTCGGCACCGGCGCAGGCGGCGCGGTCGTGGGCAAGGAGCTGGCGGAGCGCGGCCACGCCGTCGTGTTCGTGGAAGAGGGCGAGCACTACCGCCGCGACGCCTTCACCGGCAGCTCCGTCGACGCACACCAGCGCTTCTACCGCGGCGCGATCGCGCTGGGCAACGCCGCGATGCCGGTCTACATCGGCCGGTTGGTCGGCGGCTCCACCGCGGTAAACGGCGGCACCTGTTTTCGCACGCCGGACTGGGTGTCGGACCGCTGGTGCGAGGAGCTCGGCACGGACGTCTTTGCCAGCGAGACGATGCGCCGACACTTCGAGCGCGTGGAGCGCACCATCGACGTCGCGCCCGCCACACAGCCGACGTCCGGGCCCATTGCCAAGGCCGTCGCCCGCGGCTGCGACGCGCTGGGCTGGAGCCATTTCGCCATCCGGCGCAACGTCAAAGGCTGTGAAGGTCAAGGGTTTTGCGACTTCGGCTGCCGAACCGACGCCCGTCGCAGCATGAACGTCTCCTACGTGCCCATGGCGCTGGAAGCCAGCGCGCTCTGCGTCACCGGCCTGCGCGCCGAACGCATCCTGACCGAACAAGGCCGCGCGGTCGGCGTCGCCGGTGTCTCGGCCAACGGCCGCAGCTTGCAGGTCCGCGGCAAGATTGTCGTTTTGGCCGGCGGCGCGGTGCCGACGCCCATGCTGCTGCTGAACCAGGGCTTGGCGAATTCCAGCGACCAGGTCGGGCGCAACCTGACGCTGCACCCGTCCACGGGCTTGTCAGCGCTGATGAGCGAGGACATCAACGGCGCGCAACACATCCCGCAGTCCTACGGCTGCGACGAATACCTGCGCGACGGCATCCTGATCACCAGCGCGATGCCGGACGCCAACACGGTCGCGGTGACGGTGCAGCTGCTGGGCAATCGCCTGATGGACGTGTTGGCGCGGCAGGCACAGATGGCGACGCTGGGGATTCTGATCGCCGATCAGAGCCGCAACGGCCGCGTCTGGCGCGGTATCGGCGGCCAGCCGGCGATCACCTACAACGTCACCGCGGCGGACAGCGCGCTGCTGCACAAAGGCGTCGTGGCCGGCATGGAGCTGCTCAAGGCCGCGGGTGCCAAGCGCTTTTACCCGTCGCGACCCTCGACGCCGGAGGTCGCGGCGAGCGACATCGCCAAGTACGCCAAGACGACGCCGGCGGCCAGCGACGTCGGGCTGCTGAGCTACCACCCGCTGGGCACGTGCCAGATGGGCAAGGACCCGCGCACGAGCGTTGTGGACCTGAACCACCAGTGCCACGACGTGCCGGGGCTGTACATCGTCGACGGCAGCACCGTGCCGGGTCCGCTGGGCGTGAACCCGCAGCTGACAATCATGGCGATGGCGTCGCGCGCGGCGGAAGGCATCGCCGCGGCGCTGGAATAGCGGCTATTTGCCGAAGAACTTGCGGATCGTTGCCACGCGTTTCTGCATCAGAAACGGCAGCTTCCACGCGTTGCGGACGTCAAAAAGCTGCGCCTCGCTCAGCGCCTGGCCCATCTGCCACAGCGTGCGGTCAAACGGCATCCAGAACGGCTCCGGCGCGGTGTTGCGGTCGATGACCAGCGCGCGCGGGCGCACGTACGTGCCGAGCGCGTGGTGGCTGTTCGCAACGCCGAAGCCGCTTTCGCGCGTGCCGCTCCACGGCAAAGGCGCGATGGCGCCGGTGAACGAGTGGTTGTTCACGTCCACGACGCCGACGTCCAGCCGCTCCGCCAAACGCTCGGCGCGGGCGTAGTCGGTGGTCCAAATCGACGCGCCCAAGCCGTATTTCGCCCGGTTGATGCGGCGAATCGCGTCCGCGGCACCCTCCACGCGCACCACCGCCAGCACCGGGCCAAAAGTCTCCTCGCGCACGACGTCCATCGCGTCGGTGCAGTGGTCGAGCACAGTCGGCTGGAAAAACAGGCCTTTGCCGGTCGGCTGGCCGCCGCACACAAGCGTCGCGCCCTTGGCCACCGCGTCCGCAACGTGCGCGCGGACGATGTCGAACTGCCGGCGGTTGGCGATCGGCCCGATGTCCGCATAATCCTCAGGCCCCATGCGCAGTTTAGGCCACGTCTGTCCGAGCCGCGCGACGAATTCGTCGGCGATGTGCGCCTCCACGTAGGCGATTTCCAGCGCACCGCAGGACTGGCCGACATTGCTCAGCGCCCAGTGCGTCACGCCGGCGAGCGTGCGGTCAAGTTCGCAATCTGCAAGCACAATCGCCGCATCCTTGCCGCCCATCTCCAGGCTGGACGGGATACCCAATTCGGCGCAGCGCAGGCTGACGGCATGGCCCGCGCGCGGCGAGCCGGTGAACACGCAGGCGTCGATCCCCGCGCCCAGCAGCGCCTGACCGACCGCACCGTCGCCCTGAACGACCTGGATGAGCCCATCGGGCAGCTCACTCGCCAAAACATCCGCCAGCCATTGACTGGAAAGCGGCGTGAATTCAGACGGTTTTACCACAACCCCGTTTCCGGTCAGCAGCGCCGGGAACAGCGCGCGGTACAGCCCGGCGATCGGGAAATTCCACGGCGCGATGACGCCGATCACGCCGCGCGGCACCAAGTCGATGTGCGCCGACTTTCCAGGAAAAGCCAGTGGATTCAATGAGATCGTCTCGCGCTGACCCTGCGCCTTGACCACGCCGATCCAGCCGTTCAGAAAGTCGATAGGCCCCAGGCTCTCGTTGAACAGGCCCTCGATCTCCAGCTTGCCCATCTCATCGCGCACCAGGTCGATCGCCTCAAACCTGCGCGCCAGCAGCGCTTTTGCCGCGCGCTTCATCGCCGCCGCGCGGTCCGCAAACGCCAGCCGCCGCCAGTTGTCCTGCGCCACGCGGGACCTGGCCACCGCCTGCGCCACTTCCGCCGCCGTCGCGCTCGGCACCGGCGCCAGCGGCCGCAGATCGATGGGGCAAACCCGCTCGATTGGCCGGGGCCGAAGCGCCGTTGGCGCCTTGGTTTCACGCTTGGTTTGCACGACACGCAGCTCTTGACTCATGAGTTCCTCGTTGGCCCGCCCGGCGCAACGATAGGGGAGAACCGCCGGCGCCGCAACGCCTGCCGTCCACGAACGCGCGCGTGCGGCCGCCCGGCTTGCACAAAATGCCTGCGCGTTGGTAGCCTTTCGCCATGCGCAATCCACTCCACATTTTTGTCGCCATTTCCCTACTGGCTCTGACCGCGGTCGCTTGCTCAGGCGCGTCGACGGCGGTCAAGCGCAAGTTGCCCGAGCCGATGGCCGAGCGCTGTCGGACCGCGACGCACGCGCGGGCGGCGGGCCTGGCCGATGGCAGCTTCCAGCCGATTGCCCTGCGGCGGGCCGACGATCCGGCGCAGACGCCGTGGACGGAACAGCAGGCCGCCGACCACCTGCTGACCGCCAAGCCGGGCGCGCAAACGTGGGTAATCGCGCGCGGCGGTTCGGGCAAAAGCAAGCTGGCCTGGAGTCTGGAAGCGCTGACATGCGGCCAGCGGCTGACCTTTCGCGTGGATGTGGGCCTGGATCTGCGCGCCAAGCTGGAGCTGGCGACCGCGTCCCAGCCGGCCATCGCGGGCGTGCTGCTGGGGCAGTTGGGCGTGCGCGCGGGCGAGGATCCGGCCGGGCAGCTGCGCGACGCGCTCGGCGACACGCCGTGGCTGCTGCTGCTGGATGGCACCGACGAGCTGACGGTGAGCGAGCGGCGCCGGATGGACGCCGAGCTGGACTGGCTGGAAAAGGCGGAATTCAGTGAGCAAATCGTGCGGTTTGAGCGGCCCGGGATGGTCGACGCCAAGCCCACGAAAGCGCCGGAGCTGGTGCTGGCCCTGCCGGACATGACGTGTGCGGAGGCGGACGCGGTGCTGGTGCGGCGTTTTCCCGACCCGACGGCGCTGCAGGCCGCGCAGGCGTGGCTGGCGGCGCACAAGCTGGACCGCAAACGCGGCGGTGCGACGTGCCGGTACGTGCACATGTCGACCCACCGCGATGCGGAGACGATGGCCGATCTCGCCGAAGACGCGCGCGCGGCGGCGGGCGAAGCCGCTGGACTGGACGATTTGGCCATGGATCCAGTGCGTTCCGAGCTCTACGCGACGTGGTTGGCGCACCGGCTGCACGGCATCACGAGCACGACAGACGGCGCGCTGAGCTGGCTCGACCGCATCGCGGCGCAGGGCGTGATCGACAAGCGTGAGCCCGATCTGCGGCTGTCGGTCAACCGCTGTGAAGGTGTGGCGGCGCCGGGTGGCGGTGAAGCGGGTGGCGCGTGTCGGCGGCTGATGCAGTCGCCGGTGGTCCGCAAAGGCGAGGCGAGCGGCGTGGCGGCGCTGGCGAATCGCACGCTGATGGACCTGCTGCTGGCGCGCTGGCTGGTGAAGGGCCAGACCGATTGTGCGCTGCTGACGTCGGCGACCGGCGAGATGGCGTCCCTTGAAATCGCGGCGATGGTCGCGTCGCTGCCCGATGGCCGCCGCTGCCTGAACCCGATCGTCGCGGCCATTTGCAGCCGCGGGATTGCGCCCGACGACATCATCGGCTTTGTCGACCAAGCCGTGCCCGTCGGCACCCGCGACGCGGCGTTCTTCGCCATCGCCCAGGAGCGCGCCCAGGGTGCGTGCGAACACGGCGTCTTCGCCGGCCTCCAGGCCAAGTAAGCTTTGGGCCTTTCGCTGGCTACCGCGGCCGGGCCTCGTCGGTCGCGGCGTTGGCCGGGTCGTCCTCGCACTGATCGCCTTGGGGGCACGGCAGGCTGGGCGTGCGCAGCGGCTGGCCGCCCAAACACGCATCGGCGTCGCCAAAGCGCAGCGCGCCCGGTGGCTCCAGCGGCACCACGCCGGATTCGGTGACGATCGCGTCGCCCAACGGGCACAGCCAGAGGGATTCCACAGTGTCGCGGCGATCGCCGCTCGGGTTCGCCACCAGCTTGCCCGCGCCGAGCCGCAAAAACCGGTGCGTGCGCGCGTCGTACAGTTGGTGGCCGCGCCGGCAACAGTCGCTCCACACCGCGGCCGGCACCAGCCACCAGTGCGTGGCGCCGAGCGTGTGGGCCACGCCACAGCTTTGTGGCGTACATCCAATCGGTTGCGCGCCCGCACGCCCGAGTCCCGCGAGGCGCGTCTCCGCGCTGATTCGCCCAGCCCACGACCGCAGCAGCGCTTCCGCACCCGGCGCGAGCACCGGACATTGCGGCTCCAGCCGCTTGGCCTTGCCGCGCCCGCACGTCCGCCAGCGCCGCGGCGCCTCCCACCGCCCCGGTTCCGGCGGCAGACCGAACTGAAAACCGACGTCGCGCGGGTCCAGCGACAGCCGCAGCCGCGCGTCGTCCGGCCCGACCATCGCGCGCTTGGGCCACAGCCAGGCCAGGCCGACCGGCACGCCCGTCGCTACCGTCACCGGCTGCGGCAGCGGCACCGCCAAGTCCAGCGCCTGCAGCGCGCCATCCGCTTCGCGCCACAACCAGAGCACGCGCGTCTGGGCGTCCGGCCACAGCCAGGTCGCCGCCGTCGCTGCGAGCTGCTCCTTGCGCGCGCCGTCCAGGGACTTCGCCCATACCCCGTCTTCGCGCAAATCCAGCAGCACGGCGTGGCCTTGGCCGATCTGCGCGGTCAGCCGTTCATCCAGCGGCAGCGGCAGCGGTGGCACGGCGACGGCGACCACGGCAGCGGGCGGCGGCGGCGCGACGACCTCGGGCGCCGGCGCAGGCGCAGGCGGTGGCAAGGCCGGTGGCGCGGGCGCAGGCGATTGCCGACACGCCGGCAATAGCGCGAGAATCACCAACAAGCGCGCAAAGTTGGCCATGGACTCCCGTATCAGCTGCCGTGG
This sequence comes from uncultured Myxococcales bacterium, assembly GCA_903929795.1. Classification (GTDB taxonomy): domain Bacteria; phylum Myxococcota_A; class UBA9042; order UBA9042; family UBA9042; genus CAIYBN01. The sequence goes on along the minus strand of CAIYWC010000178.1, from coordinate 27,466 downwards.
CCGCTGACAGTGCGATAGCTTGGGCGGCCGCGGGCGCGGATGCAAGCGGCCAGCGCCCGTGCTATCGTGGCCGGCATGCAGCTTCGCCCTTTGCCGATCGCTTGGCTCCTGCCGCTCCTGTTCGCGCTGCCGCGTTTGGCGCACGCGGCCCTGCCGGCGGAGCCGCTGCCGTACATGCGCTACGTCAGCCAGCCGCCCGGCAAGGACCACCTGGACACCGCAATTGGTCACTTCAGGCGCGGCAACGTGCAGGTCGACCTCGTCGCGGCGATTCACATTGCGGACGTGGCGTACTACCGCCAGCTGCAGCGGCGGCTGGACGGCTATCCGCGGCTGCTGTTCGAGCTCGTCGCCGCGGATGGCCAGCGGTATGCGCGGACCGGCGTGCGCAGCGACAGCGGCCTGTCCGCCCTGCAAATCTGGCTGCGCGACAAGCTGGGGCTGGCGTTTCAGCTGGAGGAAATCGACTACAAACGGGCGAATTTCGTCCACGCGGACCTGGGCCCGGACGAGCTGATGGCGCACCTGAAGAGCCACTGGACGGACACGCTGGGCATGCTGCTGCGCTGGGCGCTGACGGACGCGGCGCGATCGACCAACGCGGACGGCTCGATGCGTTTTGGCGGCCTGGAACTGTTTGGCGCGGTGGCTCCCGGCAGCGATCGCAACCTGGCGCTGAAACGGGTGCTGGCACGCGAGCTGGCGGAGATGGGCGACCTGACGCAGGCCAGCGCCGGGAGTGACGCGCTGATCGCCCGGCGCAACGAAGCGGCGATCGCGGCGCTGCAGGCCGAGCTCCGCAAGGGCGTAAAACGCTTGGGAATTTTCTACGGTGGCGCGCACATGCCGGACATGCAGCGGCGGCTGGAGACGCTGGGGTTTGTGCGCACCGGGACGGACTGGCTTGTCGCGTGGGACATGCGCCATTGACGGCCGGTGACGTGGCCGCCTACGCTCGGGCCGCGTCGCCAGCTGACGCCAGGATCGCCATGAACCGCATCGTCGCCGTTTGTTTTGCCGGGCTTGCGCTCGCGGCTTGTCAGAAGACGCCGGCTCCGGAGCCGGTTGCGCCGCCAGCGGCAACGGCCGTGCTGCCTCCTGCCGCGCCGACGCCGACTGCGCTGGCTGCGCCGGACACGGCGACGGAGCTTGCGCTGGGGCCGACTGCGACGGACTTCAAGGCGCTGTCGCGGGCGGATTTCAACCGCCTCGCCGCGGAGCAGGATCTGCCGCTGTACTGGCGCGTGGATGCAAATCAAAACAAGGAGTTGGACGCCGACGAACTGGCCGCGACCTGGCCTGGGCTGGCGGCGGATTGGCTCCAAGACCACCACTTGACGCCGCAGTTCGCCGAGGCGTACGGCCTGCTGCAGCGCGTCAATGGCACGGACGGCGCGCTGCCACAGCCAGCCGAGTCGGCGCGGCGCGCGCAGGTGCTGGCGGAGCTGCGGCAGGGCCGACCGACGCTGATTTGGCACGACCTGACGGCGCTGCCAGCCGGAGAACGCGCGTTCGTGGCGCACATGCTCAAGGCCGCGGAGCTTGTGGAGGCGCTGTTTGCCCTGCAATCCGGGACGGCGGAGCTGGCCAAGGGCCTGCCGGGACACCGGCCGAGCCGCGCGCTGTTTCACCGCAACCAGGGGCCGTGGTGTGAAGCGCCCAAGACCGAACAGGATCCGGATTGCAACGCGCTGCCGGGGCGGCCCAAGAAGGTCTCCGGTGTGTATCCGGCGGAGCTGCAGCGCGACAAGGAATTCTGCGCCAAGCTGGACAAGCTACCCAACGCCTCGGAATTGCTGGGGCCGTTTACGGTCGTGCGCGGCGAATCGGACAAGCTGGTGGAGGTGCCCTTCGAAAAGGCATGGCCGGCGGAGATGACCGCGGTGGGCCAGGAGCTGACGGCGGCGGCGGATGCGCTCGCGGCCGACAAGACGGTCGCGGAGCCGGCGCTTGTGGCATACCTGCGCGCGGCGGCTCAGGCGTTTGCCGATGGCTCCTGGTTTGCCGCGGACGAGGCGTGGGCAAAAATGGAAGGCAAATCCAAGTGGTACGTGCGCATCGGCGCGGATGAGACCTACCACGAGCCGTGCGCGCGCAAGGCTGGATTCCACGTCAGTTTCGCCCGCGTGAACGAGGACGCGGTGGCCTGGCAGCGCATGCTGGAGCCGATCAAGGCGCAGCTGGAGCACGCGATCGCGGTGCTCGCGGGCCCGCCGTACAAGTCGGGCAAGACCAGCTTTCACTTGCCGAATTTCATCGACATCGTGCTGAACGCGGGCGATTCGCGCTCGGCGCTGGGGGCGACCGTCGGCCAGAGTCTGCCCAACTGGGGCCCGGTGGCGAACGAGTCGCGCGGGCGGACGGTGGCAATGGCCAATCTTTACACGGATTTGGACAGCCAGGCGGCGTTTCGCACGCAGGTGGAGTCGCTGTTTTGCAAGGACAGCGCGGCGCTGGTGCCGACCGACCCGGAGTCGCTGATCATGACGACGGTGCTGCACGAGGCGGGGCACAATCTGGGACCGGCGCACGAATACCGGGTGGCCGGCAAGGTCGACGACGAGATTTTTGGCGGTCCGCTGGCGGCAACGCTGGAGGAGCTGAAGGCGGAGACGAGCGCGCTGTATCTGGCGGATTGGCTTGTGGATCAGGGCAAGCTCGCGGCGGACAAGCGCGACGCGGGCCAGGCGGCGGGCGTGGCGTGGGCGATGGGCCACATCGCGCAGGGCATGACGACGCCGAACGGCAAGCCCAAGCCGTACAGCCAGCTCTCGGCGGTGCAAGTCGGCGCGCTGTACGACGCCCGGGCGCTGACCTGGCATGCGGACCAGCTGGCGGCCAACGGCATGGATAAAGGCTGCTTTTCGCTGCACCGGGAGCGCGTGGCGCACGCCGTCCTGACGCTGATGACGCGCGTGGCGCAGATCAAGGCACGCGGCGACAAGCCGGCGGCGGAGCAGCTGTTGGAGCCCTACGTCAAGGACGGCACGGACTTCGCGACGTTGCGCGGCGTCATTCGCGATCGTTGGCTGCGCGTGCCCAAGGCGGCTTTCGTGTACGCTGTGCAGCTCTGACCGGGAGCCGCGCCGATGCCTGACCTGCTGCCACTGACCTCGAGCGCGCTGGTGCCCGTGCGCGCGGGCGCGTGGCTGTGCAAGAAGCTGCAGATGACCGCGGATGACCGGCTGAGCGTGCGTTTTGAGGCGCCCGACGACAACGTCAGCTTCGATTTGGACCTGCAAAAAGCCACCGCTGAGCGACCGGCGACGCGCGGCCTGACGGCGACGGCGCTGTCGGTGCGCGGTCGGCTGGAGGCGGCGCCGCCGCAGCGGCAGCAGGAGGCGTCCGCGCTGGTGCGGGGGATCGCGGCGGGGATTGACGCGCGCGTGGCGCAGCAGCCGGACCTGACGCTGGCTGAGGCGCTGGGGCGCGACGCGACGCCGCGGCAAGTGCGGTTTTCCCGGCAACTGGTTCTGGACATGCTGGGCCCGGAGTGGCAGCCGGGCGCGCTGCTGCCGGGCGATTGGCAGATGCACGACGTGTTTCCGGCGTCGCAACTGCGCCAGACCGAGGCGCTGACGCTGGCGGTGGAGCTGCGCCACAAGGACAGTCGGCGGCTGGTGCTGCTTGTGGGCCAGCGCGCGAACCGGCAAGTGCTGGCGACCACTGCACATTTTGACATCGAGCACCTGACGCTGGGCAACGAACCGGGCCACGATGGCACGGCGCTGCTGACGCTGCTCTGTTTTGCCCTGCAGCTGCGCGATCACGACGGGCTGACGGTGACGTTCCCGACGCTGGCGGAGGACGTGGCTGCGCTGCCGGCGCCGGAGCAGGTCGCGGACATCGCCGGCCGGGCGGTGAACCTGGCGATTCCGGCGGATTGCGGCCAGAGCTGTGCGTTTTGCTCGGCGCTGGCGGCCCTGCCGCCGCAAGATGGCGGATCGCTGCGCTTTTCCCAGCTCTGCCAGGAGCTGCGGCAGGCACGGCAATCGGGTGCGGCGACGGTGCGGTTCAACGGCTACGACCCGCTGGCGTTCTCGCGCATCCTGGACGTGATGGCGTACGCGGTGGAGCTGGGCTTTCAGAAAGCCGAAGTCTGGTCGCCCTGCACGCGGCTGGCCGACGCGCACTTTCGCGGCGCAGTGCTGCGCGCGCTGCCGATCGAGACGCGGTTCTTCGTGCCGCTGTACGCGGGTTCAGCGCAGGCCCACGACGCGTACGTGGCCAAGCCGGGGGCTTTTGCCCAGATCCACGCGGCGATCGCCGGCCTGCAGGCGGATCGCGGGCCGCAATCGGTGTCGGTGACGTCCGTGCTGACGCGCCAGAACCTCCACGAGCTGGTGCCGATGCAGTCGCTCTGCCGCGCCTGGCGCGTGCCGCTGGCCCTGCATCTGCCGTTTCCGACGTCAGAGAGCCGCGACGACCGCTATTTCACCGAAGCCGTGCCGTTCACCGAGCTGGCGGCGATGCTGGCGGACGCGTGGGCGAAGCATCGATTCCGCCCGGAAGTCGCGGGCTTGCCGCCATGCGTGCTGCTGCCGGCGATGCGCAACCACGGCGCGCGGGTGCGGGATTGGCTGTCCGTCGAGACGAGCAGCCACCAGCCAGCGGGCGCGTACCGGGACGACAAGTACCACCATTCCGCGGACGGCTTGGGCGCGCAGGACACGCGCGTGGCGCCCGTGGTGCCCTGCCCGCGCGCGGATGCGTGTGCGCTCGCGATCGCCTGCCCGCGCAACGTGCTGCGGTATTACGCGGAGCGGTTTGGCCTGGCGGAGCTGGTACCGGTGACGCTCGCAGACGTGCTGCTGGAAGGCTAAGCCGGCGTGGTTCGCCTACAAATCGCGCGGCGTGTCCGCCCAGCGCGCGATGTGGCAGCCGGCGCTGATGTCCTGGCCCGGCAACCAGAGCGCCGCGAAGCTGCCATCCTTGCCCTGCGCGAGCGCGACGGGGTCGATCGCGGCGATCCAAATCTGCGGGCTGGCCGGCGCGCCCGTGTGCAAGAATCCATAGTCCCGGCGCGAGGAAAACGCCATCCAGTAGTAGCCGCCGGGGCCCAACGTGCCGACGGTGGCAAACGTCGGCCAGGAGTTGGTCAAACCGGCAGATGCCTGGCCGTTGGCGTTGTCCAAGCGAATGGGCGTGCCGCCGCTGGCCTGGACCATCCACAAGTCCGCCTGGCAGTTGTCGTAGGTGCCGCTGTCCGCGTTGCCCGGGCCGCCGTTGGGGTTGGTCGTGCCACCGGCATTTTGCGGGCAGAGCGTGGCGGGCTGCGTGGCGCGGTTGTACGCGACCCACTGGCTGTCGACGGTAAACGCGGGGTAAAAATGATAGACGCCGGGGTCGTTGACGCCGGCGAGCGCCGTGGCCTTGCCGCCATTGCCGTTGTTGTACGGCACGCTGTAGAGCATCGTCGGTTCGCTTGCGGCAAAGCCCTGGCCGACGTTGGCGGCGCTGGCGTACACCACCGTGCTGCCGTCCGGTGACCACGTGGGAAACGCCTGCTGGCCCAGGTCGCCGCCGGTCACGAGCTGCGTCTCGGTGCCTTTCAACAAGTCGATGGAGAACAGGTTCGTCGCGAACAGCAGCGGCGCCGATGGCACGACCAGCCGCTTGTCCGTCGCGTTGAAGTACGCCTTGGAAAACGCCGCGGCGATGGTGAACGACGACGCGAGCTTGGTCTTGGCCGTCGCGTTCAACCACGGCGGATTCAGGCCGCTTTTGGCGGTGAACAAGCCCATGGACATGCTGCTGCCTGTCGCGCCCATCATGAAGCTGACCGCGATTGTCGAGCCGTCCGGGCTGATGCTGTGGCAGCCGGCGCAGAAGCCGCCGGGCGTCGGAATGGACGCCGCGGGCTTGCCGGGCTCCAAAACGCGCACGCCGAGCAGCGACGTGTTCCAGTAGTAAATCGCGCCGCCGGCCTTTTGTAGCGCGACGCCAAACGCTTGCGCAGGCGTCTGGATCGGCGTGCCAGTCACAACCTTGCCGCTGGTCGTCGCGGCGATCACCCGCAAATTCCAGGACTTGACGGCCGAGAACTGGAAGAGCTTCTGCCACGCCGTCGTCGGAATCGTCACCGCGTAGCCACCGCTGACTTGCCATTTTGCGCCGCCAACGACGTCGATCTGCGCGGCATCGCTGTCAAATCGCAGGACAAACGCGTTGGCATTTTGCGCCGCGGCGTAGGTCCACTGCGCGGTGATCGGCGAAAAATCCATGGGCGCCATGGTGTTGGGCGGCGGATAGAGCAGGCTGATGCCGGTCGGCGCATCCGTCGCAGGCGTGTTGGCGAGCACGGCGCCGATGCCCGGGCTCGGCTCGCTCGTCGTGTCCACCCACTGGACTTTCATTTGCAGCGAAGCGGACTTGCACAGCGTCTGGAAGTGCGCGGAGACCGTCGCTGTCCCGCCAAAGCTGCCGGACGCGGTGAAGAGCCCGGTGGCGTCGATGCTGCCGGCCGCGGGCGGATCGACGTCCCAAGTGGCGCCGGTTAACGGCGCGGTGCTGCCGCCGGCGGCAACGCCCTGAACGGTGAACTGCAGCGTGGGCTGCGCTCCCCAGAGACCGACGAGCTGCGCGGGCGTGGGACCGATCGCCAGATCGACAAAGCCGCCCGCGGGTTGCGACGGCTGGATGCAGCCCAGCAGCGGCGGCGGCGGCACGTCGGGCGCTGGCACGTCGGGCGGCGGGACATCCGGTTCGGCGGCATCGGCCGCAACGTCGGCAAGCGCCGGGACATCCACAGCCACATCGGCGAGCGGCGGGACGTCGGCCTGGGCGTCCGCGGCCTCCGCGTCCGCGGCATCGGGCGCGACATCGACAACCGGGACATCGGCGGGCGCCGCGCTGTCGGGCGCGTCGTGGACGTCCGCGACGTCGGCACCGGCCGCGGAATCCGCAGCGACCGCGACGTCCTTGCCGGCAAAAGTGAACGCGACGTCCGCACCCGCGGCGATATCCGCACCGTTCGAGCCAGGCGCCACCGCCTTCACATCGCTGCACGCGGCCAGCGCGCCCAGCGCAAGCAAACCGCCGATCCAGCGTTGAAACTGCGAATCCTTGACCATCGCGAGCTGCCCCCGGCGTCGCAGCGAGGACGCGTCTTCGCCCGGCCGACCACCGCCAGTGTGGCGGAGCTAGGCGGGTGCGTCAAGCGCGTTTCTTTGTATGAAATTGCCAACTTCGGACGCAGCCTGCGCCAGCAGCCGGTCTCGAATCCGTGGCTTGCGACGCCGCGCCGCGCTTGGCCGTTGACGCCTCGCCGCCCGCGGCGCAAAGTCCGGCAGCAGCCCGCGTGAATTCCGGAGCCCCGCTTGACCGTTCGCCGCCTCGCCTTGGCCCTGCTTTCGCTGCTCGCGCCGTCGCTGGCGGTCGCGCAGACCGTGCAGCCGCTCGCGCTGGAGCTGCACACGACATCCGACGACGTGGAGTTGACGTTTCCGGGCTTGGATTTCCGCGTCGTGAAGAGCGCGGTGGAGAGCGTGAACGGCGCGATGCAGTCCAACGCCAAGCCGCTGCACGTCCGCAAGCAGCCATGGGATACGACGCCGCTGACGCTGCACGCGGACCTGCTGGTCACGACGACGGATGCGCCGCTGGCGGTCAAGCTGACGCGCGGCTGTCCGGGTGAGACGCGGCTGGTGCTGCGGGCGGCAGGACGCGTGGTGTTGAGCCAGGTCTGGCCGGAGACAGCGGCGACAGTGCAGCCGAAAAAACTGAAGCGAAACCAGAAGATCGCGGCAAACCCTGCCGAGGCGGCGAAGCCGGCGGCGCGCGGGCCCGAGGAATTCACGGTGCCGCTGCGGGCGGACAAGCTGCTGACGGCGGCGCCGTTGCCGCGCAAGGCTTTTGAGCCGATGGTGTTGGCCTATCACTACGGCTGGTATGGCCGGCCTGATGGTCTGGCCAAAGAGTGGCTGCACTGGAATCCGAACGTGCCCGACCACGCGTCGACGAACACGCCGCAGCTGGGTTGGTACGACTCCGCAGATCCGAAGATTGTGCGCCAGCAGATCGCCTGGGCGCAGGAGGCGGGCATCGACGGGTTCATCCTGTCCTGGTGGACGCCGTGGGACCGCAAGGTGCTGGCCGAGCTGCTCAAGCAGGCGGATGCCAAGCGTTTTGCCGTGAGCCTGTATCTGGAAGTCGCCCCGACGCCGCAGGAGTTGCACAAGCAGCTGCTGGAGGTCGAGGCGCTGGCCGAGGGTCATCCGTCGTTCCTGCGCGTGGAGGGCAAACCCGCGGTTTTCCTGTACGGCCGGATCCTGTACGCGCTGGGCCACGACGGCGTGCGCGAGGCGCTGAACGGCACGCACGTGTTCACGATCGGCGACGCGCTGGAACCCAAGACGTTTTCGCTGCTGGACGGCGCCGGCTGGTACATGGCGCTGGATGTGCCGGACCAGCAGCGCGAACAGCTGGTGAACCTGCAGCGGACGGCGCGGCTGAACGACAAGCTGCTGGTGGCGTCGGTCGCCCCGGGCTATGACGACACGCACATCCGCTCGCCCGGGCGCGTGGATCAGCGGCTGGACGGCCAGTTTTACGCGTCGATGTGGGCGGCGGCCAAGCTCGCGGACTGGGTCGTCATTACCAGCTGGAACGAGTGGCACGAGGGCAGCGACATTGAGCCGTCCGCGGAATATGGCAAACAATACATTGAGTTGACGCGCAAGCTCGCAGATCGGTGGCGCAAATGACGCGCTGGCTTGTGCTGCTTGTGCTGACAGCCTGCGGTGCGCCGGTCGTGGTGCCAACACCGCTGCCGCCGGTCGTCGAGGCGCCGCCGCAGCAGACGCCCGCAGAGCTGGCGGCGCGCAAGCGGTCCGCGCAAAAGGAATTCCTGCAGGCCGAAGCGCTGCGCCTGGCGCCGCAGCTGACCCGGCTGGCAGAGTGGGACGCAGCGGACGACAAGCCCGCGGCGCTGGTGCCGGATATTGCCAGTTTTTCCGCGCAGTTGACCACGCTGACAACGCTACTGGCGGCCTGTCGGGAGGCGACGCCCGAGCTGCTGGACGCAAGCGACGAGGCCGGACTGGCGGTGCCGTGCGGGCTGGCGGCGCGGGCACACGACATCGTCGAGGCGCAATATCTGGTGGCGGCCAAGCGCGCCGTGCGCTTTCCGGAGAACCTGCGAGACGCGGCCAAGCGCTACGAGCGCCAAGGCCGAGTCGCCTGGCAAACGCTATTGATTTTCCAGCGGTTGGAATCCGACATGGCGCAGCGAACGGCGTGGCTGCAGCCGTTCGCCAAGCAGCTCGGGCTGCCAATCCTGGGCGAGCTGTTCCACGAAGGTTTTGCGGCGCGCCGCGACCTGCGCCGGGCGATTCGCCAAGGGCGGGCGGCGTGGCAGCTGCCCGGCGACGTGACGGACACGGCGTTCGTCAGGGAAATCACGCCGCTGGTCGCGCAGTTGGCGGACGAAGGGCCAATGCCGGGCCAACGTGGCGCGCTGCAGATGGTCCGGGCCATCGACGCGAAGTGGGCCGTGCGGATGCTGGACGGCCACGCGGTGCGGCGCGAGCGGCGGCTGGCGGCGTTGTGGCGCCCAGCCAAGGGCGCGTGCATCGTGACCTGGCTACAGGCGACGCAAACACCCAATGGCCGCGCGTGGCAAAAGCCGACGCTGTGGCTGGAAGATGACCTGCGCATCGTCCGCTGCCCGCCGCGCTGAGCAGTAGAATGCGGGGAATCTGGCCACGGCTGGGCGTGTTGTATTCCTTGCGCACGACGCTGGAGCGCGTCATCATGCGCCTTGACGCCCACATTGGGCGAGGCCGATGCCCATGAAATCGAACCAAACCATCTTGCTCGCTGTCGTTGCTGCCCTTGGTGTGCTGGCCGCGGTCTTGTGGAGCACCAAGCCAGCGCCGCAGCCGACACCGGAGACGCCAACGAAGACGGCGCCCAAGCCCGTCTCGAAGACGGCCCTTCCGCCCTTGCGAACGCCACCGGCCGCACCCGAAGCGCCGGAGGATCCCGGCAAGAACCTGCCCATCAATCCGACGGAGACCGGCGAGATGCCGCCGCTGCGCGAGCCGCGCGCCTTCTACGGGCTGGTCGACAACCCGTCGCAGGTGCAGAAACTGCTGGACGAATCCGTGAAGGCGACGGGCGGCGAAGTGCTGGAAAAGACGCTGCTGGCGGCGAATTGGCGCGTGCTGCTTTCGATGCCGCTCCGGGCGATGTCCTTGGAGATCCGAACCGACGCGGACGGGTCCTTGTTCATGAGGGAGCCGCTGGACGAACTGGAGTGGTTTTTGGTGCGCGATGTCTGCCACTTCCGGCAAGGGCGGATCGTCGTCGAATGCGAAGGCGACCAGTCGGAATTCGTGCATGCGCTGTATATGGGGATACTCGGTGCCGTGCCGTACCGCCTGAAAGGACTGACGATTCCGATGGAAGGCGTGAAGGACACCAAGGACATCGTGCAACTGGATCTGCCCGCACCGGCGGAGCACGGGCAAATGCGGGCTTTTGTCAGCCGCGATAGCGGCATGGTGAGCAGCCTGCACTGGGGTCTGATAAATGTGAACCTCGAGCGCGAACGCGCGGACAACGCATGGGCAACGCCCAGGAGCTGGTGGATTGTCCGGCTGGCCCCACCGAGCGACGACAAGGGGGCCGCGAAGCGCGAGCCGACGGCGCCTGGGTGGCAGGCTGCGGCGCGGGTCATCGACGTGAAGCCGAGCAAGGACAAGACGCTCATCAAGCTGCCCGAACTGACCGGCACAGAGCCGCTGAGTCTGGGAACGCGGCCCGCGATGACGGTCATCGAGGTCTCGCACACGACGCGCGCCAAGCCCGAAGACGCGAAGCGGGTCGTGGATAAGATAAAGCCCGGCGAGAACAATCTGATTTTGACGCCGTATGAGGCGTTTGCGCCCGCCGATCACGTTCCCAACCTCAGCGCGGGCATGGCCTTTTGGCTCGCCTTGCCGCCGCACGCGCTCGCCGTGTTGGGCGAGAAATTTGAGACCAAGGAGATCCCCGCCGAGCCGGTGATCGCGCGCAAGATCGTGCGCAGCAACTTGAATGACATGCCCGATCAGCTGGTGAAATTCATTGGGGAAGTGCACACGGCCGGCCACCACACAGGGCCCGGGCCGACGATGGTGAGGTATATTTCCGGGAACTTCACCGGGCGGGCCGATGAAATGCTGGTTGAGCTGCAGGTGCCGCTGCTCGGCAAATGATCAGCGGTGGTACTTGAACAGCCCGACCTCGATGGGCCCGTTGCGCAGCTCGCGGGCGCTTGCCACGGGCCAGCCAAAATTCGCAACGAAATCAACGTTTCCGCACAGGATCGCCACAGTCGCGTCCTGACACGCCTGCCAGCGTTCGCCGATCTCCCGGTACAGCGCCAGCACATCCGCGTCGTTCAGCCGGATCCCGTAGGGCGGATTGCCAATGATGACGCCGCCTTGTACAGGCGGTAGCGCTTGCGCCTGGCGGTGCACGACGCGCACGACGCCGTCCAGCCCCGCCGCCCGCAGATTTTCGCGCACAGCCTGGAGCGCGCGCGGGTCCGTGTCGGAAGCCTCGATATCCAAATCGTTTTTTTGCCGCAACACCCGCTGGGCGTGCTCCACCGCCGCGCCGCGGACCATGTCCAGCTCGCGCTGCGCCGCCTGCCCGTGCAACGGCCACCGCTCCACGCCAAACCAGCGCGTGCAGCCCGGCGCGATGCCCAGCCCCAGATTCACCGCCTCAATCGTCAGCGTCCCCGACCCGCAAAAGGGATCCCGCAGCGGCTGGCCCGGCTGCCACCCGGCAAGCGTCGCCACCGTCGCGGCCAGCGTCTCCTTGAGCGGCGCCGCCAGCTGGCGCATGCGCAGCCCGCGCTCGTGCAGCGGCGGCCCCGACAGGTCCAGCCACACGCTCCACCGCCCGCGCCGCCCGCGCACGCTGATGCGCACGTCCGGGTCGTCCGCGTTCACGTTCGGCCGCCACCCATAGCGCGACCGCAGCACGTCGCACAGCGCGTCCTTGACCTTTTGCGAGACAAAAATGTGGTGCTCCAGCCCCTGCCCGCCGTTTTGCGACGGCACGAGGTCACCCGAGGCGAAAATCGCAAACGTCGCCTGCGGATCCAGCCAATCGAGCCACGGCAACCGCCGCGAGCCTTCGTACAGCGATTCCGCGTTGTGCGCCGCGAACTCGCCCAGCCGCAGCAAAAGCCGAGTCGCCATACGCAGATGCACCAACGCCGTCGCGACGCCCGGCCAGCCGAGGTCCAGGTGCACCCCGTCCTTGTCGTGGCCCAGCACGTCAAGGCCCAGTTGGCGGCATTCCTGTTCGACCAGGTCCACAGTTCCCAAAGCGGCGGTTGCGAGCACGTGCATGGCCGCATCCTCGCTGCAATGCCCCCGCCGACGCAAGCCTTGCCGGCGCACCTCGCGCCACCTACCATGGCGGCCCAACGTGAGGTGAGGTCCATGGCGAACGCACTTGAACTCCGGATGAACGAGCACCTGCAGCGGCTGCAGCGCGATCACGCGGTGGCGCGGCTGTGGCAGCGCGACGCGGCGCTGTTTTCCGCGGATAGCGCGGTGCAAAAGACGATTCGCGAGCGCCTGGGCTGGCTGTTCCACATCGACGCGATGCGGACGCAGGTGGAGCGGCTGGCGGTGCTGGCGCGCGTGACGGCGCGGCTGAGCTACGATCGCGTGCTGGTCGTGGGCATGGGCGGGTCGTCGCTGTGGCCGGAGGTGCTGGGCAAGCACTTGAAAGGCAAGCGCGGGCTGCCTGTGCGCATCATCGATTCGACGCACCCGGAGGCGGTGGCCGAGGTGATCGCTTGGGGTCACGCCGGCAAGCCGCTCTTTGTCATCGCCACGAAGTCGGGCGGGACAATCGAGACCATCAGCACCTACCGCGCGTTGCGGCAGATCTGGAAAGATGGCGCGGACTTCCTGGCGATCACGGATCCTGGTTCCAGCCTGGAAGCGCTGGCCAAGGCGGAAGGCTTTCGCGACACGTTCCTGAATCCGCCCGATATCGGCGGACGTTTCTCGGCGGGAACGCTGTTTGGCCTGGTGCCGGCGGCGCTGGCGGGCGTTGTGCTGCACGACGCGCTGGACCGCATGGCCGACGTGCTGGAGAGCTGCCACGACGAGGACCTTTTGGCCAATCCCGGCGCGCAGTTGGGCGCGTTCCTGGCGGCGGCGCACGACGTCGGACGCTGGCAGCTGCGGCTGGCGCTGGGCCCGGACGTGCAGGGCTTTGGTGCATGGATTGAGCAGCTTGTCGCGGAGTCGACCGGCAAGCATGGTGTGGGGCTGCTGCCGATGACGGGCGAAGTGCCTGAGAGCGGCGACGCGCTGGCGCAGAAGCTCGAGCACGCGATCGTGGTCGGGCTGACCACGTTCGCCGCGCCGGATCAGGATTTCCTGACGCGCGCGGTGGACGCGGACGTGCCGAGTCAGGCGTTCGTGCTGCCGGAAGTCGCTGATTTATGGACGGAAGTTGTGCGCTGGGAAGCCGCGACGGCGTTTTGCGGCCTGCTGCTGGGCATCAACCCATTTGACGAGCCGGATGTGTCGGCGGCCAAAGCGGCGACGGCGGGGCTGCTGGACGGCACGCTGCAGCCCGTAGCGGCGGATCGCGCGTTCGCGGTCAAGTCGCTGGCGGCGATTCCGGACGCGCTGGCGGACGAGCTGGCGGCGCTGCAGACCGACGACTACCTGGCGATGCTGGCGTGGCTGCCGGGCAACGGCGCGAACCTGCAGCGGCTGGAGAAGCTGCGCCAAGCGCTGCAGGAGCGGACCGCGGCGGCGGTGGTTGTGCAGATCGGCCCGCGCTACCTGCACTCGACCGGCCAGTTTCACAAGGGCGGGCCCAAGCGCGGCACATTCCTGTTCATCGATGATTTCAAGCGGTTGGAGAGCGCGGTGCCTGACATTGCGATTCCCGGCCAGCCGTTTGGCTTCGCGACGCTCGTGCGCGCGCAGGCGGATGGCGATATCGCGGTGCTCAAGGCGCGCGGCAAGCCGGTCATCCGCGTGCGCCTGGAGCTGGGGAGATAGCCAATGCGTTACATGCACTTGGACAAGCTGACGCCGGGAAATCTGGCGGTGTTCGCCTTGGCCATCGTGCTGGCGTGGCTGCTGTACAAGGCGACCAAACATCTGGTGATGGCGCTGCTGTGCCTCATTGTCGCGGTCACGGCGGCGGGGTATTTGACGGGCGTGATTTCGCCGGCCAAGGCCCTGGAAGCGGCGAAAACGGCGGGTACGGAGAGCCTGGAAGCGGCCGAGACGGGCGCCAAGGCGCTGCAGGAGAAGGCCCGCAAGGCGACACAGCCGCTCCAGGCGCCGTAGCGGTTACGCTGGCTGGCAGACGGGGCAGAAAAAGGTCGCGCGGTTGCCCAGGACGCAGTGCTGAACCGGCGACCCGCAGCCGTGACACTGTTCACCGTCGCGCCCGTAGACGTCCAGGCGCTGCTGGAAGTAGCCCGGCGCTTCATCGCCGCCGACAAAATCCCGCAGCGTGGAACCGCCCGCCGCGATCGCTTCTGTCAGCACCGCCCGGCTCGCCGCCACCAGCGCCTGCGCCTCCGCCAGCTGCAGCGACGCCGCCGGCCGCAGCGGATGCAGCCGCGCCCGCCACAGCGCCTCGCTGGCGTAGATATTGCCGATTCCCACAACGTTTTTCTGGTCCATCAGCACCAGCTTCAGCGCCACCTGCCGCCGCGCGCACGCGTCCATTAGGTGCGCCGCCGTGAACGCGGGCTCCAGCGGCTCCGGCCCCAGCGTTTCGAGCAGCGAGTGAGTCGATTCTTCTGACTTTTCCAGCACATCCAGCGCGCCGAACCGCCGCGCATCGACGTAGCGCAGCCAGAGGTCCGGCGCCAGCCGCAGCCGCCAGTGCTCGTGCTTGCGCCAGTCTTCCGGTGCCAGCGGGTCGACAAACAGCCGACCGGACATTCCCAAGTGCACCAGCAGCACGCGGTCGGGCTGCCCGGGCGCGACCAAGTCGGCCAGCAGGTACTTTGCGCGCCGCCGCACCGCCGTGAACGTCGCGCCGACCAGAGCGTGCACCGCGTCGACCGGGATCGGATAGCGCAAATCCGCGCGCCGCAGCGCCACTTCAGCGACGCGGCGCTCGGGCAACGCCTGCTGCAAATGGCGGCGGACGGTCTCGACTTCAGGCAGTTCAGGCATCGCGCACTACGGCCCTCCCAGCGCGCGACCGGCCAGCTGCGCGCACTGCAAGCTCGCAGAAGTCTGCCGGATCAGGTCGTCGGTCTGCTTGTCGATGCGCGCCGGCGACGCCATCAGCTCGGCGCGCAACTGTCCGTCGTCGATACCCCGGCGCCGCGCGTCCAGATAGTCCAGGCCATCGCGGGTCCGCTCGGCCAAATCGCGCCGCACGCATGCGGTCAGGCGAAACAGCAGGCGGACCCGGCCCGCGCGGCCCGGCTCCTGGGTCGAGCCGCCCAGATCCACGCCCAGCTCTTGCGCGAGGTCGACGAACGCGCCTTCCAGTGCCGCCGCGCTTTCCGTCATCTTCCCCATTTCGCCCAGCGAATCCGCGTGCCAGCGCCGCAGCGCCAGCGGTTCAGCCATCGCACCGCCCGCGCTGAGCTGCCGCACGATGCGATACACTTGCTCGATCCAGCGCAGGTAGGCGTGGGTCAGCATGTCGGTCTCGCGGTCGCGTACGGCCGCGTTGCGCAGCTGCGGCGGGGCGGTCTCGGCGTCAACCGGCAATGGCGGCAAGGCCGCGGCGGATGCCAGGCGCGGATCATCGGGCGGAGACGGCGGCGGCTGCGCCAGCGTTGGCAGCGCGTCGGGCACCGGGTAGTGCACGCCGGAAAATTGCGGGGTGTCGATCTCGATGACCCGCGTTGGGCTGGGCGCCACCGTCGCACATGCGGACAGCAGCACCGGCGCGGCCCTCCACGCCAAGGCGCGGGCCATGCTGGGCGACATGGTCACATGCCCGGCGCGCGACCGTCGTTCGTCGGGCCGCCATACGGCGCGATCCACGCCGAATGCGATGCCGGCCGGCCGGTCTTGAACGAGCGCACATTCTGGCCATCCGCAACGTAGAGCGTGCCGTCGGGGCCCAGCACGGGCGACGGCCGAACGCCGGCGTTGAGCCAGTGGCCCAAGGTCAGGAAGTCGTTGCTCACAACCTCACCCGCGGCCGCATCGTATTGGGCAAAGCCGAGCAGCTGACCGTCCTTGTTCAACGCCACCACAGCGCCGTCGGCGGCGACATACAACGTGCCGTCTTGCGCGATGACCGGCCGGCCCGCGGGATGATGCCGCGTCGTCGTCGTCGTCGTCGGATCCTGGCCACCTGGAATCAGGATTTTCGCGCCGGAAATCGAGACGTTGACGTTGTCGAATCCGTCGAAAGTCCACTGCTGCAAGCCGGTCGTGGCGTCGATGGCGTAGAGCGGGTCGATGGCCTGGCTCTGGCGCGTCTCCCAGACCGGGAAATAGACTGTGCCGGTCCCGACAGTCGGCGCGGCGGCAACGGTGCAATCGCCGCAAGTGGGGCGAAACGTCCAAGCGACGGTGCCGTCGCTGTTCACGCGTCGCAGGACGTGGCTGTCCTGGCCGCTGGCGGTGCCGGTGACGATGTACGTTTCGCCGTTGCTGCCCGGAGAGAGATCGACGATCCCGGCGGCCTCGTCGTGGCGCCAAAGCGCTTTGCCGGCGGCGTCTTCCGCGACGAGTGTGCTGAACATGGGCACCTGAGCGAGCGAATCGCGTCCCGTCGGCGTGCTGAGGTAGCGCACCGTGCCGTCGGCGGCGATCACCGCGGGCGAGGCGCCGTCATGCAGCGTGGTGGAGCTGCCGTCGCTCGCGTTCACGCGCCAGATCGTCGCGCCGCTGCCGCCGTCGTTGGTGGCGACGAACACGTTGGCGCCGGCAATCGCCGCGGGCGTGCCGACCGGCGAACCGTTGAGCTGTGCGGTCCAGCGCAGCGTCCGCGTGGTGGGGTCGTACGCCTGGAGCGCCGTGCCGCCGTCCTTGCCAGAAATGACGTAGACGCCCGAACTATCCGACGACGGAACCGCGACAGTGCCCGGCGCCTGAACCAAGGTTGCGACGCGACCATCTGGAGCAATTTCAATAAGATTGGTGTGCCCAGCGACCAGCAACCGACCATCGGAGACGGCGATTGGCGGCCAGGAAATGCCTTGACTCTGGACGTTCGCGACGTAGCCGCGCGTGCCAAAAGTTCCACAGAGGGTCACGCCGTCCTGGGTCGAGCAGACATCCGGGCTCCCGCACGCGGAGAGCGCAACGCCCGCACACGCGGCGGCGGCGATTCGCAGCAAACCATTGAATGTCAAGAAATTTTCAGTAACCATCGCCACCACCCCGCTGGAATTTGCGCTCCGCGCCGTTTGCCAAGGTAGCCAACTCTGCGTCTGGCCGCAAGAGCCAGATTTTTCACCAAACATGCCGACCCATCCGCAACACCAAACTCTCCTGGTTGGACTTGATGCATTTCGGACCGTGACCGCGAGCGGGGACCACTGGTGACACGCCGCGGCTGACGGACATTTGATCTCGATCTTCGGTCGGCGTGTGTGGGATTCATCGGCCCTTCCAAGGGCGCAAACGCGCTGCGATCGGCTGCAGCCGGCGCGGCAGGCCCGGCATGTCCACCAGCGCGCCGACCACCAGCAGCACGGCGAGCCAGACCATCCCACCCACCACCGCTTGCGCCCAGTGCCGCGCGCGCGGCGCCGCCAGCCAGGGCGCCTGGGCGTTCACCAGCAGGTGATCGACACCCGCGACCGCCACACCCGCCGCCACCGCCACCGCCAGCGCGCGGGCGAGGCCCGACAGGAGCGTCCGCACGTCCAGACCCAGGCGTTTGCGAGCCAGCACCAGCAGTGCGAGCGCTTGCGCGGTCATGCCGATCGTCGCCGACGCGCCCAGCCCAGCGATGCCCCAGCGCGTTGACGCCGAATACACCGGCAGCATCGCCAACGTCACGATTGTACTCGCGATCATCGGCCGCCACGTGTCGCCGGTCGCGTAGAACGCCCGCGCCAGCATCGCCTGCCCGCCCCAGGCCGCAATTCCGACGCTCAGCGGCACCAAGGCAGACGCGGCAGCCAGCGTGTCATGCTCGCCAAACTTGCCGTATTCAAACAAGATTCCGACGATCGGCACCGGGAGCACAACCAGCAGCACCGACAGCACCAGCGACAGGCCCAGCACCGCCGCCAGCGATTTGCCCAGCACCTGCGACAGCTCCGCGCGCGCGCCGTCCGCGTGCAGCCGCGCGATGTACGTGCCGGTCGCTTGGCCCGCCGCCTGACCCAGCAGGCCGATCGGCACAAGCATGACCTTGCGCGCCGCATTCAGCCACGAGATCGAGCCCGGCGCCAACGACGAGCCGAACTTGCGCCCGAGCCATTCGTCCACCGTCGTCAGGCTGACACCGACCATGAGCGGCAGCGCCGTCCACAGGAACGCCTTCATCTCCGGGTCGCGTGGCCGCCAGATCGGCCGCCATTTCAGGCTGTTGCGCGCAGACAGCGCCGGCACCAGCAAACCGCCTACGCCTGCACCGACCAGCGCGCCCCAGGAAAAGCCTGCAATGTTGCCAGATTGCGCGCCGATCAACCCGCCGACGATGATCCCGAGGTTGTACAGCAGCGGCGTCAGCGCCATCGCGCCAAACGACTGTCGCGCCAGCAAGCTGGCCTGAATCAGCCCGCCCGACAGGAAAAACAGCTGCGCGGGCAGGACAATGCGCGTCAGCCGCACGGTCTGGGCGATCTGCGCGGCGTTGAACCCGTCAAACCACGCGCGCAGGATCGGCTCGGCCAGCAGTTCGCCCAGCAACACGCAGATCAACGCGACGGCGATCATCGCGGTAAACACGATGGAAAACACGCGGTTGGCGTCGCTCAGGCCGTCGCGATCCAGCCCAGCCGTGCCCGCGCGCTCGGCGGCATAAAGCGCTGACATCCTTGGTAAAAGCGACACCGAAAGCGCGCCACCGGCCAGCAGGTAGTTGATCATGTCCGGCAGCGTGAACGATGCTTGGTAGACGTCGGTCGCGCCGGTCGCGCCAAATTCGTAGTTGATCAGCCAGTCGCGGCCATAGCCCAGCACCCGCGACAACAGGCTGGAAATCGCGAGCAGCAGCGTCACGGCGCGGATTCGGAGAGCCAGATCGTCAGCCACGCGCACCTCCGCGGGCAGCATAGCCGCAGTTGCGCGATGCACCAGTTCCTTGCGCTTCGCGGCGATTGCGGTAAACCGTCGGCCATGGACTTGATGCACGCATTGATTCTGGGGATCGTCGAGGGGCTGACCGAGTTCATTCCGGTTTCCTCGACAGGGCACATGATTTTGGTCAGCCACGCGATGGGCTTTGACCAGCCGGGCGCGCTGAAAGACGCGGTCGACGCGTTTGAGGTCGTCATCCAGGCCGGCGCCTGGCTGGCATGCGTGCTGTACTACGCGCCGCTTCTGCTGCAGCGCCTGCGCGGGCTGACCTCGGCCGATCCGGTCGAAAAGCAGCTGTCGACACGCCTGTTTTTCGCCATGGCTGTCGCGTTCGTACCCATCGCGGTGATCGGCAAGCTGTTTGGCAAGGCCATCAAAGCGCAGCTCTTTCATCCGATTCCGGTGGCCTCGGCGCTGATCGTCGGCGGCATCCTGATGATCGGTGCGGAAGGCTGGGCGCGGCGGCGGTCAGAAGGCAAAGGTCTCGCGGACTTGCAGCTGCCGCAGGCGGTGACGGTGGGCTTTGCGCAGTGCGCGGCGCTGATTCCGGGCACGTCGCGGTCGATGGCGACAATCCTCGGCGGGCTGGCGGCCGGGTTGGAGATGCGGGCGGCGGCGGATTTCTCCTTTCTCGTGGCGTTACCGGTGCTTGGCGCGGCAACGGCGTACGAGCTCATCAAGGAGCGGCACATCCTGCTGCAGCAAATCGGCCTGCTGCCGATGACGGTCGGGCTCATCGCCTCGTTTGTCGTCGGCCTGGCGGCGATTGCGGGCTTCATGCAGCTGCTGACCAAGTTTGGCCTGCGCCCGTGGGGCGTGTACCGCATCGTGCTCGGCCTCGCGGTGGTGGCGCTGTCGCTGCGGGGTTAGGCGATGGCGTTGACGGTCGTCCTGACAGCCGGCGGTACGCGCGAGCCCATCGACGACGTGCGGTTCATTTCCAACGCGGCAACCGGGGCGCTGCCGGCGGCGATGGCGGATGCGCTGCTGGAGCTGGGGCACCGCGTGCACTACATCCACGGTCCCGGGGCGCTGCTGCCGGGGCGTGCGACGCTCGAAGTGGACCTGACCGCGCTGGATGCCGCGGCGCTGGGAACGGCGACGGCGCGCTGGCTGGCGGAGTCGGACGCGCGCTTGGCGGCGATGCGCGCCGGCCGCTTGACGCTGTACCCGATCCAGACGGCCCAGCAGGTGACACAGACGCTGCGCGACGTGTGCCAGACGCTGCAGCCCGATGCGGTGGCGTGCGCGATGGCCGTGGCGGATTTTGCCCCGCTGCCGACCGCTGGCAAGCTGAGTTCGCGCCAGGCCAGCCTGACGCTGGAGTTGACGGCGACGGCCAAGGCGATCGACGGCGTGAAACCGGCGGCGCCGCAGACGCGCCTGCTGGGCTTCAAGCTGCTGAGCGCGGCGACCGAGGCGCAGCTGTGCGAGGCGGCGGAGCGGCAGATCGCGCGAACCGACGCGAATCTGGTATTCTGCAACGATATGCGGGACTTGCGCCAAGGACTGCGCCGCGGACTGCTAGTCGGCGCGGGCGGGCAGGTGCGCGCGCGGCTGGAGGGCGGGCGTGGGCACGCGGGCTTGCACGCGCTCGCGCGGGCGATTGTGGCGGCCTGGCTGGCGGAGTGACGGCGGCGCTTTCCAAGCTGCCCGCGGCCGTCAGTGCGGCTTGCGGCCGGCATCCTGGACGGTCATCTGCCGGTCAAGTGCCTGCATTGCCAACAGAATCGCCGCAGCGAATTGCGTGTGCGTGCGGTCTTCCAGCAGCGTCCGCGCCTCGGCCAGTTGCGTGATGTAGCCAACTTCCAGCACGACCGCGGGCATCCGCGCCTCTTTCAGCACGCCGAACGGCGCCTGGCGCACGCCGCGAAACCGCGCGCGCGGCCGGACTTTTTGCAGTCCGTCGGCCAGCGCCACCGCCCAATCCTGCGAGCGATTCAGCGCCTGCGCGTGGTCCATCTCCGCGACGATCGACGTCACCGACCACGGCAGCAGCGCGGTCGGCTGGTCCGGCGCGATGCCTTCCTCGCGCTCGATGAGCTGGCGAACAACCTCCGCGCTGCTGTCCGCGGCGAGAAAAAACACTTCCATTCCAGTCGCTTCGCCCGTTTCGTGCGCGTTTGTGTGGATGCTGATGAACGCGTCGCCGTGCAGCTCGTTGGCCTTGCGCGGCCGCTGGCGCAGGTCGATCGCCGTGTCCGCCTCCCGCGTCAGTACGACCTCGGCGTCGCTGTGCTGGCGGATGAACTCCGCGACATGCTTGGCAATTTCCAACGTCAGTGCCTTTTCGCGCACACCTGCGGCACCCAGCGCACCCAGGTTGTCGCCGCCGTGTCCAGGATCCAGCACCAGCCGGTGAATATGCTGAAAATGCAATGGCTTGGGAAATAGAGCGGCGCTCGGATCCGGCCGCGGCGGCGCGGCAGTCACGAGCAGCAAGGCGAGGATGGGCAGCAGCGTCGGCATCGCCTCCGGACGGTACCGCGGCGGGCCGACGTGTCAAGCGCAACGAGGCATGACGCGCCGCGAAAGTTGCGCTAGGCTGGCGAATCGGGGGGAGTTTTCATGGCCGTTCGCTTCTGGCTCATTGTATTTTGCGCCACCGGGCTCCCGGGTTGCGTCATCGACGGCGTGCTGGTCGACCTGCTGACCAGCCAATCGCACGCGCGCATGCCGGCTCCGGCGCCGCAGACCATCGCAGGCGTGACGATGCCCGGCGCCGAGGTCGTGATCCTCGGCAGCGATGGTCAGCCGTTGAACAAGCTGGCAGGCGCCGCGGACGCGACCGGCGCGTTCCACATCGACCTGGACGGTGGGACGAGCCTGCAGTCGTCGGCGCTGCAGGCGCGCGTGGGCCGCAAACAGTTTCTCGCGTTGTTACCGCAACTTGCTGCGCAGCCGACGGTGCTGGCGCCGGCGCGAACGTTCGAGGTCCAGGATCTTTCGCCAGGCGCGTCGCAGGTGGACCTGACCTCGACAACCTTGGCCGTGCTCATCGCGGGCAAGCTGCGGAGCCAGGGGCTGACGCTGGCGGCGACCTCAGCGGATGCGCTGTCCAAGACGCTGATTGCCCTGGACAAAGACCTGTTGGCGGGCAAGCCGGAGCTGCTGACGGTGGCCAGCGCGGTGGCGTGCGTGCTGGCGGCGGCGGACGTGACGGTGACCGACACCGCGCCGGAATTGCCGTTTGACATCAGCGGCGTTGGCCCGACGCTGCGACCGGCGTTTCTCAGCCAAAATAGCCGCGCGCCGGCGTGCGATGGCATCGGCACGGTCAGCGAGACGTCGTTTCAGGCGGCGCTCGACGACGCAAGCGCAACCTTTGCATTTGACGCGTGTTTTGCCAGCGACAAGATCCAGGTCGTCCTCATGACGGCGCTCAAGCCGGGCGCCAAGGATGGCAACTGCCAGGCCATCGACCCGTACCTGTGGGCGTCCAACGTCGCCGGCAAGGTCGTGTTCGTCACCGGCGGCATCCACAAGGACTCCAGGGTGTGCTCCAAGGGCGCCGCGCCGCCTTGCCTGAGCGACGCGGACGTCGACGCAGCCACTCAGGCGCTCGGCAATTGGGTTCCCAATCAGGTTCCCATGTACGACGACGGCACGCACGGCGACTCCATCGCCGGCGACGGCATCTGGTCCATCGCGCTTGCCTTGCCGTATTGGGCCGTTGTCGGGAACGCAGCGGGCGTGCGCATCGCCTACAAGTTCACCTACGGCTCGCCCGGCCAGGGCTGGACCGAGAGCGAGGAATTTCCAGGAAATCAACGGCTTTTGGAGCTCGCAGACGTCAACGGTGACCACCGCGTCAGCCGCTTCGACTGGTTTGCCGACGAGACGAGCAACAAGGACAAGCAAAATACCCTGACCCCCGATCGCGGCGGCTGCGGCACGCTGAGCTGGCCGTCCGACGTCGTGGTGGGCGCCAACGGCAAGCCGACGACCTGCGCGCAGACCGATGTGCGCGAACGGCCAGTGGATTTGAACGGCGATTGCGCCGTGGACGGCTGGCCGCCGGTCGGCGGTGTCGCGCCGCTGACGATCGCGTGCCCGTCCAAGTAGCCGCTGTGAATCATCGCCCGTCGACCGCGTTTGACCTTTTGGCAATGGCCGTGTCCATTGCTACGGGAGAAGACGCATGGACGCGGTTTGGTCACAATCGTCACGGGGCACAGCGGCGCGCTGCGAGCCCATCCGCTTGCAACGGATCGCCATGAGTTCGTCTCCGCCGCACAGTGCGTCAGCGCCCAACGAGCAGGACCTGCTGGATCGGCTGCGCGCCGGCGATCGCGTGGCGTTTTCGGCTTGGGTCGGCCAACACCAGCGGCCCCTGTTCGCGGTCGTGTGGCGGTACGTCAAGAACGATCAGGACGCGCAAGACGTCGTCCAGGCCGCGTTCATCCGCGCGTGGCAAGGGCTGCCGACGTTTCGCGGCGACGCGAGCCTGCGGACGTGGCTCTACCGGATCGCCGTGAACCTGGCGCTCAATCACAAGCGCGACGCGCAAGGCCGGCCGGATGCTGCGATCCCCGAGCACGCGGCGAGCCCGGACCAGCCGGCGCTCGTGCGTCTGGCAGAGGCCGAGATGCACGAGCGCCTGAGCGCCGCCGTCGAGGAGCTGCCCAAGAAGCAGCGGCTCGTGGTGGAGCTGCGCGTGCAGCAGGAGCTGTCGTTTCGCGAGGTGGCGGATGTCGTCGCGTCGACTGAGGACAGCGCGAAAGCGAATTTTCACCATGCGATCAAACGATTGCGTGCATTGCTGACGGAACACTAGTCGCACAAACCCGGGGCGACCGGGCGGGTGCGGATCGAGGGCGGAATGGCGACGGATCGGAACGAAGTCAAGGCGCTACCTGGCGAAGAGCTGCCACCGGCCTGCCTGCCTGTCGCGGAATTGCTGGCGGCGTGGGTGGATGGCGGTTTGCAGGGTGATGAAGCCCGGCTGGTAACGCGACACGTTGCGCAGTGCGCGCGCTGCGAGGCGGAAGCTCAGTCACTGCGCGAGGTTCTGGCGGATCTGCACGCGGCGCTGGCCCTCGATCGCGTGGACGGGCGCGATCCCGAATTCTGGCGGACAATGGCCGCCAACATCGAAGCCGCGATTGACCATGCGCCGCAGATGACCGCGGCGATGGAGGCGTCGAACGTCGTGGCGCTGCCGGTGCGGCGGTGGCGGACGGTGCTTTGGGCGCTGAGCGGCGCGCTCGCGGCGGCGGTGCTCGCGGTGTTTGCGGTGCACATGTCGGCCGATCCCGCCGGTCAGCCACAACAGGTGACGGCCGCGCCGCACTGGACGGACGCGCTCCAGGCGAGGATGTCGATCGAGGACGATCCCGCGTCGGGCGATGGCGACCCGATCGACGATCTGGAGGACCTGAACGACGACGAAGTGCAGGAATTGGCGACGCAATTGGGCGAGGAGGGCTAGCCGATGACCCGCCTGCTGACCCGCGTGCTCCTGCTGCTGGCGCCACTTCCTGCGCTGGCCCAGGGGCCAATCACGCAACCGCTGACCGCTCCAGCGCAGACGGGCCCCGTGCTGCGCGCTGCCCCGCGCGACGTGCCGCCTCGACCGCCGCGCGCAGTCGTCCAGCAGCCCAAGAATCCGGCTGTGGCGGCCGCGGATGCGCGCACCAAGCTGCGCGAGAAGATCCGGGCGATTCGCAGCCGCAAGCTGGCAGAAGTGATCCAGCCCGATCCGGCGACGATGCTAAAACTCGCTGAAATTGCCGAGAAATTTGAAGAGCAGCTGGAACAGACACGGCTGCAGGCACACACGACGCGCAAGGATCTGCTCAAGGCGACGCAGGCGCCCAGGCCCGACGACGCGAACGTGACGCGGCTGACGGCGCAGCTGATCGCCGAGCGCAGCAAGCTGAGCGCGATCGAGACGGCGCGCGAGAATGAAGTGCGGGCGGTGCTCAAGCCCGTGGAGTTTGCCAAGCTGGTGCTGGCATGGCCGCGGATCAACCGCGAGATCCGCGAAGAAATCTACCGTGCGCTGCTCAAGAAAACGGCGCGCGACGACGAAATCTAGACATGGTGACCGACGTCCGACACCAAGATCTTGCGGACAAACCTCCGGCATTTCGGACTCCGACCGCGCGCGTGCACCTAAGGCGAGACGGCGCGGTTCGGGTGCAGATGATCACGCACTTCGGTCGGGGTGGATAACCGCTCGAGCGCAACCCTGCTACACTTTGCCCCGCGCCGGGAGAAGGCGCGCCGAGCGTGCTGGCCATGGCGATTGCCGACTACCTGAATCCGTACAGCGCCCCGCCGCTGCCGCCGCAGTTGGCGGAGATGGCCGAGGCCACGCGCACCCTGCACCAGGCCATCGACGCGGCGATGCGGCTTTCCGGAATGCCGTATCTCCATCCGGACGGCGGGCCAACCGTGCAGCTGGACCTGCTGGGCTCCAAGCGCATGGCGGATTGGCAAGAAGGCAAGGTCGCGTTCTTGTTCGAAGGCGAGGGCTGCTGGTCGGACCTGCCGCAGGTCTACGCCCGCTACGGCACGGAGCCCACGCGCAAGCTGCTGGCCAAGGTCCGGGAGCTGGAGGCTGCGTCGTCGGTCGTGCTGACGGACTGCGGCGCGCAGGCGGCGGCGCTGCTGATGGACGGCGTGCTGGAACGCGGCAAGCATGTGGTCGTGTCCCGGCAAATCTACAACAAAACCCGCAAGTACGCCGAATGGTCGCAGGAGCGGCTGGGCGGTACGCTGACCGTCATCGACCAGGCGGAGGCGGCGGAGTTGGACGCGGCAATCCGTCCCGACACGGTGCTGGTGCTGGCGGAGACCTACACAAATCCGCTGATGCGGGCGCTGGATCCGGACGCGCTGAGCGAGGTGATTCTGCGGCGGCGCAAGGCGGATGCGCCCGA
The DNA here is from genome assembly GCA_903929795.1 of uncultured Myxococcales bacterium. Classification (GTDB taxonomy): domain Bacteria; phylum Myxococcota_A; class UBA9042; order UBA9042; family UBA9042; genus CAIYBN01. The sequence continues at coordinate 1,359 of CAIYWC010000178.1, read as the reverse complement.
CGTGCGGCTGGCGATCGACGCGACGATCGCCTCGCCGTGGGGCGTGAAAGAGCCGCTGCTGACGCGGCGCGGTATCGACTTCGTGTTCGCCAGCGGGACGAAGTCGCTCGGCGGGCAGGATCGCGATTTGTGGGGCTATATCGCGTCCAACCGCTCGGAATTCATGAATCAAATCATGGATATCCAGGCGTTTCGCGGCGGCATTTTGGACTGGCGGCGCGCGGGTGCGATTCTGGACGGGCTGCCGCGGGCGGAGGTCGCGTTTCGCACGCGATGCGCCAACGCTAGGAAAATTGCCGACTTTCTGGCGAAACACCCGCTTGTCGACGGCGTGTTCCACCCCTCGCAGCCGAATCATCCGGACCGGGCGGCGATCGCGCGGGCGTATGCCCTGCCCGGCTCGCTGCTGTCGTTTCGGGTCGCGGATGCCGATGAAGCGCGCACGCGGCATTTCTGCGACGTGCTGGCGATGACGATCGCGGTGCGGTACGCGCTCTCGTTTGACGGCCCGACGACCAAGGTGAACCACCACCAGAGCGTTTCCGAATACTTCACGCCGCCCGCCGAGCTGCAGCGCCAGGGCATTGAGCGGCTGGTGCGGTTTGCGGTCGGCGAAGAGGATTCGGACGATATTTGTGCGTGCCTGAACTGGGCGCTGTGGCATCATGAGGCCGTCACGGCGGTCGAGGTGGAGCAATGGCAGGCGGAGCGCGCGCAATCGTTGGGGATTTTCGGCACGTGACGTGGGCGTTGCTGGCGGCGATCATCGCGGCGTGCGCGACGCAGGCGAGCCCGGACGCGGACACGGGTGTGGACACCAGCGCGGATGCTGCGCCCTGCACGGTCGAGCCACACCTGAAGTCGATTGAAACCAACTACTTCAGTCAGTCCTGCGCGTTGAGCGGCTGCCACGACAGCGCGGTCGCCTGGCAGGGTAACCTCGATCTGTCGACCGGCAACGCATGGAAGTCGCTGGTGAATCAGCCAGCATTTCAACCCAAAGCCAAGGCGGACGGCAAGCTGCTCGTCGTGCCCGGGCATCCGGAGCAGAGCTTCTTGTACGAGAAGCTGACACAGACGAGTCAAGGTGTGCTGATGCCGTACAATGCAACGGCGCCGTACGACCCGGATTGCAGCATCGCCGCGGTAAGAATGTGGATTGAAAATGGAGCGTTGAACGACTAGCGGAACGCGAGGCCGCGGGCCAGGCCGCGGGCCGCGCCGCAAGCCCGCCCTCGAGGCTACGGATTGATCGCATCTCATCGCAGCACCAGCCTTGCTCCCTCGGCGAGGTCCTCAAGGCGCCGCCATCCTGTATAGAGCGTTTGCCAGCCGGGTCTACCGTTACGCGGCAAGTGC
>CAIYWC010000177.1 GCA_903929795.1 uncultured Myxococcales bacterium | reverse complement strand
CGGAGTGTTTTGGTGCAGACTGTCATTGGCTCGAGCTCGTTTTTGTGCGAAGGTTCCTGTGTGGTAACAAGATCTTAGCATGAGCCGAGCCACCTTACGAGATCTCTTGGTGAATGATCCGGGCTAGGGCGCCGTGTCAGATGCTTGCTTCCTGGCATCAAACGTCAACATAATGCACCTTGTTGTCACATCCTGACCGCAAGAGCCAACATGTTGCATCTTGACCTCCAATCCGCCGATGACCTCGCGCTGTCGCTGGCCGAACGTCTGCGAGCGTTCCGCCTGCACCGCTCCTGGACTCAGGTGGAGGCGGCTGGTCGCGCCGGGGTGACGCCCGCCAGTTACAAACGCTTTGAACGTACAGGGGAAATCGCCCTGAAGTCGCTGCTGAAGATCGTCATCGTGTTCGACCAGGTCGAGCACCTCACGCCGCTGTTCCAGTTGCCGACGTTTCGCACGCTGGATGAAGCCGTCACCATCGCACCAGTACGCCAACGCGCGCCCCGCCGGAGGTCAACGTGAAACGGGCGATGCAGCTGCCACCGGGCGCAACGCTCGCCGTATCGCTGGAGTGGGACAGCTCGATCGTAGTGCCGGTTGGGCGCCTGGGCATGCGCGGGCGGCAGGTGCTGTTCGAGTTTGATCGCCAGTTTCTGCTTGAAGGCATGGAGTTAAGCCCGCTGCATCTGCGTCGCCGCCCGGGCGTGATCGAGACCGTCGAGCCGATGTTCGACAATCTGCCCGGCGTCTTCGCGGACAGCCTTCCGGATGGCTGGGGTCGCCTGTTGCTGGACCGTGCGGCGCGCCGGAGCGGCATCCAACCGCAGTTGCTGACGCCGCTGGATCGGTTGGCGCACGTCGGCCGGGATGGGATTGGCGCGCTCGTTTATCGCCCGGAGCTTGCCGCGGACGGCCAACAGGAGCCCATCGACCTCGATCGCCTGGCCGATGCGAGCCGGACGGTGCTGGAGGGCAAGTCCGACGACCTGCTGGACCGCCTGCGCGCTGTGGGTGGCTCGCCGCAAGGTGCGCGGCCCAAGGCGCTCGTACAGATCGAGACAATCACGGGGCGGCTGACCGGCGCGCAGCACGAACGGGGCCCAGGCTGGCGGCACTTCATCGTCAAGTTCAGCACTTTGGCCGATTTTCCCGACATGGGCCCGGTCGAACTTGCCTACGCCCGGATGGCCGCGGCGGCAGGCGTGCGGATTCCCGAGGTGCTGCTACTGCCTTCGCTGCACGGCCACGGCTACTTTGCCTCGGCTCGGTTTGACCGCGATGGCGATCGGCGGCTTCACGTCGCGACTGCCGCCGGGCTGCTGCACGCCGATTTCCGCATGCCGTCACTGGACTACGTCGACCTGGCCAAGCTGACCGTGCGCCTGACCCAAGACCACCGCGAAGGCGAGCAGATGTTCCGGCTCATGGCGTTCAACGTGCTGGCCCACAACCGCGACGACCACGCGAAGCAGTTCAGCTTCCTGATGGACCGCACGGGCGTCTGGACGTTGGCGCCGGCGTACGACCTCACATTTGCGCATGGCGTGGCCGGAGAGCACACGACCAGCGTGGCCGGGGAGGGCAAGACGCCGACGTTGGCCCACATGCACAAGGTCGCGGATGCCGCTGGACTGGCTCGGCAAGTGGCGGATCGGATTCTGGAGCAGACCCGTGAGGCCGTCAGGCGCTGGCCGGAGATTGCGGCCGAGGCGGGGGTGACTGAGGACACTTCCGCCGAGATTGGCAGCGTCATCCGCGCCGAGCGGAGCTGAGTACACGGCGAAAGCTCCTGTGCTGAATTGAAATTACAGGATATGCATGGATTGAGAGTTGGAATGCCAATCCATGGTCTCGCCGCGGTGTGCGCCGATACTTGACAAAACATCAAGTGATGCTAGAATATCAACTCATGGTCGAGCCGCTCACCCCGCCAGCCGCCAAGAAGCAGATCCGCAGCATCCTGGAGACGGGAACGGTGGACTTCACCGGCCACGCGCTGGAGGAACTCGCCAAGGACGGCTTCGACACCGGCGACGCCTTGAACGTGCTGCGTGCTGGCATCGTGGAATCGGCTGAGTTGGTCGGCAAGGTTTGGCGCTACCGGGTGCGGACCGCGCGCATGTACGTGGTCGTGCAGTTCCGGTCAGACACGCGCCTGCTCGCGATCACAGGTTGGAGGTTGAAATGAATACGCTTTGCCCCGTCTGCCAGGAAGGCGAGCTGGAAGTCAGCCGCGAGAACTACCGCTACACGGAGTCGGGCCTGCCGAACGTGACGCTGGAGAACATCGAGGTCAGCCACTGCGCCGCTTGCGGTGAGCGCATCGTGTCGATCGCGCGCCTCGCCGACCTGCACCGGTCGCTGGCGTTCGCCATCGCGTCGCAGCGGTCGCGTCTGTCCGCAGCCGAGGTGAAGTTCCTGCGCAAGTACCTGGGTTGGTCGAGCGCGAGCTTCGCCAAGGTCATGGGCACCGCGCCGGCGACGGTCTCGCGCTGGGAAAGCGGCAAGCAGCCGATGGGCGTCGTCGCCGAGCACCTGCTGCGCGTGCTGGTGTTTCGCGAGAAGCCGGTCGAGGAATACCCGAGCGAGAAGCTGGCGGAACTGGCCCTTGACGACAGCGGCCCGGTGCGACTGACCATGAGGGCGGGCCGGGATGGCGACTGGCAGGTGAAGCAAGCGGCGTAATCAAAGTCCCGCGACCTCAACCGCGAACCGGCACGTTGTCGCACCCCGCTGGTCCGGCAGATTCAACCGACGCCCGGGCTGGCAAACGCGGTATCGCCTGCTAGACTGACCAGAGCCGCGCAAGAGCCGGCGGACCGGAGCCTTTCATGTCGTCTCTTGCCGAGCAAATCAACGCCGAACTCGCGGATGCGCCCGTGGAAATGCAACGCGAAGTGCTCGATTTCGCGAAGTTTCTGCGTCAGCGTGCGGACAGCCACCACGACGAGCGAGCACACTTGCTCGACCTCGCGCACACCAGTTGGTCCGCAGATTGGGACAACGCAGCCGAGGACGAGGCATGGGCAAGCTTGTAGCCGGCGCCGTGGTCGTCGTGCCGTTCCCTTTCACGAACCTCGCTTCCAGCAAGCTGCGGCCGGCCGTTGTGCTCGCCACTTTTACGCGGTAACGGCCCCACCAACCCCATCTTCCGCCAGCGCGCGCCCGCCGACACACTCCGACCCGGAGGTGTCCCATGCAATCCACGACCCTGTTGACCGAAAACTTCACCCTGCGTAAATCCACCCGCCGCGACCCTTGGAGCG
>CAIYWC010000176.1 GCA_903929795.1 uncultured Myxococcales bacterium | reverse complement strand
GGAATCGCCGGTCGCGACCCAGTGGGGCAAGGTCCATGATTTCATATGGTTCGCTAGCGCGCTTCCCTAAACCGCTGCGCGGTTTGCGGCTCCAGGTCTTCGCCGCCGGGAATCGCCGGTCGCGACCCAGTGGGGCAAGGTCCATGATCTCATATGGTTCGCTAGCGCGCTTCCCTAAACCGCTGCGCGGTTTGCGGCTCCAGGTCTTCGCCGCCGGGAAGCTTACTTGTGCAACCCGCACTCCCGTTGCGTCGCCTCTTCCCACCACCATCTCCCAGCGCGTTCGTGCTCGCCGGGCAGGATCGCGCGCGTGCACGGGGCGCAGCCGATGCTGACGAACCCACGGCCATGCAGCGCGTTAAACGGCACTTCCGCGGCGCGAATGAACGACCAAACGCGCGATGACGGCCACAGCGCCAGGGGATTGAACTTCAGCAACTGGCGGTCTGGACTGCCAAAGCGCCGGTCGATTTCCAGTACGGGCACGTGCGCCCGCGTGTCTGGGCTCTGGTCGCGCCGCTGCCCGGTGATCCAGGCCCGCCGCGTCGCCAGCGCGCGCTGGAGCGGCGCGACCTTGCGGATCGCGCAGCACTCTTCGTGGCCGTCTTTGTAAAATGAAAACAAGCCCTTCTGCGCCGTCAGCTCCTCAACCGCCGCGCGCTCCGGGCTGAACACCTCCAAGCGCACGCCATATTTTTCGCGCACTTTCTCCAGCAGCTCGTGGGTCTCCGGATGCAGCCGCCCGGTGTCCAGCGTGAACACCGGCAGCGCGACGCCCTCCTCGTGGCACATCGCGATCAGCGCCACGTCTTCGGCGCCGCTGAAGCTGATCGCCGCGGAATCACCAAAAAGTTCAAAGGCTTTCCGCAGGATCTCCTGCGGCGGCCGGCCGGTCAGCGCGTCGCGCAACTCGCTCACTTCGTCGTCGGTCCACGTCACGCGGGTCGTCATCGGCTGCCTCGCATCCTGGGGAGGCAAACGTAGCACGCTCTCGCGGTCGCGGGGAGCGGTCTTGCGGCGTTCGCGAGGGGACACCATACTCGCGGCCAGCTTTGGGGGACACAGATGACAGGTTCGCACTCCGTTCGCATGTGGTTTCAGGTAGTTGCCGGAATTTCGTCGATCCTGACGCTGGCGTCGGCCTGCAGCGCGACCGGGCATGTCGACGGCGGCCCGCCTTTTGGCCCGACCGGCGGCGTCTACGAATTGGCGTGCAGCAAGGCCGCGGGTGAGCACGATGTCGAAGTCGGCGAGCGCAAATACATCCCGCCGCAGCTGATCGTGCACGATTGGCCGGGCACGGAAAAGACGGTCACCAAGACGGCGACGCTGACGGAAAGTGATTTCATCATGGGGCTTTTGGCGCCGCAGCGGCCCAACACGCCGCCGCTTAGGACCACGCTGGTCATGGCGCGCGGCGGCACGGGCAAGTCCAAGCTGGCGGAGTCGATTTCCGCGCAAAGCTGCAAATCTGCACCGGTTTTTCGCGTCGATCTGAACACGGATATCGCCGCGCACCTGGACGAGTTCGCCTCAGGCCAGAACCCGATCGCCGTGTTCCTGGCCCGCCAGAACAAGCTGGATACCAAGGCGGGCGCAGAAGCCGCGCTGAATCAAGCGGTTGGCGATCAGCTCTATCTCGTCGTGCTGGACTCCCTGGACGAAGTCCCGCTGCTGCAGCGGACCTCCATCGCGGCGAGCATCGACGACTTTGTGCTCCGCGTGAGCCCGCGCGCGCGCGCCGTGGTCATGACCAGGCCGCCGGTTTTCACCAGCAATTACGGGCTGAAGACCGTGGATGGCCGGCTGGAGCTGCCACAGCTGACGTGCGCCGAGACCGAGTCCGCACTGGCCCGGGCCATGCCGGATCCCAATGATCGCAGGCAGTTCGACGCATTCCTGCAGCGCTACCACATCGACCGCAAGGTGACGACCGGCGACCGCTGCTATTACCCGCACTTGTCGACACACCGCGATCTGCAGGTGGTCCAGCGGCTGGCGCGCAACGCGCAAATTGATACAAATAATCCGGATTTCAAAGAGTTTCAGGCAAGCCGTGCGCAGGTCTACACGTATTTCCTGACGGCGCAGCTGTTGAAAGACCTCCAGGGCGTCGACCTGCTGCCCAACGAGGCGCTCGCGACGATCGACCGCATCGTGGCGGCCAAGTCGCCGGAGAACGGCGAGCGCAACTTGCCGATTACCTTGCCGGATTGCGTTTCGGCGGCGACAGGCAAGGTCGAGACGCGGCAGGCCAGCTGCGAGCGGCTGCTGCAGTCGTCGCTGTTCAAGCCAGAGGCGGAGAACGGCGAACATCACTTTGACAATCAGTCGGTTGGCGATCTTTTTCTGGCGCGCTGGACGGCCGCCGCGCTCGTCAAGACCGGCAACCTGGACGACGCGCGCGGTCGCTATGATTGCACGGCGATTACGAGCCGCGCGGGGCTGCTGGAATCCAATGAAGTCGCGGGCTTTCTCGTCGGCCAGCCGCCGGTGCAGAAGTGCCTCGCGCAAGTGGCGGTGGAGCTCTGCCGGCGCGGTGGCTATGCGGCGCACATCTATGAGCAGTTCGACCAAGGTCTGCCGGCGGGCCCCGCGCGCAAGGCGATCGTCGATGCGGCGGACAAGACGCTCGGGGCGATGTCGATTGTTGACCACTGCGCGGGCGATCTGCTGGACCAGCTGGGGCGCGTGCCGGGCGAGACGATCGCGCCGGTGAAAGTGCCCACCGCGGCGCCGGAAGACGCGACAGTGAAGGTCGAGGACAAACCTGGAACCGCCAAGCCTGGCAAGAAGAAGAAGTCCAAATAGCGCAGGAATCACAAGCACATGTCGCGACCGGTTATCATCCGTAGCCCGCTGCCTGGCACGCCGGAGCAGGTTTTTGACTTGCTGACCGCCGGGGATCGACTCGCGCAGTGGTTCTGCGACGCCTGTGACAGCGACGCGCGTTTGGGCGGCGAAGTCCACGCGTCGTGGGTCGATGAGGACGGCGAACCGTGGGATCGCGTTGGAATCTGGACGGAATTTGACGCGCCACACCGCCTGACGCTGCGCTGGCTGGCGGTGCAAACGGCGGCCGATCTGGCCGTGACGGGTGACCAGCACATCGCGATCGACGCGCCGCCAGCCGAGCCGGAGGCCGACGAACTGAAGTTTGCCATCGCCCCGCACCCGCGCGGCGCGATGCTGACGGTGCTGAGCCCGACGCTGGTCGCCGAGACGCCGATGCGCGCCGAAGTGCTGGAAGACGTGACGCAAAAGGGTTGGCAGCAGTGTTTTCAGCTGCTGGAACAACTGCTGGCGCAATCCGGGCTTTGACCTCGCGGGCTTGCATCCCCACCGCCGCACGCTATCTTTCGCGCCCCGTGCACCCGCCCGCGCGCACGTCAGGAGTTTCGTCATGCCGTCGTACCAGGAACATCTCGCCCGGATCAAGGCAAAAGTCCGTGAAATCTCTCCAGAAGCCGTCCACGCGCTGATTGCCGCAGGCGACCCGACGGTGATCGTAGACGTGCGGGAGCGCGACGAGATCGAGAACGGCTATGTACCGACCGCACAGCTGCTGGGCCGCGGCTTTTTGGAGTCGCGGATCGGCAAGGTCGCGCCGGATGCGGCGACTCCGGTCGTGGTGTATTGCGCGGGCGGCGTGCGATCGGCGCTGGCGACGCACGCGCTGGAGGCGATGGGCTACACGAACGTGCAGTCGATGGCGGGTGGATTCGGCCGCTGGGCCCAGCATGGGCTGCCGGTGAAGACGCGGAAATCCCTGACCCAGAGCCAACTTGCACGCTACAGCCGCCACTTGCTGATGCCCGAAGTCGGCGAGGAGGGCCAGATCAAGCTGCTGGGCGCCAAGGTCCTGCTCATTGGCGCCGGCGGTCTCGGCAGCCCGACGGCGATGTACCTGGCGGCGGCGGGCATCGGGACGCTGGGCATCATCGACGGCGACACGGTCGATATGTCCAATCTGCAAAGGCAGTTGCTGCACACGGAGGAGCGCGTCGGGACGCCCAAGGTGGAGTCGGCGAAGAAGGCGATCCAGGGCATCAATTCGGACATCACGGTCAACACGTACCAGTACCGGCTGGACAGCTCCAACGTCTTGGAATTGTTCAAGGACTACGACATCATCATCGACGGCTGCGACAACTTTCCGACCCGCTATCTGGTCAACGACGCGTGCTATTTCCTGAACAAAATCAATGTGCACGGCTCGATCTTTCGTTTCGAGGGTCAGGTCACCGTGTTCAAGCCGCACCGAAGTGAGCCGGAGAAGGGCGGGCCGTGCTATCGCTGCCTCTACCCCGAGCCGCCGCCGCCGGGCATGGCGCCGTCCTGCGCGGAGGCGGGCGTGCTGGGCGTCCTGCCGGGGATTATCGGCGTCGCGCAGGCGATTGAGGCGATCAAGCTGGTGCTGGGCTTGGGGAACCCGCTGGTCGGTCGCCTGCTGACGTTTGACGCTTTACAGATGAAATTCCGCGAGTTGAAGACTCGACGCGACCCGCAGTGCCCGCTATGCGGCCGCGAGCCGACGGTGACCGGACTGATCGACTACGAGCATTTTTGTTCGCTGTCGCAGGATTAGTGCCCTCTTGAGGTGAGCCCACCCTCGCACCGGGTGGGCACCCTGCTGTTCGCACCCCGCCGACTTTTGCCGCGGCACGCAAAAAAATGTCACACAGCGGCTGCCGGCCGCCTCGCGCCCCTTGCCATGCCGCGTCGATCGCAGGATGCTACCGCCTCGGGAGGGTATCTATGCGCACATCATGGCTTTATCGTTCAGGGATTTTTGCCGCGCTTTGGGCAGTTTCTGCCTGTGGCTCCAACAGCTCCACGCCTGCTGCCGGCGATGACGCGTCGGCAGACGCGACGACCGCGGCGGACGGGACCGATCAGGTCGTCGACTACGGCAATCCGGACTGCGATCCGTTGATGCCGGAGGCGTGTACGCTGCCGTGGCCGTCCAACTTGTACCTCAAGGCCGACGCGACGCGTCCCACCGGGTATGCACTGACTTTTGGTGCGACTTCGCTGCCGGTCAGTATCGGTGGCACGCAAGTCACGCCGGATGTGTACAAGCGGCTGGACGGATACAACCTCGGGACGCATGTGCTGACGATTTGGCCGAGCCTGGACGTGACCGCGTCCGCCCTGGGCGACGAAAACGATCTGGCGCCGTCGCTGAAGCCGGATTCGTCGATCCTGTGGCTGGAAGTGTCGGCAGATGGCAAGACGGTCACGCAGCTGCCGCATTTCAGCGAGTTGGACCTGCAGCCGGTCAATGACAAGTCGATCGCCAAGCCCGATCTGGTGCATCGCGTGCTGTTCACGCGCGCGGGCGTCACGCTGCACGAAGGCACGCGGTACATCATCGCGATGCGCAACTTGAAGGACACGTCCGGCAAGGCCTACGATCCGTCGCCAGCGTTCAAGGCGCTCGTCGCGGGCACGACCAAGGGCACCACGCTGGAAGCCCGGCAGGCGCGGTTTGACGACACGTTCGCGATCCTGAAGGCGCAGGGCATCGACAAGGCGACGCTGCAGCTCGCGTGGGATTTCAACACCGCGAGCCACGACGCGCTGCACGGCCGGATGCTGGAGATGCGCGACAAGTCGCTGGCGGCGGTCGGCGCGTCCGGGCCGACGATCACGGTGACGCAGGTAACGGAGAACACCGTCGCGGAGAACGCCGACATCGCGTTTGAAGTGACCGGCACGTTCCATACGCCTGATTTTATGGAGCTTTTTGACGGTCCGAACGCGTTCCCCTTCTACCGTTTTCACACAGCGCCGGACGGCAGCCTGCTGCAAAATGGCTGGCGCGATGCGCAGTTCTGGCTGCGGATCCCGCGCAGCGCGGTCGCCGGCACGCCGCAGGAGTTGGTCGAATACGGCCACGGCCTGAACGGTTCCGGTCACGAGATCTACCAGGGCTGGGAAGGTCCGCATTCCAACAAGCGCAACCTCATCTATTTCGCCTGCAACATGATCGGCATGTCCGAGGACGACGGCGC
>CAIYWC010000175.1 GCA_903929795.1 uncultured Myxococcales bacterium | reverse complement strand
TGTTTGAACAGGGTCCAGGCGTCTCTCACGCCCAGCGCGGCTCCACGAGCAGGCCGTCGGCGACAAGATGGGCGACGTTTTCAGGTGCTGGCGGGGCTTCGTGAATTTTCCGGGCTAGCCCGGCTCGTGCCCGAGGTGGCATTTCTTGTACTTGCGGCCGCTGCCGCACCAGCAAGGATCGTTGCGCCCCGGTCGATCCTTCGCGCGCGCCGGCGCCGACAGCGATGACGTCGCCCGGCCAGTCGTCAAACCCAGCAGCTCCTCGCGAAACTTGCGTTGCGGCGACGTCGCGGCGAGGTGTTTCGCTTGTTGCGCAGGCGTCAGCACGCCGCCGCAGTCCTCAATCGTCGCGTGCAATTCCACCAGCGCCTGATTGGCGAACATCCCGCCGCCGGAAGCAAGTGGCAACGCGTCAAACACCGCCAGCAAGTCCGGCAGCGCGGCCGGGTCGCCATAATGCCCGAGATACATCGCGCCGTGCATTGGATCGCGCCGCAACTCGCCCTGCAGGAGCGTCAGAATTCGCGGATCCCGAACGCTCAGCCTGGAGAGCACGTCTGCCAGATAGCCCCTTTGCTCGGCTGCCACGTCGCGAACCAACGCGAGCGCGGGTTCCAAGACAGGCGCGCCGATGGCTTCCAGCGCAAACAACGTGGCGTCCCATAAGATGTAGCCAGGCTCCATCTTGAGCAGCGTGGCCAGCAGCGCCGGGATCGCTGCCTCCGCCCGCAATTCGCCAAGGAGACGCGCGGCGTGGATGGGCGCCATCGACTCGGCGTCGTCCTCCGAGCGCTGGAGTTGCTCGTCCAGCAGGACGTCAATCAGCGTCGGAACGGCCTCCTGGCCCGCGGCGAGGATGGCCTCGCGTGCGTGCACGGACAGTTTGTTGCCGGCGTCGGACAGGAGTTGGCGGAGGTCGTTCATGGTCGCGTGATACGACAAGTTGGGAGGGCCGGCAAGCTCGGTTAGGCTGGATGGAGCGCGACGCGAACGGCGGTCTGGTGCGAGATTCCCCTGCGAATCAGCTAAGACTTGCTGATTTGTGCAATAATGACTGGCATTTGGATGGAATGAGCAGAGGACGAAACAACGCTAGCCGATGCGAAATTATCGCGCTGTAACTATTGATTATCACGTGATGTTTGGCGGAAGCGCAGGAGAATCGAACGCATGGTTTCAAAACGCCGAAATTTCGCGATGAACAGAATGATTCCAATTTGTTAGGTCAGACAGATCCTCGGATTTGCTGTCGTGGCTAGCGAGCTGGCTAGCGATTTCAGCGTGGCGTTGGGTGGCTTGGGGTGGCGGCGGGTGACGTGATCAGGCCGCGGACTGGATGAGCCGGGCTACAAGTTCGCCCATGCCTCGTCCTCGGCCGCGTTGTCCACGTCCGCGCCCCATGTGGTTTGCGCGAGATCGAGCAAGTGCGTTCGCTCGTCCTGATGGCCGTCTGCTCGCTGCCGCAAGAACTTGGCAAAATCAAGCACTTCGCGCTGGATTTCGATAGGCGCCCCGGCGAGTTCCGCGTTGATTTGCCCGGCAAGGGACATGAAACCACCTCAATCCACAGCGCTGCCGCTGTGACAAGAGTAGCAAGCGTGCTGCGGTTTGCCAGCCGGGCTGAGCGCCGTCGAAGCAGCAGCGGTGCGGGCTCCGCGTTTACCACGCCCGCATCGCCACTTCCCGCCACGGCACCACCTCGACGTCGCTCCGGTCCTGCACGGTGTCGCCGCCGTACACCAGCCGGGACGAAATCTGCCGCTCTGGATGCAAAGTCGCGAACTTCCGCAGATTGGCGAACCAGTCCCCCCGCCACCGTCATGCCGGATTTCGCCTCGACCGCCAGCAGCCCGTGCCCCTGCTCCACCAGCAGGTCGATCTCCAGCCCTCGGGCTTCCCGGTGGTGCAGCAGGTTGGGCTGCTGGCCGCGATGCACCCGCGCCTTGTAGATCTCGGTCGCAACCCACGTCTCGAACAGCGCACCTCGCAGCGGATGATTGACCAGCTGTTCCGGCGCCTGAATGCCCAGCAACTGGCAGGCCAGACCGGTATCGAAGAAGTGCAACTTCGGCGCGCGAATGACCTGCTTGCGCGTGCTGGTGTGCCACGCAGGCACGCGAAAGACCAGGTAGCTCGACTCCAGCACGGACAACCACGCGCGCGCCGTGTTGTGCGTCACGCCCGCATCGGCGCCAAGGGCTGACAGATTCAGTTCCTGTCCGGTCCGCCCCGCACACAGCTTCAGAAACGCGGTAAACGTCTGAAGATCTCCCACGTTCAGGACCTGGCGCACGTCGCGCTCGACGTAGGTCGCGACGTAATCGCGGAGCCACCGGTCTGCCGGAATGCCGCGATCGTGAATCCGCGGGTAACCGCCCTGCCAGATCGCCGTCCACAAGTCATTGGGCGGATGGGGGAATTGCTGAAGTTCGTCAAAACCCAGCGGCAGCAACTGCAGCATCCCAACGCGCCCCGCCAGCGACTGGGAGACCTGCGCCAACAAGTGCAACTGCTGGGAACCCGTGAGGATAAAGCGTCCAGGCTCCGGTCGTTCGTCCACGTCGCCCTGCAGGTAGCTGAGCAGGTCAGGCGCGTTTTGCACGTCGTCGAAAACCGCTCCATCGGCGTGACGCGCGAGAAATCCGCGGGGATCGTTCACCGCGAAGGCGCGGTCGTCCAGAGCCTCCAGCGAGACGTAGGGCTTGTCGGCAAAGGTCGCGCGGCACAGCGTGGTCCTGCCCGACTGGCGCGGACCCGTGACCGCCACCATCGGATAGAGTCCAGCGACCTTTCGGAGAAGTGGTTGTAGATTGCGAGGTTGCATGGGAAAAATTGCGGCGCTGGCTCGGCCTTGCATGGATTGTCAGTCAGACTCTCAAATTGTGCAAGTCATGTAGTTTTCGAGTGTTGCCTACCGCAACGCGTCATCAGGTAGCGCCCGCGCCAACGACTCGGCCGATCTCCGCTGCCGTCGCCTCCGTCACCCCAGCCGCCGCCGCAGTCTCCGGCCAGCGCCTGACGGCCTCACGGGTCTGCTCCACAATCCGATCCGCCACTTGCCGGGCCAGCCCCGCGGCATCCGCGACCTTGTGCATGTGCGCCAGCGTGGGCGCCTTGCCCTCGCCCGCCACGCTAGTCGTGTGCTCGCCCGCGATACCGGGTGCAAACGTCAGGTCGTACGCCGGCGCCAACGTCCAGGCGCCCGTGCGGTCCATCAGGAAGCTGAACTGCTTGGCGTGGTCGTCGCGGTTCTGGGCCAGCACGTTGAACGCCATGAGCCGGAACATCTGCTCGCCTTCGCGGTGGTCCTGGGTCAGGCGCACGGTCAGCTTGGCAAGGTCCACGTAATCCAGGGACGGCATCCGGAAGTCGGCGTGCAGCAGCCCAGCCGCCGTCGCGACGTGGAGCCGCCGATCGCCATCCCGGTCGAACCGCGCCGAGGCAAAAAAGCCGTGCCCATGCCGCGACGGCAGCAGACGCACTGCGGGGATCCGCACGCCAGCCGCCGCCGCCATCCGGGCATAGGCCAGCTCGACCGGACCCATGTCCGGAAAGTCCATCGGCGAAGCGAACTTGACGATGAAGTGCCGCCAGCCGGGGCCATGCTCGTGCTGGGCATCGGTCACGCGACCGGTGTCGGCCTCAATCTGCACCAACGCCTTGGGCCGCGCTCCCTGAGGCGACCCGCCCACGGCGCGCAGACGGTCGAGCAGATCGTCCGACGTGCCATCCAGCACCGCGCGACTCGCGTCAGCCAAGCGATCGAGGTCGATGGCGTCCTGTCTGCCATCCGCGCCAAGCTCCGGCCGATAGACGAGCGCGCCAATGCCATCCCGGCCCACGTGCGCCAACCGATCGAGCGGCGTCAGCGTCTGCGGCTGAATGCCCTTTTGCCGCGCGGCCCGGTCGAGCAGCAGACGTCCCCATCCGTCGGGAAGGCTGTCGGCGAATACTCCGGGCAGGTTGTCGAACACGGGCTCTCGGATCTCGATGACCCCGGGTCGTCGGCGCAGGTGCAGCGGCGCAATCTCCACGCCATCGAGCAGAAACTGCCGGTCGAACTCGAACAGCACCTGCCGCCCGCGCATGCCGAGTCGCCCAACCGGCACCACGGTCGCGCTGTCCCACTCCAGCGATACGGCGAGCGTCGCGCCCGCAGGCAGCTGCATGCCCGGTTTCACCTTGACCTCCGGCGAGGCGCGCGTTGGCGTAGAGGGGCGACCGCGACGGCTTCGTCGAGCGTGCGAAACACCGGGAGCTGAAACAGCGGCGTCAGGTGCTCGACCTGGTCGAACACCATGATGATCTTCAGGAGCGACTTCAGGGCAATTTCCCCTGTACGTTCAAAACGTTTGTAGCTGGCAACCGTCACGCCGGCACGACTTGCCGCCTCAATCTGGGTCCAGGAGCGGTGCAGGCGGAGCGCGCGCAGTCGCTGGGCCAGGGTCAACGCGAGCTCATCGGCGGATTGGAGGTCAAGGTGCAACATATTATCTTTTGGTGTCAGATTTGGATGACAACGGTCACTATACTGACGCTTGCGGCTGGAAGCAATCAGCGCGGCTGGAGCGGCCGTGCCAGGACTTGGCTGTGGCGTCGGCCAAAAAGAGGCGCTACAACGCATGCTCGAGCCGTGCGGCTTGTTGACCGGAGGCGAGCCCATGACCGCGCGCAAAACCAAAGAATCCATGGATTTGCCGAGCTTTGTCGATCGCGTGCTGGCCGGTGACGCGCCATACCGGATGTTCGAAAAATGCCGCCGCTACTGCCCCGGATCCAGCAGCACCGCCAACAGCTCCGCATCGCCCATCATCGACGCCGCGCCGGTGCCGTCGAGCAGCTGATCGACCAGCTCGCGCTTCTCCGCCTGCAGCGCCAAAATCGCTTCTTCGACCGTCTGTTTCGCCACCAGCCGGTAGATCGTGACCGCCCGTGTCTGGCCAATCCGGTGCGTGCGGTCAGCGGCCTGATCCTCCACCGCCGGATTCCACCACGGATCCAGCAGGAACACGTAGCTCGCCGAGGTCAGGTTCAGGCCCACGCCGCCGGCCTTGAGCGACAGCAGGAACACATCGCCTTGCCCCGTCTGGAACGCCTGGACCGCCGCGTGCCGGTCCTTTTCCGCCATCTGGCCGTCCAGATAGCCGCAGGTCAGCCCCGACTTTTCCAGCGCCGCACGCACCAGCCCGAGATGCCGTGTGAACTGGCTGAACACCAGCGCGCGATGGCCTTCCTCGTGCAATTCCAGCAGCCGCTCCATCAGAACCGTCAGCTTCGCCGAGGTCAGCTGCGTTTCCACGTCGATGAGCTGCGGATGACACGCCAACTGCCGCAGGCGCGTGAGGCCTTGCAGCACCATGAAGCGGCGCTGCTCGGGCGAAATCGGCGAGTCCGGGCTGTTCAGCGCGTGCAGGATCGCCACCCGGTGCTCGGCGTACAGCGCGCGCTCACCCGGCGACAATTCGACTTCCAGCGTAATCTCAGTCTTTTCCGGCAGATCCTGCGCCACCTCGCGCTTGGTCCGCCGCAGCAGGAACGGCCGGATCACCCGCGCCAGGCGCTGGCTCGCCTCCTTGTCGCTGTGCGCCTCAATCGCCACGCCAAAGCGCTCGCGAAACGACTCCCAGCTGCCCAGCAGCCCCGGCACCGTGGCGCGCATCAGGCTCCACAGCTCGGAGATGCGGTTCTCCACCGGCGTACCCGAGAGCGCCAGACGAAAACCGGCTTTCAGCTGGTAAACCGCTTGCGCCCGCTTGGTCGACGGATTCTTCGCCGCCTGCGCCTCGTCCAGCACCAGTGTCGCCCAGGCGATCGGTGCCAGCGTCTCGATGCGCCGCGCCATCAGATCCCAGCTCGCCCAAACCACCTCGCCTGGCTGAAGATTCTGGAGGTCCGCATCGCTCATCGCCCGCAGCCAGCGAATCTCCAGCCCGGGCGCGAACCGCGTTTGCTCGTTCTGCCAGTTGCTCGCCAACGTCAGCGGCGCCACCACCAGCGCCGGCCCCAGCGTCTGGCGGTGCAGCAAAATCGTCAGCGCTTGCACGGTCTTGCCCAAGCCCATGTCGTCCGCCAGCACCGCGCCCGGAGCCCAGTGCGCCATCCGCTGTAGCCACGCCATGCCCTCAGTCTGGTACGGCCGCAGTTTCGCCGTCAGACCCGGCGGTTGCAGCGTCGGCAGCTGGGCCGCCTCCCGCACGCGCTCGCGCATCGCCATCCACGTCTTGGGCACATCTGCGCCTGGGCCCAAATCCGCCAGCGCCGCCGCGTGCACCAGCCCCACTTCCAGACCGTGCCGACCCGCATGGGCCACGTCCAGCAGCGGATCCAGCGTCTTGCGCAGCGATTCTGACAGGTGAATCAGCGTATCCGCGTCCAGACGCACGGTTCGCCGCCCGCCGCGCAGCACTTCCAGCAGCCGATCAACCGGCACGTGCAGGCCGTCGAGCGTCACGCCGCCGCCCACGGTGAACCACTCGCGACCTGGCCGCAGCTGCAGCCCCAACGCGCTGTTGTCGGCCTTCTTGACCACCCGCGGCCGCGCGTTCTCCGGCCAGTGCGCTTCGAGGCCCAGGTCCGGATCGGCCAACGCCAGCAGCAGGTCGGCGGCGCGGTCCGTGTCCAACACTTGCGTCGCGAAGGCCGTTTCCGGGGTCAGATCCGCCAGATCCACCAGCAGTCCAAGGCGCTCGGCGTGCTGCGCTTCGTGGGGCAAGTCGCGCGCTGACCACACACGCTTGCCATCGACGAACGCCGAAATCTGCGGCACGCCCTGACCCGGGACCAGCCACTCCGACTGCCAGGAGAGCCCGTCGGAGGCCTTGAGCCGCAACCGCAACGCGATTCCCACGCCGGCCTCGCCAACCGGCCGCAACTCCGCACGCCAGCTGGTCAAATGGCCAACTTCCTCGCCGGAGAGATCGCGGTGCAGGTCGACTGGCAACTCGGGATTGGCGGCGATCGCGCGCAGGACCTGATCCAGCGCCGCCTGCGGGAACTTGCCCTCGCAGCGCCGCAACTGCGTCAGGATCGGCCGCGCCGACGCTGCCAAATCCAGCACCCAGAACGTCCGGTTCGCCGGCGCGCGCACCAACAGCCAGCCCTCCGGCGCGATGACGGTCGGCAGGTCACGCCACTCGAACAGTCC